>NZ_PISC01000002.1:0-284283 GCF_003049065.1 Campylobacter concisus | reverse complement strand
ATAGACATAGGTTTATATGAGATATTATTTAATGCGTAAGCTTCATTAAATTTATATGTATATCTTGTGTGCATTATTTCGTTGTAGTTCTCTTCTAGTTTTTCATAGGATGTTTTCCAAAGTTCTAATGCGCCACTAACCATAGAAGCACCTATGCTCTTACCTAATGATCCTGCATAATCTTTTATTAGTCTCTTTATCTCTTGAAAATCTGTATAGCTAAACCTATGAGTATATCTCATAAAGGTATATGTTGTGATCTCTGTATAAGTTATACTTAGTTTATAATACTCCATTGCCATATGAAGCCTAAAAGCATTTGAAGCTTGAATGATTAGATTAAGCTTTGAATGTTGTAAAACTACGCTTGTAGTTTTTAGACTGGTTATTAGTAAGATATATCTATCTATCTCTTTAGTCTTTCTTGCACCAAGTAGGTTTTTTACTAAATTTAATACCCCAAGCTCATCAAGAAATGTTTCTCTTAGTGCCTTTGCGTCTTTATTAAATATATAAGAACCAAGTGATTCATATATCTTAGATATGCCATCTTCGCCAACAAATTTTGCTAGTGGAAACACCTCTTCTATAGTAGTTTTTACTAATAATGAGGTTACCTCTTTATTTATATCTCTATCATTGCTATATGCTATATCTTTTAAATTTATAGCTTCTTTTAGAGTGTTTTTATTCTTAGCAGCTATAGCCTCTTTTATAGTAGCTTCATCTTTTTTATAGTTCTCATCTATCTTGTCAGCTTGTTCTATAAGAAGCTTCATTAGATCTTTTTGTAAAGGGTCTTTGATATCTGCATTTTTACCAACTTCATTTTCTGCTAAAAGCTCTTCAACACTAACTACATCCTTGTTATTTACTCCATCCATATATTTAGAAATTTCTTCTATACATAGATACTCACCACTTTTTAGACCACTATTTTTTACTGAGTCTTTGTAGAAAAATAGCTTTAAATCTCTATCAAAAACTCTTATTATAGAGTTTGAGTGTAGGGCTTTTATCTCATCATCTTCTATTACTATATATTCATCACCATCTTGAATGCTTTTCTTTATCATTTTTTTTGAATAGCTTTTAGTCATTATAAAGTAAGCCACTCCAAGAGATAGTGCCTCTATGAAAGAGTAGCGTTTTGGAAGGGTTTGTATTATACGTTGCATTTGTGAGTAGTACTCATCAGCGGTTGATGAGCCATTTTTTATATCATCTATAAGTTGGCTTGAGATATTACTATTGTTATATGCTTCAGCCTCTCTTCTGTTTAAGGCGTTTTCATTTACCTTATCAAATACTGCTTTAAAAGAGAGAGTTACCTTTTTCATATACTCTTCTTCGCTTTTTTTGATCTTCTCCATATCATTTGGCTGCTTAGCATAAGCATTTACGTGAGAGAAATTTGTCTTAAATAACTCTTCGTATTTGGTGTAGTTATCAAGATAGTTGGTGTCATCTTGATAGGCGATCTCTTTAAATTCTTCCCTTTTTTGCTCTATGTTGTCTATATATTTTTTATCTATCCTTGCAAATGGAGATAAATTTAAAACAAGAGTTGATCTATTGTTTTCTTTATTGATGTTTATGCTGTACTGGCTGTAATCCTTAATAGGACTTAGGGTCTTTATATCGGTGAATTTTTGTTTTACAAGGTTGGATTTATTGGGTCTATTTAGCTCGTCTTCTATCACTTGATCTAGGCATTTACTTATTACTTCTTCTCTAAGACCTGCACTTGATCTAAAAGGTGAGTTTGAGAGGATTACATAGTTTTTATTTAAATTTGAAAAATCTTTGCTGTTCATCTCATCGTTTGTAGAGGTGCCATTTTTATCGGACTTGTTTGCTATTAGATTGGCTAGTTTTATAGAGTTGAAATTTGAAGCACAGATAAAATTTAAATTTGCATTTAGTCCTTTTATTTGATCCTTTAGTCTTTTAAAGAGCGTATCATCACTAGAGCCAAAGCCTAAGTTTTTATTTACTATATCATAAGAGCAAACATTCTTAGTGTGATCAAATACCGATAGATCATCTAAATGACCAAATACACTATATCCCTCATCTGCGTTGCAATTAACCTCATTTAGGTTATTGTCGTCTCTAAAGTAGATATAGTCTAAATTTAGGTGGGTAAAGTCTATAAAAAAGCCAGAGTTAGAGGATTTATCTTGTTTAAATACTAATACATTGCAACTTGAGTTTATATTTAGAGTATTTATAATAGAAGCAAATCTAGATGTGAAAAAGCTAAGGATAGGTAAGGTTACACCATAAAGAGATCTATTGCTTTGATGCTCAACCATCTTGTAGGTTAATTTACTAAGCTCATAGAACAAAAAGCATCCGTTTGCCTTTTTGAGTGCAGCCTTTGGGTCACTTAGATCAACTATGCTTAATATAAAAAGAAATATTTGTTTGAGTAAAAACTCTCCACTTTCTTTATTTAACTCGCTTAAATTCTTATCTAACTCTCTAAAGCACTCTTCAATGCTTTTTTCAAATTTAGCTCCATCTAGTCCTTCGCTAGATATCAAAAAGCTAGCATCGCTTAGTAGATCATTTTTTAATGTATTTAGGCACTCTTTTACGATATCTTTGGCGTCATCATAGTTGGATACTATGACCTCAAACATATCATAAAAGCTTATAGCTTCTGTCTTTGTTTCACCCATGTTTTTTAGCAAATTTCTCTCGTGCTCATCCTGAGCAGCTTCAAGTTCAGCTTCATATCTTGCTTTGCTTTTTATGGGGCTTATCTTCTCTTTTAAATTTGCAAAAAACTTATCAACCGCACTTTTTTTATGGACGATCTTTACTGGTATATCTCTATATTCAAATTCTCTTATTCTATTTAGCTTACTATCAGTAAAGCTCTCTTTATCTATATAAAAGTCAGATACGATCGATACATCTTTTTTATCTCTCTTCTTAGAAAATATTAGATTAGATATGATCTCATTAGCTATGCCGTTAGAGTACGATGTGAGTGAATTCAAGCTAGACGTATAAAGAGTTACACATTTTGCATCAGCCATATACTCTTTCATCTTTTTTAATGTCTCTTCGCAAGAGTAGGTTATTTTTATTTCGTTGTTTTGCATATTAAGCCACCACTACTGTTTTTAATATTTTATTGTGATTGTATTTATAATATTATTAATTTATTATGGGATAAAGGAAGGTAGGAAATGTTTAATACTTGGGCTTATATTTTTTAGTTTGCCAAGTTAGTTAGACAAGCCATCTAAATTTATATCATAATTATGCTATAATCATGTCATATTATTAAAAGGAAATAGCATATGCCTCAAATATTACCAATAAAAGAGCTTAGAAACACAAATGAAATTTCACAGCTATGCAATAGCAAGGATGAGCCAGTGTTTGTCACTAAAAATGGCTATGGAGACTTGGTTGTGATGAGTATAAAGACATATGATAAGCTAGTAGCCACAGCCGATATAGATAGCGCTATCACATCGTCTGAAACTAGAATAACAGCAGATACAAAGATGCTAGAAGCAAAAGATGTTTTTGCTAGTTTAAAAGATAAGTATCTTGAATAAATATAAAGTCCTTATCTCACCACAAGCTTATGAAGAACTTGAGGCGATTTATAAATATATCGCAATGTCTTTGCTCTCACCAGGTGCTGCAAACTCTACATTAGAGGCTATCAAAAACGCTATCCTTAGTCTAGATGAGATGCCAAATCGTGGTGCTATTAGAGTGGTGCTATTAGAAAAGTTGGCAGATATGCCAATATGGGCTATAGACAGCTATTTGTTAAAAACTATACAGTTATTTATAGGGTAAATGAAAAAGATAAGGCTATTATAATCATCACTATTAGATACACACCAAGCGCTTTTTAGACATATAACTTCAATAATATCTATCTAAAAATAAATATCCACTAATCCTAATGCTCTCTCATCTACGAAATATACATAACATCACATACTATACATGACGTCACCTACTGCATGTTACATCATGTACTATACATTACATCAAGTGCTGCATGTGACATCACATACTTGACGTGACATCATGTACTGCACATTACATCACATGCAGTATGTTACATTATAAATTTATTTGTTATAATCCAAGAAAATTTAATGCCAGTTTCTAGCATATTTATCAACATTTTTAGCATGTTGATAAACTTACTTAGCAAGCTCAGGTTGAGCTTGCTGTAAGGTCTTAGCCAGACGGGCAAAATTTTTATTTACAAAAATACAACTTAAACAAAACTTTATCCATTAAAGATTACTTTTGTTGATAAAAGGTCTAAGTTTTTGTTTAAGGCATTTACTTCTATTATTTAAGAATTTACAAAGATAACTTATACATATGCACTCAATAAAGTTGATATGAGCAATAGTTTATTATCGAAATCTATTTATATAACTTATGAATGATTTATCCCATACTTTACATAGTTCTTACTTAAGTTTTGCATGTCTTAATTTGATGTAAAAGTGAAAAAATTTAGAAATTTTAAAAGTGAAATTTCTGATATAATTTTGCAATATTTTTTTACAAAAAGGATATCTCATGGCAATAGGTTCTAAATATAACCCACTAGGATCAGAACAAAAACCAAGGGCAGAGCGTATATTTACAGATAGAATTAAGCCAAAAGATGCTTTTAGAAAGTCAATAGCCCACATAAATGAAATTAGTAAAGACAAAGATGGCAAAGAGAAAAACACATATAAAGTCTTAGCTTTTTATGGTATGGGTGGTATTGGCAAAACAAGTCTTAGAGAACATCTATGTGATATGGTTAAAAAGGATGATAGCTTAAAAGAACAGGTAGTTTACTCATATATTGATTTTCAAACAGACTTTTCAAAAAACATGATTTCAAAAGATGTTTTTTATAGGCTTATTTCGGATAGATTTCATAAGAATTTTGGTATCAAATTTACAATATTTTCATTGGCCTATATCATATATTTAAAGAAATTAAATCCGAATTTAGAATTAAAAAAACACACCTTGCCTTTTGCAGAAGAGGGCGACATATTATCAGGGATTATAGAATTTCTAAGTGAGAGTGTTGGTTCTATAGCAGGGATAACGACTAAAATAGTTGCATATGCGTATAAAAACTATTCTAACTTTTTCTTGGATGATAATATAAAAAATGAGTTATTTAAACTAGAAAATCAAGAGGTATGCAATATAGAACAGGAGCTTCCTAGATTTTTTGCCTATGATTTAGCAAATTTTAAAAAAGAAAATCCTAACAAAAAAGTCTCCATCTTCTTTGATACTTATGAGCTTTTATGTAAAACTCAACCTACAGACGCTGAAAAACTAAAGCAAGATGAGTGGATAAGAGATTTTATAGAACAAAACAAAAATGTTTTATTTGTCATTAATGGTCGTGAAAAACTTATTTGGGAGTTAGCTGATAGTGATTGGGAAGAAGTTTTAGAACAGCACAGACTAGAAGAGCTAAGTGATGATGATTGCAAGAGTTTTTTAAACCATTGCGGTATAACTGATCCTGATATTCAAGAGCGAATTATAAAATGTAGTTGTGGCGTACCATTTTATCTTGATGTATGTGTAGAGATATGGGAAAAAGATAAATGTAAAGAGGACTTTAGGGATATAAAACAGGCTGAGATAACAGAGCGACTTATTAGATACTTGGATAGAAGCGAGCTTGCTACGCTAGAACTTTTGTCTATAACAAGTTATTTTAATAGGGAAATTTTTGAACTTATGGTTAGTAAATTTTCAACAGGCTATCCTGCAACCAAGATAGATGAACTGGCTAAATTTTCTTTTATATCATCAGAAGATAATAGTAAACACTATACAATACAAAGACTTATGAAAGAGTGTTTACAAAATCAACTAAATGCCGAGTTAAAAGCTAGGGCTCATGAGACTATGGTATGTTATTATGAAGATAAGCTAAAAGACCTTAGTATAAAAACTGCTTCAAGCACTCAAGCTGCTTTAATACAGGAAGCATTTGCTCATAAAGAAAAATTAGAAGGTGTAGAAAAAGCTATAGATTGGCTTTTAGAGAAGTTAGATATTTATAGTGAATGTAGAATGTTGTTTATTTTTAAAGATATGCTCTTGGGGCTATTAGATAAAGATCTTGACTATAAAAAGGCAGAGATTTTAAATATTTTAGGCGTATCTTATAGGGATATTGGAGATTATAATAAAGCTATTGAGTATCATGAAAAAGCACTTGAAATTAGGATAAATGCACTAGGTGAAAATCAACCAGAACTTTATAATAATTTAGGTATATCTTACGATGGTCTTGGAGATTATAATAAAGCTATTGAGTATCATGAAAAAGCACTTGAAATCGGGATAAATACACTAGGCGAAAATCATCTAGATGTTGCTAGCTATTATAATAATTTAGGTACGGTTTATAATAGTCTTGGAGATTATAATAAAGCTATTGAGTATCATGAAAAAGCACTTGAAATCAGAATAAATACACTAGGCGGCGATCATCCAGATGTTGCTGACTCTTATAATAATTTAGGTATATCTTACGATGGTCTTGGAGATTATAATAAAGCTATTGAGTATCATGAAAAAGCACTTGAAATCAGAATAAATACACTAGGTGATGATCATTTAGGTGTTGTTAATTCTTATAATAATTTAGGTGTAGCCTATAATAGTCTTGGAGATTATAATAAAGCTATTGAGTATCATGAAAAAGCACTTGAAATCAGAATAAATACATTAGGTGAAAATCATCCAGATGTTGCTGACTCTTATAATAATTTAGGTATATCTTACGATGGTCTTGGAGATTATAATAAAGCTATTGAGTATCATGAAAAAGCACTTGAAATCAGAATAAATACACTAGGTGAAAATAAAAATCACCGAAATATTATTAGATCATATGTTATTTTAGGGGAAATTTATCATGGTCTTGGAGATTATAATAAAGCTATTGAGTATCATGAAAAAGCACTTGAAATCAGAATAAATACACTAGGTAACGATCATTTAGATGTTGCTGACTCTTATGATGTTTTGGGGGAAATTTATTACGGTCTTGAAGATTATGGTAAAGCTATTGAATATTATGAAAAAGTACTTGAAATCAGAATAAATACGCTAGGTGAAAGTCACCCAGATATTGCTGACTATTATAATAATTTAGGTGCAGCCTATAATGGTCTTAGTGATTATAATAGGGCTATTGAATATTATAAAAAAGCACTTGAAATTAGGATAAATATATTAGGAGAAAATGATCCAGATATTACTTTTTATTATAGCAACCTGGGAGAATCTTATGATAGTCTTGGAGATTATGGTAGAGCTATTGAATATTATGAAAAAGCACTTGAAATAATAGAAACAGTAGGAACATTATACAGTGGTAAATATAGTGATGATGCTAATATGAAAGAAACCATAAAAAAAGAAATTGCTATCATCAGAGAAAAACTTATCTCAGAATAACTACTAGCTAGGCACTTGCCTGGCTAGATTCATTAAGCACATTTATAAAAAACAAGCCCTCTTAATTTTTCATTGGTACTAATTTCATAAAAATTACTCTACCCCATCTCTATCCCAGCATCATCTTTTGTAAATTTACCTCTTAGCTCTGGCATCTCATTTACTATCATATCTTTTAGCTCAGGATTGGTGCTTGCTATTTCTATTAAAAGACCTAAGCTTTTGTCATTAAGGTCTCTTAGCTCGGTATTTTCACTTTGCAAACTTTCGGTTTTACGTGTTAGAGATTGATTTTCTCTACCCTTACTCTTTATCAATGCATTTTGTTCATCTATCTTTGATTGCTGATTGGCATGTGCTTTTACTCTATTTTTAAGAAGCATTATCTCTTTGTCTTGCTCAGCTTGGGTCTCTCTTAAACTATCTAGCTCTTTTTCTAGCTGTTCTTTTTCTTTTAAGACTTCTATGCTTTTCTTTTTATCTTCCTCTATGATCTTGCTTTGTTCTGTTACTTGCTCAGCAAGAAGTTCTACCTTTTCTTTTAGCTGCTCATCAGATGTGATGGTTATGCTTTCTTGCATTTGTTCATAAACTAAATTTGTAAATTCTGCTAAAAAGGCTTTTTCACTATTAGCTTCCATTTTAAAATAGTTGATCTCTTCTCTTAAAAACTTGTATTCTGGCTTTATATATTTTTTTGCCATACTAATTACCTGCTCTCTAATCTTGCTCTTTAACTCTTTCTCGCTATTATATTCAATTGCTGTTTGATGCATTTGGGTTAAATTCTTGTGTCTATTTTTACTTGGCTTGCCACGAAGTACCTGACCTTCAAATGCCTCCGCTCCCATATCTTGTAGCTCTTGGCCAAATTTTGCTGTTTTTGACCTGCCGCTAAATCTCAAATTTGCATGCTTCTCAAAGTTGTAGTTTGTAAAGATGATGTGATAGTGCTTGGTCTTTTCGTCATTATGCTCAGCCACAAGCAGACACTTTGCGCCATACTTCGCGCAGTATGCGTTTATAAATCTCATTACTCTATCCATGCATATGTTTTCATTTATAAATTTCGACTCTTCGTCGTTTAGCCCTTCTTTTGGCTCTTTCTGCCTATCTGTACCAAATGTGATGATGACTTCACAAAAACCAGCCATATCCTTACGCCAAGTTCTACGTATAACTATATCTTTACCTTGTCGTTTTTGCGTGTAGGATTGCTTGCCATAGTCTTCTTTAAAGCTATCCTGAAAGCCTTTAAGTAATTTCTTTACAAAAGCCATATTATGTAGTTCATCATCTTTGCTGTTAGCATCTCTCATATTGCCATTGCCATTAAACTCGCTTAGTAGCTTGTAGCGATTAATAGTGACTGGATTCTTGTTGAGATACTTTATATGCTCAGTTTGATTTTTCTCACGGCACGCGTGTGCAAATCTACCTATAGCTCTACCATATGTTAAAAAATCCGACCTTACGTTTATAACTAGGTTGTGATCATTTATTGTATATGCATTAGCCATGGCAAATCACCTCATTATATAAACATTCTTTCGTTCTAGCGGTGCTAGTTACTATTAATGAAAATTTTTTCATTTTTATCCTTTTGAAAAGTATTTATAGTAATTACACCAATTTTGAAAAAAATCGTAGCTAGAAATGCAAAATTTTGTAAAAAAATTCATAATTAAAAAAAGAATAAATTAAGAATAATGAAAGGATGCAAGCTAAAAGTAAGTATTCATAGGGGTTTAGGATAAAAGTTTCAAGTAAAAATTTTTAAAAAATGAATTTTTATTGTATTAAAAGGGCGATGACTCTATAATCATTGGAATTTTTAAGAGACTGTCCCACTTTAGTAACTAAGTGTTCCACTCTTAAAGGAAATTTTAAAGAAAGGGAAAGAACAAAAGCATCACTGCTAGTGCCTAAAATAGTGTGTTTTGGTGTCACGGGGGAGACTTGAACTCCCGACCTCCGGCTTATGAGGGTTTAAAAATAAACCTTATATAAGCACCAAAAAGACGGTACAAAGCCAGTTTCACACCAGGTATCTGCTACATTTTGCTACAAAGTTATATTGCATAGGCAACAAAGATGCAATATCTAGTCAAACGAAATGGCATATACTACTTTAGAGTAGCCATCCCACTATATTTGAGGCCTTATTTTGGTAATAAAACCGAATACATAACCTCCTTCCTCACAAAACGCTTTGATACAGCAAAAAATCGTGCTAAGATCTACTCTATAATTTTTAACGCGATCAAAAAGGCACGGAAGATGAATTTGAGCAGCGAACTTATAGAGCACCTGGTGCTTTTGCTTTTAAAAGCCAAGGAGGCCAAAAGTATCAAAGAGCATGATATACTTGGCAGATATATAAATTTAGATGGACTACTATCACTAAATTTGTTTTTAAAACAGAGTTTAAAAGAAGATAGCTTGCCTAGCATAATATCAAAAGAGGTTGATGATATCTGCAAAAAGCTATCTTGCACTGACTCTCACACCAAAAAGCTTCTTGGCAAAAGAGTGCTTGAGACAACGATAGATAACATAAATCACATATCATATAAGATGTGCAAAAACCAAAAGCTACTAAATGATAAGCAACAGACATTTGTACCACTTGGTAAAAAACACAATAGTGCAAATTTAGATGATAATACTAAAGACAAGATAGCAAAAGGTGTTAAAGAGGCTAACATAGATAGCTATCAAGACGACATAGAGACTTTAAAAAAGCAGGATTTGGTGCTGCCTTTCACTAAAAAGTCCTTAAAGCACTCTGTTAGTGAGCTAAGAGATGCCATAAATGAGCTAGCTAGGCAAAAGGGAGCACTCACACAAAACGATATCCTAAGAATATTTGGTTGTGAGCTATCACCAGATGGAGATAATGAGCTAAGCGATGATCTCAAATTTGGATATGGAAATTTAAATGATCCTACCTTTGGTGGTCAGGTAAAGCTATATAAGGCAGATAAATATGAAGATAAAGGCATAGTTTTAAGTGACATTGGGGCTAAAGATCTTGTGATAGATGATACAAGTGATGCTAGTAACATGACTTTTAATGAAGCTATAAATTTCTTTCAAAAGCTATTCTCAAATAGAGCTAAAAGCTTTATATCACAGCTAGGCTCAACTGCTAAAAACGAAATAAAAGCTGACACGGTCACGCTAAAGAGCGCTTTTGAAAACTATGTATCAAACACAAGCATTTCAAACAACTGGAGTGATAGCACATTTGGCCTTGTTAGACATGTAGGACGGCTAATGTCTATGAAATTTGGCGATGAGCTAGATATCAAAAAAATAAAAAGAGATGACTTGCTAAATTTTAGAAATATCTTACTGCAACTACCAACCAAACTCTCTCAAAATAGTCTCTATAAAGATAAAAGCCTAGATGAGATCATAGCTTTGGCAAAAGATAGACCAAAAATTTCTAAATCAACCATCAAGAAGTATATTGTTAGAGTTAGTGAGTTTTTTAAATACTGCTACGATAGCGAATATATAGATAAGAACCCTGCTGTGGACCTACAAATAAATTTAAACCAAGATGATGTTACAAATAAAAACCCTTATGAAGATAGTGACGTAAACGCACTTTTGGATATTGTTAGTAAGATTAGATCAAGTAGTGATACTAAAAGTCAAAGAATTAGCAAAGATGAGCTATTTTTCGTTACTCATATAGCAGCTTACTCTGGCATGAGGCTAAATGAGATAATACAGTTAAACACGGATGACATAGTCGAAAAATATAACATAGTATGCTTTAGTTTAAATACAAAAGTAGATGTAAAAACAGGTAAGAGCAAGACTTTAAAGACCAGAAACTCTGCAAGGATAGTTCCTATCCACTCTAAGCTAAGTAGCATTGGGCTGTTTGAATTTGTAGAGAATAAAAAGAAGCTAGCTAAGCAATGTGGCAAAGCAGTTAGACTATTTAATTGTGACAATAAAGACTTCTCTGAGTATTTTAGAAAAAAGATAAATACTAAAGTTATAAAAGATAATGATAAAACAAGGACATTCCACTCATTTAGACACACTTTCATAAACAAACTCATCCAAAGTGGCCAAATGGTTGAACATATAGCTGCTCTTGTAGGGCATGAACAACAATACAAGATCACCATGAACACTTATGGCGAACCAGTAACTCCAAAAATTCTAAAGGATCTAGTTGAAGAGGTAAAATTTGATCAAGGATGGGAAGAGTGAGTGCTTTTTATTGTAAATGTATATAGCCATTTACAATAAAGAAGCGTTTAGGCTTTTAAGATCAACCATATTTGTAGTCTATCACATATATTTTTATGATATAATTGTATTATATTACATAATTCAGGGATAAACTATGTTAGATCAACTTTTTTTAAAGAGCAATGACCTTATAAGGTTAAACAATCATAAATTTAAAAGATATTTTATAGACTCCAAGGACTTATCTCATAGACTTATCGTTATCCTTGGGCAAAGAGGAATAGGCAAAACAACTACACTAGCTCAGCTAGCTAGTAAAAACAAAGACAGTCTTTACCTAAGTTTAGATGACATAGAGATATCAAATGATATAACCTCGATCATAAGAGAGTTTGTGCTAAATGGCGGAAAACATCTATATCTGGATGAAATTCATAAGAGCAAAGATATATCTGCTGTATTAAAATTTGCCTATGATAACTTTAAAGAGTTAAATATAGTAGCTACTGGTTCATCTGCTCTTGAAGTGTTAAAAAGCTCTCATGATCTAAGCAGAAGAGCAATCGTATATAAGATGAGTGGAATGAGTTTTAGGGAGTATCTAGGGCTAAGGTATGGTATAAATTTAGAAGCTATTGAGCTTACAAATTTACTTACAAATCATCAGGAGATAGCTATTGACATCATTAACGCCTTAAAACAAAAAGAGCTAGCCGTCATTAAGCTTTTTAGAGAGTATCTAAAGGCGGGTTACTACCCGTACTATAACGATATGCCAAATGATACTGCCTTTTATCAGACTCTAAGACAAAGCATAGAAGCTACGATAGATAGTGATCTTTTAAGTATATATCCAAATTTAAACGGCAACACAGCAAGAAAGCTAAAGATCTTAACTCATGCCATAAGCACAAACGTCCCATACCAGCCAAACTACTCAAACCTAAAATCACTTGTTGATATAAGGGATGATAGGACGCTAAAAGAGTATCTTGCTATGCTTGATAGTGCCGGGCTTATAAGGCTTTTAATGAAAAACGAGCTAGCTATAAAAAATATGGATAAGGCGGATAAAATTTACCTTGAAAATACAAATTTAATGTATATAAACAGCCCTGATATAGGAAATGTGAGAGAGACGTTCTTTGCCAATCAGCTTGGAAATATCACTGAAATTTACTCAGGCAAAGGTGGCGACTTTATGGTTGGTAATAAATTTATCTTTGAAATAGGTGGAGCAAAAAAGAGCTTTGAGCAGATAAAAGATATGCCAAATTCTTTTATAGCAGCAGATGATATTGAAGTTGGTGTCGGAAGCAAGATACCATTATGGCTGTTTGGGTTTTTGTATTAGGGTTTATATACGTGTAAGATAAGCCAAATAGAACATTGTCTAAAGGGTGGGGATTATATCTTTTTAGAATATACAACACAAAATCGGAAATAGTGTCTAAAATTTCAAAAGATTTGAAAAAATGATTTAATGAGGAAAAAGCCGGTATTAGTGTTTTTAAAATAAAAATTATTATAGCTTGTAATTATGATATTAAATCTAACAAGACTACTATGAGCACTTACGATAAGCCGTAACTTCAAAAATTCTAAAGGATCTAGTTGAAGAGGTAAAATTTGATCAAGGAGGGGGAAGGGTGAGTGTTCTTAAAAAGTTATCATATTTGACAATAAGTTATCAAATATGATAATATAGCCGGTATGAAAGAGCAATTATGGAAAATCACATTTTATGATAAGAGCGTTGAAGACGAGACACTGTCTTTGCCAGATACGATACTTGCTAATTTACTTCGCATACTTGAAATGGCTAGGGAGGTTGGACCAAATTTGGGCAGACCTCATAGCGCACCTCTTGGTGATGGACTATTCGAGTTTAGAGCAAAAGGTAAAGAAGGTATTGCAAGAAGTGTCTTTGTAAATGTCATAAATAGAGAAATAGTGATTTTACATACGCTCATTAAAAAATCAGACGCTATCCCTAAAAAAGATATGAAGATTATTATGCAAAGAGCAAAGGAGATAAAATGAGACCAACATTTGAAGATTTTAAAGCAAAAGCATTAGAAAAAGATGAAGTAAAAAAAGAATACGATAGACTTGAAGTTGAATTTGATTTAAAGTTAAAACTTATAAAGATCAGGAAAGCTGCAAATCTAACTCAAGAGGAGATAGCTAGTAGAATGAATACTAGTAAAAGCAACATCTCAAGATTAGAGAGCCTAAACTCTAAAATTTCCCCAACAATCTCTACTTTAAATGCCTATGCAAATGCTGCGGGATATAGGCTGGATGTAAATTTTGTGCAATAGTTTTTAAGGTTTTATCATATATCTCAAATGGATCAATATAGAATAAAAACGCAATCCATAACCAGCTCACTATTCGCATACATATGATATCATCTATCAAAAAGCTATCTTTTATTCCGTCTGGGCGAGGATACTTTTTGTCTGACAGATCAGACAAAAACACCTCGTTAGGAATCATCCCTAAAAACCTATTTTGACACTCTTTGCTTCATTTTTTAGTGCGACTTCAAGCTCAAGTCTATAGCAAAAGTCGTCGCCATTTTTTATAGGTCTAAATTTAGCTTGTCTTCTAACACTGGCAAAGTCTCCAGGCGTTAGCAAGCCTAAATTTGAAACCTTTTTGGCTGCGTTTTCGTCAAATTTGACTTTTAGTAGTGTGCACTCTTTTTTAAACAAATTTTGCGCTTGCTCTGGTAGTAAATATCCAAACTCAAGCTTTAGATCAAATCTTCTAAGACAAGCTTTATCTAGATTATCGATCAAATTCGTCGTAGCGATAAAGATACCATCAAAGCTCTCCATCTGTACTAGCATCTCATTCACTTGGGTTACTTCCCAGCTTCTTGTAGCCATGCCTCTATCTTGCAAAAAGCTATCTACTTCGTCAAAGACTAGCACAGCATGTTTTTCTTTGGCTTCTTTGAAGGCTAGTGCTATATTTTTCTCAGTCCATCCTACAAACATAGATAAAAGATCGCTTCCTTTTTTGATGATGATCGGCTTTTTTAGACTTTTAGCGATAAATTTAGCGTAAGCACTTTTGCCAGTTCCAGGCACACCATAAAGACAAATTCTAGCATTTTTGCTTATTTTTATGCCTTGCATTAGCTCGTTTAGATCGCAGTCTGAGTTTACAAAATTTGGATCGTAGCTACTTGGCAGATCATCTCTTGGATTGTAATCTCTTATCTCCTCGTAACCTTGTGCTTTTAAAGTGTTGTTTATTACTCGCTCAAAGGCTTTATTTTTGTCCTTTGTGTTTAAATTTGAGACTACTACGCTCGCATTGCTGATTAGTGCTGGAGCTATAAAGTCATTTTTGGCCAGCTTTTTTATGAGCTTATTGTCTATCAAATTTTCACTATATTTTTTTATGATCTTTGCTCTTACATCTTCAGTTGGTATGCCTATCTCTATGGCTAGGTTAAACCTTCTAACCACAGCTTCATCCATGTCAAGGATATTATTTGTTATCCAAATAGTAGGCAACTCATTAGTCTCAAGAGATCTATTTATAAAGGCTTTACCATACTGTCTTTTTTCGTCATTATTTGTGTTAAATATATCCTCTGCTTCGTCATACATGAGTAAATTTGATCCAGCGGATAATACATTTTGTGCAAGACAATACGATCTTATCCTTTGATGCTCATTTGCATATCCATCTCCGTCATCATAAGCTACTTCATAAAGCTTCAAATTTAGCTCACTAGCTATCACTTTGCTAAGCTCGGTTTTACCAGTTCCTGCTGAGCCATATAAGAGTACATTTACTCCTTTTTGTTTTTTACTAACGGCACTTTTTAAAAACGAAAGTAAGATTTTCACATCTTCTTTTATGTGTGGGTAGTTTTTTGTGGTCAAATTTGTCTTGCTACATGGCTTTATCGAGCTTTCAAATATCTCGTCCATGCTTTCGCATTTAACAAACAAATCACACATAAAGTTATTGTTTATGACATCGATTTTAAATTTTAGGTTATGCACATTATTTTCTAGCTTTATAATCGAAGTCTTGGCAAAGATTCCATCTTTTCTAAAGGCTTTTTGAACATCGCCGAAACGTAAATTTAGTATCTTTGAGATGGCTTTTGTGGCTTGTATGTTGTTTAGATCTCCTAGTAAACTGCAAGCATTAGATATCACTTCGTAGTTGTACATGATCGCAACAAATCTCAAAATATCTCTCTCGGCACTATTTAGACCTAAATTTGCTTGAAGTAAATTTAGGTTGTGTTCAAGATCTTTTATCTCACATGAAATTTGACTTTTTTCAAGAATTTCAAGTTTGTTTTTAAGATTTTGGATCTCTTCTTTTTTGGGCTCTTTTGACTCGATACCCAAAAACTCTAAAACATCGTCACATCCGCTTCTTAGCAATTCTCTTTCTCCTCCGAGATCAAAAATAGCACGAAGTGTCCAAAGTGTTGCAAGCTCATATATCTCGCTATCTACGTAAAAAATCTCTTTTTCCACGACAAGTTCCTTTTGTTTTTGTTTGAAGCTATTTTACTCGGCATAAAAGACATTTTTATGTCCATAATTATAAAAATTTGAGAAATTTGCTGTGAAAGGTGAATTTATAAAGAGCGTTTTGAAACGCTCTTTATTTACTCCTGCGTATCACCATTATATGGCAGCTCCAGAGCTTTTATATTTGCCACTGCATTTCCAGCGATACCTTTTATAGAGCTATACATATTTATGGTATTATCTAGCACCTTTTCGATCTGCTTTTCCCTTTGCTTCCAGATCTTTTGCATCGCGCGCTTTTCACTATCTAGGTCGCTTTGCATGGTTGAAAATGCCTCTACTATCGCTTCTATTTGCATTTTAAATTCATTGCTGGTTAAAAAGTGATAGAGCAAGCTCATCTTGTCGCTTTTGTTCTCTTGCGCGATCAAGACGTGGTGTATCCTTATGAGTTGTTCCCTTAAAACAGCACTTAAGCCTTTAAATTCCTCAAAAGTGCAGACCCAAACCCCCTCATACAGCCCCATCCTTTGCATCTCGCTTGGCATCGCGTCAGTAACGATGACACCGATATCAGCGCCTTTTTCTCTCATATCAGCCTTAAATTTTTCTATCCAAGACCTTTGGAATTCTTTTGTTCTCTTGCTTTCATAATATATCGTTCCGCAGTTTTGAGACTCCCTTGTATGCACGATCTGCACGCAGTCAGCACCTCTTGCACCTTTTTTGATCTCATCAATAGTATCAAATGGAAATTTCTCCCTAAGCCACTCTTCTATCGCGAGCTCCTGCACCTCACCTTGAAGCTGCATGCTGCCTTGCTCGGCCTTTCTTTGGGCTATTTGAAGTTGCTCTTGAAGCTGTTTTAGCTGCTCCTCTTTTTGTCTAAATTTAAGCTCATTTTGCTCATCTGCAGCCTTTTGTATCTTCTCTTTTTCTTCTTTTAGCTTTTCATTTAATGCCAGCTCGGCCTTTGCAGTTATGGCTGACTCCATCTCCTCTTTTTCTCTTTGAAGCTGCAAAATTTGGGCCTTTGCAATATTTAGCTCTTTTACTTGATTTGACTTCTCTTCAAGCTGTTTTTGCAAGAGTGCCACCGATTCATTCTGCTCGTCAAGTATCTCTTTTCGCAGCTCCTCTTGAAGCTTTGCTCTTTCCATTTTTAGCTGTATTTGCGTAGCTTTTTTGATCTCTTCCTCGAATTTCTCTTTTTGCTCTCTTAGCTGCTCCTCTTTGGCTTTTAAACTCTCAAGATAGGCCTCCTGCTCCTTTCTTTTAGCCTCAAGTTCAGCTTCAAGCTGCTTCTTTTGGGCCAGGTATTCACCTTTATATTTACCTTCTAACTGATGATATAAGGCGTCATTTATATCTATTTCACACCCACAGTTTGGGCACTTTATCGTTGTTTGATTTGTCATTTTTCACCTCCATTTTTATCTTTATCTTATGCTATCTTGCTTTAAATTTCATAGTATTCATCCCAGCAAAGCGCCATATCAACAGAGCCTATGCGCAGTATGTCTTTGATCTTATTGATATGTGTGTTGTTTTCAAAAGCTGCAAATAGATAGCAAAAATATGCCTTCTTATCAAAATAGACAGAGCTACCAAAATATTCATTACAGTTTTGCGTCCAACGGCTCTTTTTCTTGCTCATTTCGCCAGGGACGATAGGCTCGTTGATGATAGCTAAGAAATTATCGTCATTTTCATCATAATCTGGATCCTCTTCGCGCAAATAAAAGACCAAACGAAATTCCATAGCATAATCCTCGATAAATCCACCCTCAACCCTTGCTTTTAGCCTGTTTTCAAGCATTTTTGCATCTCTTGTTAGGATATCTTGATAGCTAGCTAGAGCTTTATTTATCTTCTCTATCTGCTCCCACTGATCTTTGTTGGCATCAGAGATGTACTCCTCTCTCTTACTACACTCTAGCTTTTCTAGGCAAAGATCTATAGGCGTATAGTCGTACCATGAGCGAAGCTTACCTTCTATCCTGTCGATAGTTAAAATTTCATCCCAGCCAAGATCCGTATGGTCATATAAGCAGTGGTAAAACCAGCAGTGCCACTCGCTAGACATCTCATGTGTGGGCCAGTTTTCAAATTCGTTTTGATTTTCCGTATAAAAGTAGTCATCTATGTGATTCATGAACTGTCTATATCGCATAAGAAGTTCATCTTTTGAGTAAAAATAGAGTAGAAGGCTGCATTCATGATCCCATGCCTCTTTTACATCTTTTACCGACATATTTATCTGCTTTGCACGTGGCACGATACGGCGCTCAAGGTCATAGAGCCTTTCGTTTATGCTATTTAGCTTTCGCCTTTGCTCATTTGTAAATTGTCCCATTTTTGTCCTTTAAAATTTAATCGTCGCAACTTGTTCGGCGATCTCTTTATCTGTAAAATTTCCGTTTGTATCAAGCGAGTAGTTTTTGCCTAAAAAATAGAGCTTAAAGCCAGTTATAGCTCCAAAAATAGGTAGCGTTTTTGTTTTTTGATAGTAGTTTTTGGTGATCTTTGAGATGACTTTTAGCTGCTCATCTAATGCTTTAAAACAAAGCTTGTTTAAAAACGGCGTTAGGCTGATATACCTTAGGTGTTGCGCCATAGCAAGGGCAAATATAGGCTCGCCCTTACGCCTAAAATCCGTATCTATATAGATATATGAGCCTCTAAATTTTACTCGCTCGTTGTAGAGTTTTTGCACCTCGCTAAGCTCAGCGTCTATGTTAAGAGCAAAGTGCTTGCTAAGAGCTAGGATGAGCGTTTCTGAGCTATGCGCCCAGTCAAAGTGCCCCTTTGTGATAAACTCATCAAGGCTCTTTGCTGCCTCTAAATTTGCAAGTGCTCTTGTGAAATTTTGCTCTCTAACGTAGCCAAGTGCTTTTGAGAGCACCTTTTTGTCGCTGTTTTGTGTGAGAATTTTAAGTTGCTCGTAGATCATTGATTATCCTTTTTTGATTTTTATCGCCGATACATTTTTTGCGATCTGTGAAATTATAGCAACTAGAATGGACAAAAAATGTCTAGAAATTTACTAGTAAAATTTCACAAAAACTATCAAATTTAGGAGCAAATATTCAGCTAACTATCCTACTCTCCGCACTTTTAGCAAAACACCACGTCAAAACAGCCAAAAGCTTGTGCCAGGTATTTGACAAACACTGGGTCAAATACGAGTTTTTAGAGACTAAAGACATTTGGATGAGGGACTTTATGCCGATTTTGCTTGATGATGGACGCCTCATCTCTTACGACTACGATCCAGACTACCTAAAAGATGAAAAATATAGCCATCTAAGAACAAAGATCCAGCCATCAAAAGAGCATATAAATTTAGTCATTGATGGCGGAAATTTCGTAAGACTTGGAGGCAAAGCCATCATGACTGATAAAATTTTTAGAGAAAATCCGTCAAAAACAAAAGCCGAGATCGTGAGAACTATAAAGCAAAAATGTGCATTAAATGAGCTTATTATCATACCAAGACAGCCTTACGATATGCTAGGGCACAGCGATGCCATGGTGAGGTGGATAGATGAAAATAGCGTGTTAGTAAATGACTTTTCAAATGAGAGCAAAAGCTTTAACGATAGGCTTATAAAATCCCTTAAAAAGAGCGGTTTGGATGTGAAATTTATGAAGTATAAAGAGGGATTTTTCACTAAAAAGAGAGACTGGGGCGCTTACTTAAATTTTATTAAAATTAAGGATATTTTAATAGTTCCGATATATGGGATAGATGATGACGATGTTGCGCTGGAGCAGATCAAGAAATTTTATAGCAGCTGCGATGTAGAGACGATAAATTTAAGCGAGATCATAGAGCTTGGCGGAGCGCTACACTGCATAACGGCGGAGAAATTTGGGCGGTAGAGCTACCGCCTTAATTATTTCTCTATATCTGGCTCCATGCTTGTATCAAATTTAGTGTTCCAAATTTCTGGGTCTGGCACGTCTTTTATTTCTTCTTCGCTATACCCAATAGCCTTCAGTCTTTCATTCCAAGTCTTTCTAATACCTTCAGCAATAGGCTTAAATTCTTCTGGTGAAAATTCATCGGTTTTTGCATTATTACACCAGTAGCAAGCCATGCAACAATTCTTTTTGCTATACTCCAAATTTGGTAGCATTCTATCTATCTCTAGCGTATATCCGCGGGTATCGCTTCTTTTGTTGTTTAGCTTGCCATTTTTGCCAAGCTCTTCGATCTGAGCTAGGCTTATACCGCAATATGAGCAAGTTGTTTTGTCAAGTATCTTATTAAAATCTGTTTCAGAAAATTTTCCTTTAAAATCATCTTCATATTCTTTTTCCAGTGCATCTAAAATTTCTGTAAATTCTTTAGATTTTTGAACAAAATATTGTCTTTGTTCTATAATCATAATGCTTAACTCTTTGCCCTTGTGCTTTATTTTACTTTTATCACTATTTATCTCAAGTTGATAGTATTTACTACTATATAAATTTGCTACTTCATTAGTAACCTTAAAATTTTTAAAATCCTTTTTTATAGTTTCAATATTACTCATAATGTAGTAATCATTGCATCCATTTTCATCCAAGTTGTCCCAAGAAAAAGCCTTGTCAAACAAAAATAGCTGAACTTTTGTTTTAAAACTATCTTCCATTTTAGTTTTATATTTCTTTGTCATCTTCCTCTCCTATAAAATTTTCGTTATTGTACCAAATTAGATATGCATTAAATAAAACTAAAAATATATACATTAAAATGTAATACAATTTATGTTTTATGGATTTTTTATGATCTATAATATATAATCCCAAAATAACAAAGGATAAAAAGTGAAATTAGCACAAATTATTCATAAAATCCACAAATTAGTCGAAGCAAATGAGCTTAAAAATATCACCAAGAAAGAGATGGCAAATAGGCTTAATATTTCTGAGCGAACATATATAGAGTGGCTTAGAGAAACAAATAAACCTATTGCTATGAAAGCTGTGCTTGATATGTTGTCGCAACTAAAAAATGATGATATATTGCAAGTTGTTAGAGAATGGAAAAATAGCGAGCAAGCAAAATGAAAAAACACACATTTATAGATTTGTTTGCTGGCGCTGGTGGTATGGCAGAGGGTTTTTACCAGGAAGGATATATGGCCCTTACTCATATAGAGCTTGATAAATATGCTTGTTTAACACTACAAGAAAGAATGAGGCATTATGGGTATCACGAAAATGAGATTAATAAAATAAAGCCAACTGATATAACAGATAAAAATATTATAAGCATTATAGAGAGCAATATTGGCAAAACAAGTGATATAGATGTTATTATAGGAGGGCCACCTTGTCAATCTTTTTCATCACACGGTAAGGCAAGAGATCCATTTAGCATGAAGAAAGATCCAAGGAACTATTTATATGAAAATTACCTAAATATACTAAATTACTTTAAACCAAAATTCTTTGTGTTTGAGAATGTTAGTGGCATATTATCTACGAAAATAAAAGGCAAATCTATAATTAAAGATATATTTGATGGCATGAAAAAAAACTACAATATTATTGAAAACAAAGATATGATTTTATTGAATGCTGTTGATTTTGGGGTTCCGCAAGACAGAAAAAGAATTATTATCATAGGCACAAGAAAAGATTTAAGTATAAATCCTAAAAGTATTTATGATGAGCTTAAAAATATTACAAAGAAACTTAAAAAAACGACAGTAAGAGATGCTATATCTGATTTGCCAAAATTAAAGCCATCTGAGGGAATGCAAACAGTTAATTTTAATCCAACCAATAAATCAAGTTATTTAAAGTTAATTAGGCAAAATAATTATAATCTCTTGCATGGACATATTGCTAGAAATCATAATGAACTAGATAGAAAAAGATACCGCCTTATGGCAAAAAACAAATGGGATTTATCAGATTTATATAAGAATGAGCCTAGCTTAATACATATAAAAAAAAGGTTATTTAATAATAGCTATTGTGTTCAAAATTATGATGCCCCATCAAAAACAATTATTGCTCATTTGTATAAAGATGGTAATCAATTCATCCACCCAGATTATACACAAGAGAGAAGCATTACTCCAAGAGAAGCAGCAAGATTGCAAAGTTTTCCTGATGATTTTGTTTTTCCGTGTTCAATAACACAACAATATAAACAAATAGGTAATGCTGTTCCGCCACTAATGTCAAAATATATAGCTATGGTTTTAAAAAAATATTTATGAGGCTTAACAATGTTTTTTAAAAATGCATCAAATATAAAGACACCTCTTGAAAAAAAGTATTTTTTGGAAAATATTGATTTAATTAATCGTATGATAGAAAAAACCAAAGAATTATATAATTTAAAAACTATAGAATTAAATAGCAGTAAGTTACACAATGAATTAAAGCATATAGGAATTATAAAAAGCGAACAAGAAATTGACATCTTAAAAGAAATTTTAAAAAAAGACTATGATAGATTGATTCTAAATTTATCAATTTATGCAAACAATAAAAAGTTCTTTATAACTACTGTTAATAAATTTTCAAATGAATATAGAAAATCTATACAAGCGAAAAAAACAAGCAAATCGCCTACAATTATTGATTTGTTTTGCGGTGCAGGTGGTTTTAGTTATGGTTTTAGCAAAATGGGCTACAATATATTGTTAGCAAACGATATTGATAAAGATGCTTTAAGAACTTATAGTTTTAATCACCCTGAAATAAATTCATCTCGTATAATTAACGATGATGTAAAATTAATATCTCAAAATATACATAAATATGTAAATTTACAAGTTGATATGATTATAGGTGGTCCGCCTTGCCAATCTTTTAGCAGTGCTAATCAGCAACGAGTTATAGATGACCCTAGAAATGTTTTGTATAAATATTTTGTAAAATTTGTAAATGATTTAAAGCCTAAATTTATAATAATGGAAAATGTAAGAGGTATGCTAAAAGTAGCAAATCAAGTAGTAGAGGATTTTGATAAAATAGGCTACACAGCTAAATATAGGTTATATGATGCGACTAATTTTTCCGTTCCACAAAAAAGAATTAGGCTAATTTATATTGGTATAAATAATGAATATTCAAAAAAACATAATTTAGATGTAGATAAAATTATGAGCGATATTGAAAATGAAACAAAAAAAAATAAAAAATTTATTCTAAAAGATGCACTAGATAATATTGAAAATTTAGTTTGCCCAAGCAAACAAAACCAAACGGAAAGCGATGACGAATCGGGTTCAAAAATTTCTATAAATAAATATAAAAATAATGAGTATTTGAATTTGATAAATAATAATAATATCTATTCGCTTACATACAACCATAAGGCACGATTTCAAAATGAGACAAACTTAAAGATATATTCATTATTAAAGCAGGGGGAGGATTCCACAACCGAAACAATAAAAGATATTATGCCTTATTCCCATAGAAATCACATATTTAAGGATAAATATTTTAAGCTAGTAGAAAATGAACCTAGCAGAACAATTACAGCACATTTAAAAATGGACTGTCACTCGCATATTCACCCAACTCAAATTAGAGCCATTACCCCAAGAGAGGCCGCAAGAATTCAAAGTTTTCCTGATAACTATCTATTTTTTGGACCTTACCTAAAAACCTATATGCAAATAGGTAATGCTGTTCCGCCACTAATGTCAAAAGTATTTGCAAAGGTATTTAAAAAATATTTATAGCAAAATAAGTGTCTTTTTACTACAATACACAAAAAATATACTTATTGGTTAGCTTATGAATACGCACTTTATTATGGCAACAAGGCAATTAACTGGATATTCAGGTAGAGATTTATATATAAATCTTACATCTATAAATGAAATTACAGAACTATTTAATAAAATAAGCAACTCCAGTTCCTTTAATGTTAATAACAAAGAGACAACATATGATGGTGAAACAAAAAGTGCATATTTTCAAATATTTGACCCGATTTTAAATAAGTATTTCGAGGCTCACATAAAAGACAATAGACATAGAGATGGACTATGGTTTAGACTAACCAAATATATTCAGTATCAAAAAATAATTCCAGGACAATTCTTGGTATTAAACATAACTATTAATGAACATAATGCAAAAATATCAATATATGGTTTAGAGTTTTACAGATATGTTATGCAAAAACATAACGATTATTATACTTTGTTGCTGGATATAGATTCTGGCGAAAGCTATGACACAATAGCCGAAAGCTATCTAAGAAATTTTAATATACTAAGGACAGACACAATTGTAAAAAGGGGATACGGTAGTTTTTTTGTATATAAAACTGACCACTATTCAAAAAAATACATTGGTGTTCCATATAACACCAATTTAGAATGTGACGAATTTAACGGGATTGGAGATATAATATGAATACTTGGATTTGCTCATTAAAAGATGACTTAGAAATTAAAGATATAAAAAACTACGAAACCGTTTTGACAGATGATATTATTTTTGGCTATGTACAAACTATCGAAAGCGGAGAGTTTTTTATTATAAAAAAACTTATAAAGAAAGAAAATGGACAATTAGAAAATATTGACATAGAACCGATAAAAATAGATTTGCCATACAGTATTATGTATCGTTGCAAAAGCGGTAAATTTTTATACAAACTACGAGAAAAAGAGATTGATTTTTTACTAGATGAAAGTAGTCACGAAAAAGACAGCAATGATGAAATAGAAATTGATGAAAATTCAAGAGAAAAAGGCGGAGAAAATATAATTTACTATGGTGTGCCAGGTAGTGGTAAAAGTCATACAATAGAAACCGAGCATCCAAAGCATGATTATATTCTTGAAAAATTAGTTTTCCACCCTGACTACTCATATAGTGATTTTGTTGGACAGATAATGCCTGCTTTAAAAGATGATGGTGCTGTAAGTTATGATTTTAAACCCGGACCTTTTACTAAAATTTTAGAAAAAGCTTATAAAAATCCAACCCAGAAGTATCTTTTAGTCATTGATGAAATAAATCGAGGCAACGCACCTGCGATATTTGGCGAAATTTTTCAGTTGCTTGATAGAGACAAGGACGGCAACAGTGTTTATGTTATAAATAATGAAAATATTGCAAAAATAGTTTATGGTAAAAACAATACAGATAAACCTATAAAAATTCCTTCAAATTTATGGATAATCGCCACAATGAATACAAGTGACCAAAATGTCTTTACGCTTGACACCGCATTTCAGCGTAGATTTACTATGAGACTGATTGAAAATTCTTTTAAAAATGCAGCAAAAGAATTTAAAGAGTTGCCTATCCTAGACACAACCATAAATTGGGAAAAATTTTGCACCACTATAAATAGTGTAATTACTGAAAGTGGCGATAATACAAGCTCAATGGAAGATAAGAGGCTAGGTGTGTATTTCCTAACTGAAAATGAGCTAAAAAATAAAGAACTATTTGCATACAAGGTTTTAAAATACCTTTGGGATGATGTTTTTAAATTTGACAAGGGTGCATTCAATAGTAATTTTAAAACGCTAGAAGCTATTATTGTTCATTTTATAAATGATGAAAATAGCGGGGATTTACAATTTGATATTTTTAATGACGAAATTAGAGCAGAACTAGCTAAAAATACGAAATAAAACGAAAAAGACGAAGCAGAGACACAAAATAACATAGATGAAGCAAATAACTAATTTAAAAGAGCATTGCTTTTTGAACAATGCCATAAACGATGACTTTGTTGGCATTAGAAGCAAAAATAATAAGTTGCAAATTTGCTTTCCACTAGGTTTTGATTTAGATGATGAAAATATAAGAGCTGACATTAGAAAGCTCTTATCCGTGCTTTTAAAATTTAATAAATCCCATACCAAAATACACTTTACTGATACTAATAACGATCAAATAGAACAAACCTTTCCAATCATCGCTTATAAAAATGTCATAGAGTATTTTTTGGCCCACAGCTACTACATGGAACGAGAAGCCATTTATCAAACCGCCACAAAAGGTAAGATAAATTTTGCTAGAACAATTAAGAAAAATTGCCCTTTGGTTCAAAAAAATGGTTCTTTCGTTTATACAGAGTTTCAAACCAAGAAAAATCAAACAAATGAAAACGAACTAATTACAGCCATAAATAGATATTGTGTTTATGAAGCTTTTCATAAATTTGGCTTTGTTTATAACTCATTTATGCCACCAAAATTTAATCTACCAACAAGCAAAAATCACTGCCTTTATATTTTACAAAACAAACTAAACAACACTTTTGATGATAAAAAGCGACTGCTTTTTAGCTCTATGAAAGATATGCTTTTACAAAACGACAATGAACTAAAAGAAAATGAGTTTAAATTTGGTACTACTAAATTTTATGCGATTTGGGAAAAAATGATAGATAGCGCATTTGGAATTGCTGATAAGAATATATACTTTCCAAAAACGAAGTGGGAACTAAGATATACAAAAGATAAAGATAATAGCTCATTACAGCCAGATACCATTATGATTTATGACGATAAAATTTATATTTTAGATGCAAAATACTATAAATATGGTGTTAATTTAAAAGGGCTACCACAAAGCAGTGATATAACAAAGCAAGTAGCTTATGGCGAATATACAGCCTATATTATAAAGAGCAAAAACAGTTATGATACAAGCAATATTTACAATGCTTTTTTGATGCCTTACAATAAAAATAATAACAAATTTAGCACCGCAATAAATGGTAAATTTAAGAATATCGGCAAAGCTATAATGGAATGGAAAAATGGCACAAATTATTTAATAGTGCAAGGAATTTTAGTAGATACTAGATTTTTGATTTTTAACTATGACAAGATGAACAACGAGAATAAAAAATTACTAGTTGAGGCTATACAAAATATAATTTAGGTGCGTTTGCTACATAATATCTGTATATTTCCTTTGCTTTTTCTGCGCTCATATTACTAGACTTTATAAGTCTATCAAATATTGCATTTTGATGATATCTATTGACGATAAAACCAGACCTGCAGAGTTTATAGAGTCAAATATCTTTTGTTCGTCTTCATTTTCATCTAAATTTATAACAACCCATAACTTCATCTCTAATATATAGTCCAAGAAACGAACAATATCGCTGCTTTCTAAATTACTATTTTTTAATCTTTCAGAAAAATATTTATAGCAAGCAAGTAATTTACCATCATCTTTTGACTCACATACTTCAGAATAATCTTTAGCATTTATAATGGCCTCAAAAGAAGATCTATTTATATGAGAATGTTTTATTTTTGGATTTTTATATTTTGTGGGCTCTGCGTACAAAAAACCTACATAATCAACAAGTCTATCTTCATCCAATAAATCATAAATAGACTTAACTAAAATAGAAAAAGTCTTTAATCTTTGTTGTCCATCTATTAGGCTTCTACGACTTCCTTCTACCATTGAGCTCGGTAATTGTTTTAATATAATTGAACCAAGAAAATGCAATCTTTGCTCCTTAAAGCCATTAAGAAGATCATTAAAAAGCTGCTCCCACTGAACCTTACTCCAAACATAAGGACGCTGAAAAAATGGAATTTCTATATTATTTTCATCTCGCATAAAACCAAAACTACCCTCCTCTGCATTCACAAGCTCTCTTTTTTAAAAAATTAATTAGCTATATCATTTTTTACAAAGTAAATATGTTAAAGATAACAGACAAAAAATTGTCTTATAAACTCATTACAATTACCAAAATTTCTTTAAAAGGATCAAAATGCAAGAGAAGATAGATAAGATCAAAAAGATCATCGCAAAGGCCGATGCGGTTATCATCACAGCAGGTGCTGGCATGGGTGTGGATAGTGGATTGCCTGATTTTAGGGGAGATGTGGGATTTTGGAGGGCGTATCCACTTTTAAGGGATAAAAATTTAAGCTTTGAAGATATGGCAAATCCGCAGTGGTTTTTAGATGATCCAAGGCTAGCATGGGCATTTTATGGTCACAGGCTAAATTTATACAAAAACACAGAGCCTCACGAGGGATTTGGACTGCTTTTAGATCTTGTAAAAAGCAAAAACGAAAACTACTTCATCTATACTTCAAACGTAGATGGTCACTTTGCTAAGGCTGGCTTTAGCGAAGAGAAAATTTATGAGTGCCACGGCTCTATCCACTACTCTCAGTGCATACACAAGCGTGATGGCGCTATATGGCAAACTTGTAGCGATATCAAAGTAGATGAAGAGAAATTTGTCGCTTTAGATATGCCAGTTTGCCCAGAGTGTGGCTGCGTGAGCCGCCCAAATATCGTGATGTTTTACGACTGGATGGTAAATACAAGGCGCATAAACGAGCAATATAAAAGATATGAAACGTGGCTGGAGCAAAACAAAGATAGCCGCTTTGTGATCATAGAGCTAGGCGCTGGGCTTGCGGTGCCAACAATTAGAAATTTTGGTGAGAAATTTGTTAAACGCTCAAAAAAAGCAACGCTTATCCGCATAAACCCACGAGATAACTACATCTCGCAGTATTTCGGCATAAGTCTAAAATGTGGCGCACTAGATGGCCTTAGGCAGATATTATGCTAGAAAAGACATCCTCTAGTCCTAATTTGGATATAATCCCCAAACTAGGAGAGCAAATGAAACCCATCATAACCAAACAAGAAAACAGCAAATTTGAACGCATAAATTTTATAGCCCTAAAGCTAAGAGAGAGACCGCACACGATAAAAGAGCTAACAGCCATGCTTGGAGTGACCTCAAAGACCATCCAGCGCGACCTTTACGACACGTTAAGAGAGTATGGCGCCGTCAAAAAGGGGCATTACTGGAGTCTAAACGACGAGGACGCGAACGACGGACTAGACGGCGATGATAGAGTGGTGCTAAACATCCTTGATAACGTGGCAAAAAACATGGGCTCAAATTTTTACAGCAAGGCTCACGTGCTTTTAGAGCAAATTTCTCAGCAGCTAAATCACCCGATACTTACAAACATAAACAACGAAAAGCTAAGCGAGGAGGATCTTGTAAATTTTCAAACGCTTGAGGATGCTATAAGAGAAAAAGTGGAGATAACATGCACGTATAATGGCTTTGAGTTTCTTGTAAAGCCTCTAAAGCTGGCACTTTTTGAGGGATTTTGGTATCTGCTCTTGCTTGATAGCAAAAAGGGCAATAAATTTAAGAAATTTCACCTAAAAAGCATAAAAGATATAAAGCATAGCGGGGATAAATTTGAGCTAAGTGGCGAGCTAGATGAGCGTGTAAAGGCGATGAACTCGGCCTGGGCAAACCTAGAAGCCCCAAAAACAGCAAGACTACTGCTAGCGCCAGAAGTGGCAAAATACTTCGAGCGAAAACCACACGCAAAACAGCGCATAACCGGGCAAGATAGCGACGGCTCAGTCGAGATCGAGATAGAATTTACCCACATAATGGAGATAAAACCGCTCATATACTACTACCTGCCATTTATCAAGGTGCTTGAGCCAAAAGAGCTAGCTGACGAGGTCAAAAAAGATGTTAGCGAGTATCTAAAAGAGATAAATTTCTAATCAAAGAGGCACTATGAGCGGCAACGACAAAGAAGCGCTTGAGCTTATCAGATACTACAAAAAGAGCTGGTCGCTACTGAAAAAATTTGATGATGGCTCACTTGGGCCTTGCAAAAGCGATGTGGGCGAAAATTTCATTCTTGGATATGACGAGGCACTAACGGCTGTGGATGAGCTAAAAAGAGAGCTTATGAAAAAGGGCGATGCGTCAGATATCTTTGGCGTTCAAAAGGCAGATGAATTTGAAGCTAAGCCGTAAGAGATGAAATTATAAACCTGAACAATTCTTGTATGTAAAGTAGTGTAAATTTATATAAGTTTATAATGTCTGGTTTTCTAGATTGGTTCAAATTTACTTTAAAAACATATAACTCCCAGTCAATATTAGGTAATCAATATTGACAGGGAGCTTTTATAATTACTTCCTTTTTAGCTCACTATCTAGAAAATAACCACTTACTTCTCTATCGCAGCACTCACCATCTTCATTATATTCTAGCTTGTATTTCTCTATGATACTTGAGTCAGCAAAAATTAGTGTTGCTAGCATATCTGAAATATCATAGCTATCTAGTTCATTAATATCAAAAGCAGGATCATTGGCCATTAGAAGAGCCTTATCTTTAATTGCCGCATCTTTTATCTGTTCCATGGTAATGTAATATAGTGTGCCAGATGTCATTGCGTAGTTAGATGAGCAATCCATATCTATGTCTTTATTAAATTTTGAGCCAATACAGTATAGATTATCCATATCGAAGTTCTTTTTGGTAACTCCTTTTGGTAGAGCATAACTCTCAAAAAAACCTCTTTCGATTGAGTAGGCAAAAGCATAACCTTTTGATTGTAGATCCTCTTTTTCAACCTTTCTATTAGATATAGTTGAAAGATCCTCAACAACACCAATCTCTTCAATGTTTTTATTTGTAGCCAAGGATATAGTGGATGATGCATCAATAATATATTGATGATATAATTCTTTAGTATCTTCTAGATTTTCATCTAATATATCGTAAAAAATCGAATCATCATGATCCTTAACAACCTGTTGAAATCTTTTTTCATCCTTGAAACCAATAAGCCTTTGTTCATAGGCTGTGCCACTAATCCTCAATGTCAAACTCATATTATTTCCCTTTTTTAAAAGTTGTGCCTTATTATACAATAAAATATATTTTTTAATACTAATATAAGTATTTTTATGATACGTCATTTAAGTAATATCTTAATAAAAAAACGAAAAATCTAGAGCGTGGTCTTGATAATAAGATATTTGATAGCTATTTTATTGTGCTGGACATACATTCAGATTCGAAAAGCTTTTATAATATTCTAAAAAGTGTATTAGCTAAAGATGCTAAATTTTATTTTATATGGTTTTGGATACAACTATTGAGGAATATATACTATGAAATGAATAAAAAGTAGAGAATATTAAAATTATTTTTTAATGTAGTAAAATTTTTTAAACTACTTCAATTATATAAATAAATATTTGCCTTAAGCATTTTATAAGTATTATAGTGTTAGGAGGCAGTTGTGAGCAAATCATTGATACATCGCACTTCCAAACGAAGTTTAAATTTTATTGACCTAGCCATAAAGATGCCCTATAATCATCCTAGTTTTTAAAACAAAATTTTAGCCGAAGGAGGCAATATGATCAAAATTAGTTAAAAGCAGAGGCTCTATTTAAGTTGTTAAAAGAGAACCTCTACGATAGGTTATTAGCACTCCTATTGTAATAGTTCTCTACTTTTAAACTACTTAAATAAAAACCTATCAACAACTACTATATCAGAATAAAAGGCACACTATAAGTATGCCTATTTGGTGAGATGGTTATTGCCATCTCTTGATTTTTTAAAATGACAAGAGAGGATTTAGTATGTCAAATAAAAGAGCCATTTTAAATGATTTAAAAACCATTAGAAAGAATAAGAAAAAAGAGGAGATTAGACAAGCATGTATTGAGGTCTTGTTTCCAGAAAAAGCAACACTCAAAGAGTGCAAGTTACTAATCAAAAAAAATTTTAGCGTAAAGCTATCAAATAAGGAGTTTTCCAAATGGAGGAAAGAGTATGAAGAAACAAATGCCAATCAATCCTCTGATGCATGTCATATTCTCGTACCCAAAGAAGACAAAAAAGAAGATGAGGAGCTAAGCAATGGCACTAACAATCAAGAGTAGCGATACAGCAGTTGCGGCAAATGCCGTAATTGCTCTACAAGAACATATCGAAATTGGCAATAAGGCTAGTGAAAATATTAGAAATAATATTGAACTTTTTAATCAAGCCACAGATAGCTTTGATAAAAGCTTTAAAGAAAAAATAGAGCTTATAGAGCAAGGAAGTGCTGAACTTATAAATGCGACAAAAGATATTCAAAACAACCTTAAAAATACTCTAAAAGGTGCAGACAAAACTATATCGAAGATCAACTCATCTTTTAGCTCTTTGATGAAGAAGATAGTATCTGCATTAATTGCCTTTGTATTTATAGAAGTGATCTTCTTTTTTGGCTACATGTTTTATGATAGTCATAAGACAAATGAAGCCAAATCTGCACTACAAAGCAGTCTAGATAAAGCACTTAATAACGTGTCCGATCTTAAAGACTTCATCATCCATATCTACAACCAAGATAGTCAAAAAGCTAGTGAAGATTTTACTAAATGGCTAAACAAAAATGGTGACAGCAATGTTCAGTAGTAAGCAAATTTTTCTAATAGCAAGACACATACAATGTATGACACTTCGTTTTCATACCTTGTATAATCTTACTCTGCCGAGGGCTACAATGCGAGATATAAGAAGCGTTAAAACGCTTCATCTCGCTATCACATTTTATGAAAGGATATCATATGTCAAAAAATGTCAAGGATAAGGTGCTCTCCGCAAGGATCACTTATCAACAATACGATAAGCTATCTAAAATAGCTCTAGAGTTAGATATGTCAAGATCAGAAATCATTTCCTATCTTATAGATAATGGCGCTGGAAATTCTGAATCTATAAAAAAGAAAGAGCTATATCCAGCAATCATTGCAAATTTTGCCAGACCTTTTAGCAACATCAATCAAATAGCAAAGAAACTAAATATAGCTTATAAGACTAGTGGCAATATAGATTCAAAAACGATACTGCGAGCACAAGAAGAGTTGTACAAAATTCAATCAGTCCTAACTGAAATTTTAAGCATAATAAGGAGTAACTATGATAGTTAAGATCTCAAAGGGAGAAAAAGGCATAGCTGATTATCTAAAAACTGGCAAGAAAAGAGATTCAAAGCTAACTAGAGATGAAAAAGATGATAGATTGCCACTGGCTGGAAATTTAGATCTTATAGAGATGTCTGAAAAGCACCAGATAAAGAAAAAGAACAAGAAATATAACTACTATCATATATCCTTGTCATTTACTTCAGAGGAGTGGAGCAGACTATATGAAAGTGGCAATATATATGAGCTTATAATGGATTTTTTGAAACTAACTTTCCCAAATCACGACATAGAGGAGCTACTTTTCTACGTTGAAGCTCATCTGCCTATAATCAAAGAAGAGCCATACATTCCTCGTCCAGAAGGGGCACTAGAAAATAGAACATTAAACAAGAAACATAAAAATGGCGAACCATTAAAAAGAGAGCCTCACATCCATCTAATAGTCTCTTTTGAAAATATGAAATTTACTCATAGCCTAAAAACTGGTGGAGTTATATATACAAAAGGTGCATCCAAGCAACAAGCAAAAGCTGTTATGGCTAAATCAGTAGAGAAATTTAAAAGAGTAGTTAATGACATCTTATCTAACAAGTATGGTCTAAATAATATAGAGCCTTTAAGTATGGATGAAGACCAACTAAAAAAGCAATATGAAAGCTTTAAAAGTGCAGCACAAAAGGTTAGGAAAGGCAAAGAAAAAGATACACGGATAAAGATAGAAACAGATGTGGTGATCGAGCCAAAAGCAAATACAAAAGAGCAAAATATAAGTGTTGAAGAGCTACTAGCTGATGCTAAAAATTCTACAGCTGATTATCTATTAAGAATGATAGAAGAAGATGAGAGTCTCAAAAAAGACTACTATGATAGGGCAAAGAGGCTTAATGCAGTGGATATAAGAGAATTTTTGCCTATGATCAATGCAAAATTTAACATCACCGCAAAACCTGAAATGGTAAATGACAAATATAAAGTAAGAGTGGATGGTTTTAATGGAACTTATAATCTAACTGATCTAATGTGTAAGATAGTCTATAATGGCAGAAAAGGAGCGTTATTTCACGTAGTTAATGAACTAGAGCAAATGCTTATAGAGCTTCAAGCCAATAAAAATGAGCCAAAGATAACATTAAGTGTAAGTAGTGACTTTAGCACGCCAAATAAGAACCCAAAAACTCAAGTGCTAAATAACTGGGAAATGATACAAATAGAGCCATATAACCTAAAATCGGTACTTAAAAACTATTCAGCTATATCAGTGGCAAGTTTTAAGAATAAAAATGAAGAAGATAGCGGTATTGATGGCATAACTCCTACACTTATATATGATATATATAGCCCCAAATTTACTATAAATGATGCTCAAAATTTACTGCAAAGCAAAGGGATAAAAGGCTTCATGTACCCAACCAGCTATCAAGCACCAGATACAAAAGTAGAAAAATTTAAACTCATCATACCCACAACAAAGGCTCCAAGCTTAAATGAATATGATGAATACATAAAAGAGATAACAAGAGAGCTTGGGCTATATAACATAGTAAATAACCAGAGCCTATATCCTAGTAAATTTCACTACACTCCAGTGCCAGGATCTGAACTTGTAAGCATTAGTGGAAAAACTTTGGATAATACAAGAGCCATTGAAGAGGCTGGTTTAAAAACAGATATTAATAATATGGATGTTAAAGCCTTAGAGGAAAATTTACAAAAACTAAGAATATATGAGCTTAGCTGTGAACCAAAAGATACCAACTTGCATATTAAAAGAGTAAGCTATCAAGCTATATCATCAAAGATTTCTATAAAAGAGTTAATAGAATACTTTGACGAGAGTACTGTGCTTAAAGAATATAAAAATCATCAAATACTTTCTAGCAATAGCAGCAGATATCTTTACTTGCCAGAAGAAAATATAGTCTACTCCTTTAGTCAAAATAGACTCTATACTCCGTATATCTATATCAGAGATAAATTTTATGAAGCGGCTAGAAAGATAAAAACTGGGTTTTATGATGATGATCTCATTAAAAAGTTAGGTATTACACAAAATGAATATGAAGGCTTCGTAAAAGCTATTGATGGCCATTTAGATATAAATAGATACTACTTAGCTTTTATAAATAGAACTGAAAGCTTTAAAAAATATCTATCAGATATAGCTAAGATTAACTATAAAGGCTTAATTTATAATATAAAAATATATATGAAAGATTGGCAAGATATGCAAGGCTTTAATAAGCTAAAGGAGCGTTATGAAACAGATAATATATCTCTAGCAAATGATCATATATCATTTGGCTCACTAAAAATAACAAATCAAGAGTTATATGGTCAAGGACTTGACAGTAACTTTGGAGCAGAGCAAACAAAACAACCATCAAGTGTAGCAGAACACAAAGATCAGGATGTGAAGTCAGAGTATGATGGTTTGAGAAGGTAGATTATCGTAAGCTGTTATAGAAACCAAATTATTGGCCATCTCTTACCCCATAAAACCAAACGGCAATGCAAACATATCATCATCTAGTTTCACGGACGTATCTCCGGCGTAAAAGACTATGCCTTTATCAAATTTACTTTGTAAATTCTCTTTTAAGTGGTAGATATGCCTAAAGTCATCTTTGCTGATAGTTTTTGAAGACTTAACCTCTATGGCTATGAGTTTGCCCGATATCTCAAGGATAAAGTCTATACATAAGCCGTATAGAGCAAAATTCTCTAAGAGATATAGTTTTTATGAATGCTGGGTGCATTTTAGAGTTAGTAATTTAAAAGCCAATTTGGTTACTATAGTTTTGCTCTAGTGTCAGATATCTATATGCCTATTTTGCGATATCATGCAGCTTTTCTAAAACCTTAACCATAGCTAGTGTATCTAATTTGCAATACTCCCAAAGCGCTTTTCTAACCATATCTTGTTCTGCTTTAGTCTTGTTATTTAGCTTTGCGTATTCATTCATTGCCTCTCCACCGTTATGGATTAAATCCAAATTTGCATACGCATCCTTAAAGTTAGGTACTATAGCTGGTAGAACTTTCTTTATGGATGAACTTCCGCACATTTTTGGATGGTAATAAAATTTCTTTGCAAACGGCGTCTCAAGATCTTTGATATTGCCATATATATTCATTAGGTGAGATGAAAATTGTGGAAAAAATGAGGCCAAATTTTGCACTACTCCTTTTTCAAAACTAGCATGATAAGCTAATACACAAACATCTTGTGGGATGTACTCAACTAATTTTAATGCTAATTTATATCTTGGGTCAGCTCCTGCCTCAGCTAAAAATCCAAGATGCTCCGTTTTACCATTGCCATAATCTTTATGTATAGAAAATTGAAAAGGTATCTGTTCATATGGTCTAATACCTATAAAATCTGGTACAGCTTGCTGAAACGTCTCAAAATCAAGGTGATAGAGCGGATAGCTAAGCGTGCTTAAAAACTCTCTAATCGCAGTTTTGTTTATAAATTCTTTTCCACTAATTTGGGCGTTTATCTGTATTTGCTGATTTGCATTAAAGGCATCCATCTCTTTAATGTCGGTAATATTTACTATCCCATTTTGATAAAGATCAGTTGCTTTTTGCTTATTAATTCTTGTGATATTAAATACGGAAATTTCATCAGATATATTTCTTTGCCTTTGCCAGCAGTAATTCATCCCATCACATTCATAGGGTTTAAAACAATGAGCCCCTATGTCTAAATTTGGCTCAACGTCGTCATCTATAGTCTCTTTTAATTTTTTTATGTTTTTAATAACATCGCCTTGCATGAGTGAAATTTGGTTTGTTACATCATTTATTACAAAAAGCTTATCTAGTTCTAACTTCTCGCTACGAATGTATTGATTGTTTAGATAGACTATATTGACTCGCTTTACTTCATATCCCAATGAGCTAATAACATGATATTGGATGCTGGCATCATCTATATAGACATCAGATAGGCTTGTACTACTTTTTACTTCGTTTATAATGAATTTTCCATCAATGATCTGCAATATATCTACCATCACGAGAATTTCATCAAAGCAAAATGTAGCTTCATATATTATTTTCTCACCATCTTGTATGAATTTCTTAGTTTGATCTATCTTGTCATTAAAACTACTCCCATCAAAATCTATCCTTTTGCCGCCACTAAATAGTTCACAAGCAAGCTCTCCTACCATATTCCCAGTCTCAAATATATTAGGGTCCGTATTTTGTTCTAAAACATCAGATTTATATTTTTTAAGCCATAGTGATTTTGGACACTGAAGACCTCTTACATAGAGTGATTTTGATAAAAATTTGCTACTCATTATTTGACCCTTTTGTTAAGCAATTATTATGTTTTATTTAATCTATATTTAAATAAAATAACACTGTCTTTAATTTTAGCATAAAAATAAGACATAAAAAGTCTAGAAAAATAGATAATAATTGCATTATATATTTTATTTAGAGCACGCAATGTAAGGAGAAAAAATTGAGTTTTAAAAGTATGAAGATGCATTTTCAAAATACAAAGAAATATTTTTGAAAGGTAGAAAATCTATTTTTACAAAAAAAGAAATTTTAAATAAAGACAACGTGGAGCTTCTTATTGATCATTTTGTAGAAAAATTAGACGATAGCAAGATAGAAAAAACAAAAGATAATAAAGAAGTCATTTTTGATAGAGTAGTAAAAGATCAGTTAATGGGTGCTATTACTGATGACGTGATAGACCTTATGGCTAATATTATTTGGCTTTGGAGATTGCCCCCTAGGATTGAAAAAAAAGATATGGTAACAATTATTAAGAATTTTCTAAATATTGTTGGGAAAGGAAATTTGCTTGATAATGAAAATAATGAATTTAAAACTACTTCAGTTAACGGTTTTGCTTCACCTGGCAGCTATTATTACAGCAATAAATCCTTTGAACTTGCTTATATAATAAAATTTTTAAAAAAATATTTAGAAAATGATGAAAATGACAAAGAAATAGACATTCTAAAAGAGCTTGGAAATAGTATCACGATAAACGGAAAAGAAAAAACGGCTTCGATCTATAATGCCCTGCTTCATCTTTTTAAGCCAGAAGAATACGTGCCAATAATCAGCAACGCTCACAAGGAAGCTATTGTGGCTACTTTTGAGAGCATATACTGCAAACAAGGCACTGATGATCTTGATGAAAAACTAAAAGATATAGAGAATAGACTTAAAGATGCTCTAAAAAATGAGAAAAATTTAAAGGAAAATATTTTTTATGATGATAGAGTAAAAAATATGTGGAGCGGTGGCATAGACTTTGAGTCTAAAAATATCATCCTTTACGGTGCCCCAGGTACTGGAAAAACATATCAAACCAAACAAACCATAGAGGCTAGAAAACTAATAGAAGAAAACCACGAATATAAAATAGTTCAGTTTCACCCAAGCTATAGCTACGAGGACTTCATGGACGGTGTAAAACCAACCGGTATAGAAAATGGAGCGATGAAATTTGAGCTAAAAAATGGTGTATTTAAGCAGATGTGTATTGATGCTTTTAAAAATTTAAAAAATAGCCAAGAAGGCAAAGAAGAACTCAAAAAATATTACTTCGTAGCTGATGAGATAAATAGAGCTGAGCTTTCAAGGGTCTTTGGTGAGCTACTTTTGTGTCTTGAAGAGGACAAAAGACTAAGATATGAGGGCAAAAATTTACAAGGCATGCTAGTAAAAACAGCAAATTCATCGCTTTGGGATAATGAAAAACACGCTGTTTATATAGATGAAGTCGGCGAAGGCTACTTTGGAGTGCCTGAAAATTTATACTTCATCGGCACAATGAACGATATAGATAAAAGCATAGATAGCTTTGATATGGCGCTTAGAAGAAGATTTGTTTGGAAAAGGTATGGTTGCAATTATGATGTAATAGCTGAACATTTTGATAAATCAAGCGAGGATAAACTTGAAACATATGTAGAATTTTGCAAAGATATAAATGAGTATATAACTAGCGATAAAGGATTAGGGCTGGATGACAGCTACGAACTTGGGCATTCATATTTCCTAAAACCAAAAAATTTAAGCAAAAAAGAGATAAGCAAGCTCTGGGAAGGACATATAAGCCCGCTTTTAAAAGAGTACTTAAGAACTCAGTATAGCGGTAAAGACATAGAAACTCGTTTAAATGACATGAAAACAAAGCTGATTGATAAATATGGCAATAGTAATAAATGATAATTTTTTCGGAAATTACGAGCAAGACAAAAAACTACAAAAGAAAGAAAAGACGGAATTTAGCCTGACTCTAAGTGAGTATGTGGCTAATGGTGGCAAATTTCTCTCTTTTTTGCCAGACTCCAAAGAAAAAGAAGATGAGTTTATCATTAGCACAAAAAATCAAGATGATGGGCTTTATGTGCAAGCTGGAAATTTCATAGGAAGCTTTATCCATAATGGCATAGATATAGAGATAAACTCTAGATTTTCAAATAAATTTTTAGAGCGGATGCTAAATTTTGCAAATGATATCTACGTGGATGACGTATCGCTTGGCAAATCCATAGATGCTAAGAAAAATCTGTCAAGGATCGTCATCTATTATCTCTTTATACAAGCGCTAGAGCGCGCATTTTTACTTGGACTGCCTAAAGAATATAAAGACAAAAGCTATCATGAAGCAAAGGTTATGGGCAAAGTCGATATGGCTAAATTTATAAAAAAAGATGTCCCATTTGCTGGTAAAATATCTAGCACAAATAGAGAGAGACAAGATATAGGCGATATAGTTTTGCTCTTACATAAAGCATTAAAGATAGTGCAAAAAGAGAGTAAAGAGCTGATAAAACCGGTCATAAACACTTTAAGCTATCTAAACGAGATAAGGGAGCCAAGACTTGTAACGCCTAATGTCATACACAATGCCTTAAATTCAAAAGCACTGCATAATCCAATCTACGCCCCATATAAAAAAGTCTTAGAATACGCAAAACTAATCATAGAAAACGAAGATTCTGGCACCAAAAGCAATGGTAAGCAAAATTTAGGCTTTTTGGTAGATGTGGCTGAGCTTTTTGAGATCTATATACGTAAGCTTTTGCAAAAAGAGTTTAAAGACTGGAGTGTAACTAGCCCAAAAATAGAGCTTTATAAAGATAAATTTTTTGCAAGAAAGATCATTCCTGATATAGTTATGAGTAACGGCGATAAGGTGCTCGTGCTTGATACCAAATATAAGCGTATGAGTATGCTAGGCAAGGATCAATACGGACTAGGTGATGTTGATAGAAATGACTTTTTTCAGATAAATACATATATGAGCTACTATCAAAATCAAGGCAGAAACGTAATAGCTGGCGGTCTTTTATATCCTATGAATAAATTTAGTATAGATAGATGCCATAGCCACTCTTGGTTTGAAAATTTAAATACCAAATTTATAGTAGATGGCATAGAACTTACAAATTTAAACGAACCCAGCATCGATGAGATCAAAATCAAAGAAAATGAATTTATCTCTAGAATAAAAGAGTATATTTACTAATTTAAAGACATAAAATTGTCTTAAATATATATTATAATTTCATTAATACAACTACAAAGGAGAGTAAAATGCAAAGCAATGAACTGGTTGGGCAAGTAGATAAGCTAATAGCTGATTTTAGGTTAAATAAACTAACTGATGATACGACCAAGCTTTTAAAGCAAATGCGTGATAAGACTGATAAAATAGACGATAATATACACAAAAAGATACATGTATTTTTTATGGCATTTTTACCATTAGTGTATTATCCCAATTTGGACCGGTTGAAAAATGGAGACCATGAAGCTTTTAAAGCTGTAGCTTCGGGATTAGAATTTTTAAAAACTATTATTAGGTAGTTCTAAAAATAAATTTTTGATAAAATTAAAAAATCTTATAAAGGATAGATAATGTTGAATATTTTAAATATGTTTTCTGGCGAACCTTGGTTCTCTGATGTCAAGCGCTATTTTTTGTTTTTCAATAATGAAAACGATGATACTAAGTATCATAAAAAAATAGAAAACGCCAAAAAAGAATACTCAAATATTGAAAACAATGAGCCTATTGTTTTTTTATTTGATGATACTGTTTTTGGAAGCGCAAAAAAAGGCTTCTTTTTTACCCACAAAAAAGTATACTGTGATGCTTTTACCAGCAAAGAAGGTATAAGACTTAATGATATAGATAGTATTTCTGTAAGTAATCCAATAAATCGTAAAATATTCCTAAAGAATAGTAACTGTGCAGATATGAATTATATTCATTTTACAACAAAAGACGATAAGTTTATACAAGAAATTGTCTTACCTTTCTTGTCAAAGTATATCTTGATTTCTCGACTAGTAGATGTTGCGGGTGAAGATCATAATGAATCAGAGATATTAAATAAAGCGTTCAAAATAGCTTCAGATCCTAAAAATTTAGAGTCTTTTAGTAAAACGGAGCAGGTATTTTTAAAAGAACTAAAGCCGATATCTCAGACAAAAGATGCAAAGTCTCTTTATAAAGAAAAAATCATAAGTGGAGAAATTGATCCATCAGAGTTAAGCTTTGAGGATTTTAAAGAGCAACTAAAACCAGATCCAAAAGCACTATATAAAGAAAAGATAGCAAGTGGTGAGATAGATCCTACAGAAATTAGTTTTGAGGAGTTTAAACAAAGCTTAAAACCTGACCTAAAAGCACTATATAAAGAAAAGATAGCAAGTGGTGAGATAGATCCTACAGAAATTAGTTTTGAGGAGTTTAGAATTGAATATGATGATGAAGAGGAACAATGCAATGAGAGCTACGAAGATGATATATCCTCTACAGTCCGTCTAGATTCTAATGGGCGATTACTCGGTGGAGAAATAGCAATAGGTAGGTTTGATAGCGAAAAAGCAAAGGAAATACAAGAGGCATATAATAAGATAAATGATGCTGATGAGTTTTATGATAAATTTGTGGAAATTATTGGTGCTGATAGTGGAGAGGTGTATGATATTATTACCGCAACACCAGACGATATTTGCCATGAGAATACGCCATGGATGGAGGAAGATGAGCCCATTAATTTTGAAGGTGTGGAGTGTGAACAAGGCAATGGAGAAGGTCATTCAGAGATAGACCTAAAGAAACTAGTGTCATTTAACAATAGAAGCTTAGAAAACGGTATTTACAGCATGGTTTTCTGGGGTGGAAAAAGCGTCTATTCTATAAATGTAAAAAATAAAAATATGGATGAAATAGTAGACGGCGGTATGAAATATTTAGCTCATAGTATAGAGTTATCGTTTGGCATGGGTGCTAACGAGGATGGTGTAGACTCTATGTTATCGCCAGAAGGAGGTGAAACCTATCTTTATTTACCTCAAACATTTTGGCAAAATACATCTGAAGGTGTAGCTGATGAATATGAGATTGAGGAAAATGGCGATGAGCTAGAAGTGTTGGATGACTATATTAGAACGGTAGTTATTTTTAAAGTAGATAAAAATAAAGCAACTAGGCTTTTTGTTAAAGACCTAGCTAATGATGAAGTATTTTTTAAGTAGTAAAAATATAGTTAAATTCCAGATAAGGCAGTTTATGTTTATGAGACCTTGTCTGGGTTTTTAAACAGCATTTTTAGTTTTGCTAAATAAGTATCTTTTTGAGTGTTTTTATAAAATAGACAAATGGAGAGGGACAAATAAATGTATGTTGTCAGAGATGTGCAAACTGCTATATTTAGAGTATGGGTATTCATAAAGTGGTCTGGAATACCGTTTTTGTTTGGTTTGTATATAACGCTAACAGGGATTACTTTTTTAAATTGCCCTCAAGTTATTAAAACAGCCATACTTTCATTCTATGGATTTGCATATATTTTTTTGCTAATAAAAATATATTTTGCAAATTTGACATATAAAATTAATACCAAAAATAATTTATTTACATGTCCTGCGGTTGATATTTCTAATTCCATCATAGCATTTATTATTTTGGTGCCCTTTTTTAAACTATTTTGGACACAGGATGTAGATTTGCGTGATATAGAAGGAGTATATCTTGATACACAAAGATGGTCTACAACTCACGGAGAAAAAGGTAAAAAATATACTAAAAAGCATGCTAGATATAATCTAAGTGTAACAGGTTCATTTGGCTCTCAGTCGCTTACGTTTCTAAGTAGACAAAAACGAGATGAGGTCAGAAATGCATTAATTCAAGGCATGAAACACTGTGGCAAAAAAAATATTAGACAGGATATAGAGGTGGCATAATGAAGTTATTTGTTGTTTTTCTAGTTATGTTTTTAATAGTAACGCCTTTTTATTTTTATAATTACGTAACTGTTCCCGGAAAAAATCAAAAATATTTTGTAGAAAATATGAACACTTGGAATATAACCAATCAAGATTTGGTTGATATTGGTATTTCTGATTTGGCATTAAAATCGCACTATATGGAGTTAGATAAACAAGATATGGAAAAATTTAAAAAATTGATATCAGAACGTAATGCTACTAAGACTAAATAAGACAACTCTTTGAAAACGCTGTTTAAGTATTGTATCAATTAAAATTCATATAAAAATTACCTATTTGCCATTGTCTATTTATATAAAGAGATTTTTTAAAATAAACTGATCATTAAAGTAGGCTGTGTCTTATTTTTTATCTATGATAGTCGCATAGGTATAAGTGTTACTATAGATTACGTGTTGTAGTACATTAATCGCAAAATTTGCTAGGTACTTATCTCATCTAACGCATTCAAAGTCGTTTGTTGCTAGCTATCCTATGTTGCTTATCATAAACCACTTCTTCATATAAAGACCTTTCTTGTAATAGCTTGGTGATAGCTCGTTCATATTGTTGCTTTTGGTAGGAGTAGCCTTTGCTATAAATAAATTTTGATTAGTAGATTTAAAATAGATGTAAAAATTTGGATTAAACATGCAGGTGTGCAGTTATAATTTGGAAAATTTCACCAAAACTCGAAATATGAACTCTAGAATTTGTATTAATTGCACAGTTATATATGATTAGTTTTTGTTGTTTTATAAAAAAACGTGCTAAAATTACTGCAAGCTTAAAAATTTGCTACATAAAATTTTGTTTTGCTACAAACATTAAGCTATATTTAATGAAAGGTGACTGCAATATAATATTGTAGAAACATCGTAGTTTAGGTATTTATGGTGTCACGGGGGAGACTTGAACTCCCGACCTCCGGCTTATGAGACCAGCGCTCTAACCAGCTGAGCTACCGTGACAACTTAAAATAAGTTTTGGATTATACAACCTAAGAACTTATTTTTAGCTAAAATTTATCTCACACAAATTTATAGATATAAAAATCAAATTTGACTGCAAAAGCAGCCAAATTTATTTAAGCTTTTTTAGTGAAAAATCCAACGTAAATAGCGTAGATAAAGCCGATCACTACGGCATACGGGGCATAAGGTGTGATGCCAGCTCCTGAGCTTGCTAAGATAAAGTTATGACTTATAGCAGCTCCAGCTCCCATGCCTAAAACAAATACAGCTGAGCTTAAATTTCCAGCTCCCATTTGCACTAGATGTTTGCCAGGGCAGCCGTAGCTTAGACTAAAGCAAAGGCCAGCGAGCGTCATACCTAAGAAATTCCAAAGCATATCATTGTGAGCGATAGGTTGTCCTTCAAAGCCAAATTTGTATTGATTTAGCACTAAATTTGTGATGCTTGCAAAAAGGACGATAGAGACTATACCATAAAACATCGAAAAGTCACGCTCAAAAATTTTGCTGATAGCGCCTACTGAGCAAAATTTACTTCTTTGCATAAATGCGCCGATGATGATGGCACAAATAAGAGAGATAAATAAATTTGCATGCTGTGAGCCTGGACCTTTTTCTGAGCTAAATAATGCGCCATTTTCGCCAAGTTTTAGACCAAAGATAAGTGCCAGTAAAAGCAAAATAGCAATAATTAGTGGTAAAAACCCTATCGCCTTTGCAGTGGTTTCATTTTCAGGTAAAACGTAGCCATTTTTCTTAAAAGCTCGTCCCACAAAGACACCAGCAAACAAGCCAACAACGCCAGCAATAGCGGTCATATCTCCACCTCCAAGGCGCAAAAACGCCCTCCAAGGGCAGCCTAAAAATATGAGGCAGCCTATCATCGCAAACACGCCTAAGAAAAACCTAGAAAATGCCGCGCTACCAGATACTGGAGTGAAATTTCTACTCCAAAGCATGCTAGCTAGAAAGCCTCCGATGATAAGCCCTAAAATTTCAGGTCTTAGATACTGCACGACTTTGGCCTGGTGAAAGCCAAGCGCACCCATGCTATCTCGTAAAAAGCAAGCCGCGCAAACGCCCATATTTGCTGGGTTGCCAAAATGAACGAGCACCGGACCAAGTATGCCAAGGCTCGCACCTGCGATGATGTAAAGTAGTGTTTTGTTCATGTAAATTCCTGTGTAAGGGTAAAACCAGACTGGTTTCTTAAACGACATTTTAATAATCATTAAATAAAACAAAGATTAATTTTTTGTAAAACAGAAGTGGCTAAAATATGCAAAAATTTCATAAAAAGGACAAATAATGAAAGATTTTATGAGCTATGCAGATAGCCTGAAAATTCTAAAAGATACAATAAATGCGTGGGAAAAGGTCGAAAAAGTAGCCATTACAGATGCGCTTGATAGAAATATCGCCTACGATGTGAAAGCTACGGAGAACTATCCAGCAAAGCCAGTTTCGGCGATGGATGGCTACGCTTTTGCCTTTAAAGATGGCCTAAACGAGCTTGAGCTCATCACCGATCTGCCAGCAGGTAGTGACAAAGGGCTACATGTAGAGGGCAGCAAATGCGTCAAAACCTTCACCGGCTCGCTAATGAGCGAAGGTACTGATACTCTTGTGCCAGTTGAAAATGTCGAGGTAAGCGGCTCAAAAATAATCATCAAAAAGAGCGTGCCAAAGGGTTTTGCCGTGCGAGCAGTGGGTGAGAGCTATAAAAAAGGCGAAATTTTAATAAAAAAAGGCACACGTCTAACTTACGCTGAGATCGCGCTTCTTGCCGAGCTTGGCGTCTTTCACGTAAGCGTCTTCATCCGCCCAAGAGTGGCGATACTTGCAACTGGTAGCGAGATAAAAGACCTTGGCGAGCCTCTTGATAGTCCAGCGCAAATTCACAGCTCAAACCACGTAGGTATCGCTATGCAGATACGTAAAATGGGCGCGGAGCCGATCCTTTGTGAGATCGTAAGAGATAAGGCCGAGCTTGTTGAAAAAGCGATCATAAATGCACTAAAATCAGCCGATATCTTGGTGACGACTGGTGGTATCAGCATGGGAGACTATGACTTTGTAAAGGGCGCTTTAAATGAAAACTTTAAGCTCATCATCGAAGGCGCTGCGATAAAACCAGGCCGCCACATCAGAGTGGCAAAATCAGGCGATAAATACATCTTTGCGCTGCCGGGATTTCCGTATTCGGCGATGGTTATGTGCGTGCTTTATGTAAGAGTGCTTATAAACACTTGGTTTAGTCAAGAAGAGCCAAAGATCACGGCGATAATGGACGAAGACTACAAAAAACGCTCGCCATTTTTGGAATTTACAGCGGTAAATTTAGAAAACAGAGATGGCAAGATCTTTGTAAATTTAAACGGTAAAAAGCTAGGCAGCTCAGCGATCGTAAATAACCTAACAAACGAAGCTGCACTGCTTATCATCCCAAAAGAGACAGAATTTATCGCAAAAGGTGAAGTGGTAGAAGTTTTAAAGATGCCTTGCTAAGGGTAAATTTATAGCCCTTGAAGCACTACGACGTCGGTTATCTCGGCGTCTTTTTCTATCTTAGCGTCTAGCCCTTTGGCTATTTTTATAGTGATATCTTTTGTTTGATTTGGCGTTAGAAAGATCAAATTTCTAACGTCGTTTTCGTATTCGCTAAGTCTTTCATAGTAGCCGTTTATGCCGTGCTTGCTCTTATACTCTGGCTTTATGAAATTTAGCCTAAAAACATCTGCGCCATACTTTAGCGAGTACTCTTTAAATTCATATTTTCTTTGGCTGGTAGTCTTAAAGTTTTCATTAAATAGCTTTAAAAGTGCCTTGTCGCTAACGTCTCTTGCGTCGCTCTCTTTTAGCACGATCTCGTCAGCTCCGTTTGGCTCTTTGTACTCGGTGCCGTTTATGGAGTATATGGCGACGTGCATGTTATCTCTTTGTGATGCGGCACTTTTCATGAAAAACCTTAGCCTTGGGTTTTGCGTGATCTGCACATCTTTTGGCGCTACTTCGTTGCCGTTTGCATCAACGTATTTTACCCCCTCAAATGTAAGTAAATTTGACTTTTTAGCCACTGATAGCGTGCAGCCTTTATCGCTTAAGCAGTGATGAACTAGGTCTTGCATAAGAGCGTGGTTGTCATTTACTCTTTTAGCACTTAGTGCGCTCTTTGGTACGTGTGCTACGCAGGTGCATGGCGAATTTGCCGAGCAGCCAACTATCGGCGAGCCTAAGAAGTCTTGACCTAGTATGAGCGGTATGCCATTAGATGTGATACTCCTGCCAGCTTTGCTTTTTAGCACTACTTGGCCACCATGCGGGCAAGTGATGATGTCGTCTTCTATGACTGGGTGAGCGGTGAAATTTGTAGCTACCGCACCAAGAGGCATGCTTTGATGATTTACCGCCTCTCTATCTTGTGCTTGCTTCTCTTTTTTCTCATCACTGTTAGCTCTTTTTAGCTTTACATCTAAGCTACCCCTCTCTATATCATAGCCAAGCACTCTTATGCTAGTGTTTTTATTTGTGATATCAAGCGAGCCTTTAGAGCTTTCATCATCCCTTGGGCTAAAGTAGTAAAATGGCTTTTGATCTTCTTTGTTTTCAAAGAGATCGTGCTCTTTTTCATCTTTGAAATTTGTAAAGCCAAATTTATAGTCTTTAGCTTCGTTTGCACCTTTTAGAAGTGTGGCGTTTAAGAAGAGATCGACCTTGTAGTTTTCTGGGTTTTCCACGCCAAATTTATCTCTTATCTTCTCATATAGTCTCTCAATATCCACTATGTCTTTATCTTTTGTAAATATGGCTAAACTCTCTTTATCCTTATCCACATATACGCTAGAGCTAGCTGATAAAAAGCCAAATTTTATCTCGCCTCTATCTTTTACGTCATATAAATTTATAGAGCCACTGCCTATGCTATTATCAAATAAAAGAGAGTAGGTCTGTTCTGATTTTTTCATAAAATATGCTTTGTTATCTTGTGATGAAAGTGATCTTGTGAAATTTGACGCATAGGTATAGAGCTTGCTAGCTTCAGCCTTGGTGCTAGTGATATCACTAGAGCTCTCATCTACTACCTTGTATGTCCTACACTTATGCATAGCCCTTTGATCTTCTATAGTTTCACATCCACCTTCTTTAAATTTCTCAACTTCATCTTTGCTTATTATATTTGTATATCGCTTCTCGTCACTAAGCTTAAATATATCTTCTATTATTAAAGCTTCTTGCTCGTCTTCTAAATTGTGATTTAATATCTTGAAGTCGTGTTTTATGTTATTTATTAGTATAAGCAACATCCAATTTTTGTTTTTGTTATATAAAAGAGGTGGAAGTGTGGTTTTATTATCTGGATATGATGTCTCACTTTTATATGCTAAAGATAAATTTGTATCAAGATCAAATATAAGCTTATAGTTTTGCTCCATAAAGTCATTTAGGTATAGAAACGTGCCTTTTAAGCTCACATTGTTTGTCTTTTCGTCATTATCTTTTTCATTTAAAAGATATGAGAAAAAGTATAGTGTAGTAGCCGTATAGGTAAGAAAGTGCGAGCTTATACTTATATCTGTTTTTAGTATCGCATCTACGTTGCCTATATTTATAAGCACTTCATTGCCATTTATATCAACTCCAAGGTCTTGTATAGCGTTTTCATAGAGTTTATTGTTAAAGGCTAGGCTATCGTTGTCTGTTTTCATGTGATATATGTTATTAACATTTAAAGGTGCTGGTAGGTAGGTGTGGTCTTGGTTTGCTAAGAATATATTTGTGTTGAGTATTTTTTGGTAACTAAGATTTACCTTATAGTCTGAGCGAGCTCTAGCCATGTTAAGATATTTGGTTTTATGTATGATCTTATAAGATCTTGCCATCTCATCATAAGAAGACGTTAGAACATTATTTATATTTTTTATCCTTGATGTCATCTTGACTTTTAACATAAGATCACTTAATAGCCCAGGCGAGTTAAATGTATAAATTTCATCTATATATTCAGCAAAAGTAAAAGCACACACCTGAGTTAAGTATCCGCCAAGGCTATGACCGCATATATTTATCTTTTCACCTTCTTTTAATATAGGTATAACATTATCCATAAAAAAATATATTAAAGATGTTGCTTGATCTGGTATATCGTTAGTTGTTAGCTGAACGTCTGCGTTTAAGTCCTCCGGAGTTATTTCAGTGCCTCTAAAAGCTAGTATTCTTTTATTATTGTCTTTGGTATCTTCAAAAAGTGTGGCACTAAAACCTTCATCATCATTTTTTTGATGTTTGAGAAGTCTAAACCTTGATGTGAAATTTTTGGTACGTTTGGAGAGATTGTCTATTGTGTAAAACAACATTTGTTCTTTGGTTGTTTCATCAACATCTATAAATGAGTGGATACTGTTGTTTATTTTTTGTGGTTTAGGGTTTGGTTTTTTGAGTTCGCTCGGTTTAAATATTTTTAAATCCTGCATAAACCTAGCTTCAACACAAAGAGCGTAAGCGGTAGGAGTGCCAGCGGCTTTTATAGTATTTCCATTCTCATCTTTAATGTCAAATTCTAAAGTGTGACCATAATTTACATTATCAGCATAATCCCATCTAGGATTTGGCGTCTTTAAAATTTTCTCATTATAAAATTTATCCGAAAAACTCCAAATTTCATTTTCGTCTATATACTCAAAAAAGGCATAACTTACATCAGCTATATCAGCATAGTCCTTTATTTTATTCACCATTTCTTTATTTGTTAAATTTTTAAGAGTGTTCATTTATTTGTCCTTATCTGATGTGCTGACTTTTTCAAATTTATTGTCTGTTAGATAAAATTTATTATCTCCAATTAGTCTTTGAGTGCTTTCTTTGGTAAATTTTATCCCACTTGCTTCATCGCCATATACCCCAAATGTAACTTCTGTATAAAGTGTAGAAACTCCTATGCTTATAGGTATAATGGTGTCGTTGTCTATATAGAAATATCCCAAATTTATGCTTAGATAGTTTTCATATTTATCGTAATCTTTACCCATAAATTCTTTTAGTTTTTCTTCATAGTTATTCAAAATTTTGTAGTTATCTATTTTTATATTGTCTTTTCTTGAGTAGTATCTTTTTCCATTAGATAAAACTCTAGGTAATTTTTCATTAACTGGCGTCATATCAACTGCATAACGATTTTCGGCTAATTTTTTACCACTTAAGCCTTTTGTCATTATTCGTCTCTCTTCTTCCCTCTTGTCTATCTCCTTCTCTAACTTCTCATCAAACACATAAACACCACCATACTTTTTAGCTATGCTCTCTTGTTCGCTAGTTAGATCAGAAATTCTTATGAAGCCATTAAAATAAGCAAGTGGTAGCAGTATAAATAAGCAGATAAAAACTATAAATTTGACTTTTTTCATCATAAATCCTTTTAAATTTAAAACTATACAAGATAGAAATTTCTTATAATCTTATTGTGAATATATTTATAATATTATTAATTTATTATGCTTAGTTGAGGTTTATTGATTATAAAATTTATCAGACACACTCCAAATTTCATTCTCATCTATGTATTCAAAAAAAGCATAAGCAACATCGGCTATATCAGCATAGTCTTTTATCTTATTTACCATTTCTTTGTTAGTTAAATTTTTAAGAGTATTCATTTATTTGTCCTTATCTTTATTGCTGATTTTTTGAAATTTGTTGTCTATTAGGTAAAAGTAATCATCTCCACCTACATCATTTATTATTGTTTTAGAAAATTTTATCCCACTTGCCTCGTCCCCATATAGTCCAAATACTATTGTTGGCACATTGTAATATACAGATACAACAATAGGCACTATATCGCCATTTTCATTATCTGCATAAAAATAAGATAAAAGCTTACTTGGTTTAATCTTTTCTAAATTTTCTTTTCCAATAAATTCGTTTATTTTTTCAGAGTATTCTCTAGGCATCCAAGCTTGTTTCTTAAAATCATTTCCGTAGTCTCTTGTGGTTACATAATATTTTTTTCCATTAGATAATGTCTGAATAGGTGTTGATTGTTGATTTGCAGTATCTTTTATAAATTTATCTTGTGCTTCACTATCGATCTCAGTGTTATATCTTTGTCTAAATTTTTCTTTATTATTGTTCCAAACTTTGTTTAAAAAATATCCATTAGTGCTAACCTGCTTTTTAACGACAAGCTCACACTCTTTTGTTGTTTTGGTGGCATAACAATCTCTTAACTCTTTTATCTCTTCTTCTCTCTTATCTATCTCCTTCTCTAGCCTCTCATCAAATACATAAACACCACCATATTTTTTAGCAATGCTCTCTTGTTCGCTAGTCAGATCAGAAATTCTTATAAAGCCATTAAAATAAGCAAGTGGTAGCAGTATAAACAAGCAGATAAAAACTATAAATTTGACTTTTTTCATCTCTTTTTCCTATGAAATTTTCATTATTGTCTTATCTTTTGCTTTAAAGTCTTATTGTGATTAGTTTTTGTGGTGGTTTTAAATTTTAAAAAGCAGGGAGAGCTCCCTGCTGTGATTATTTCTCTTCGTTTGTTTTGATGTAAGCGTAGTCAGAAATTTTAGTCCACTCTCTTGCTTTTTTGAGGAAAGCTCTTTGAGACTCGACGATCTCTTTAAATAGCGGATCTTTTGCGCTCTCTTCATCAAGTAGCTCGTTTGTAGCCTTTTTAAGAGCTGCGATGACCTCTGGTGGGAAAGACTTTACTTGGATGTCTGGGTACTCAGCCTTCATCTTGTCCCAGTACTCTACGTTTGCGTAAAATACCTTAGTATTTACATCTCTTGCTACTTCAGCAGCAGCCGCTTCAAAGATAGCTTTTAGATCATCTGGAAGTTTTTCATACGCATTTTTGTTGAAGAAAAACTGAGTTTCGCCATCTGGCTCTTGCCAGCCTGTGTAGTAGTATTTTGCCACTTTGTGAAAGCCAAGTGCCATGTCATAAGCTGGGCTAACCCACTCGACTGCATCGATCGTGCCCATCTCAAGCGCCATGTAAAGCTCGCCAGTTGGGATAGTGTTGATGTTTGCGCCAAGTTTAGCGTAAATTTCACCGCCAAAGCCCGGAATTCTAATCTTTAAGCCTTTGATATCATCAACTGACTTGATCTCTTTTTTAAACCAGCCGCCCATTTGCATGCCAGTGTTACCAGCTCTAAAAATTTTGATGTTATATGGGTCAAAAACTTTCGCCTCTAGCTCTTTACCGCCGCCAAATTCATACCAAGCTGTTTGCTCGTCGGTATTCATCATAAATGGTGTCGCTGTAAAAAACATAGTCTTAGGGTCTTTGCCTTTGTAGTAGTAGCTAGCTGTGTAGCCGATGTCGTACTGACCGCTCTTTGCAAAGTCAAGCATCGCGAAAGGTGACTTGTGCTTTGATGGGTAGTCGATCCTGATCTCGATGCGGCCGTTACTCATCTTTTCGACCTTCTCTTTTAGCTCTTTTGGCACGTCACCAAGCACTGGCATAGTGCTCTCCCACGAGGTTGCAAGCTTGAGCTTATAGACTTTGTCATCTCCCATGGCAGCGCAAGCAAGAGCTGCTAGACCAAGAGATGCTAATAAAAATTTATTCATACTCTCTCCTTTAAAAATTTTGCATATTATACAAAAAATTTACATTATTAAATTGTGTTATAATCGCAAAAATCAAATTACAGGGCATAAAAATGATAAAAAAGACGAAAATTGTAGCGACTTTAGGGCCAGCAAGTGACAACGAAGAGACGATGGAGGCGATGGTTAAAGCAGGTGTTAATGTCTTTCGTTTAAATTTTAGCCACGGAACACACGAATACCACAAATCAAACATCGATAAGATAAGAAACATCGAAAAAAGACTAAACAAACGCATAGGCATCTTGCAAGATATCTGCGGTCCAAAGATCAGAGTTGGCAAGCTTAGCGAGCCATTTTACTTAAAAGCTGGCGACGAGCTTAGCATCTACGCAGAGGATATCGTGGGCGAGAAGATCGAAAAGGGCGTTTATAGAGTGAGCCTAAATCAGCCTCAAATTTTACCTATGCTAAAGGCTGGCGAGTACGTCTATCTCTATGATGGCTCGATCAGAGCAAGAGTTACGGGCGAGGGCAAAGATGTGGTAAAAACGATCATCGAAAATGACGGGATTTTAAACTCAAACAAAGGTGTAAATTTCCCAAACACCGCCCTTGGCATCGACATCATCACGCCAAAAGATAAAGAAGATATGGAATTTGGCGCAAAGCAGGGCGTAAATTTTGTCGCCATTAGCTTCGTGCAAGACGCAAATGACGTGATAAAAGCAAGAAATATCTTAAAAGAATTTGGCTCCAAAGCGGCTATCTTGTCTAAGATCGAGAAATTTGACGCGGTCGAAAACATAGACGACATCATCGCAAAGAGCGACGGTATCATGGTAGCTCGTGGCGATCTTGGCATAGAAGTGCCATTTTACAGGGTGCCAACGATACAAAAGCTCATCATCAAAAAGGCAAATGCAGCCAGCAAGCCAGTCATCACAGCAACTCAGATGATGCTAAGCATGGCTGAGCATGAAACTGCTACAAGAGCGGAGATCAGCGACGTGGCAAACGCCGTGCTAGACGGCACTGATGCGGTTATGTTAAGCGAGGAGAGCGCGATCGGCAAAAACCCAGTCGCAGTCGTAGAGGCGATGAGCAAAACGATCATCCAAACGCAAAGCATCTATCCATACAATAAATTTGACGAATTTGACTTTTTTGACGAGACTGACATGGTCGCAAATAGCGCAGCTTCGCTAGCTGTTCGCATCAAGGCAAATGCGATACTCTCTATCACAGGCTCAGGCAAATCAGCCATAAAACTAGCTAGAAATCGCACAAACATCGATATCATCGCTATCGCGCACGACGAGCAGACGGCTCACATGCTGACTCTTGCTTGGGGCGTGACGCCAGCGCTCGTGCTTGAAAAGACAAAGCTAAATGTCCTTCTCGCAAATGTCATCAAAAAGGCTTACGACGCTGGATATGTCGAGCATGACAAGACCTATCTCGTCACAGCTGGCCACCCAACAGGTGTAGAGGGCAGCACAAACCTCATACGTATCATCAGACGCGACCAGCTTGATTATTACTTAGACCTTGCAACTGAGTAAATTTATGGATTTTAGTGCCTGATATTTTGGGCACTAAAATTTCTTTTAAATTTATACGCTTTTATGCAATCGCCTTAATTTATATTTCTACATTTTTGCCACTAAATTTAAAAGCGTGATATGTCGGATCTAAATTTGAAATTTAAACTATGTGCTTTAAAATAAAACTACTACTTTTTTGTAAATTTTAAAATTCCACTCACTCGCAAGAATTGACTACTAAAATTTGGCTTCGCCTACAGCTTAGCTCAAATTTTAGAGCCGAAATTACTCGTTCATGAAATTTTAAAATTTGTTAGAAATTTCTTAGAAGCAAACCGCATACAGTGCTTCAGCACCATTGCATGCACCTTGAACGTCGTAGGGGTTGGGGTATTGTTAAGGGGGAAGGGAGCGACTTCGTAATTCAAGCCTCTTCCCCCTTAACAAAGAAGCAAACATCTAAATTTGATTAGACTGCTTTGCAAATTTTAAAACTTTACTCGCTCGCCTTAGCAACTTACTAAATTTAGGGCTCATAACTATTCACCACTAAATTTAGAAGCGTGATATGTTCGCTCATAAATTTTAAAATTTGTGTGAAATTTACTTGTAAAAATTAGGATATATAAAATTTATTTTAAAGAATTTGTGACGCCAAATTTAGCGTCACAAATTTAAATTTATTTTTTCTTTTTGCCTTTTGGCTCGTCGCCTTTAAACCAGCTTTTTATCTTATCAAAGACGCTCTCATCGGTGCTTGACTTGCCTGAAACTATGCCAAAGCTAGCTTGAAGCTTGTTTAAAAGCTCTTTTTGCTCGTCGCTTAGTTTGTCAGGCGTTTGGATAGAAATTTGAGCTACAAGTCTGCCTTTTTTGCGTGAATTTACGCCCTTGATGCCCTCATTTTCAAAGATAAATTGCTGCTTATCTTTCGCGCCAACTGGCAGTTTTAGCTCGGCTTCACCGCGAAGTGTTGGGATTTTTATGCTCTCGCCAAGAACAGCTTGGGTAAAAAATACTGGTATTTCTATATAAACATCGTCATTGTGGCGGATGAAATGCTTGTCCTCTTTTACATTTATGCTCACGTAAAGATCGCCTTGAACGCCGTTTGCACCGATGTTGCCTTTGCCAGCGACCCTCATCCTCATGCCACTATCAACGCCCTCTGGGATCGTGATCTTGACGCTTTGTTGCTGGATTTTATAGGCTTTTGCGTTGCAGTCAGGACATGGCTCGCTTATCACTTCGCCAGATCCGTGGCAGTATGGGCACTCTTGAACGATATTCATAAAGCCATTTCCACGTGTGATCCTGCCGCTTCCGCCGCAGTGCTGGCAAGTTTTGTTTTTGCCATCTTTACTGCCTGTTGCGTTGCATGTTGGGCAAGGCACTTTTTGATCAAATTTGATCTCTTTTTCGCAGCCAAAAACAGCTTCGTTAAACTCTAAATTTATAGGAATTTCAAGGTCGGCTGAGTATTTTTCGCTTCGTCTTTTTCTCTGTCTAGAGCCACCGCCAAAACCGCCACCAAAAAACGAGTCAAAAATGTCTGAAAGGTCAAAATCAGCGCTAAAGCCACCGCCACTGCCAAATCTACCCTCAAGCCCTTCTTTGCCGTATCTGTCGTATATTGAGCGCTTTTGCTCATCGCTTAAGACCTGATAGGCTTCGTTTATCTGTTTAAATTTCTGCTCAGCCTCTTTGTCGCCAGCATTTCTGTCTGGGTGGTATTTTAAAGCGAGCTTTCTAAAGGCTTTTTTTATCTCGTCGCCACTTGCATTTCTTGAAATTTCAAGGATCTCGTAATAATCAAACTCCACATTTTTCCTTGTTTATTAAGCTTATTTTAAATGTGAGATTTTATCCAAAAAAGTTTAAATTTAAAAAAAAATTTACATTTTTGCCGTATAATCTCTACTATTTTTCAATGAAAAGGATGATTTATGATTAACGTTTTAATGATAGAAGACGATCCAGAATTTGCACAAATTTTATCTGAATATCTTGATAGTTTTAATATAAAAGTGACTAACTTTGAAGACCCATATCTAGGGCTAAGCGCAGGGATAAAAAACTACGACCTGCTCATACTTGACCTTACATTACCTGGCATTGATGGTCTTGAGGTTTGTAAAGAAATCCGCCAAAAATACGACATCCCTATCATCATAAGCTCAGCTCGCAGTGACATCAGTGACAAGGTTGTTGGACTTCAGCTTGGAGCGGATGATTATTTACCAAAACCATACGATCCAAAGGAGATGTATGCTCGTATCACAAGTCTTATAAGAAGATATAAAAAGACAAACGAAGTTCAAGAAGAGGTCGTTGATAGCGCATTTAGGATAGACGACAAGCGTCATGAAATTTACTTTAATAATGAAGCCCTTGCTCTTACACCAGCTGAGTATGAAATTTTAACCTATCTCATCAAACAGCACAGCTTTTCAGTATCACGTGAGCAGCTAGTTTATAACTGCAAGAGCCTAAAAGATAAGGATTCAAAGAGCCTAGATGTCATCATCGGACGCCTTAGAACAAAGATCGGCGACAGCTCAAAAGCGCCAAAACATATATTTTCAGTTAGAGGCATAGGATATAAGCTTATCGGATGAAATACTCCATAACCACCAAGATAACTATCATCTTTGCCATCGCTTTCTCGCTGATGTGCTTGCTCTTTGTAACATTTGCAAACATTCAGCAAGAAAGTGCGCTTGAGAAGCTAAAAGATAAGCAAATAAGCGCTATGAACTATCTTGTGGCGCTTTACGAGCGTGGCAATCCCCCAAGAGATTTAGAGCACTACTTTAAAAATTTCAACCTAGAATATGTCGGCAATAAAAATTTAGCCACCTCAGTTACTACAAGCGGAAACGCCATTTTTACGCAGCACACGCCCCTTGGCATGATGCAGTCGGTTAATTACAAAGGCGATTTGTATCTGCTTATTAAAAATCCATCTTTCATGCTGCTACTTGAGAGTAACGACGCAAGACACGTAAATGATCCGCTTTGGGTGGCATTTTTGATCATCTCGGCTCTGCTTATCTCGCTTTATGTCTCGGTGCTTAGAAGCCTTTTGCCGCTTAGAAGACTTAGCAAAGATATCAGAAAATTTGCCAGCGGAAACATGGAGATGGCGATGACTGCTAGGCTAAATGAAAACGAGCAAGATGAGATCGGGCAGGTCGCAGTTGAATTTGACAACGCCGTTTGCAAGATCAGAGAGCTCATTCGCTCAAGGCAGCTATTTTTACGTGCGATCATGCATGAGCTAAAGACGCCTATAGGCAAGGGTAGGATCGTCTCTGAGATGGTGGCAAACGACACTCAAAAGATGAGGCTCATAAACGTTTTTGAGCGCCTCGAGATGCTTATAAATGAATTTAGTAAGGTCGAGCAGCTTCTTTCAAAAAGCTACGCGCTAAACTATCAAGAGTGCCATTTCTCGCTCATTTTAGAGCAGGTGCAAGATATGCTTATGCTTGATAAATTTGAAGAGCGAGTGAGCTGTGACATCAGAGATGACGTCTTATTAAGAGTGGATTTTCAGCTTTTTAGTTTGGCGATTAAAAATTTGATAGATAACGCCCTAAAATACGCAGAGGACAAGAAAGCCATCTTGATCTGCGATAGCGAATTTATAGCGGTTAAAAATTTAGGCAAAAAGCTAAATCACCCTATCGACTACTACAAACAAGCCTTTGTTAGGGGCGACAAGGTGAGTGCAGGAAGCGGCATGGGGCTTGGACTTTACATCATCGAGCAAATTTGCCAGATGCAAAAATTTGAACTAATTTATGACTATGAAGACGGCTATCACGTCTTTAAAATTTTACTTCGAGCAAAGGCAAAACGCGCATGAAAAGGGGCTTAGAGAAATTTAACGAGCTAACTGAGTCATTTGCTAAGCTGCCAGGTGTCGGTAAAAAATCAGCCGCGAGATTTGCCTACTTTGTCTGCATGCAAGATAGTTTTGCAGGGCTAAGGCTCGCGCAAAATATAGAAGACGCGGTGAGGTTTATCAAACGCTGTGAGCGTTGCGGTGGGCTAAGCGAAAATGAAATTTGCGACATTTGCAGCGACGAGAGCAGGGACAGCGAGGTCATCTTGCTGGTTGAAAGCCCAAAAGATATCTTGGTTTTTGAGCAAAATGGCATCTACAATGGCCTTTACTTCGTGCTTGACGAGATCGACGAGGACGCCATAGAGAGACTAAGAAGTGCTATCAAGCAAAATGGCTCAAAAGAGGTCGTCTTTGCCTTTACGCCAGGGCTAAATTCAGACGCGCTCATGCTTTACGTCGAGGATAAGCTTGGCATGAGTGAAATTTCATTTAGCAAGATCGCTCAAGGCGTACCAACTGGTGTAAATTTAGAAAATGTCGATATGCTCTCACTCTTAAAAGCCTACGAGAGCCGCACAAAAGCCTAATTAAAATTTCTTTTAGTTATAATCTCACCTAAATTTATAATATTTAGTCCGCGTAGCCGCCGCTAAATTTAAAAGGATAGAGATTGATTTTACTTATAGATAACTACGATAGTTTTGTCTTCAACGTCGAGCAATACGTAAAAGAGCTCACAAATGAAGAGGTTAGATGCGTTAGAAACGACAAGATAACGCTTGAAGAGATCAAAAAACTAAACCCAAGTAAGATCATCCTAAGCCCAGGGCCAAAACACCCAAAAGATAGCGGAGTTTGCTTAGAGATTTTGCAGGCCAACCTTGGCGTGCCGGTGCTTGGCATTTGCCTTGGACACCAAGCCATAGGGCTTAGTTTTGGTGCAAAGATAAAAAGGCTAGACGATCCACTTCACGGCAAGACCTCATTTATCGACGTGAAAAATAAAGAGCCGCTCTTTGCAGGGCTGCCTGAGCGCTTTGAGGTTATGCGCTACCACTCGCTCTATGTCGATGAGCTCCCAGCTAGCTTAAGCGCTGATGCGGTGAGTGATGATGGCGTAGTTATGGCACTTAGCGTAAAAGATAAGCCGATCTTTGGCATCCAGTTTCACCCTGAGAGCTACTTCACGCAATACGGCAAAAAGATCGTTGAAAATTTTGTAAATTACAAGGCAAAAAAAGAGGTAAAAGAGCCAAAAATTCGCTCACTCAAGCCATATCTTATCAAGCTTCAAGAAAACATCCCGCTTGATGATAGCGACTTTGAACAAATTTGCGAGATAATAGCCAGCAAAGAGTACGAGATCGTGCAACTTTCAGCCCTTTTGGTGCTAATTAGCGAAAAGAGCCTCTATCCAAAAAGCCTCGCTGCGCTTGCAAAAAATATCCTAAAATACTCGCAAACTTACCGCGATGATACGCCTATGATCGATCTTTGCGGCACTGGCGGCGATGGCTTTAAGACGATAAATATCTCAACTACAGTGGCATTTATCCTTGCAAGCCTTGGTATAAAGGTCGCAAAACACGGCAACAAGGCAGTTTCAAGCAAGTCTGGTAGCTCTGATGTGCTTGAAATTTTAGGCGTAAAAAGTGAAAAATCACTGGCAAAACAGCGTGAAAATTTAGCTAGTAAAAATTTAGCCTTTTTCCACGCACCATTTTTCCATCCGCTAGTTGGCGAGGTGAGAGAGGTGCGTCAAAGACTTGGTATAAGAACCGTATTTAACGTGCTTGGGCCGCTTTTAAATCCAAATTTAAACCTTACAAATCAGCTAGTTGGCGTCTATCATAAGCCTGTCCTAAAACTCTACGCCCAGACACTTAATATCCTTGGCAGAAAGCACGCTTTGGTCGTTCGCGGCGATGACGGACTAGATGAGATCACGCTTTGCAGTGAAACAAGCGTTGTGGAGCTAAAAAATGGCGAAATTTTTGAATACAGCATCACGCCAGAGCAGTTTGGCTTTAAAAGAGCGCTTCACAGCGACATCGAGGGCGGCACACCTGAAGAAAATGCCAAAACCTTGATCCGCACGCTAAAAGGCGAGGAGCAGGGGGCGAAATTTGACATCGTGGTCTTTAATGCGATGTTTGCACTCTACGCGGCTGATGGCGCGAAGAGCCCAGACGAGGCTAAAAAAATGGTTTTAGAGGCGATAAATTCAGGTAAGGCGTATAAATTTTATGAAGAGTTTATAAAGGCTGGGGCCAATGGCGCTAGTTAAAATTTGTGGTATCAAAACGCTAGATGAGGCAAGTGCGGTTTGTGCTTTGGATGTTGATTTTATCGGGCTAATATTTGCCAAAAGCAAAAGAAAGGTCGAGCTAAATTTAGCTAGGCAGATAGCGAAATTTGCTCACAGCAAGGGCAAAAAAGTTGTCGGTGTTTTTGCCGAGCAAAGTGATTGTGAGATAATGGAAATTTGCCAGTTTGCTGGTCTTGACGTGGCTCAAGTGCATGGAGCGGTGAGTGAAAATTTAGAGGCAAATTTAAAAGATATGGGGCTTGAGATCTGGCAGGTTTTTAGCGTGAAAGATAGCTTGCCAGAGGTTGATTTTAAGCATTTTGACATGGCGCTTTTTGACTGCAAGGGCGAAAATGCCGGCGGAAATGGCACTAGCTTTAAGTGGGAAATTTTAAAAGAGGTTAAGTTTAAATTTGGCATGGCTGGGGGCATAGGCGAGCACAACATAAAAGAGGCGCTCAAATTTAGGCCATATCTAGTCGATATCAACTCAAAAGTCGAGGACGAAAACGGCATAAAAGATGCGCAAAAGATAGAGAGAATTTTAAAGATCATAGGTGAGGTAGAAGATGAATAGTAAGGCGTATTTTGGAAAATTTGGCGGGCAGTTCGTGCCTGAGACGGTGATGTTTGCCCTTGATGAGCTAGAAAATGCTTATGAGAGCATCGCAAAGACAAAAGAGTTTAAAGACGAGCTTGATGATCTTTTGAAAAACTACGTTGGCAGGCCTAGTCCGCTCTTTTTTGCAAAGCGCCTAAGCGAGCACTATGGACATGAAATTTACCTAAAAAGAGAGGATCTAAACCACACGGGTGCGCATAAGATAAATAATGCGCTGGCTCAAGCGCTGCTTGCTAAAAAGATGGGTAAAAGGAAAATTTTAGCTGAGACTGGAGCTGGTCAGCACGGCGTGGCAACAGCGACTGCAGCGGCACTTTTGGGCTTAGAGTGTGATGTCTATATGGGCGCTACAGACGTGGCTAGACAGCAGCTAAATGCCTTTCGCATGCAGCTTCTTGGCGCAAAAGTGGTGAGCGTAGAAGATGGCTTAAAAACGCTAAAAGAGGCTACCACGGCGGCCATACAAGCGTGGGTAAATGAGATAGAAAGTGCATTTTATGTCATTGGCTCAGCCGTTGGCCCGCACCCATATCCAAAGATCGTGCGTGACTTTCAAAGCGTGATCGGCGCAGAGGCAAAAGCTCAGCTTGCAGGCTACGGCAAAAAGGCCGACTACGTCATCGCCTGCGTTGGCGGCGGCAGTAATGCTATTGGCATTTTTAGTGCGTTTTTGGATGATGAGAGCGTAAATTTAGTAGGTATAGAAGCTGGCGGCCTTGGTATAGATACGCCTTATCACGCAGCTACGCTTAGCAAAGGCAAAACCGGCATTATCCATGGCATGAAAACGACTGTGTTGCAAGATGAATACGGCATGATCTCGCCAGTGCATAGCATCTCAGCGGGTCTTGACTACCCAGGCATCGGCCCAGAGCATGCCCACCTAAACGACATCAAAAGGGTAAGATACGAGGCCGTGACCGACGATGAGTGCATAAATGCCTTGTATTTTCTAAGCAAGATGGAGGGCATCATCCCAGCCATCGAGAGCGCGCATGCGGTGGCGTATCTGGAGAAGCTTTGCCCAAAACTTGATAAAAAAAGCGTCATCGTCGTAAATATCTCAGGCAGGGGCGATAAGGATATAAACACAGTTATCGGCTACGAAAAAGGAAAAATTTATGGATAAGGTTAGAAGCGCATTTAACGGCAAAAAGGCAAACATCGGCTACATCGTGGCTGGTTATCCAAGCTTAGAAAAAACGAAGGAATTTTTAGAAAATTTAGATGAGAGCACACTTGATCTGCTTGAGATCGGCATACCATACTCTGACCCGCTGGCTGATGGTAAGCTTATCGCACAAGCTAGCTTTGAAACAGCTCAAAGTGGCGTAAATACTGACGTTGTCTTTGATATGCTTGAGGGCTGCAAGGCAAAAGTGACAAAGCCACTTGTTTTTTTAGTTTATTACAACATCATCTTTGCTTACGGCGTTGATAAATTTCTAAAAAGATCACGTGAGGCGGGAGTTAGCGGCTTTATCGTGCCTGATCTGCCTTGTGAGGAGTGTGAGGAGTTTGCTCTAAAATGCAAGGAGCTAAATTTATGCCTTGTGCCACTTATAAGTGTCACCTCTGGGGGCAGGGCGGATGAGATATTAAAATTTGGCTCAGGATTTATCTACGTGCTAGGTGCTATCGGCGTTAGCGGTTCAAAAAGAGCCGATGAAGATAGGATAAAAAATTTAGTCCTAGAGCTTAAGAAAAAGAGTGATCTGCCAGTGGCTGTGGGCTTTGGCATCAAAAATAAAGATGATGTTAGTGAAGTGAAAAAATATGCTGACGCTGCGATCATAGGCACGCAAATAGTCAAGCTTTGCGCCAAATTTAGCGCAAAAGAGCTAGTTAAAGAGGTCGATAAACTCTTTTAAAATGCTTAATAAATTTATAGCTAATTTAGTAAAGCCAAAGTATAATTAACGCGCATTTCAAGTCTTAAGGAAGAGATATGAGAAAAGTTATAGATGAAGCCACTAGCTATCTTTGCAAAGATACTTTGGGGCTGGATTTAGAGTTTGGCAAGAGCCTTGGTAAGGGATTTTACGGGGCTAGCATACCAGTTTATAAGGGCAAAAGCGAGTATCAGTTTTATCTATTTTTTAAAAAAGATACTTTGAAAATTTTTATGAATGCCTTTTTTGGTCACGAAGATGTCGATGGTGGCGATCTGGACGATCTTTGCAAAGAGATAGCTAATCAGATCATCGGCAAGGCTAAAAATCTGCTAAATGAAAAAGAGCCAAATGCTTATAAACTTGGAACGCCTGAGTTTTTGGGCGAGGTTGAGAATTTTGGCATAAAGCTAAAAGAGAAATTTATATATAAGATAAAAAATAGAACATTTCAAATAGGCTACAAGATACAATGAACGACGAAGGTGCGATAGAGACACTAGAACAGCTAGGGCTTTTTAAGAGCTATGATGAGCTTATGGATATAAGCGTTGATTTTATAGCTGAGCTAGGAACTACCACAGTTAGCATAAATGAGCTTTTAAAATTTGAAGCTGGCTCGGTCATAGACCTCGAAAAACCAGCTGGTGAGAGCGTGGAGCTATATATAAATAATAGAATTTTTGGAAAAGGCGAAGTAATGGTTTATGAGAAAAATTTAGCCATCAGGATAAATGAAATTTTGGACTCAAAGTCAGTTATTCAGTACTTCAAAAAAGAACTTTTATGAAATTTATACTATTTTTTGTGCTTTTTGCTACGCAGATCTTTGCCTCAAACTTGCTAACATACAACATCTATGAGCGCACCGACAGGGTCGACATCATGCTTAGCTTTGATGCGCCGTATGAGGGCAACATCTTTCAAAAGCGAGAAAAAGATACGACTTCTTTGATACTAAATTCTCTAAGCTATGATCAAAGCGCGAGCAAGGATATAAATTCAAAGATCATTCAAGAGCTTGAGATAGAGCCAAAGCAAAACTCTTTAGTTTTAAATTTGCGCTCAAATGATGCCATCATCGTAAATGCTTCAAAAACAACTGACAGCTTCGGGCTTCGCATCCGCGTAACACTAAAAAATACTAAAACGCAGGTGCAAAATATGCCTCAAGCTAGCGCAAAGATAGAGACTGCTAGCATGCCAAAGGCAGAAAATGAACCTATGGTTAATATTGATTCGAGATACTTCATCGTCCTAAGTGTGCTCATCGCGCTTCTTATATTTTTATATGTTTTTAAAAGATATATCACTTCAAAAAGTAGTGACTTTAGCGGGTTTAAAACACCACAAAATCAACCACAAAATGACACAAAGTCGATGAACTGGCTGCTTAAAAACCAAAATAGCGGCGTCAATATCATCTACGAAAAATACCTTGACCGCACAAACAAGCTAATGCTTCTAAGCTACGAAAATAGACGCTATCTAGTGATAGTTGGCAGCTCAAACGTCATGCTTGATAGCTTTGGCGAAGAGAAGATCCAAAATGAGCAGGATTTTGCGGTATTTTTTGAAGAAAATAAGAAAAAACTTGGCTCATTTTTGCAAGAGCGTCAAAATAGCTTAAATAACTACAAAGATAAAATGAGTGGGGAATTTTAGTCCCGCTTTGCTACTAAATTTAAAAATTTAGAAGAGTGTTTTCATAAATTTTAAAAGTGGCTTCGTATCCGCCATGAAGTTGCTAGCCTGTGAAGTAAAATTTGAGACCTTTCTCGCCTTTTTCAATAAAAAGAAATTTACAAATTTAGTCAAGCTGTCTTTGCAAATTTTAAAACTTTCACTCGCTCGCAAGAATTGACTACTGATTTTAGGCCTCGCAAAGCTTGCCACTAAAATCAGAGCCGAAATTACTCACTCATGAAATTTTAAAATTTGCTTGACGCTTACCGATATACAATCGCATGTAGTGCGTAGCACTAAAGCATGCCCCTCTAACGTGCGAGGGGATTGGAGGATTTAAAAAGGGGGATAAGGGGACGGCCTCGTAACTCGAGTCCCCTTGTCTCCCTTTTGGATAAAAGAGTTTTTAAATTTAAGGTCCGTATTTTTAAAAGAGAAATTTGCTATTTTGTAAATTTTAAAACTTCATTCACCCCTAAAAATTGACTACTAAAATTTGGCTTCTCTTACCGCTTAGCTAAAATTTTAGAGCCGAAATTACTCGTTCATGAAAGTTTAAAATTTGTTTGACACACTAAAAACATGGCACTTTGGCACTGTTGTATACTTTGAACTAAAAAGAGTTGGTAGGTGGACGGACTTCGTGTCTGTATTGCGAGCCTACAAAGCAAAATAGAAGCCTTTTGCTTCTCCTATTTTTTAGAAAAACAAATTTATAAATTTGAGCACTAACTTTTTACTCTACACAAACGAAATGGCAAAAATTTCAGGTTTTGCGATCTTTTTTATCTCTTCTTTTGCCATGGAAAATTCTTTTGCGCCCTCTATTTTTAGTGTGTGGCCGCTAAACTCAAAGCTTAAATTTAGCTTCTCACAGGTTATATCAAGTGCCTTGGCTAGCGCAAGGATGAAGCTTAGCCACCTTACACACTCAGCCTTTGGTAATAAATTTTTATACTTTTCAAACTCATAAATATTTTTCTTGCCATTTGTGCCGATGACTGCGGCTATTAGCGCCTTTTGCTCGTGTGAAAAGCCGTAGTTTAGGGCATTTAGTATGATATAGGCCGAGTTTTTGTGATCGCCGTAAAAGCCTATCTCTTGACCGACGTTGTGGAGCTTTGCAGCAATTAGCAGCGTCTCAAGATAGCTCTCGTTTAGCCCATGAAGCTTTTTAAGCGCCACAAAAATATCCTTTGCATATCTTGCCACGGCTTTGTTGCAAGAGAGGATGAAGCGATCTTGTAGGCTTTTGACGCTTGGGTTAAAATTTTCTGGAAATTTAAGACTTGGACGCAAAAAGTCTTTTAAAAAGACCCCTTCTCTTACGCCAACGCCACTTGTGATGACGTTTTTGGCATTTAGTGCCTTTGCAAGGGCTAAAAATATATGTGCGCCCTCTCTGATGGTGTCATATCTATCTTTTTTTATAGGGAATTTATTTAGTTCAAGCACGCTAACGTTTGCGATGCTCTCGATGTAGGCTTGCTCGTCGCTAAGCTTGTAGCAAAAGCCATGCAGTGATGAGAGCGGATATAAATTTTTGCTCATTATGGCCGATGAGATCGCTCTTAAAGAGCCGCCGATCGCTATTAAATTTGGGCACTTAAATCGCTCATCTATCTGCGCCGTGATCTGTGATAGAAATTTTGGTAGTTTGTTTAAATTTTTCTTATCAAAAAATAACTCTTTTAGCCTTACTGTGCCTATATCAAGCGAGAGGACATCGACTATCTTGCCGTTGCGTATCCTAGCAAGCTCGGTCGAGCCTCCGCCGATATCGATAGTGACGCACTCGGCTAGATTGTGAAGCAAATTTTTAGCCGCTATCGCTCCAAAAGTAGCCTCTTCTTTGCCGTCAATTACTTTTAAATTTATGCCAAGTTTTTTTCTTAAAAGAGAGATCAAAACGCCTGAGTTTGGGGCATCTCTAAGCGCTGAAGTGCCGACACATAGGACTTTGGAGCATTTGTAGCTTTTTATGATGTTATCAAATTCGCCAAAAGCTTTGATCGCTTTTTGCATCGAAGTCTCTGATATCTCGTTGTTTGAGCCGTATCCGCCCTCGCCAAGGCGCACTTTGGTCTTGTACTCGGCTAGTATAAAAAATGCTAAGCGTGACGTGCGCTCAAATATCGCCATACGCATAGAATTTGAGCCAAGGTCGATCACTGCGGTTCTCTTTGCCATTTTTTATCCTTTTAAATTTAAGACAAGGCTCGCGACGGCTCCGCTTGTGCCCTCTCTATTTTTGATAGATATCTCAGCTCCGAGTGCCTGTGCTGCGCCCTTTGCGAGAAATAGCCCAAGTCCAGCACCGCCTTTGTCGCCGTACCGCTTAAACGGAGCAAACAAGTCCTTGCTCTCGTCAATGCCTATGCCCTCGTCGGTCACTTCGATGATAAATTTGCTTTTTTCAAGCCTTGAGCTAATGGCAATAGTGCTATTTTTCGGGGAAAATTTGATAGCATTTTGGACGAAATTTTGCACGATATGAGTTAGTAGACTGGTTTGGATGTTGAGGTTTAAAATTTCTGGTTTTAGATCAAGTGTGAGATGTTTCTCGTCGCCTTTTGCCAGCACTTCGTAGTTTTTGCCTAGTTTTTTTAAAAATGCGATCACGTCGGTATTTTCAGGCTCTTCAAACTGCGCGCCCTCCTGACGGCCGATCTCAAGAACTGAGCCTATCATTGCATTCATGCCGTTTATCGCCTCATTGTTTGACTTTAGCGCTTCGATATATTTTTCGCTATCTCTTGGCTTTAAAAGCGTCACCTCGTTTTTTGTTTTCATAACAGCAAGCGGCGTCTTTAGCTCGTGAGCAACGCCCACAAAAAGCTCTTTTTGGTATAAGACAAAGGTTTGTATGCGAGAGATTAGTCTATTTATGCTATTACCAAGTGGCAAAAACTCGTCTGGCAGGCTCTTTATGTCGATCTCTTTTAGAAATTTCTCATCCAAATTTGTTAGTTTTGAGCTTAAAATTTTTATAGGTATTAAAAGCATTCTTGATAAAAATAGTGCATAAAAAAGCACCAAAAGTATCGCTGTGACATTTACGATTATAATATCTATAAAAATTTCTTCGACTATCTGGCTTTGAAGCGTAGTCTCTTTTTCTAGGACTAAGTAGCTACTGTCATCTAGCCTTGTTGTTAGAGTGGTTATACTCTTATCTTTTATCTTTTGCATCACAAGGTAGGGCTTTTCGCCTTTAAGCTCGCCCGCTTTTACGGTGGCCAGAGTTTTGTTTGGGATTTCTATAGTAAAAGTTTTTAGATTGTTAGGATTGAAATTTTGTGGATTGTTTTTGTAATCTGCTGCTTGCTGATTTAGTTCATTAACTACGCTTTGAAAAACGGTGACTCTTATGTAGTGATAGAGCATCACCGAAACAACGGCAATTAGCATCATCGCACCAGATGCTAATTGCAGTATAAATCTATTTCTTAAGCTTTTTTGGGAAAGCAAAATCTATATCCGCGTCTTCTAACAGTTTCTATTGTCGAAATATTTAGCGGTTTGTCCATTTTTTGGCGAATTTGGTTGATAGCAACCTCGATAACATTTGGAGTTACGAGCTCTGGCTCCTCCCAGATAGCGTCAAGTAGTTGCTCTTTAGATACGATCTGATCTGAGTGTCTTGCAAGGTGAGTAAGCACCTCAAATGGCTTACCTTTTAGCTCGATGTCGCGGCCAAGATATGTGATCTTCTCTTCGTCAGGGTTGATGATGAGCTCGTCTATCTTGATGATATTTGTGCCGCCAAAGCGTAGTCTAGCCTCTAGTCTAGCTACTAAAATGTCAAAATCAAATGGTTTTTTGATGTAGTCATCAGCGCCAGCTCTAAGTGCTTTTATCTCGCTCTCTTTGTCGTCTTTTGCAGAAAGAACTACAACTGAAGTGCGTGGAGATTTATGTTTTATGATATTTATAAGATCAACGCCGTCACCATCTTGAAGCATCCAGTCAGTTAAAACTAAGTCATAGTTTCTGATGCCGATGTAGTACTCAGCGTCTTTGAAATTTTCAGAGCTATCTGTCTGATAACCAAACTCTTGCAACCCCTCAGCAATCGTCTTATTTAGCGTTACTTCGTCTTCTACTATTAAAATACGCATTTCTTTTCCTTAAACTAAAATTTATGGTCGATTGTATCATAAATTAAGAAATATTTCAAGATACTTTAATAAATTTTTAAAAAACAGTGCTGATTTTTGCACCGACGATTGCATTTGGTAAAATCTCGGTTTTTAAAATCTCCATATCCAAACTAGTAAGTGAGCTAAACTTTTCTTTTAGTGCTTTGCAGGTAGCTTCTAGCGACTCTTCTACGCTTTGAAATTTCATCTCATTGTAAAATTCTTTTATAAAATCAGCCACCAAAACATAATCAATCAAGCTAGTTGAGCGAAATTCTAAGCTTACTTTTACCTCTTGCTTTGCAACTCGCTCAAAGTCAAACATCCCTATAACGGTTTGAAATTTATAATCCTTAATGATCGTTGTTATTTCACTTTTCATACGACTTTTTGCTCCTTGCCTGAAAGCAGGCGAACGATATTTGGTATGTGTTTATAAACTACCAAAAATGCAATGATAAGTATCGGCGCGTGAGTGTAAATTTCATCAAGTTCTGGGTGGATGATAAAGCTTGATGCGATGAGTGCTATCAGTGCGCATAGCGAGGCTAGAGAGCTTATCTTTAAAAATTTACCGACTAAAAACCAAACTACAAGAGCGATTATTATCTCAACTGGCAAGAAAAATGCAAGCACGCCAGCTCCAGTTGCCACACCTTTGCCACCTTGAAAGCCTAAAAATATAGAAAAACAATGCCCTGCAACACTTAAAACTGCCATCGTCCAAAGCACGCTTTGGCTAGCTCCAAGCAAAGAGGCTATGATGAGTGGCAAAACGCCCTTTAATACGTCACAAACTACTGTTAAAATGGCTAGTTTTTTGGCGAGTTTTGGGTTTGTTTGCTTTAAAACCCTTAAAACATTTGTCGCGCCTATGCTTTTGCTGCCCTCCTTTTTTATATCAACATGTCCGAAAATTTTTGCTAGTATGAGCCCTGATGGGATGCTACCAAGTAGGTAGCTAACGGCATAAAGTATTAAATTTTGCATATTTTACCTTTTAAATTTAAAGAGAAATGATATTAAAAAAATACTAATTATTTTATAAATCATCTCCACAAAAGCACGATTTTTTCGTCGTAGATGTCGCTTTTCTTTGGCGAAATTTGCGTTTCATTTATCGTGATGTTCTTAACATCATTTGCCTCTTTTAGCGCATCGCACTCTTGTGCAAATTTCTCTTCGAGCTCGCTTATGGCTAAGCTTATATCATTTACGCTTTGCTCGCTAAGCTTGACGTCGCTTCGCTCTTTTAAGACCTTATTTGCACTTCTTGCACTCGATGCGATCTTGCCAGCGTTTTGGCGAGATAAGAGCTTGTTGCCAAATATCGCTCCAAATATGCTTGCGCCTATATTTATAGCCGCATCAAGGCCACTTGTGGTCATCTCTTTTTGCTCTTTATCAAGCTTTGCAAGGGCTTTGTTTAGCTTATCTTGCAAGCTTTTTTGCTCTTTTTCAAATTTAGCCGTGAGTTTTGCGGTTTGCTCCTCTAAAATTTCATTGCACTTATCTTGAAGCCTTATGAAAAACTCCTCTTTTGACTCGTTTTCTTTTGAGTAAATTCCCATCGCCTCAAAGGTGTTAAATTTGAAATTTCTATACAAAAACTCTTTAAAATCTTTCTCTAAAGCGTCAAAATTTTTAGCGCTCGTTATGAAATTTGGTACAGCAGCAAAGCTTGCGCCGCTTGGCTCATTTTCGCTCGCATCAACGTGCATGCCTTCGCTAGCCTCACTCCAGTTTGGCTCTTTGTCATTTTCACTAAGCTCGTAAAGATAGCTCACCTCACAAACGCTATCTATGCTTTTTTTGGCGTCATAAATTCTAACCTTTGCGCTTGCCAGTAAATTTGGTGTGAGGCTTTTTGAGTTAGTATAAAGCTGCGTGATATCGCTTGAAATGATAGGCTTTATGCTAAATTTCATCTCGCTTTTATCTACGCCTTGGCTGCTAAAATTCTCTTTTTTATCTTTCATCAAATTTGAAATTTGCTCGCGGCTTAGCGGACCTTTTAGATAGCTAAGCGCCCAGCGTGTGGAGATGACGTTTAGGCCGTCCTCGTTTATATTTTTGAGTAAGAAATTTCTCTTGGCTAAATTTGATATGAGATTTTCAAGTGTGGCTTTGTCTAAGCTTGAGCCTGCGATGCCGCTTAGTCCGTCGATCACGCGGGCTTTATCCTGCGCTGTTTGGAGACGGCCGATGAACCAAGTGCCGATGTTGCTAAGGCCTTTGTAGTCAAGATCGACTGGGTTTTGCGTGCTTAAAACGCAGCCCAAACCAAATGCACGGGCTTGTTTTAAAAGTGTAAGCATAGGCGTTTTTGACGGCGGATTTGCATTTGGCGGAAAAAAGCCAAAAATTTCATCCATATATAGGATCGCTCTAAGTGAGCTAGTGCCCTCTGTGCCGCGCATCCACGCGATGATCTCGTTTAGTAAAAGGGTGACAAAAAACATCCTCTCAGCGTCATTTAGGTGCGAGATCGTAAAAATATTGCACTTTGCTTTGCCGTTTTCGTCAAAAAGCATCTTTGAAATTTCAAGTCTAACGCCCTGCGTCCAGCCCTTAAAGCTTGGGCTTGCGATGAGTGCGTTGATCTTCATGGCAAGCTTTAGGCGCTCACTGCTTGGATAGAAGGTATCCACGTCAAAAACGCCTATCTTTTTAAACGGCGGATTTGCTATGAAATTTATAAGCTCTTCGATAGTGACGTCTTTTTGCTCTTTAAATTTAGTCTCAAATATAGTGGATATTAGCAGCTGTTCTTTTGAGCTCATATCCTCAGAACTCATGCCAATAAGCGATAGCACCGACGCTGCGAGTGAGTTTATATAGTTGCTAAAAATTTCTTCGTCACTAATATTTGGGCAGGCAAAGTCGCTAAGTAGCGCCACGCCTATGCCAGCTGAGCTTTTTGGAGTGTAGATATTAAAGCTAGCGCTATCTTTTAAAATTTTTACTCGTTCAAGGTCTTGAAAGCTCGACTCTATGCCGTTTCTCCAAAGCTCGGCCTGAGCGGCGGCAAACTCCTCTACGCTTTGACCTTTATTTGCCGCTTCTGCTTCATCGACATAAGGTAAAAAATCCTCCGCTCTCATCTGCGGAAAAGTGAGGGCTAAATTTGTGATATCGCCCTTTGGATCGATGATGATAGAGGGGATGTTATCTATGCAGGCCTCTTCTAAAAGCGTGATACCAAGACCTGTTTTGCCGCTACCAGTCATACCGATAATGGCTGCGTGGGTGGTAAGGTCTTTGTTTTTATAAAAAAATGGCTCTTTATCTTTTAGTCCGATGTAAAAAAGTTTTAAATTCTCTTGTATGGTTTTCACTAATTGCCTTATTCGTATAAATTTATGCGTGAGCGAAGCTCGTCAAGCGTCTCTTTGACGCGCTTTTGCGTGAAGTCTTTTATCGTTTTGTCATCATCAACTAGCTGCATGCAGTATCTGATGTAGCCCTTGTATGCTAGCTCAGTAACTAGCCTTAGCTTCAAAGAGACGTTTTTTACTTCATCTGGTGAGAGCATGATGTCAAAATTTGCCTCTAACTCTTCGCCGTCTTTAAAATTTGTAGCTTGTGAGCTTAATATGCTCATGCCGCCCTCTGAGATGTCATAAAGGCTGCCAACAAGCTCGCCTTGCTCTCCTTTTAGAGAAATTTTGGTAAAGCGATTTGGCAAGACGCGCTGAAATTTTCTCTTATTTGCATGCATGGTCGCTGTGCGCGAGAAATTTGAAAGGGTGACGCTTTTATCGGCGATATTGTAGTCGATGATGTCGGCACGAAGCTGCTTTGAGAAAAAGCTATTTGGCAGGATAAAGCCCTTGCCATCTTGCTTCATGGCTAAAATTTGCATCATATCTACGCGAAAAACGACGCTATCTTCTTTAACCTCTAAAATTTCGGCTTCGTATTTTATATTTAGTCCGTCGTATAAATTTAAAAACTCAGGGCGGACCTTGGCATTTTTCATGCGTGTAAATGTGTTGATCGGATCTTCGTAGAAAAATGAGCCAGTATCGATCATCGTTTTTACCGTGGCTTCTTGGTGATCCTGCGTGTTATATAAAATTTCTTTCATTCTTGAAACGGCATTTACAAAATAGCCCACATACACCGCATCATCGCAGGCATGACTAAAATTTAGTGTCAAATTTAAGAGCAAGAAATTTACTAGCTCATCTTTTGCATTTAGTTTTGGTATTAGGCTGTTTAAGTCGTCGCGAATTTGTGTGGCATTTGGTTTTTGGATAAGTAGCGCGTCAAAGATACTCTCAAGGCAAATTTTCATCTGCTCGTGTGGCACTACAAGGGTTAGTTGTCTGCAAAATTTGATGCCCTCATCTATAAATTTAGCTCTTAAACCAAGTATGCAATCCTCGCAATTTTCGACAAGTTCTTGCCTGCCCTTAAACTCCATGGGGTCTCCAAAAAAGGTTATTTATTAAAACATCGCTATCATATATAAAGTTATATTAAAAAAATATTTAAATTTGTGTAGAGAGGAAATTTCTAGGCAAAGCTGCCTAGAAATTTGAATAATTATAGTTTGCTTTCGTTGTGTGAAAGGTAGTCAGCAACACCTTCGGTGCTTGGTTTCATACCAGCGTCACCTTTGTGCCAGCCAGCTGGGCAAACTTCGCCGTGCTCGTTTGTAAATAGCATAGTATCTACCATTCTGATCATCTCGTCGATGTTTCTGCCAAGTGGTAGGTCGTTTATAACTGCGTGGCGAACTGTGCCATCTTTGTCAAGTAGGAATGATCCGCGAAGTGCTACGCCAGCGTCTTCTAGAAGTACGTCAAAGCCGCGAGCGATTGATTTTGTCATGTCAGCTACGATCGGGAAGCGAACTTTGCCGATACCGCCTTTATTTACTGGAGTCTCTTTCCATGCGAAGTGTGAGAACTGGTTGTCGCAAGAAACTGCGATAACTTCGATACCGCGTGACTTGAACTCGTCATATCTTTTATCAAATGCGATGATCTCGCTTGGGCAAACAAATGTAAAGTCCATTGGGTAGAAAAATACAACAGCGCCCTTTTCGCCGATGTTTTTGTAAAGGTTGAAATCATTTACAATTTGATTGTTTCCTAAAACTGCTGCAGCTGTAAAGTCAGGTGCTTTTTTTGTTACTAACATTTTTTCTCCTTAATAATAAATTTTATTGATTGCGAAATTATATCCATAAAAATTTAAATTCTAATTAAATAGATCTAGAAATTTAAAACAGTGTAATTTTAATATGCATTTGAAAATGAATGGAAATTTTTAAAAATTTATATAAGACATCGTAGAAAATTTATTAAATTTAGAGTTTTGGGTATAGAAGCGGTTAATTACAGATCGCTAAAATTTCTACCGCCAAATTTTAGTATCGCTGAACCCCAAGTAAAGCCACCACCAAATGCATCAAGAAGCAAAACTGAACCATTTTTAATGCGTCCATCCTCGTAAGCATCATTCATCGCCATTGGTATCGAAGCAGAGCTTGTGTTACCGTATTTTGCAACCGTCAAAACGCACTGCTCGTCAGTGAAATTTAGTCTATTTTTTACGGCGTCTATTATCCTGATATTTGCTTGATGAGGTATGAAAAAGTCGATATCTTCGCTTTGCATTTTGTTTGCGTGTAAAATTTCTATCACGCTTTTGCTAAGCGTTTGAACCGCTATCTTAAAGACCTCATTTCCGCTCATATGGATGAAATTTAGTCTATTTTTTAGCGTCTCATCGCTAGCTGGAAATGCACTGCCACATCCTGGAGTTATCAAAAGCTCAGCCTGTCTGCCATCGCTTGCAGTGTGGATGTCGATGATCTCGTTTCCTTCGCTAGCACTTATCACTGCTGCTCCTGCTCCGTCACCAAAAAGTATGCATGTGCTTCTATCTGTGTAGTCGATTATCGAGCTTAGTTTTTCAGCTCCTATGATCAAAACATTTTTTTTAGCACCACTTACGATAAGAGAATTTGCAAGCTCCAAAAGATAGATAAATCCTGTGCATGCCGCACTTATATCAAAAGCTGTAATGCCAAAATTTAATCCTAAATTTGAAGCTATCTTGCATGCAGTTGAAGGCATGCAAAGATGATCTGGAGATATCGTAGCGCAGATTACCGCGTCGATTTGTGACTTTTCAAGCCCTGAGCGCTTTATAGCTAGCTCGGCAGCTTTTGTGCCAAGATCGCTTGTTATCTCAGTCGTTGCGATATGTCTTTGCTCTATACCGGTTCGCTTCACTATCCACTCATCGCTCGTGTCGACCATTTTTTCAAAATCAAAATTTGTTAAAATTTTTTCTGGGACATACGACGCAATGGAGATCAATGAAGCTTTTGGCATATTTTACCTTGCAAAGTGTGAAAGTTCTTCTTCTATAACTTTATTTATATTCGAGTTAGCAAATTTAATTGCTTGAAAGATTGCATTTTTTATGGCTTTTGAGTTGCTTTTGCCATGACTTATGATGACGCAGCCATTTACGCCAAGAAGCGGAGCACCGCCGTATTCATCGTAGCTGACCTGTTTTTTTAGAGTTTTGAAAACTTTTCTCATAAGCACCGATCCAGCCATAGCAAGAGGTGATTTTTTGACCTGTTTTTTGATGATTTTGCCTATGGCATCAGCAACACCTTCGCTCGTTTTTAATAGGATATTTCCCATAAAACCATCACAAACCATTACATCAATGCTGCCATCAAAAATTTGATTGCCCTCTGCGTTTCCAACAAAGCTATCAAGTCTAGAAACCAGCTTAAAAGCTTCTTTACTGACCTCGTTGCCTTTGCTCTCTTCTTCACCGTTTGATAAAAGACCCACTTTTGGCTCTTTTCTGCCTAGAATTTCTTTTGCATAGGCTTCGCCCATTATGGCAAATTGAAATAAGTGTTCGCTTCTGCAATCAACATTTGCACCAACGTCCAAAACCAAAGTAGCTGTCTCTTTTGAATTTGGCATAAGTGTAGCGATCGCTGGACGAGATACATTTTTTAATCTACCAACTCTTAGCGTAGCTAAACTCATAGTAGCACCGCTGTGACCAGCAGAAACGACAGCATCGACATTTTTATCTTTTAAAAGCTCAACAGCTTTGTAGATCGTGCTATCTTTTCTTTTTAGTGCGTCTGTGGCTCCGTCTGACATCGAGATGACTTCGGTAGCTTCTATAAATTCTATATTTTTTAAATAGGGTTGTGGGATGAGTGGTTTTATGGCATTGCTATCGCCAACTAATACAGCTTTAAATTCTGCCTCTTTCAGTGCTTCGATAACGCCAGATATTATAGGCTCTGCACCAAAATCACCACCCATAGCATCAATAGCAATGCGAATCATATTTTAGTATTCACCTGTTGTTTTGTTTATGCGGTGAGGCATTTTCCAAGAACCATCTTTGTCTTTTACAGGCACTGGAAGTGTAACTTTGTAATGTGTTCTACGTTTTGCTGCACGAGAATGACTCACTCTTCGCTTTGGTACTGCCATTTTACTCTCCTTTATAAATTTTTACATTTTTCACAATAAAAATAATCGCTCTTAAAAGCTTCTAACTCACTTTCAAAAACTTCTTTTAAATCAATATTGCCATCAAAAAATTCAACCGTATCGCTAAGCTCATTTTCTCTGTCTTTATAGACACCGTCACTTAAATTTAGCTCTACGTCTTGATCGATAGGCAGCATAAATTCATCACCGCATCGATCGCAAATATATTTTATCTCACCCTTTATAGTGCCTTGGCATTTTACTAAAAAAGGGTCTTTTCTTTTTAAAATTCCACTAAAAACTAGATCATTGTTTCTTACTAGCTCAAAGTTTATCTCTTTGTTTGCTATTTTAGAAAACGGAATAATCAAGTTTTAGTCCAAAATTAGCAAATTTCTCTTGAAGCAAAAAAGAAATTTATCTCATTTACAGCGTTTTCTAGGCTGTCACTTCCGTGAACCGCATTTGCGTCAATGCTATCAGCAAAATCAGCTCTAATAGTACCAGGAGCTGCTTCTTTTGGGTTAGTTGCACCCATTAGCTCGCGGTTTTTAGCAACTGCATTTTCGCCCTCTAAAACCATAACCACAACTGGTCCGCTTACCATAAAATCAACTAGATCGTTGAAGAAAGGTCTATCTTTATGAACTGCATAAAATGCTTTTGCATCGCATTTGCTAAGTTTTATTTTCTTTGCAGCTGCGATTCTTAAGCCATTGCTTTCAAATCTATCTATAATCTTTCCAACAACATTTTTCTTAACAGCGTCAGGCTTAATAATAGAAAGTGTTCTTTGCATAAATTTTCCTTAAAATTTAGGTTATTTAAATGAAGTTGGCAATTATATCAAATAAAGCTTAAAAATAAAATAGGCTCAAATTTGAGCCTAAATTTTGTAAATTTATTGGATAACTGGAGTGCTGCCAGTGCGAGCGTCAGCACCGATTTGATCACGTGAAGGTTGTCCTGCTACTACGGCATCCCAAACGATGCAACCATCAGTTGGACAGGCAGATGCACAGGCTGGCTCATCATTGTAACCTACGCACTCAACGCATTTGTTTGAATAAACATAGTATGTATCTGCTCCAGTTGGGTTGTCGCTATCATCAACAATAGCTGAAACTGGGCACTCATCGATGCATGAACCACAGCTTATACATATATCGGTTATTTTTACAGACATTTTTTCTCCTTAAATAAAATTTTGGCGTAGAATATCAAAAAAAACTGAAAATGATATAAATATACTCTTAAATTTTCATAACACGCTTAATTTCTCTAAACTACTTTATAAAGTTTTTATCACTTTTAGACTAAATTTACAGATTAAAATTTTAAAAAGGTCGTATAAATTTAATGAATGATACTATAAAAATAACTGGCGCGCGCGAGCACAATCTTAAAAATTTAAACCTTGAAATTCCTAAAAACAAACTAGTAGTTTTTACCGGCCTTAGCGGCAGTGGTAAGAGCACGCTAGCCTTTGACACGCTCTATGCTGAGGGGCAGCGCAGGTACATGGAGAGCCTTAGCAGCTACGCTAGGCAATTTTTAGACCGTGTGGGCAAGCCTGATGTTGATAAGATCGAGGGTCTAACGCCTGCAATCGCGATCGATCAAAAGACAACTTCAAAAAATCCGCGCTCAACGGTTGGCACGATTACTGAAATTTATGATTATCTAAGGCTTTTATACGCAAGGGTTGGCGTGCAGCACTGCCATAAATGCGGCAAACCTATCTCAAAAATGAGTGCGAGCGACATCATAAATGAAATTTCAAAGCTCCCACTTGGCGCAAAAGTGATCATCTATGCGCCGCTAGTTCGTGAGAAAAAGGGCACATGGGCGGATCTGATCGAAAATTTACGCCAAAAAGGCTTTGTAAGGGCGCAGATAGATGGCGTGGTAGTGAGGCTTGACGAGGAGATCGAGCTTGCAAAAACGAAAAAACACACGATAAAGGTCATCGTTGATAGGATCGCCATCGACGAGCAAAATCACGAACGCCTAGCAAGTGACGTCGAAAAGGCGCTAAATGAGAGCTTTGGAGAGGTTGAGATAGAGATCGCAAACGCCGACGAGCTGGGCTTAAAAGAGAGTTTTATACATTACAGCGAACACATGGCTTGTTTTGACTGCAAAATTTCATTTACGCCGCTTGAGCCGCTAAGCTTTAGTTTTAACTCGCCAAAGGGTGCTTGCGAGCACTGCGACGGACTTGGCATAAGGTATAGCCTAGATATGAGCAAGATCATTGATGAGGAAAAGTCGATAGAAAACGGCGCTATCAAGCTACTTTACGGCTACAACATGAGCTATTACTATAAATTTTTACTTGCTTTTTGCGAGCAAAATGGCATCGATATCAAAAAGCCCTATTACGAGCTTAGCGAAGATGAAAAGAGGCTCGTTTTATACGGCAACGTCAAGGATGTTGAGTTCTTTTGGAAACGAAACAAGCTACTTAGAAAATTTGACGGGGTAGTTAAAATTTCACACGGGCTTTTGAAGGATTATAAGGACTTTGACGAGTATATGAGTGAGAAAATTTGTGACGCTTGTAACGGCCACAGACTAAAGCCTCAAAGTCTAGCAGTAAAGGTCGCTGGCCTTGGACTTGGTGAAATTTTAGATATGAGCATAGAAAACTGCACCGCTTTTTTCTCAAATGAGAAAAATTTTGCCTATCTTAGCGACTACGACAAGGCGATCGCAAAGCCTATCTTAAAAGAGATCAACGAGAGGCTTTTCTTTTTGTACGACGTGGGGCTTGGCTACTTGTCGCTTGGGCGTGATGCTAGGACGATCAGTGGTGGCGAGGCGCAACGTATAAGGATCGCTAGTCAGATAGGAAGTGGGCTAAGCGGTGTCATGTACGTGCTTGATGAGCCAAGTATCGGACTTCATGAGCGAGATACGATAAAGCTCATAAAAACGCTTAGAAATTTGCAAGCCAAAGGCAACTCTGTAATCGTCGTCGAGCATGATAAAAAGACGATAGAGGAGGCTGATTATATCGTAGATATCGGCCCTGGAGCTGGTAAATTTGGCGGTAGCGTGGTCTTTTCAGGCACGGCAAAAGAGCTTTTAAGCTCAGACACGCAGACTGCTCTATATATAAATGGTAAGAAAAAGATCGACTATCAAAAAAATAGAAAAGCTGAAAAGTGGCTCGAAATTTCAAATGTAAATATCAATAATATCTCAAATTTAACCGCTAAATTTCCGCTTAGAAATCTCGTGGGTATCACTGGTGTTTCAGGATCTGGTAAGAGCTCGCTAGTGCTTCAGACTCTGCTTCCAGAGGCGCAGGAGCAGCTAAATAGAGCTAAAAAAGTGAAAAAGATAGCTGGGGTAAATTTAAGCGGACTTGAGAATTTAGACAAGGTGATCTATCTCGATCAAAGCCCGATCGGCCGCACCCCACGCTCAAATCCAGCGACTTATACTGGCGTGATGGATGAGATAAGAAATTTATTTGCGCAAACTAAAGAGGCAAAGCTTAGGGGTTATAAAATAGGGCGTTTTAGCTTTAATGTCAAAGGAGGGCGCTGCGAGAAGTGCCAAGGTGAGGGCGAGATCACGATCGAGATGCACTTTTTGCCTGATATCAACGTGGTTTGTGACGTTTGTAATGGCGCTAGATATAATGCTCAGACCTTGGAAATTTTATACAAAGGCAAAAACATCGCCGAGGTGCTAAATATGAGCATAGATGAGGCGGTTGAGTTTTTCAAAGCTGTGCCAAAGATAGCTTCAAAGCTCACGACACTGCAAGATGTGGGGCTTGGCTACATCACGCTTGGACAAAACGCAGTCACACTTAGTGGCGGCGAGGCGCAGCGTGTGAAGCTAGCAAAAGAGCTTAGTAGAAGCGACACTGGAAATACCCTTTACATACTTGATGAGCCAACGACAGGGCTTCATTTTGCTGACGTAGATAGGCTTGTAAAGGTGCTAAATCACCTAGTTGATCTTGGAAATTCTGTCTTTGTCATTGAACACAATATGGATGTCATCAAAAACTGCGACTATATCGTAGATATGGGACCAGAAGGCGGCGCAAAAGGCGGTAAAGTAATAGCGTGTGGCAATGTAAAAGAGGTGGCTAAAAACTACAAAAAAACTGGCAGCTACACAGGGGAATTTCTAGCGCAAGAGCTTGAAGAGATGAAGAAAAAATAAGACCAGCTTTTATGCTAATATTATGAAAAAATTAAGGGATAAATTTTGAAAATATTGCTTTATAACGTGACAACAGCATTAAAAATTGGCGGTGTTGAGACATTTTACTACTCAGTCGCAAAGGAGCTTATCAAAGAACACGAGGTGACCATTTGTACTGGCAGAGGTAAATTTATACCAGCATTTTTAAAAGACAGTAGCATTGATCTAAAGATGTTTGGTTTTTGCCCTAGGGAAAAGGTCGTAAAAATAGGCAATAGATTTAGAAAATTTATTGAAAGAGTTAGTTTTTATTTTAATGCCAGAAAATTTTTAGAGTCTGAGAAATTCGATATTTTAGTTGTGCATAAGCCATTTGATTTTTTTGTTGCATGGGCTTTAAAGAGGCGTGATAAGAATTTAAAAGCAGTATTTGTAAGCGGTGGCGAGGATTTTTACTTTTTTGATAAATTTTTTATCAAATTTATAGATAAGATCATTAGCGTTAGCGACGCAAATGCGGAGATTTTAAGAGAAAGATATGGCAGAGAAGTTAAAGTCGTTTATAATGGCGTAGATAAAGAGAAGTTTTATCCAGATGCATCACTAAAAGAGAAGACAAGAGAGAAATTTGGTGTAAAAAGTGATGAAATTTTGATAGGAAGCGTAGGTAGAGTAGTTGGCTGGAAAGGCTTTGGCATGATGGTAAAAAATATAGACAAGATCAAAAACGCCAAATTTATGCTAGTTGGTGATGGAGAAAATTTACAAAGCCTAAAAGGGCTAGCAGCTAAGCTTAACTTAAGTCAAAAGGTCGTTTTTGTTGGTGCTATCGGGCATGATGAGCTAAATGAGTACTATAACGCTTGTGATGTTTACTTACAACCAAGCATAGGCCATGAAGCTTTTGGTATAACCGTCATTGAGGCATTAGCGGCTAATAAGCCTTGCGTAGTTAGCATAAACGGTGGCATGAAAGAGATCATAAAAGACGGAGTAAATGGGTATAAATTTAAAATTTCTGATGAAAGTGACATGATAGAAAAGATAAATTTAACGCTAGAAAATATAGAAAATTTAAGACCAAGAGAGAGTATAAAAGGCATGTATGAGTGGTCAAAATTTGCACAGGAGCTAGTTGAGGTATGAAAAAGGTAGCATATATTAGTAACTTTTACGCTATACCCCCACTAAAGGGTGCCGCTGTTCAGACCTGGACAAATGAAGTAGCAAAGAGACTTTGGTTCTATGAGCCACACACTATTTGCATAGATGATGAATTTTTACCATTAAAAGAATATAGAGATGGTGTTTATCACCACAGAATTCGTCTTTCAAAAATTTATAAAAGAATTTTTCAAAAGATATTAGGCTGGGACGTCTATTCTTATAATGACAGAGTTTTTAATGAGGTAAAAAAAATAAATCCTGATATTGTGCATTTTCAAAACTATCATAATGGTATAGAGAGCTTAGCAAGAAAGATAAAAACTTGGAATAAAGATATAAAAGTGATCCTTCACCTGCATAATTTTTATGATTTTAAAAATAAAAATTTTGATAAGCTTGATGCTGTTATAACCTGTAGTGACTTTCTTATGAAGAATTTTGAGTATCTACCTAATGCAAAATTTTATAAAGTTATAAAAAATGGCGTAGATGTAGATAAATTTAAAAAAATCAATTTTAAAAAAGATGAAAAAATTATTATTGGTTTTATAGGAAGAATAGTTAGTCAAAAAAATGTTGAATATATGATTGAGTTAGCAAGAGAATTCAAAAATTTACCTGAGTACAATTTTAAAATAATAGGTGAAATAATTAAAAGAAAAGATAATTATGAATACTATAAAAGTCTTGTTAAAAAGATAAAAGAATACAATCTAAACAATATAGAATTTCTTGACAATATCTCACCAGATAAAGTTCACGCAGCATATAATGACTTTGATTTTACAATCATCCCTTTAAATGATAAAGAGTCGTTTTGTATGGTTGGCATAGAGGCTATGAGCTGTGAGAGTTTTGTTATAGCAAGAGCCAGTGAAGGCAGTAAAGAATACATGGTGGATAATGAAAACTGCAAACTTTTTGATTTTGATAATTTTGCTAAAAATGTAAAGGAATATATATTAAACTTAAAATATCCAGAAAGACACAGGATAATCTCAAATGCTAGAAAAATGTGTGAGGAAAATTTTTCTTGGGATAAGATCGCCGAGGATATACAAAAATTTTATAAAGAGGTGTTGAGTGATACTTCAAAATAAATCAAATTTGATAACATTTTTAAAAAGTTCAATTCTACTTTTGTTATCTCTTTTTTTGATAGGTCAATATAACGAACACATAACTGCTATTAAAAATTTAGCCATATATTTAGCTCTATTTTTAACATTGATCCTTTTTGCAGTCGATACTAAAAATGTTGTACAAAATATAAAGAACAATGCAAAGAACAATAAAGCTATTTTGTTGCTATTTTTGCTTTTAAATTTATATGTTTTTGGCATATCATTTTTTCCTTATGATGCTACGCAAAATGCAGCACTTTCAGCGCTTAATGAATTTAAAAGAGCGTTTATATTTATTTTTATCGTTCTTCTTTGGCATGATGGTAGCTATAAAAACTCAAAATGGTTATTTTTTGCTATGGTTGCAGCACTTAGTATAGATAATATACATTTTTTTATAAAAGGGATAGAAGATGGCACTCTTTTAAATTTAAAAAATGAAAAAGACCAATGGACGCAACCTATAGATAGATTTTATGCAGGCTTTTTTGATAGTTTATTTATTTTTTCTTTGGTCTCAATATTTTTTATCAAAAATAAATTTTATAAATTTTTTATCATAGTTTTTAACATTATTGTTAGTTTAATTTTTATTTTGCTTACAGGAGCTAGGGGCTCATGGCTTGCACTTGCTCTAAGTTTGATGGTTGTGTTGGCTCTAACTTTTAAAAATGAAAAAATTAATCTTATAAATAAAAAATCCATTATATTTTGCCTATTTTTACTTGCCGCCTCTGCTTGCGTCTATCATAACTCTACGCTTTTGCAGTTAAAAGTTGCGCAAGGATTTTATACTTCTGGTAGAGGAGATATTTTAACAAAGAGGTTGCCGCTTCTTTTTAACTCTGATAGAGCTTATATAGGTATAGGCTTTGGTGGTAAACAATATACTAAATTTTTAAATGACAAAAATGTTAATAATGATGACCTTGGCCCAACTGGTATAGGCACTGACGGTACTAAAAAGCCATTCCATGACGAGCCAGTATTTATTGGCCAGTATTATCATTACGGTGTAGTAGGTACTGCTTTTTTTGTTGCGCTTGTTTTTTATATGCTTTTTGTTTCTTTTAAAAGGTATTTGTCAAACAACAAATTTTATATAACAATATTTGGAAGCATACTTTGCACTTATATATTTAGGGGATTATTTGAAACTATGTACTTTACTCATCTTTATGTAATGCTTGGTCTTTTTATAGTATTTTTGTGCAAAAATAAGGAGTGATTTATGAAACTGTTTTACATATATCCAGAACAAATTCCGCAAGGTAATGCAAGAGAGATAGCAATACTAAATACATTTTTTGAGCTTAGTAATATGTGTGATGCCAAGCTGGTTTTACCGCAGTTTCCTTTAAATTTAAATGAGGTAAATGAGAAATTCGCTTTAAAGCTAAAAGCTAATGACATATTGTTTGTAAGAAAAAAGATTCTATTTTTAAAAAGTAATAAAATTTTTAATTTCTTTCTAAAAAAAATAATAAATAATTACTCAAATAAAGACGCAATATTTTATACGAGACATTTAAAGATAGCTAAATTTTTACTAGAAAATAAAATGCCCGATCAAAAGGTTGTATTTGAAGCGCATGAGTGTTTTACTTTGGGTAACAAAGCACTTTATGATATGGAAAAAGAGATACTACAAAATGCCGATTTTGTATTTTCACACAATAGCAGTACGCTAAACGAGCTTAGAAAATTTTTCGGCTTACAAATAGTAAATTCGGCAGTTGTTTATAATGGTTGTAAGCAAGATTCTGATTTTAAGAAGAAAGATTTTGATTTTTCAAGTGTAAACTATTATGGCTCATTCTTGTTATGGAAAGGCCTTGATTTGATGCTAGATTTTGCCTTGAAAACTAGTATAAAACTAGAACTTTATGGCAAAAATAGTGGAAATAGTTTTATGACTTTAAAAAACACTCTTAAAGAAAGAGAGATTGAAAATTTGGTATGTTTTAAAGGACTGCTACCTCAAAATGAAGTTGTAAAAAGTCTTATTGAAAACAATACTATTTTGATAATACCTAGTGTAAAAAGTGATTATTCGCTTTATAGCACTCCATTAAAGCTTTTTGAATATATGGCAAATTCAAATGTCGTCTTAGCTCCAAATTTCCCACCAGTTGCTGAAATAGTAAAAGATGGCGAAAACGGTTTTTTATATGAAGCGGGTGATGAAAAAAGTTTAGAAGAAAAATTTAACTATATAAAGACTTTAGGTAATGAAGAGCTAAATAAAATTTCAAAAAATGCCTATGAAAGTATGAGTAAAAATACTTGGCAAAATAGAGCTATAAAAATAATCAAAGAATTAGAAAAGATAAATTAAATTTTTTGAGTGGATTTAAAAGAAAAAGGGGCGAACGCCCCTGGGGTTATGCAGCTGGATAAACAGATACTTTTTTTCTGTTTTTATCAAGTCTTTCAAATTTTACAAAGCCATCGACTAATGCAAAAATAGTGTGATCTTTGCCAAGACCTACGTTATTTCCAGCGTGAGTTGCTGTTCCTCTTTGGCGGATGATTATATTTCCAGCACGAACGAACTCACCACCAAATTTCTTAACACCTAATCGGCGTCCGATACTATCACGGTTATTTTGGGTTGAACCTTGACCTTTTTTGTGTGCCATATCTTATCTCCTTAAGCTGCGATACTTACGACTTTTACACGTGTAAATTGTCTTCTAAAGCCGCGTTTTAGTTTTGAGTCTTTACGTCTGCGTTTTTTGTAGATAACTACTTTTTTGTCTTTGCCTTCATTAACGACCTCAAGAACAACTTTTGCACCCTTAACAAATGGCGCACCTACCTTTACTTCGCCGTCATTTACAGCTAAAACTTCTGTAATTTCAACGGTTGATTTAGCTTCAGCGCTAAAGTGATCTAGCTTAAGGAACTCGCCCTCGCTAACACGATATTGCTTACCGCCATGCTTAAATATAGCGTATTTTGACATACTCTACCTTTCTAAAATTTGGTAAGACCAAAAAGCACTTTTTTGCAAAAGATTTATGGAGCTTTGTTGGTTATAAGATGTGAATATTAGCTAAAAGTTTATAAATTCTACTTTAATGCCCCTGATCTTATGATCTCATCGGCTAAATTTCTTATCATAGATGTGTGATCTAAGAAAAATGTTTTGTCACTTGGCAAGTGTGGCTGATATACTAGCGTTTTAGCTACTGGCGCACTTAAGATCACATTTATCAGTTTAAATTCAGGCGGAAAAGTAAAATAAAGTTTTGGCTTGGGAATTTCGTTTTGAAAGAGCCTCTTTGCGTAAAAATTACTGAAATTTTCATTTTTTGGTAGCTTTATCTCTTTAAAGAGTTCAAACGGTAAAAAGTAGCGCGCTAAGGCATGAAGTCCGTGCGCGAAAATGTAGAGACGTTTTTCAAATTTGGGCGCATCTGTCCTGCCAAAAGTGGAGCAAAATTTCTGTAAATGCTCGCTCATAGTAGCCACATCTTTTTCATGCAAGGCAAGCACAAATTTAACCGCCTCTCTTTCATTTGCTGGCTTTTTAGACTCTGCAAAAGTGCGAGCTTTTTCTAGGGCAGGGGCAAGTAAATTTTCATCTTGCCAAAGCATCGCCGTGAGCAGATCATGCATAACGCATAGAAATTTATAGCCGTTTTTGCTAGGTGGCAGGCCTTTTGGAAAGATGCTTGCCATACTATCTGTGTCGCCACAAGCGATAGCAAAAAGTGCTGGTATGAGCTTCTCGCACTGGTCATATCCACCGCTGCATCCTGGGAGTAAATTTAGCTTAGCGTATTGAAAAATGAGATCATTTAGCCTCTCGGCGTCGCCATCAGCTAGGCACTTTTCAAGGCAAAAGTCGTAGCGTCTAGCTCTTGAAAAAGAGAGTAATCGTATGAGCTCACACAAAAAGTCGTATTCGTTTAAATTTTTCTCTTTTATTTCAGCGTAAATCATTGCATACTCGTCCAAAAGTAGCTCTTCATCGCTTTTTGGTGGTTTTTTGGCTCTAAAAATGTTAAACAAGCTTTCTAAAAATGACATTTTGCATGCTCCTTATTTTTGCTAATTTTAGCCAAAAACGCCTAAAACGGCTTAGTTTTTTTGAATTACAAAATTTAAATTTAGCGGATAGTTTAACCGCATTTTGGCTATAATCGCCCCAAATTTAAGCAAGCTTAGGACAAAGATGGCAGGCGAAGATCAGGAAAAAACCGAAGAAGCGACCCCCAAAAAGATAGAAGACGCCAAAAAGGACGGCAACGTCCCCAAAAGTCAGGATCTATCAGGCTTTGTGACCCTAGTTATTGCTATTGGCGTGCTGCTTGCGATGCTAAATTTTATGAAAGATCAGGTCATCTCGCTTTACATCTACTACTCTAAATTTATCGGTCAGCCACTGACTTTGCCAACGGTAAAAATGATCGTTGTAAATACTTTTGGCAGGGCGCTTTTGATGATCCTGCCAGTTTGCATCTGCGTCGCGGTTGCCGGCATAATCGCAAATGTAATGCAGTTTGGCTTTATATTTACCACAAAGCCCATAACGCCAAATTTTGGCAAGATAAATCCGCTAAAAGGGTTAAAAAATTTATTTTCTATGAAAAAGGCGATCGAGAGCGTCAAGATCGTCGTTAAGGTAAGCATCGTCTTTGGAGTTGGATTTTACTTTTTCTTGCAGTTTATAAAAGAGCTTCCGCACACGCTATTTTTCTCTATGTTTGACCAGCTTGCATGGCTAAAAGAGAAGCTAATCATCCTAGTTAGCGTCATGCTTTTTATACTTTTTGTGATCGGCCTTGCTGACCTGCTCATCGTGCGTTTTCAGTATTTTAAGGACCTTCGCATGAGTAAGCAAGAGATCAAGGACGAGTACAAGCAGATGGAGGGTGATCCGCAGGTTAAGGGCAGGATCCGCCAAGCGCAAATGCGTGCAGCCAAGCGCCGAATGATGCAAAACATCCCACAAGCTGATGTCGTCATAACAAACCCAACTCACTACGCCGTGGCGATCAGATACGACAAAAGCCGCGACGAAGCACCGATAATACTTGCTAAAGGGGTTGATTTCTTAGCGCTTCAGATAAAAAAGGTAGCGGTTGAAAATGGAGTGCAAATTTATGAAAATCCACCTCTTGCAAGGGAGCTTTATAGGGTTTGTGAGGTCGATGATACGATACCAGCGCACCTTTTTAGGGCTGTGGCTGAAGTGCTAAGCTTTGTCTATATGAGCAATAAGCAGAAATTTCAAGATAAACTTTGAAAGCAGTAGGTCAAATTTTTTATAAAAATGGTAGTAAATTTTGTAGAAAAAAGACAAGCTGTCTTTAAAACAGCTTGTCAGAAATAAAATTTTAGTTAAGATATCCGTAGATATTTGCTAGCACCCAGCCAACCGCACAAGAGCTAAATACACCTATGAAACCAGGTATGATAAAGCTGTGATTGATTACATATTTACCAATATGTGTTGTGCCTGAGCGGTCAAACTGCACGGCTGCAAGGTCGCTTGGATATGTTGGAAGGATGAAGTATCCATAGCAAGCAGTAGCAAACGCGACAATAACGCCTGGGTGAACGCCTATTTGAACAGCGAGTGGCACAAATGTAGCAGCTGCAGCAGCTTGAGAGTTTAGGAATTTTGATATAAGCATACCAACTATGATATACATCCAAGGATATGCTTTCATAACCTCGCCAAGTGAGCCTTTAAGCATATCAATGTGTGAGTGGAACATTGTCTCAGCCATCCAGCTAATGCCGTAAATCGCAACAAGTGCAACCATGCCGCTGTGGAAAATTTCATTTTGACCGATTTTAGCTGCTTTGATGCCTGAGTAGATCATCATGATAGATGCTGCTAAAAGCATGAAAATTTGGATCGTATCAACCATGCCAAGTGGTGCAGTCTTTTTCATAGTATCTTTTACTACAATGTTCGCGTTTGCGATAGTTTCGCTTTTATCACCTGCAGTGATAACAACATCAGCGCCATTTGAAACAATACTTTGTGTTACCTTGTTGTCTTTATCTAACACTTGAACGCTTGTAAATTTAGTAGCATCTTTTACTTTATTGTCTTTTACGTTTGAGACGATCTTGCTATCGCCAACCATAGAAACAACTTGTCCGTCTTTAACAGTGATGTTTTTAACTGTTTTTTTATCTACGATTATTTCTATTGATTTACCAGGAACATCGCTTGTCCAGCTTGGGCGAAGTTGTTTATAATAGCCCAAAACCGCAACAACAGCGATTGTAGCTAGGAATATCCACATAACATTCCATTGTTTTTTTGGCAAATGCACACCGATTAATGAATGTGCCTCATCAGAACCATATATATATTTTCTTTGCTCTGGATCAGCTATTTTTGCTTGGAATTCTGGATCTTTGTCAAGATCTTTACCTCTAAATACTGAGTAAGTTCCTATACAAAGCACACCCAAAAATGTAGAAGGAATGGTAACTTTTAATAGATCAACATAGCTTGTAAAGCCCTCAATATGAACTGTGCCAGTACCAAGAAGAACAGCAACCATAGACACACCAGCAACTGAAACTGGACTTGCGATAATAGCAAGTTGTGATGAGATCGTAGTAGCTGCCATCGGACGTTCTGGACGGATACCACTTTTCATTGATACGTCATAGATGATCGGTAAAAGTGTATAAACTGTGTGACCTGTACCGCAAAGCACTGTTAGTGTCCAGCCACAAATCGGTGCAAGATAACAAACTGTTTTTGGATGTTTTCTAAGCGCTCTTTCAGCGATCTGAAGCATAACATCAAGACCACCAGCTGCTTGAAGTGTAGCACTTGCTACAACAACTGCTAGAATAGTTAATATAACATCAATAGCAGGCTTACCTGGTTTTAAATCAAATGCAAATACCAAAATAACAAGACCGATGCCACCAAGGACACCAAGTGCCATACCACCTTTTTTTGCTCCGTAGAACAAACAGCCGAGCACGACAATTAATTGTAAGAAAAACTGCGTACTCTCAGACAAACTTGTAAGAAATTCCATGATTTCTCCCTTTTCGAAAATTACACGCGGAGTATATAAATATTAAAATTAAATACTAATTAAAAAAGATATGTAGAATTTAATATTACATTTAATTCTTGTTATCTTATCTATATTTTTGTGGAAAAATAAATACATTTAAAAGAAAGATTGAGATAAAATCCTAAAAGTAAACAACTAATAGTTAAATTTAAGGAGAGAAGCATGCAAATCCCTATCGCTTATGGCAAAGATGACCATATAAATTTAAAAATAGACGAAAAAAATCTGCTTGGTGTTTTTGACCCAAACAAAGTCGCTAAATTTGACGAAGCAGCGCTTATCGCAAAGGCTTTAGCAAATCCGATAAATCAAAAGAGCTTTGATGAGTTTATTGCTGGCGATGAAAAGATCGTTATCATCGTAAATGACGGCACAAGACCTACGCCAACTGCTAAAATTTTAAAGCAAATTTACCCAAAGCTTCGCGATAAAAATAAAATTTTCATCATCGCCACTGGCTGTCACAGAGAGGGCACGCTAGATGAATACAATATGATATTTTCTAAAGAAATTTACCCAGAGGTCAGAGCCAAAAACGAGGTTCACGACCACGACTCAAAGCACGATGAGATGGTCTTTTTAGGCGAGAGCAAAAACGGCACACAGATGTATTTAAATAAGATCGTAGCTGAAGCTAAAAAAGTGATCGTTATAGGTTCGGTAGAGCCTCACTATTTTGCAGGCTACACTGGCGGCAGAAAGGCCTTTTTGCCAGGCACCGCGTCGTATGAGAGCATCACACAAAATCATAAACTAGCACTTAGCGCTGACGCTCAGGCACTGCGCCTAGAGGGCAACCCTGTGCATGAAGATATGATCGATGCGATGAAAGTTCTTTCAAATATCGACGTATTTTCTATACAGACGGTGCTTGACAGCGAGCATGGCGTCTATTACGCAAGTGCCGGTGATCTAAACGATAGTTTTTATGACTGCGTGAAAAAGGCTGATGAGGTATTTTGCGTAAATATCCCACAAAAGGCTGACATCGTGATCTCGGTGGCACCATATCCTATGGATGTCGATCTTTATCAGGCGCAAAAGGCCCTAGATAACGGCAAACTAGCGCTTGCGAAAGATGGAATTTTAATAATGGTCGCAAAATGCCGCACAGGCATCGGCCCAAAGCCTTTCTTTGACCTTATGGCATCGGCCGATACGCCAAAAAAAGTGCTAGAAAAGATAAATTCTGGCTTTAAGCTTGGTTATCACAAAGCTGCAAAAATGGCTGAAATTTCGCTTTGGGCGCAGACTTGGGCTGTGACTGATCTAAGCGACGATGAGATGAGAGCTGTGCATCTAAAGCCGTATCACGACCTACAAAAAGCCGTAGATGAGGCGCTAGCGCAAAAAGGCAAGGACGCAAAAATAATCATCTTGCCATTTGGCTCTATGACTGTGCCTAAGGTGTGAGTTTGGCTAAAATTTTATACTATGACGCAAGTTCTGGCATCAGCGGTGATATGAATTTAGCCGCTCTTGTCGGGCTTGGCGTGGATTTTAGCTATCTTTGCTCTGAGCTAGAGAAGCTAAATTTGAGCGGAGAATTTCGCTTAGAGCAAAAAAACGTAGTAAAAAACGGCATCGCTGCGACCAAAATCGACGTCGTGCTTCTAAAATCGCAACCTCACGCTAGAAGTTACGCTGATATCAAGCAAATTTTGGCTAGCTCAAATTTGAGTGAATTTTGCAAGAAAAAGGCCGTTGCGATATTTCACGTGATCGCGCAGGCTGAAGCAAAAGTGCATGCAGTTAGCATCGATGAGGTGCATTTTCACGAGGTTGGAGCGCTTGATAGCATAGTAGATGTCGTTGGAGCGGCGATCTGCTTTGAGTATTTATCAGAAAATTTTGGCATTACCAAAGTCGTCAGCTCAAAAATCGAGCTTGGCGGCGGCGTAGTAAAGTGTGACCACGGCTATCTTAATGTCCCAGCGCCAGCGGTTTGTGAAATTTTAAAAGATGTGCCAGTTAGTCTTGGGCGAGCAAATTTTGAGATGACTACGCCAACAGGTGCTGCGATACTAAAAGCCTGCGCAGATGAGTTTGTGAGTGAGATAAATTTCAAAATAGAAAAAGTAGCTTACGGAGCTGGCGAAAAAAATGCTCCAAATTTTGCAAATGCCCTTCGCGCGATGATATGCGAGGTGGATGAGAGACAAAATTTAGTGCAAAAAATGATATCTACAAACATAGATGATATGGACGCAGAAAGCTTTGCCTTTGCGTGTGAAATTTTGCGTGAAAACGGCGCGTTAGACGTCTTTAGCCACTCTATATATATGAAAAAAGGACGCATCGGTTTTGAGTTAAATGTATTGTGTAAAAGTGAAGATGCAAAAAGGCTAAAAGAGCTTATATTTACGCACACGACGGCCATTGGTGTTCGTGAGATAGATGTCGTAAAAACCGAGCTAAAACGAAAATTTGTAAGTGTTGAGACGAAATTTGGCGACATAAGACTAAAAATTTCAGGCGATGATGAAAAGGCAAAGCCTGAATTTGACGAGTGCAAAATCGCGGCACTTGCGCATAAAACATCGATATTTCAGGTAAAAAAAGAAATTTTTAAAAAGTATGACGAAATTAGAAATTCTAAAAAATGATATAAAAAAGCTAGGAAATTTAGCCGTTGCATTTAGCGGCGGTGTGGATAGCTCACTACTGTTAAAGGTCGCTGCGGACGTACTTGGCGAAAATGCGCTAGCACTCACGGTAAAATCGCCCTATATGTCTTTGCGCGAGATAGATGAGGCGGCAAAATTTGCTAAATTTTATGGCATCAGGCACGAGATATTTGAGGTGGGTATCGCCGATGAGATAAAGCTCAATCCGCAAAATCGCTGTTATCTTTGTAAAAAAGCAGTTTTTTCAAGACTTCTTGCTCGTGCAAAAGAGCTTGGTTTTACAAATTTGGCTGATGGTACAAACAAGGACGATCTTGGCGAATATCGCCCAGGGCTTAAGGCAAAAGAAGAGCTTGGCGTGCTTTCGCCTCTAATAAATTTACGTAAATTTGAGATCCACGAGCTCTCACGCGAGCTAAATTTAGCAACGGCAGACAAGCCAAGCTACGCATGCTTGCTAACTCGTTTGCCGCATGAAAAAGAGATAAGCGTAGATGAGCTAAATTTAGTAGAAGCGGCTGAAAATTTACTGATAAAAAGCGGCTACGAAAATGTGCGAGCAAGGCTTGATGATAGAAAAATGAAGCTGCAAATGCCATTTTCTAGCATGCAAAGCTTTTTGAGCGACGTGAAATTTAAGTCTATCGTTAAAGAGCTAGTCGCACTTGGCGCGGCGGAGGTAACGCTTGATCTAAAGGGGCTTAGAGAGGATGTTTTGGTATGAGTGAGACTGAAATTTTAGAATTTATCGCTGGTATAAAAAACGGCAAGATGAGCGAGCAGGATGCGCTAAAGTATCTAAAAAACTACCCATTTAACGACATCGGATGCGCCAAGATCGACACTCAGCGCGCTTTGCGAAATGGTACTGGCGAGGTGATATACGGGGCAAATAAAACAGATGATGAAATTTTGCAAATCGCTAGTGCGATCGGCGAAAAAAATGAAAATATCTTAATCACAAGAACAAATGAGAGTGTTTTTAAGCGCATGCGTGAGATCTTTCCGCAGGCAAATTTTAACGCTCGTGGTAGGGTGATCAGCATCAAATTTCAAGAGCAACTACCCACAAAAAGCTACATCGCGATAGTATCTGCCGGCACTGCTGATGGTGCAGTCGTGGAGGAGGCCTATGAGACGGCAAAATTTCTAGGTAATGACGTGAGAAAATTTACCGATGTCGGCGTAGCAGGGCTACATAGGCTGGTCGCAAAGCTTGACGAGATACGCGGCGCAAAGGTCGTGATCGCCGTTGCTGGCATGGAGGGCGCACTTGCTAGCGTGCTAGCTGGACTTGTAAGCTCTCCAGTGATCGCAGTGCCTACTAGCGTGGGATACGGGGCAAATTTTGGCGGATTATCAGCACTGCTAGCCATGCTAAATAGCTGCGCAAATGGCGTTAGCGTCGTAAATATCGATAACGGATACGGCGCTGCATATAACGCAAGCCTGATAAATCATCTCTAAATTTTAAATAGAATTTGTAAGGGGTAAAATTGAGAGAGGATACGAAAAAAGCAATACTTTCGCCTACGGACGCATCTAGAAGTGAGTATTGTTGGGATGCTAGAATGAACTGGGCGATGACGGGTATTGCTATTTTAGCATTTGAAATTTGTATCGCAATTTACGCCAAAGACGGCTTTATACGCTACTATCTAGGCGATGTGCTAGCCGCAGCGATGCTTTATGCATTTGGGCGAGCCGCGTTCAGGCTACCGCCTAAAATTTTAGTGCTCGCGGTCTTTACTCTCTCGCTAGTTATCGAAATCACACAATATTTTAAGGTACTTGAAATTTTAGGTGTTCAAAATTACGCACTATGGATAATTTTTAGTGGAACATTTGATTGGACGGACATTATCTGCTATGCGATAGGCTGCGTTTTAACTTACGCATCTGAAAATTTCATCGGTAGTGAGCATGCGATCTATAACGAGATACGAATTTTTAGGCGTAAAAGATTACCCAAAAAATTTAATGAAATTTTGCAAAGCGGCGACGATGAGAAGGTTAAGGCGGTATTTGAAATTTACGATATAAATTCGACCGACAAAGACGGCAACACTATACTGCATATGCTACATGTAAACAAAGATATCAAGAAAAAAGATCCAAACTCGCCCTATGCGTATGCGGACGCAAATTTAATCGAATGGATTATTATACAAGGCGGCGACATAAACGCTAAAAATAAAAAGGGCGAGACGCCGCTTAGAAATTTTATGCGGTATGTATATAAAATTTTAAAACCGCATCAAAAGTTAGTAATCGTAGGCAAACAGGACTATGCCTCTAGGGAATATATAAAACAGGCGGGTGAAGTCGTTAATATCGATTTTGGAATAATGTATAATTATATATACAATCTCCTACCTGAAAAATCGCAAATTTATATTTGGCGTCACTTTGGCAAAAGGTTGGAATACCTATATGTACCCGAGTATCCAACGGATATGGAAAGATACGATCCGCAAGAATACAGCGAATTTACCTATAATTTTTGGATGAAATTCTTAAGACAAAAAGATAGCGTGCAGTATAAAATGATACATGCGGCTACTAATTTATACCGGTACTGGGACTACAACGGGGAATATGGAGGTTGGATTTTATGGGATGGTGAATATACAGATAAAGCCGCCGCCGAAATTAAAAAATATTTTAAGCTAGGCAATAGGCTCGAAGAGCTAAATGACGACGCGCTTGATAAGATGTTTTATGATCTAAGAAAGAGCTGGCATGCTGAAGATGTAGGTAAGTTTAGATATCTATTTGTGCTTTGGTTGCTTAAAAATCCAGAGCCGTTTTTCGAGGACGAAATTTAAAAGGAGAAGCGATGGATAAAGAAAAATCCATAAAAAAGATGACTGAGGTTATGGCAAAATTTGTCGGCTACACGGGCAAAGTGCTGCCTGATGACGTGACTGCGAAGCTACTTGAGCTTAGCGAGCGCGAGACGCAGCCGCTGGCAAAGGAGATCTATAAAACGATGTTTGAAAATCAGCGCCTTGCAAAGGAGCTAAACCGCCCGTCCTGTCAGGATACTGGAGTGATCCAGTTTTTCGTAAGATGTGGCGCAAATTTTCCGCTTATCGGCGAGCTTGAAGAGCTGCTACGAGAGGCGGTACTGCAAGCTACTCGCGAGGCTCCGCTTCGTCACAACAGCGTCGAGACATTTGACGAGTATAATACCGGCAAAAACGTCGGCAAGGGCACGCCGAGTGTGTTTTGGGAGATCGTGCCGCAAAGCAGTGAGTGCGAGATACACACCTATATGGCTGGTGGCGGCTGTAGCCTGCCTGGTAAAGCAACCGTGCTGATGCCTGGCATGGGCTATGAGGGTGTTGTTAAATTTGTCATGGATATAATGACAAGCTACGGCATAAACGCCTGTCCGCCGCTATTAGTGGGTGTTGGCGTAGGCACTTCGATCGACGTAGCGTCCTTGCTTTCTAAAAAGGCGCTGATGAGGCATTTGGGTTCTAAAAATCAAAACGAACGCGCTGCATTAACTGAAAAGTTGCTTGAAGATGGCATAAATAAAATCGGCCTTGGACCACAAGGTATGAGTGGTGCAAGCTCTGTGATGGGCGTGCATATAGAAAACTGCGCCCGTCACCCAAGTGTAATCGCTGTCGCCGTAAATGTGGGCTGTTGGTCGCACCGCAAAGGGCACATCGTCTGGGACGCAGATCTAAATTTCGACGTAAAATCGCACAAGGAGTTCGCGCTATGAGTAAGAAAATTTTAACCACGCCAATAAGCGCTGATGATCTTTCAAATATCAAAATCGGCGACGTCATATACCTCACGGGACACATCGTCACCTGCCGCGACGTGCCGCATAGACGCGTAGTGGAGGAGGGTAGAGAGCTGCCACTAGATATCAAAGGTGGCGCGATCTTGCATGCAGGACCAATCATCAGAAAAACAGAAGATGGCGGTAAAGAAGGCTTTGAAATGGTCTCTGTTGGACCTACAACTAGCATGAGAATGGAGAAATTTGAACGAGAATTTATCGCAAAAACTGGCGTTCGTCTAATCGTCGGTAAAGGCGGCATGGGTGAGGGCACGATGAGCGGTTGCAGGGAGTTTGGTGCTATTCACTGCGTGTTTCCAGCAGGCTGTGCGGTGGTGGCCGCAACGCAGGTTGAAGAGATAGAGAGTGCGGACTGGACGGAGCTTGGTATGCCTGAGACTCTTTGGAGGTGCCGCGTCAAGGAGTTTGGTCCGTTAATCGTCTCGATAGATGCGCATGGGAACAACCTTTTTGAACAAAATAAGGTTAAATTTAACGAGAAAAAAGACGAGGCATTGGCTGAAATTTTACCGCAGGTTGGGTTTATAAAGTAGGTAAATTTTGGCTTGATAGCTTATAAATGCGCTTTAAAATTTACACTAAAATTAAAGCGTATTGTTTATCGCAGCTTCTAAAATTTCTCTAGTTTTTGCTGTGTGCTTGGTATTAAAACCTACTGTCGCTCTTTCTAGCCAAAAATTACTTTACTTTAACTCGCCCCAGTTTTTGGCGATATTTAGCGATGTTTTAAGTGGCACATTTAACGTGTAAATTTCCTCCATCGTCTTTTGCGTCGCTCTGCCAAATTCCTGCGCAAATTCGTCTTTGACCTCGAAAATTAGCTCGTCGTGGATCTGAAGCAGCATTCTTGCATTTTCATCTAAATTTGCTCTAACTTTTACCATCGCCATCTTGACAAGGTCTGCTGCGGAGCCTTGAAAAACCGTATTTACCGCCTCACGCTCAAACATCGCTATTTGCATAGGTGTGGCACTTTTAAAGTCAAAGTAGCGCTTTCTGCCAAGTAGTGTCTGCACAAAGCCATCGTTTTTGGCTGAAATTTTTATGCTCTCTAAAAACTCTTTGATCGTCGCAAACGCCTTGAAATAGCGCTCTATATACTCTTTTGCCTCGGCTCTTGTGATATTTACTTGATTTGCCAGCTTGCTTGAGCCCATGCCATAAATGAGCCCAAAATTTATGCTCTTTGCCACGGCTCTATTTTGCCCGTCGCTGCTACCAAATATGCTAATAGCCGTCCTTGCATGGATATCCTCGTCATTTTTAAACGCCTCAAGCAGCGCAGGATCACGGCTAAAGTGAGCTAGCAGTCTAAGCTCGATCTGGCTGTAGTCAAGCCCCACAAAACTATACCCTTCGCGCGCCTCAAAGCACTCTCTGACGTCCTTTGCGAGGCTGCCGCGTGCTGGGATATTTTGTAAATTTGGATTTTTACTTGAAAGCCTGCCTGTGCTTGTGCCAGTTTGCAAAAAGCTCGTGTAAATTCGTGAGCCCTCGTCCTTTTTCGCAAGCGCTAAAAGCGGCTCGCAGTAGGTGCTTTGCAGTTTGTAAAGCTCTCTGTAAGCTAAAATTTTTTCAATCACCGGATGAGCGTCTATGAGCTCAGCTAGCACGCTCTCATCGGTGCTATATCCTGTTTTTGTCTTCTTTTTGGTTGGAAGTTTTAGATGCTCAAAAAGTATAACGCCAAGCTGTTTTACGGAGTTTATGTTGAAATTTTCGCCGCTTAGCTCGTAAATTTCACTTGTTAGCGCCTTTAGTTTGGTGTCGTTTTCAAGGATGAGCTTTTGCATCTTAGCTTCATTTATCTTGATGCCGTTTTGCTCCATGTCAAAGAGCGTGAGGATGAAAGGAAACTCGTGCGTATCGGCAAGGGCGAGTAAATTTTTATCAAGTGTGTTTAAAAAAGTTTTATAAAATTTAAGCGTTATCCAAGCGTCCTCAGCGGCGTATTTAGCGGCATTTTCTAGTGGCACATCGCCAAAAGTTTGTCCCTTTTTGACCACATCTTCAAATTTGATCGTGTCGTAGTCATAAAGCCTCTTTGCCAGCGCGTCCATGCCGACACTTGAGTTTGGATCGCTAAGCCACGCAAGTATCATCGTGTCTTTAAAATTTGCTGGGGGATTGAGCCCTAGGTTGTTTTTTACGATCTCAAAGTCGTATTTTAAATTTTGTCCGATCACGCAGCCTTTATAAATTTGCCCTACCGCCCAAGTGGCAAATTTTAGGTCTATTTGCTTTGGCGCGCCTAGGTAGTTGTGAGCCACTGGCACGTAGTAGGCGTCCTCGTCGTTAAAGCAAAAGCTAAAACCAACGATCTTTGCGCTCTTGCTATCAACGCCCGTGGTCTCAGTGTCAAAGGCGACGATAGTCTCTGGCGTGACGCTAGAGAGTAGCTTTTCGATGCTTGCCTCATCAAGTAGTAAATTTGCTCTAAAGCCAAGCTTAAATTCGGCATTTTCTTCTTTTTGCAAGCTCTTAAGAAGCCTGTTTAGATCGTACTCTTTTAAAATTTCTGAGATGTTTATCAAAGGATTTTGCTCTGGAAATTTAGACTGTTCAAGATCAAGCGAAGTGATCGCGTCATCAAATAGCGTGGCTAGTTTTTTGCTCAAAAACGCCTCGTCTCTTGCGGCTGCTAGCATATTTTTGGTGCGCTCGTTTCTAATAAGGGCTAAATTTTCATAAATTCCCTCTAAGCTGCCATACTCAGCTAAAAGCTTTTTAGCTCCCACTGCGCCGATACCTTTGACGCCCGGGATGTTATCTGAGCTGTCTCCAGCAATGGCTAGAAAGTCCCTCACCTGAGCTGGATAGACGCCATACTTTTCAAAGCAGCTAGCGCTATCGTGGTCGATCTTGCTTTGTGGGCTGTAGATGCTCACTTTGCCGTCCTCTATGAGCTGATAAAGGTCCTTATCATGCGTGACTATTCGCACAAATATATCTTTATCTTTGCAAATTTTAACCGCACTTGCGATGATGTCATCGGCCTCGTAGCCCTCACGGCTAAGGCTGTAAAGTCCCATTTTTTCTATCATATCTATGCAAACTGGCAGTTGCTCTTTTAGCTGAGCTGGTGGCTCGCTCCTGTTTGCCTTGTATTCGCCCAAAATTTCATGGCGCAGGGTCTTGCCCTTGCTATCAAGTGCGAAGATGAGGTAGTCGCTTTGGTACTCATCTTTTAGGCTCGCTATGAAATTTGCAAAGCCGCTTATCATGCCACTTGGTTTGCCCTCCCTGTTTTTAAGCCCACTCATAGCGTAGTAAAGCCGAAAAAAGAAGCCAAAAGTATCAATAATCGTAAGTGTTTTCATTCTCTATCCTTTTGCGCCATTTTATGAAATTTAGGCAAAAATTTGGCTGATTTTATAAATTTATCAGATGCTAAAAACAAAGTGAGATTTTAAACGCAAAACAAATTTTAATCATTTAAAAGATATAATCTCGCCTAAAATTCAAACTAAATAATAGATAAATTTAAGGTAAAAAATGTTTATAGATAGCGTGAAATTAACCCTAAGTTCAGGCCATGGCGGAGCTGGTGCAGTGAGCTTTCGCCGCGAAAAGCACGTCATTTTAGGCGGCCCAGACGGCGGTGATGGCGGTGATGGCGGAGATGTATATTTTGTCTGCGACAACAACACCCACACACTGGCAAACTACAAGGGCAAAAAGGCGATGAGAGCGAGCGACGGCGAGGCTGGCATGGGCAAAAGAATGACTGGCAAAAAGGGCGAGAGCCTAGAGCTCATCGTGCCACCAGGAACGGCAGTCTATGACGCGCAGACAAACGAGCTACTTTGCGACATGGTAGAGGAGGGGCAAAGGACGCTTTTTTTAAAAGGTGGCAAGGGCGGACTTGGAAATTTTCACTTTAAAAACTCTATCAACCAAGCTCCAGAATACGCTCAAAAGGGCATGCCAGAAGAGAGCGTAGAGGTCAGGCTTGAGCTAAAGCTGATAGCTGACGTGGGTCTTGTTGGCTTTCCAAATGTTGGCAAATCAACCCTCATCTCAGCCGTCTCAAACGCCAAACCACAGATAGCAAACTACGAATTTACCACGCTTACGCCAAAGCTCGGACTTGTCGAGGTCGATGAGTTTAGCGGCTTTGTCATGGCTGACATCCCTGGTATCATCGAGGGAGCAAGTGATGGACGCGGCCTTGGCGTGCAGTTTCTAAAGCACATCGAGAGAAATAAAATTTTGCTTTTTATGATAGATAGTGCAAACTACAGAAGCATGAGCGAGCAGTTTAGCGTGCTAAAAGAGGAGGTCGCTAAATTTTCAAGTGTGCTTGCTAGTAGGGACTATGCGATCGCTATCACCAGAGTCGATGCGGCTGAAAATTTAGATGAAAATATAAAAGAATTTATGAAAAGTATAAATTTAGAGCCAAAACAAGTTGGTAAATTTGTCTATAAGCAAGACCTATACAGCTTTGACGCGAAAAAACCATATTTTGTTTTGCCGATCTCTTCAGCGACAAACGAGAACATCGACGAGCTTAAATTTGCACTGCTTGAGCTACTTAAAAAAGAGCTTTGAGTTGCGAATTTTTAGTGCTTTGAACAGAGATTTTTAAGAGTATAAAATGAAGAAAGTTTTTTACATTATGCTATTTTATCTTGGTGCATATAGTTGCGAGCCAGCGGATCCGGCATATATGTTTTTAGATTTTAATGACATAGATCGTGACGGCATGCTAAATTTAGATGAGTGGAGAGCATGTAAGGCACCACCAGCGCTAAAAATAGCGCCAGATCTATGCACTAGTGATGAATTTAAAAGGCTGGATCTTGATCGTAGTGGCAAAGTTAGCGTTAATGAGCTAAGAAATTTAGTATTGCAAAAGATTAGTTGGCAGAAAGATCCATGCGCCTCTTGGCCGCCAAGCAGCAAAAACATAGATCAAAATAAAAGTCGTTGAAATTTAAAGGAAAGTGATGAATGTAGTTTTTATGGGGACGCCTGATTATGCCGTTAGGATACTTAGGCACCTAAAAGAGGCTGGCTTTAACATAAAAGCGGTCTTTACCCAGCCTGATAAGCCAGTTGGCAGAAAGCAAATTTTAACCCCAAGCGAGGTCAAAATTTACGCACAAAATGAGCTAGTAGGCGTGCCAGTCCTTACACCAAATACGCTAAAAGATGAGGCGGTGGTTGCTGAGCTAAAGGCATTTGAGCCTAAATTTATCGTGGTGGCAGCTTATGGCAAAATTTTGCCTAAGAGCGTGCTTGACGTGGCAACTTGTATAAATTTACACGCCTCGATCTTGCCAAAATATAGAGGTGCAAGCCCAATCCAAAGCGCGATCCTAGCAGGTGAGAAGCAAACTGGCGTTACAGCTATGCTGATGGATGCTGGTCTTGATACTGGCGATATGCTGGACTTCATCTACACGCCTTGCGAAAACAAGATGTCAAGCGAGCTTTTTAGTGAGCTTGGCGAGCTTGGCGGTGAGCTAATCGTAAAAGTACTTAAGAATTTTGAAAATTTAAAGCCACAAAAGCAAGACGACGCGCAGGCCTCGCACTGCAAAAAGATAAGTAAGAGCGACGGGCTTTTTAGCTTTGATGAAGAGGCGGGGCAAATTTATAATAAATTTCGTGCGCTCACACCTTGGCCAGGGATTTATCTGGCAAATGGACTAAAAATTTTATCGCTTGAGCTAAGTGAAAAAAGTGGAAAAAGCGGAGAAATTTTAAGCGTAGAAAAGGACCACGTCGTGGTAGCTTGCAAGGGTGGGGCGATCAAAATTTATGAGCTTCAAGAGCCAAGCAAAAAGCCAACAAACGCAAAAGCATATATAAATGGTAAGCGCCTTAGTGTTGGTGATGAATTAAAATAAATTTAAAGGAGCGGTTATGAAAAATGCGCTAAGTATAGCAGGGGTTGATCCAAGTGGCGGAGCTGGAGTTCTAGCTGATATAAAGGTCTTTATAGCACACGGCGTATATGCGATGGGAGCGATCACAGCGGTCACTGCTCAAAATACAAAGGGCATATTTGGCATGCAGTTAGTTGAGCCAAAACTCATCGAGGATCAGATCAAGGCGATATTTGATGATATAAGAGTTGATGTGGTAAAAATAGGCGTTGTCCCAAGCGTTGAGATCATCAAAAGCGTCGCAAAAACGCTAAGAGAGATCAAAAATTTACCGCCAGTCGTGCTTGATCCTGTTATGAGCTGTAAAAATGGCGACATCTGGCTAGAGGGTGCTGCAAAAGATGCGATCGTGGAGGAGCTTTTCCCACTTGCGAGCGTGATCACGCCAAATATCTTTGAAGCGCGCGAAATTTTAAAGCGTGAGATAAAGGGTGAGAGCGAGCTAAAAGAGGCTTGCAAGGATCTTTTGAAATTTGGCACAAAAAGCGTCTATCTAAAGTGTGGCGAACTTGACGGCAAGTCGCTTGATATATTTTATGATGGCAAAGAGTATGAAATTTTTAGCGATGAGCGCATAAAAACGACTGCTACTCACGGCTCAGGCTGCTCGCTATCAAGTGCGATCGCTTCAAATTTAGCAAATGGGCTTAGTCTAAAAGAGAGCGTGAAAAACGCGCATGATTATATCTTTAACGCTATCAAAAACGCTGTGATCATTGGCGGCGGACAAAATCCAGTAAATCACTTCTATAAATTTAAGGTGTGATTTGAAGGTTGAGTTTATCCAAAGTCTGCCTTCGACGCAGGAATTTTTGATAGAAGCCCTAAAAAACGGCGAAATAAAGCCACCACACATGATCGTAGCGCACAATCAAACTAAAGGAGTCGGCAGCCGTGGCAACAGCTGGGAGGGGCTTGGCGGAAATTTGTTTATGTCATTTTGCATAAGTGAAGATGAGCTGCCAAACGACATACCTCCGCCCTCGATCTCGATATATTTTTCTATGCTGATGCGTGAGGTCTTGAGCGAACTTGGCTCAAAGTGCTGGCTAAAATGGCCAAATGATTTTTACGTAGATGAGCGCAAAATAGGCGGTACTTTGACAAATAAAGTGGATGAAATTTACATTTGCGGCATGGGGATAAATTTAGCTAGCGCACCCGAAAACGCGGGCATTTTAGACATAAAAGCTAGCGTAGATGAGCTAGTTTGGGGTTTTGTTAGCATGCTTGATAAAAAGATTTTATGGAAGCCAATTTTTAGCAAATTTAGGATAGACTTTTGCAAGTCAAAAAGTTTTATTACGCATATTGCAAATAGAGCTGTTTCGCTTCAGGATGCTGAAATTTGCGAGGATGGAGCGATATTATTAAATGGGGAAAAGGTATATTCGTTAAGATGAGCGAGATAATAACAATAGCTAACCAAAAAGGCGGCGTTGGCAAGACTACAACGGCCGTAAATTTAGCCGCATCACTGGCGGTTGCTGAGAAAAAAGTATTATTAATAGACATCGATCCACAGGCAAACGCGACGACCGGGCTTGGTTTTAGCAGAAGCGACTACGAGTTTAACATCTATCACGTCTTAACAGATAGGAAAAAGCTCTCACAAATAGTGCTAAAAACTGAGATCCCAACGCTTTTTCTAGCTCCGTCAAATATCGGACTTGTCGGTATCGAGCAAGAATTTAACGATCAAAGCAAAGACTATAAACTAATCCTTAAAAACAAAATTTCAGAAGTTGTAGATGACTATGATTTTATCATCATCGATAGTCCTCCAGCACTTGGCAGCATCACTATAAATGCTCTTAGTGCAAGCGATAGTGTGATCATCCCGATACAGTGCGAATTTTACGCACTTGAGGGTCTGGCGCAGATCCTAAACACAGTCAAGATCATCAAAAAAACGATAAATCCAAAGCTAAATATAAAGGGCTTTTTACCGACTATGTTTAGCTCGCAAAATAATCTCTCAAAAGAGACTATTGCAAATTTAAAGCAGCATTTTGAAAATAAGCTCTTTAAAAGCAAGGATGGCAAAGAGGAATTTGTAGTCGTCCCAAGAAATGTAAAACTTGCTGAAAGCCCAAGTTTTGGCAAGCCAGTGATACTTTATGATATAAAATCACCAGGCTCGATCGCATATCAAAATTTGGCATATTGTATTTTAAACTAAAAAATAAGGAAAAAAATGGCGAAAAAAGGTGGATTAGGGCGCGGACTTAGCGCGATACTTGAAGATGTAGAGCAGGCCTACAGCAAAGAGATCGCAAATTTAAACGACTCTGAGATAGTCGAAGAGATAAATATAGATGAAATTTTACCAAACCCTTACCAGCCAAGGACACATTTTGACGAAGAGGCTTTAAAAGAGCTAAGTGCTAGCATCAAAAGACACGGGCTTATACAACCAATAATCGTCATCAAAAAAGATGACGGTTACATGCTAATAGCTGGTGAGCGTAGATACCGCGCTACAAAGATGCTTGGAGCAAGCAAGATAAAGGCGATCATCGCTGATATCAAGTCTCAAAATTTAAGAGAGCTTGCGCTTATCGAAAACATACAACGTGAAAATTTAAATCCAATCGAACTTGCAAAGTCATATAAAGAGCTCATAAATGAGTATAAGATCACACAAGATGGCCTAGCAAACATCATCCATAAGAGCAGAACCCAGATAACAAATACAATGAGGCTCTTACTGCTTAGTGACTACACACAAAGACTTTTACAAGAAGACAAGCTCACGCAAGGCCATGCTAAAGTCATCGTAGGCCTTAGTAGCGAAGAAGAAAGAATGGTCGTCGATACGATTATCGGGCAAAAACTAAGTGTTAGAGATACAGAAATCCTAGTAAAAAAGATAAAGAATAAAGAAGAAGTAAAAGAGCCAAAGCCTCAAATTTCAGAAGAAATGAGCAAAAAATTATCAAATTTACAAGAAATTTTTAAAAATTTAAAGATAAAAACAAAAGTAAAATCTAAAAATTTAATATTAGAATTTAGCGATATTTCACAGGTAGAAGAATTTATCGCTAAGCTAAAATAGAATTACAAATTTATTTTTATTTTTAGTATTTTATTGTAAAATCAGACTTTGATTTGAATATTAAATAAAACTTAATAACAAAATAAGGAGAGTGGATGTTAGAAATAGATGTGCCATTGATGCTTTTAACGGCTATCGTTCTCTTTGTCTTGATCGCCATTTTAAATCCTTTGCTATACAAGCCAATGCTTAAATTTATAGATGACAGAAATGCCTCTATAAAAAATGACGAAGAGAGCACTAGCAAAAATGCAAGCGACTTAAGCGTTCATGAAAAAGAGATCGAAGAGATCATACAAAATGCAAGATCTGAGGCTAACAAAATAAGACAAGAGGCCTTAAATTTGGCAAAAGAAGAGTCTTTAAAAGAGATAAATGCAATAAAAAGTAGTTTAGAGGCTGATTATAATGAGTTTTTAAACGCTTTAAGCTCTCAAAAAGATAGCCTAAAGGCAGATCTATCAGCTAAACTACCTGAGCTTAGAGCAGCTTTAAATGCTAAGCTCTCTAAAATTTAAAGGAAATTTATGAAGATAAAAATTTTATTTTTTCTAGCACTTCCATTTCTAGCATACGCTAGCGAGCATGGTGGAACAAACTACGACATAGTCGAGAGAACGCTAAACTTCTTACTTTTCTTTGCTATTTTGGTATATTTTGCTGCTAAGCCACTAAAAGCTCTTTATCAAAGCAGGATCGATAGGATCGCAAATAAGCTTGAGAGCATTCAAGAGAAGCTTCGTGAGTCAAAAGCTAAAAAAGATGACGTTTTAAAGCGTGTAGAAGAGGCTAAACAAAATGCAAATGCTCTAATCGAAACTGCGAAAAAAGAGGCTGTAAATTTAGCTGCTAAAGTTAAAAAAGAGGCTCAAAACGATATCACAAATATCGAAAAAGGCTACAAAGAGCAAAAAGAATTTGAAGAGCGCAAGATGACAAAAGGCGTTGTAAATGAAATTTTGAGCGACATTTTCTCAAGTGATAGCCTAAAAGTCGATCAAAAAGAGCTTGTAAATATCATACTTAAAAAGGTTAGCTAATGAATGAAGTAGTAGCTAAAAAATACGTAAAAGCGATCTTAAGCGACGTAAAGTCCAATGAACTTAATGCATTTGTTGAAAATTTATCAGAACTAGCTGCTGCTTTTGCTAGCGATAAATTTAAAAGCATTATAAGTTTGCCGACATTAAAGGCTTCACAAAAGGTTGAATTTGTACTATCTTTGGTTAAAAATCAAGATGTTAAATTTGCAAATTTTATAAAGCTTCTTGGTGCAAACAAAAGACTAGAGCTTATACCTGCGATACTAGATGAGATGAAGATAGAGCAATCTTTACTTGAAAATACATATCGCGGCGAGGTTGTTGGAAATTTTGATCTAAGCGCTGAGCAGCTAAAAGCTTTGGAAGAGAATTTCTCTAAGAAATTTAACTCTAAGATCAAGCTTGATGGCTCAAAGAGCGATTACAACGGTGTAAAAGTTGAGTTAGACGATTTAGGTGTCGAGGTAAATTTCTCTATCGACAGACTAAAAAGTCAAATGAGTGAATATATATTAAAAGCAATTTAAAAAGGAGTGAAAGCGTGAGTGCAAAAATTAAAGCTGACGAAATTAGCACGATAATCAAAGAGCGTATTGAAAATTTTGATTTAAGTGTTGATGTAGAAGAGACCGGTAAAGTCATCTCAGTCGCTGATGGCGTTGCTAACGTTTATGGTTTGAAAAACGTTATGGCTGGTGAGATGGTTGAGTTTGAAAGCGGCGAAAAGGGTATGGCTCTTAACCTTGAAGAGAGCAGTGTTGGTATAGTTATCCTTGGAAAAACTAGTGGTATTACAGAAGGAAGCTCTGTAAAAAGACTAAAAAAACTTCTACGTGTGCCAGTTGGCGACGCATTGATTGGCCGTGTTGTAAATTCACTCGGTGAGCCAATCGACGCAAAAGGACCAATCGAAGCTACTGAATCTCGCTTCGTCGAAGAAAAAGCAAAAGGTATCATGGCAAGAAAAAGCGTTCATGAGCCACTTCAAACAGGTATCAAAGCTATCGATGCACTTGTGCCAATCGGTAGAGGTCAAAGAGAGCTAATCATCGGCGACCGCCAAACTGGTAAAACAACAGTTGCTATCGATACTATCATCAACCAAAAAGGTCAAGATGTCATTTGTATCTATGTAGCTATCGGTCAAAAACAATCAACCGTTGCCCAAGTCGTTAAAAAGCTTGAAGAATACGGCGCTATGGACTACACAATAGTTGTAAATGCTGGTGCTAGTGACGCAGCTGCGCTTCAATACCTTGCCCCATACGCTGGCGTAACAATGGGTGAATACTTTAGAGATAACTCTCGCCACGCGTTAATCATTTATGATGACTTGTCAAAACATGCGGTTGCTTACCGTGAGATGTCTTTGATCTTAAGAAGACCACCAGGTCGTGAAGCTTACCCAGGTGACGTTTTCTACCTTCACTCAAGACTTCTAGAAAGAGCAAGTAAGCTAAATGACGCACTAGGCGCTGGATCTTTGACAGCTCTACCTATTATCGAGACTCAAGCGGGCGACGTTTCAGCTTATATTCCAACAAACGTTATTTCTATTACAGATGGTCAAATTTTCCTTGAGAGTGACCTATTTAACTCAGGTATCCGCCCAGCGATCAACGTTGGTCTTTCTGTATCTCGTGTCGGTGGTGCAGCTCAGATAAAAGCTATCAAGCAAGTTTCTGGTACGTTAAGACTAGACCTTGCTCAGTACCGCGAACTACAAGCATTTGCTCAGTTTGCAAGTGACCTTGATGAGAGCTCAAGAAAACAACTAGAGCGCGGCCAAAAGATGGTTGAAGTACTAAAACAACCTCCATATTCTCCGCTTCCAGTTGAGAATCAAGTAGTTATCATATTTGCTGGTGCTAAGGGCTATTTAGATGATGTTGCAACTGCAAATGTAACAAAATTTGAAGCTGAGTTATATCCATATATCGAGGCAAAATACCCTGAAATTTTTGAGCAAATCAGAACTAAAAAAGTTCTTGATAAAGAAGTAGAAGAAATTTTACATAAAGCGTTGAAAGATTTTAAAGCGACTTTTGCCGCTAACTAGGGCTAAGATATGTCAAATTTAAAAGATATAAAACGAAAGATCAAGAGCGTCCAAAACACTCAAAAGACGACGCGTGCGATGAAGCTTGTCTCTACAGCAAAGCTTCGCAAAGCTGAAGAGGCTGCACGCTACTCTAGAGTTTACGCACTTAAGATCAATGAGGTTTTATCAGAGATAGCTTATAAGATCAATCAATACGCTTCAGTTATGACTGAGAGTAAATTTTTTAACACAACAAAGAGTGTAGAAAAGGTTGATATTATATTTGTTACCGCTGATAAAGGGCTTTGCGGTGGCTTTAATGTCCAGACTATAAAGACAGTTAGGCGCATGATCGATGAGCTAAAAGCTAAAAAGATCAAAGTTAGACTAAGAGCTGTTGGTAAAAAAGGCATAGAATTTTTCAATTTCCAAGGCGTTGAACTACTTGAGACTTACGTCGGAGCTAGCTCTTCTCCTACATATGAAAAAGCTCAAAAGATCATAAAAGACGCTATTGATGACTTTACAAACGGCATAACAGATAAGGTTGTGCTAATACACAATGGCTATAAAAATATGATTTCTCAAGAGATTAGAGTAAATGATATTGTGCCTATTGAGCCGTCTAAGATAGTTGCGGTTGAGACAAATTCTTTGATGGAATTTGAGCCAGAGGACAACTATACTAAGATTATGGATGAATTGCTCAATAAATATTTTGAGTATAGTATGTATTATGCTTTAGTTGACTCTTTGGCGGCTGAGCACAGCGCTAGAATGCAAGCTATGGATAATGCAACAAACAATGCTAAACAACGCGTCAAACAGTTAAATCTTGCTTACAACAAAGCAAGACAAGAGTCTATTACCACTGAGCTTATCGAGATCATCAGTGGTGTTGAATCAATGAAATAAAAGGAGTATGAATGAAGGGTGTTATTAGTCAAGTTATGGGCCCTGTGGTCGATGTTGACTTTAATGACTACTTGCCGAAGATCAATGAAGCTATAGAAGTTTTCTTTGAGGTTGAGGGCAAGAAACATAAACTAATATTAGAAGTTGCTGCTCACCTAGGTGATAATAGAGTTAGAACGATCGCTATGGATATGAGCGAGGGTCTGACTCGTGGCTTAGAGGCTAAAGCGCTTGGTGCACCTATAAGTGTGCCGGTTGGCGAAAAAGTTTTGGGTAGAATTTTTAACGTAGTTGGCGATTTGATCGACGAGGGCGAGGGTATAAATTTTGATAAGCACTGGTCTATCCACCGCGACCCTCCTCCATTTGAAGAGCAAAGTACAAAGAGTGAAATTTTTGAAACTGGTATCAAGGTAGTTGATCTTCTAGCTCCTTATGCAAAGGGTGGTAAAGTTGGTCTATTTGGTGGTGCTGGTGTTGGTAAAACAGTTATTATTATGGAGCTTATCCACAACGTTGCGTTTAAACATAGCGGTTATTCTGTATTTGCAGGCGTTGGTGAGAGAACTCGTGAAGGAAACGACCTTTATCACGAAATGAAAGAAAGTAACGTTTTGGATAAAGTTGCCTTGTGCTATGGCCAAATGAACGAGCCACCAGGAGCAAGAAACCGTATCGCGCTAACTGGTCTTACAATGGCTGAGTACTTCCGTGATGAGATGGGACTTGACGTTTTGATGTTTATCGATAACATCTTCCGTTTTTCTCAATCAGGTGCAGAGATGTCAGCTCTACTTGGACGTATCCCGTCAGCTGTTGGTTATCAGCCAACTCTTGCAAGCGAGATGGGTAAATTCCAAGAGAGGATTACATCAACTAAAAAAGGTTCGATTACCTCTGTTCAAGCTGTTTATGTTCCAGCTGACGACCTTACAGACCCAGCTCCTGCAACTGTTTTTGCTCACCTTGACGCTACAACAGTTCTTAACAGATCGATCGCAGAAAAAGGTATCTATCCAGCTGTTGATCCACTTGATTCAACATCAAGAATGCTCGATCCTCAAATTTTAGGAGCAGATCACTATAAAGTAGCTCGCGGCGTTCAAGCTGTGCTTCAAAAATATAAAGACCTTCAAGATATCATCGCTATCCTTGGTATGGACGAGCTTAGCGAAGAAGATAAGCTAACAGTTGATAGAGCAAGAAAGATAGAAAGATTCTTGTCTCAGCCATTCTTCGTTGCTGAAGTATTTACAGGTAGCCCTGGCAAATACGTAAGTCTTGACGAAAATATCGCTGGCTTTAAGGGAATTTTAGAAGGTAAATATGATCATCTACCAGAAGCAGCATTTTATATGGTTGGAAATATAGATGAGGCTTTAGCTAAAGCTGAAAAACTTAAGGCTTAAATTTAAAAAGGAAGCGTAATGGATAAATTACATTTAGAGATCGTAACTCCTCAAGGTCAGATATTTAATGATGACGTGAGTAGTGTAGTGCTTCCAGGTAGCGAGGGTGAGTTTGGTGTTTTGCCAAACCACGCCTCATTAATATCTCTTTTAAAAGCAGGTATTATAGATATAGAAGATAAGCATAAAAAGCATGATGTAGTTGCTATTAACTGGGGCTATGCAAAGATCGATGAGGGCAAAGTAGTTATACTAGCTGACGGTGCGGTCTATGTCTCTGGCAATAGTGAAAGCGAACTTGCAAATTCATTAGAAGCTGCTAGAAATTTGATAGAGAGTATGAGCAGTGATACAAATGCTTTTGCAGCAACTATATCAAAAATGGAAAATGTAGTGAGAGCAAGATAAGTGGGCGGAATAGATATATTTTTAAATTACATTCAAAGAAGTAGTTTTATTACAATTATAGTTTTAACTTGGTTGTCAATATATTTTATAGTTAGTTTTACAATTCTTTTTTCAAGAATGGCTGGCATAGGAGCTTGGCAAAAACGCGAGCAAAATGCGCTTGAAGCATTGCTTATGGGCGCTAAAAATATACCAAATGACTCATCTTTAAAGAAATGTGCAAGTGGTAGAATTTCGAAAGAAAAGCTAAATGTTTGCATAAGCATTGCCGAAAAAAATGCTACAAGTGGGCTTACATGGCTTAGTGTAATAGCTTCTACTTCTCCATTTATCGGTCTTTTTGGAACAGTCGTATCTATCTTGGAGACATTTTCACAGCTAGGAAATGGTACAGGCTCATCTCTTGGAGTTATAGCCCCAGCTATTTCAGAAGCGCTTGTCGCTACTGGATGCGGAATTTTTGTTGCGATCCCAGCATATACATTTAACTTGCTTATAAAAAGAAAAGCTTACGAACTAATGAGCGTTATCGAGCGTCAAGCTGACGTTATGATAGCACTTAAAAAAGATGACGAGACGTTATAGATGGCTCTTAAATTTGACGACGAAACACCAGAGTTAAACATAACGCCTCTTGTTGATATCATGCTTGTTTTGTTGGCTATTTTAATGGTTACAATGCCAACTATAACATATCAAGAAGATATAACATTGCCAGATGGCTCAAAGGCAAAAACATCTACGTCTAAACAAAAAGATCTTATAGTGTCTATAAATGCACAAGGACAAGTTAGAATAGCTCAAAGCACAATGAGCCTTGCTGAACTTCCAGATAACATTGCACTAATGAGTGCAAAATATGACAAAACCTCGCCTATATACATAAAGGCTGATAAAAATTTAAAATACGATGATGTTATGTTTGTATTAAAGACTTTAAAAGGTGCTGGTTTTAATAAAGTAGCTTTAGAGACAAACGGTTAAGATGCCTAATAAAGTTAAATTTCCAACGCTTAGTTCATTTTTTGTAGCGTTTTGTATTTACATTATCATTGTGCTTGCTTTGTTTATAAAGCTTACTTTTTTTAGCGAACCTCCTAAAAAATATACTGATGACAAAGATGCTATTATGGACGTAGTTATGGTTGATAGAGAAGTTGACCAAACCATAAAAGCGCCAAAACAAGCAAAAGAGGTCGTAAAAGAGACAAAACCAGAACCTAAAAAAGAGTCAGAAGAAGACAAACAAGAGACTACAAATAAACCTGTTGTGCCAGATGAGCCATTGCCAACCCCAAGCTTGCCAACTCCTCCAAAAGAAGAGCCAAAACCTGAGCCTAAAAAACCAGAACCAAAGCCTGAAATCCCAAAACCTAGTGAAGAGCCTAAAGAGGATGTTAAGCCAGAGCCAAAACCTGAGCCTAAACCTACGCCAAAGCCAGTTGAAAAGCCAAAACCAAAAGAGCCAAATATAAAAGATCTCTTTAGCGACATAGACTCGACTAAGCTTAAAAAAGATGATGGTATAAAAAAAGCTGAGAATAAAGTGCAAAGTCGCAAAAAAAGCGAGGCTTCTAGCTCAAAAGCTGCAAAAGAGGCTAGCGACATCATCAAGAGCCTAAAGATAGATCAAAACCCAACAGCTCCAAAGTCACAAATGACCGGCACTTATGATCCATTGATGGGTGCTATAACAAAACAAATTCAAAGAAGATGGCAAAGCTATAAAGCTGACTCTGCAAATCTTGCCAAAGTAAAAGTTATGATAGATCAGAGTGGAAATTTTAGCTATGAAATTTTAGAGCTATCGTATAATGAAGAGTTTAATGCAAAGGTAAAAGAGTGCTTGGAAAAGCTTACTGCAGAGAAATTTCCATTTAATCCAGACAAAAGTACTACTTTTAATTTAAATTTAGAAGATAAAATAAACTAAAATTTATAAATTTACGGAGTAGAGATGAAGAAAATTTTTCTTTTTTTGTGCGTTGCTCTAGGGCTTTATGCTGCTGATGCGACGATATCTGTTATCAACCAAGGTGTTGCTTTGCCAAAGATAGCTTTGCAAGATGCAACTACAGCTGTTAGTGATGCAGGCTTTAAAGATAAATTCTTTAAGATTATGCTAGGTGACTTGAAAGTTAGCTCAGACTTTGAGGTTATCGAAGATCACGTGCCTTCAACCTACGAGGGAACAGCAGCTACAAATACAATGAGCGACAAAGGTGTTGAACTTATTTTTAGATATGCTCTTGAGGGTTCTATGGGCTCACCTCTTACTTTAAGAGTAAAACTCATTGATGCAAAGACTGCAACTACAAGGTATGAGAGAGTCTATAACATGCCTGATGGTGCAAAGTATCCGTTTTTGGCACACAAGAGTATAGTTGAGCTAACAAATGAGCTAAATTTACCACCAGTTGGCTGGATGGAGAAATTTATCATCCTAGCAAAATACACTTCAGCTCGCCAAAGCTCTATTATAGTGGCTGATTACACACTTACATATCAAAAGACAATAGTAAGTGGCGGTCTAAACATTTTCCCTAAATGGGCAGGCGCTGATCAGAGTAAATTTTACTATACATCTTATGTAAATAACAGACCAACTTTGTTTAGATATGACCTAAATTCAGGCACTAAAACGAAGATAATAGATAGTATGGGTATGCTTATAGCATCTGATGTTAGCAAAGATGGAAGTAAAATTCTATTAACTATGGCTCCAAAAGATCAACCAGATATTTTCATCTATAATACAGGTAGCAAAAAATTAACTCAGATAACAAACTATCCAGGTATTGATGTAAATGGAAATTTCGTAGATAATGACAGCAGAATAGTTTTTGTTTCAGATAGACTTGGGTATCCAAACATCTTTGCAACACCTGCAACTTCAGGCGGAAGTGTTGAGCAAATGGTATTTCATGGCAAAAACAACAACTCAGTAAGTACTTTTGAAAACTATGTAGTTTATTCAAGTAGAGAGGCTAGTGGTGGCTTTAATATCTATCTAATTTCAACTCAAACTGATTTTATTCGCCAGCTTACAGCAAATGGTAAAAATAACTATCCAAGATTTTCAAGCGATGGTCAAAGTGTCGTTTTTATCAAAGAACTTGGCGGTCAAAGCTCGCTTGGCGTTGTTAGATTAAATGAGAACAGAAGTTTCCAATTTCCACTAAAAGTAGGTAAAATTCAATCTATTGATTGGTAATATTCTGATAATATTTAAAAAAAATATGTTATAATTCGACCAAATTTTTCAAAAAGGATAAGGAATGAAAAAAGTAGTTCTAGCAAGTGTTGCAGTTGCAACTTTATTGTTGAGCGGTTGTAGCTCTAAAAACCCTGAAGTTGATATGAATGCAAATTCAAATCAATCTGCAGATAACTCAGGTAGCATGAGTGATGCTGATAGATTAGCAGCTCTTATCGCTAACATCGAGAGCCAAGTTAAAAGTGTATACTTTGACTTTGATAAATTCAATATCAAAGCTGACCAACAAGGCGTTGTTAGCTCAAATGCATCAGTATTTAACCAAGCTGACGCTCAAGCTCTTTCTATAAAAGTAGAAGGTAACTGCGACGAGTGGGGTACAGATGAGTATAACTATGCTCTTGGTCTAAAACGTGCTAAAAGTGCTAAAGACGCTCTTGTAAGAAATGGCGTTAGCGCTGATAGAATCGCTGTAGTAAGCTTTGGCGAAAGCAACCCAGTTTGTACAGACAAAACAAAAGCTTGCGACGCTCAAAATAGACGTGCAGATTTCAAAGTACTTCCTTAATCTGTAAGTAATAATGAATAAAAAAATAATCATTGCGGCTCTTCTTGGAGCCGCTTTCTCTATAGGTTCAGCTCAAGAAGTTTCAGCATTTGATGCAGGCAATATGGATAGCGCAAATCCATATGGACTAACAGATGATGAAAAGGCAACTCTAAGCAACAAAAGAAGCGTTCAAAATATTGAAGAAAACATGGATAATGTTTCAGAACAACTTCAAGGTTTGCAAAGCTTGATCGAGAGCATGAGTGCTAGGATGAACAAGCTTGAGCAAAGAATGAACGATATCGAAACCAAAGTCAATGGCGGGATAAGCGATTCTGGTGTAAGTTTGACATCATTAAAAGCTTATGTTGATGAGACTAGGGATATACAAGATAAAAACTATAAAAATATTACTGCTGCCTTAAATAAACTAGGCGCGATAATGGATAAAAACGCTGCTCAACCAAAGCAAAATGCAAATCCAAAACAACAAAATAAGCCAACTTCAAATTTTAGTGGCAAAAGTGACAAAGACATTTTAGCTGATGGCATTAAGCTTTTAAATTCTGGTAATAGTACAGAAGCAGCTGAATATTTTGAATATTTAAATAAAAAAGGCTATAAAACTGGTGCTTCAAATTATTATTTAGGTGAAGTTGCTTATAGTCAAAAATCATACAGTACGGCCATACAATACTATAAAAAAAGTATACAAAGTGAAGATAAGGCTGACTACACTCCAAAACTTTTGTATCACACAGCTATAAGCTTTGATAAGATTGGTGATACTCAAAGTGCAAATAGATTTTATAAGGCTTTAAAAGTAGGCTATCCAGATAGCAAAGAAGCCAAAGCCGCTCCTAACAGAAACTAAAATTTACTCTTTTTTAGATATAATCTCACATTAATCAAAACTAAATTCCAAGGAGATTATTGTGAGTAAAGATCAAGTTATAACAATGTTTTATGAGCTAAAAGATGCTAATACTGGCGAAATTTTAGAGTCAAATATGCAAGAAGGTGGTCAAATTTCTTTTATTACAGGACATGGTCACATTATAGAAAAGCTTGAAGAAGAAGTTAGTAAACTAAAATCAGGCGACAAAGCTACTATAAATATCAAAGCAGCTGAGGGTTGTGGCGAATATAATAAAGACGCCATCCAGTCACTTCCAAAAGAGCAATTTGCTGGTATAGACCTACATGAGGGCATGGAGCTTTTTGGTCAAAATGAAGATGGATCAAGCGTTCGCGTCATCGTTAAAGAGATCAAAGATGACGAAGTAACAGTTGATTTTAACCACCCATACGCTGGCAAAGACTTGCTATTTAATGTTGAAATTTTAGAAGTTAGAGACGCAACTGAAGATGAAAAAGCAACTGGCATGGTAGCAGGCGCTCACACTTGCGGTTGTGGAGGACATGATCATGATCACGAGCATGAGTGCTGCGGCGGTCACGGACATGGCGAAGGTGGTTGCGGTTGCGGTGGTAACGGACATCACCACCACTAAGAAGTCAAAATGAAAAAATTTGCTTTTATTTTTGCGGGTCAAGGCTCGCAAAGTGTTAGCATGGGGAAAGATTTTTATGAAAATTTCTCTTCGGCAAAACTTCTATTAAATGACGCTTGCAACGATACAGGCATTGACTTTGAAGAGCTTTTATTTACGCAAAACGACAAGCTAGATAAGACAGAATTTACTCAGCCTGCCATCGTTTTAAACTCGCTTATGAGCTATCTAGCTTTTAGCGAGGGCATAAAAGCTAAGCCAGAGTTTAGCCTAGGTCACTCGCTAGGAGAATTTACAGCCCTTGCGGTTAGTGGTGCATTTAGCTTTGTTGAAGCGATTAGACTTGTAAATTTACGTGGTAAATTTATGCAAGAAGCCTGCGTTGGCAAAGACGCCGGCATGATGGTAGTGCTTGGACTTAGCGACGAAGTCGTTGAAGGGATTTGTAAAGAAGCTCAGGATGAGGGCTTGCAAATTTACGCTGCAAACTACAACTGCGATGGTCAGATAGTTGTAGCTGGCGTGAGGGCTGATCTTGCTAAATACGAGGCAAAATTTAAAGAAGCAGGTGCAAAAAGAGCGATGCTTTTAAATATGTCAGTAGCTAGCCACTGCCCGATACTTGAGCCAGCTAGTGTTAAACTAGCAAACGAGCTTGAGGGCGTTTTGGCTGCGAATTTTGCCCCAGTCGTTTCAAACGTAAATGCAAAAATTTACACTGATAAAAACGAAGCGCTAGTTCTTTTAAAAGAGCAGCTAACGCATCCAGTTCGCTACAAGCAAAGCATTAAAAACTACGAAAACGAGGTTGATTGCTTTATCGAGCTAGGTGCTGCAACACTAAAAGGCATAAACAAAAAGATCACAGAAAAACCGACATGCAGCGTCACTGACATGGCGAGCCTTGAAGAGGTTGTGAAGATTTTGGAGGAGAGATGATAGCGATACTTGGAGCGATGCAAGAGGAGATAACGCCGATCCTTGAGATGGTTGGCGAGTATAAAACTACCGAATATGCAAATAATAAATTTTATGAAGCAAACTACAAAGGCAAAGACCTAGTCATCGCCTACTCGAAGATCGGCAAGGTAAATGCGGCGATCACTGCGACCTTGATGATAGAGAAATTTAAGGCCTCAAAGCTGCTTTTTACAGGCGTTGCTGGCTCACTTGATGAGAGCTTAAAGATAGGCGATATGCTATATGCCACTAGCCTTGTGCAACACGACCTTGACATCACGGCTTTTGGTCATCCATACGGCTTTGTGCCAGGAACTAGCATCTTTGTAAAAAGCGATGAGAGCCTAAATGAGCTAGCTAAAAATGTCGCTAGCAAAAAGGGCATGAGCCTAAATTCAGGCATCATCGCAACTGGCGATCAGTTCATCTGCGACAACGAGAAAAAAGAGTGGATCAAAAAGATATTTAACGCGAGTGCTACCGAGATGGAGGGTGCGAGCGTTGCGCTAGTTTGCGAGACGCTTGGTGTGCCATTTTTCATCCTTAGAGCCATCAGCGACGGAGCTGGCAATGAGGCTGAATTTGACTTTGATAAATTCTTACAAGACTCAGCAAACGTCAGCGCTAAATTTATCCTAGAAATGGTGGAGAGCTTATGATAGAGCTTAGCAAGAGACTGCTTAGGCAAGTTGGTCAGACAAACGCTAGATATAAGATGATAGAGGGCGGAGATAAGATCTTGCTCGGCCTTAGCGGCGGCAAAGATAGCCTCGCACTCGCTCACGTGCTAAAGCACATCCAAAATGTCACGCCTGAGAAATTTGAGTTTAAAGCGGTGACGCTAAGCTACGGCATGGGCGAGGACTACGCGTATCTTACCAAGCACTGCAATGAGCATGGCATAGAGCACGAGGTGATCGATAGCTCGATATTTGAGATATCAAAGGAGAAGATACGCAAAAATTCTAGCTTTTGCAGCTTTTTCTCGCGCATGAGAAGGGGTTATCTCTACACCTATGCGCTAAAGCACGGCTTTAACAAGCTCGCGATCGCTCATCACTTGGATGACGCAGCAGAGAGCTTTTTTATGAATTTTACATACAATGGCGCGCTTAGGACGCTTGCTCCAAAATACAGAGCCAAAAATGGCATCGTCGTGATCAGGCCATTTATCTTTGTGCGTGAGAGACAGCTTCGCGAAAATGCGATCAAAAATGAGCTAAGAGTTGTTGGAGATGAGGCATGTCCTGCGATGAGATTTGACGTGAAGATGCCACACGCTAGATATGAGACCAAGCAGCTTCTAGCAAATTTAGAAAAAGAAAATCCAAAGCTCTTTACATCGCTTAAAGCAGCATTTGAAAACATCCACACAGATACATTTTTTGGTATCAATGAAGGCAGTGAAGAGTAAATTTAACTCTTCATTTTTGCTCATAAAGTTAAATTTAAAACCAAATTTCTTACAACCACCAAAAGTCACAACTCATTTTGAAACAGGAACGCTCCTTGCTTACTAAATATAAATTTGATAAGCAAGGATGAAAAATGAGCATTTTTAGTGTTAGCACGCAAAAGTATAGCTCAGTAGCTACTGAGGCTAAAGCAAGGAAACTTCAAAAAGAGCAGTCCGAAAGTGCCAAATTTCAAAACGCTCTTGCAAATAATGAAAAAACAAAAGACATTGCACAAAATTTACAAAGACTTGAGCTTACAAAAGATACGCAGCAAAGCATTTATAGCGTGAAATTTAAAGATAAAAATGAGCTTGGCTATCAAAGCGACAATGCTGGCTTTATGGACGCTAACTTTAATAAAGCAGCCGGCTTGCCGCAAGACTTTAAGCTTCACAAAAGCACGATAAAAGAGTTTTTAAACTTCGCAACAAAGCAAAATAACATAAATAGCGTCCTTTACAGCAACGCAAGTGGCAAGCTTTTTAACAATGACGTCTTTGAAAATATCGACATAGCAGACACGATAGGTCAGTATTACGCTATCTTTTCTCAGGTAATGGGCAAGAGTTTAAACAAAGATAGTTTTACAGATAGCGACCTAGCAAGCCTGCCCAAAGGCTACATCTCGCAAGGTATGAAAGGCATCGATTTTAACGCAGATTTGAGCGATAGATCAAATATTGACTTTTTAAATAGTCGCAAAAACGAGGTCGTGACAAACATCTTTAGTAGCGAAGATGAAATGAAGCTCGCATCAAATTTAAGCGAAGATCTAGCAAAGTTAGGCATAAAAACGAACCTAAAAAGCTAAATTTTGCAAATTTAGAGCAGGAAAACACTGGTGGCTTTAGCCCAGACCTCTCTTACTATAAAACGGAGTCTGGTTACAAAAAAGAGGCTTTGTTTATTAGCTTTTTAAAGTCAGAAAGTCCTGCGATCCTAGAGGGCGGAGAGACTGCGCTAAAGCCTGAAGTCTTGCTAAACAACGCTTTTATCGCTGCCCAGACGAAGGATCATAGAAGCAAAAGCTTGAGCGATGTGGCTACTCTTAAAAAGCTAGCAGAAGATAGAGAAAATTTTAAAAATTTAGTGCTTGAGCTACTAAAAAATAGCACCCTAAAGCCAAGCGAAGATAATATCAATTTAGCTTTTGACGAGCTAAATCAAATTTACGCCCTAGGCAGGCAAAAGTAGCTAAATTTACTAGGTAAATCTTTTTACAAAAAAGACGATATCTTTAGTATGAAGCTAAAAGGATATTAGATGATAAACGCACTTGGTAGCTACCCCTTAAATTTAGAGCAGAACATAAAGGTATCAACCAAAGTTGCCACCAAGCAAACAAGCTCTGAGGTTTTAGGCTACAAGGTAGATAAGGATGGCTACTTTACAGATGAGTTTAATAAGCAAGCTGGCATACCAAGTAATTATAAAATCCACTCAAGCACGCTGGAGTCGTTAGTAAGGATAGAGACGCAGTCTGACTATATGCAAAGGACTTTTGATAGCATCGACATACTAAAAACCGTAAATAATGCCTACAAAATTCTCTCCCAAGTCGTTGGCGAAGACACACTAAACTCAAAAGATAGCTTTAGCTTAGATGAGATAAGAAATTTCCCTCAAGGCTTTTCTTATAACCGCCAAAGTATGCAAGTAACCAAAATCCATAACTCCATTCATGAATTTGGCTCGGCTGCGGCTGATTTTAACGGCAAAGAGTCAAATAAGCAGATGATAAGCACGCTTTTTTTCAACCCAAGCTTTAAAGGAGGAGACGGCAGACAGCCACTAAAGCCAACAACAGATATCTTTAACAACAACAATGGCGGCAAGGAGAGTGTGGGAAGTGGTGTATTTATGGATCCGCATGGAGAGAAATACACTAATAAAGATGGCTCAATAACTAAAGGCGGACTTATAGCAGCCGTTATAAACAACAACCTTGATGTAAGAGAGGGCGAGACAACAGCACAAGGCAAAAGAGAAGGCTATGATAAGAGCATAGATAGTAAAGAATTTAATAGGGCATTTGAGCTGTTTGAACTTATGGGCGAGATGAAATTTGGACCTGGCTTTATAAATGCTACTGATAATGACATAGCAGGTATGCCTAAATATATGCAAGACTACATCAGATCTAAAAGAGACTTTGTCTATATCGACTTAGAAAGTGGCTTTGTCAGCACTCCTGAAGATAGGCGTAGGGGATATGAAGAAGACGAACTCTCATTTAAAAAGATGATGGAGCATAATATAAAAATGCTAAAGCTTCTTTTTGGTGAGATAGACAAGGATGGCAAAAAGAGCAAAGACTTTATGGATAGCTTTTTGAAATTTAGCATGCCACCTTTAAATTTAGTAAAAGAGCTAAATGAAAATCCAGCTGGAAAATATCTAGTAGATATGCTTGGTATAAAAAGAGATGTTGATATAAAGGCGTAAGGGGGAGCTGAAATGATAACTAGCATAAACGGACTTAGCAATACACCGATACAAGAAACAACTATCCAAAAAGAAAATGCAACAGAAAATATAGTCAAAGAAGGCAAGAAAGACAAAAGCGTCAGCGAAGAAAAATTTGACTACTCAAAGAATCTTTTTAAACCATGGAGCGAAACTATAAAAGAATTTATAGATATAGACAAAAGCAAAGAGGGCTGGATAGCAGATACTATAAATCGAATTGATAATATGCTGTCTGATTACACCATTCAAGAAAGACGAGCTTTATCAGCAAAAAGAGAACCAGAAAATATGGAAGAATTTAGAGTTCGCGAACTCCAAGATTACATGGACTGGTTGCTTACAAACTCTATAGACGGCAAACCAACGATAGTTGGTAAAATGGTTGGTCTTGGCACAGAAGAAGAGGAGGCAGAACTAGAAGCTTTTGTAAATTCATTTTCTGAAGATACGATGATGAGTAATGATGGTGCTGCTTTGTTTGTTAGAGCTGATCTAAGTATAGAAGAGTTTAAAAAGCTTTATAAAGAAGATGTAGAAAAAACTACGAAAGAGCATAAAGAATTTCTAGCCAAACTACACAAAGAAGAACAAGAATACAATGCAAATTTCGCCAAAGAGCAAAGCGAGAAGAAATTTAAACCTATGCAGGTTAAGAAGAAGTATGAGACCTATGATATAAATAAGGATCAAAAATTTCTCTATGCAAGAGAGCTTTTAAATTTCAAAGAAAAAAGAGGCATAGACGTCTTAGAGCTTATGCAAAAGATAGATAAGAAGCAAATTTTAAATAAGATGGCTTGATGAATAAAGCAGAGCTAGGATCATTCTCTATCTTGTCGTAGGATAACTTAGCAGCAACTTGCACTAAATACAAATATGAAGCTAAACCTTTTTATCGACAACCTTTTTACCATTTTCTTCAAGCTTTTGCATGATACGAAGCACATCGATACCACGTTCTCTCTCAAGTTCTTGAAGCTTGAGCAAATATGAAAATTTCTCATCCTTAGTAATGTCATAAGTTTCAGTGTTTTTGCTTTCAGCTTGGATAGGAGTAAATTTTTTCTCTTTGGTATCGTCTTTTTCTTCTTCAGCGCTCTCTATATCCTGAAGACCTTTTTCATTCATCTCTTTTAGTATATTGACAGCATTTTTAGTATCTTCGCCAGATAAAGTTATATTAAACCGCTCTTTTAGTGCATATTTAGCCCACTCCTCTTTAAACTCATCAACGCTCATATCGCTATCAAGCAGATCAACAGTCCTTGAGTTTTGCATAAATAGCAACTGGCGATCGCCACGATATTCATTTAAAAATTCATTTACAGTGTATGGGGTATCTCTTAAAATTTTTGGCTTATCATTGTCTGGTTTTGCTTGCTGACCTTGTATATACTCTACAAACAAACCCTTGCTTTCATTTATGAAATTTTTAAGATCTGATAACTGCTCGCTTGTAAAGTCAGGATCATAGCCTCTGAGCTTTCCTATGATAGTGACTTTTGCTTCATCACCTTTTGTAAAGCCAGATAGCGGATATATGTGCCTATCATAAGCCGCAGCTTGAGCTTTTCTATCTAGCCTTGCGTATTTAGGAAAGCTCATACCATATCCCATATCGTTACTAAGTATTTCGTTTATATCGTTAAATTTAAACCCCATCTCACTAGCTATATGCTCTCTAGACAGATAAGGATATGGTGAGCTAGAAATTTGCATTTTACTATCCTTAGTAAGTTTTAAACTACTCAACGATTTTTTAAAATTTATTTGAGTGAAATTTTCTTAGTTGGTAAATCGACTTTTTAGCGATTTAGTTTATATATAGCCTATCTTTACACAAAATGCTCCCTTGTTGATAAAAATTTACGGCACAACTTTTGCTTACTCTTTGAAGTAAATTTCAAGGAGTAAGCTATGAAAGTCTCTTATAACTCCATCTTAACAAAACAGCACTACCAAAAACAGACAAAAAGCGAAGGCTTTGCAAATTTCTTGCCTAACACTCCAAATATAAATTTGATAGACCAAACCACTATTCCTAAAAATGACTTTGTTTCATCTAGCGCTATCGACTCTCTTTATCAGGCTAAATTTACTTCACAAGAGGGCTATGGATATAGTGTAGATGCTAAAGGATTTATGGGAGCTGACTTTAACAAAGCAGCAGGCTTGCCACAAGAATTTAAAATTCACAAAAGCACACTTGATGCGATAGTGCTACACAATCAAAAACATCCAAACTATACAAATTCTTTAATGGAAACAAAAAAAGATAACCAACTCTTTGGAGAGGATAGTTTTGCAAATATCGATCTAGCAGACACTATAAAGCAATACTATAAAATTTTTGATCAAATTTCAGCTGGAGTTATTAGTAAGGGTAAAGAGTTTTACTCAAACGAAGATCTAGCAAAGATGCCAAAGGGTTACTTTTCAAAAGATAAAAAAATAGAGCATTATGAATACCTAATGGGTAGGATGACAAGTGACGAGATAGATGGGCTAACCGATAGAAGCAATGAAAAGATAACTCATATCTTTAGGACAGCCCAAGAGGCAGACGATGCACATAGACTGTGGGATGATCTAAGTGATATAAATGTAGAAGTCAATGGAAATTTCCTTGACTTCTCTCCAGAAGTGATGACAACTGAGCATACTATCCCTTATATGTGGGTTAGTAGTGCTGGATATGACTTTAAACCTGATATGTCTGTATATGACAATGAACAAGGCTATACAAAGGAGCAAATCTTTGTAGCATTTTTAAAAAACGAGCAAGGTCTTGTGCTACAAGGTGGCACAACAAGGATAACTGACGAGGCTCTTAGTGTGTATAAAAGTTCATTAATACTTACAAAGCAAGATAGAAGCGAAATAGGCATACCAAAGGCTTATTATGATGAGATACTATCTGGCAAGAAAGATCTAAAAGATATACTAGCTAGGATTTTAAAGCTTAGAAATTTAGAGCTAAAAAAAGATCAAACGCTTGAGGGACTAGCAAGTAAGATAATGGATGTTTTAAAAGAATTTGATGAGAGGATGAAAGTAAAAGCCTAAAGCCCGTCAAGTAAAATTTTATAAAGGCGGTTTATCTCATCATCATTTAGCTCGATCGTGCTTTTTGTATCAAATAAATTTTTGATCTTGCTAGCGTCAAATTCGCTCCTATCAAGGCAGTGTTTGTGAGAGGGCAAAAAGCCACGAGTTAAGCAAAGCTCGCTTTCTATCTCCTCGTCGCAGATGAAGCACTCAAGCTCGCTGTGAAGCCTGCCTTCAAACTCTAAAATTTTGACGTAGCTTTCGATGATGAGGCGTTTTGGATTTTGCAGCTGCATCTGTTTGGCGCAGCGATCAAGCTCGTTAAAGTAAATTTCATCGAGCTGCTCGACCTCTTTTAGATGATCATAAAGTAGGCGCATGAACTGCTGCCAAATGATGAGCTTGTCACGCTCTAGCAGCCACTTAAAGCCAAGATGAAGTATGCTTCTAAGCTTTGGTAGAAATTTCGCCTCTTGCTCGAGCTCAAAGTCGATCTTGTAGCCAGTCATGATGTTTGAGTGGCGTGCGCCAAAAAATCTATACGACTTTACGAGCAAATTTGGCGTTAGCACAAAGACTAAAAGGTCCTCGTCTCTGACCTTTTGCACGCGCAGGATGTAGCCTTGCATCTAGGCAAAAAACTCCCTTATGCGCTCTCTCATCGCTGTCACATCTTTGATGAAATTTACATCGTTTCTAAAGGTCGTTGCACCATCTATGCCCTTGCTGTATTGGTGTAAATGCTTTCTAAATATGCAAAGTCCGTGCTCGCCGTAGTGTTCGATCATAGCGTCGAAGTGGGCTAGTATGATCTTTTGTTTTAGCGCCTTATCCACGCTAGTTTTGGTCTTTATCTCGTGAAATATCCAAGGGTTGCCGATGCTTGCTCTGCCGATCATTAGGGCGTCGCATTTTGTGAGATTTAAAATTTCATCTGCATTTTGTGCGTTGATATCGCCATTTGCGACGACTGGGATTTTTACGCTCGCCTTTACTCTTGCGATCGCTTCGTAATCAACCTTTGCGCTGTATCCGCCAGCTCTAGTGCGACCATGCACTGCGATGTAGTCTGCGCCAGCTTCTTCGCAGGCCTTTGCGATTTTCTCTTCATTTTTGTCGTTAAAGCCAAGTCTAAATTTAACACTTAGGCTTTCTTTCTTTGAGACGCTTTTTATGGCTGAGATGATGCTTTGAAGTTTGTCAAGATCGTTTAGTAAAGCTGATCCCGCGCCTTGCCTAACGACCTTTGGCACGGGGCAGCCGCAGTTTAGATCGAGCCCGTAAATTCCATCAAATTTATTGATTATCTGCACTGCTTTTTTTATATTTTCTATATCGCTACCAGCTATCTGAACGACGTAGGGCTCTTCGTTTGGGGATTTTTTAAGCATTTCAAGAGTTTTGTCACTGCTCTCATAGACCAAGGCATTTGCGCTGATCATCTCGCTAACAGTGACATCGCAGCCAAATTTCTTGACGACACTTCGTAACGGCAGGTCAGAAAAACCAGCAAGTGGCGCTAAGAAAAGTGGCTTTTTACTAAAGTCTATCATTTAAAAAATAGCGAGCTAGGCACCATTTTACCGTTATCTCGCAAAAATAGTAAAACCTTTATCTCTTTAAACTCATCAGGGTCGCTACCCTCGATAGCCTCTCTTACTTTGTCAAGCATCTGAAGCTCAAATAACGCATATACGTAGGCCTCATCAGCGTCAGCATGGATGCTTTTTAGCTTCTCAAAGATGCCGATAAATGCATCTGGTTTTAGCTTATTTTTAAGCATTATGGCTGCTTTGTCGTATTGTGCTTTTGTCACTTTTGCGTTGTTTAAAAGATCAAAAATTTCATCGCTACTTAGGTCGATCTCATCATTTACGAAACGCGTGATAATGGTCATTATATCTTCGCTTGCTAGCTCTGGATCGATTTTTTTGATCTCACTAAAAGAGGCTGTTTTTATGAGCTTGTTAAAGGCTGCCTTTTTAAGGCTCTCGTTTTGTTCTTGGTTTTTAAGCACGTCAAGATAGTAAGTAGGCAGCTGCTCAATCTTGTTTAGCTCGTTTAGGATGTTTAGCTTGCTATCTTTTGCTAGCCTAAATTTCTTTAGATCGACGATCTCTTTGTTTTTTATGCTTTTTATGGTTTGCAAGATGTTGTTTATCTCGCCGTCATCAACGCCAACGTCTTTAAGCTCGCCTACCGGTGAGATAGAGCGAGTGAGCTGTGAGGCGATCTTGTAAGTGTCGGTTTTAAAGTCTTTGTTGCTCTCAAAGCCAAGAAGCGTCTCTTTTGCAAGGTCTTTGTAGAGCTGGCTATCTTTTTTTATCCATTTTTTATATCTATAAAAGGCGTATCCGTGATATGCGATGTGAAGTAGGGCAAGGAGCGCCAAAAGGGCTACTGGAAGTGCCACCCAGACAGCTACTGGCAAGGTTATGGCTTGACCTAAGAGCTCAAAGGTGAAGTCTGAACTATTAAGAGAATAGGTAAGTCCTGCAACAACTGCTGTGTAGATGATGCAGTAGACGAGAAATTTTCTGGTTTTCATATTTTCTCCTTAGTTTTTTGCTGTTTTTTCTATTATCTCACGACAAGCTATGCAGTATTTTGCATGCGGTTTTACTTTTAGGCGAGGGATGCCGATCTCCTCTTCGCACATGTCACAAATTCCATAAGTCTTGTTTGCTATCTTCTCAAGCGCCTCGTCGATCTCGTAAAGCTCGGCTCTTTGCTGGGTTGAGATAGACTGCTCTATAAGCTGGTCGGTATTTACTGAAGCGATGTCAAATTCATCGCTTACGCCACTATCTCTTAAACCACTTACTTCAACTGATGAGTCATAAATATTTTTTTTGATTTGTAATTTTCGCTCTTCAAGTAGCTTTTTGAAAAAATTTAGCTCGTTTTGAGTCATTTTATATTCCTTTATTTGTGATATGGGTGGTTTGCATTTATGCAAAGCCCCCTAAAAATTTGCTCAAAAAGTACGAGCTTGGCGACTTTGTGCGCCATAGTCATCTTGCTTAAGCTTACGACTTTTTGTGCCTTGTTTTTTAAATTTTGGCTAAGCCCATAAGCTCCACCTATGAAAAAATTGATCTGTGAATTTGAGTTTAAAATTTGAGCAAATTCTTGGCTGTCAAGCTGTGAGCCGTTTTCATCAAGCATCACGCAAAAGCCTTTTAAATTTGGCTCGTAAATTTCATCATAAGCTCTTAGCGCTTCGCTTCTGCCGCTGCTTTGAGCCTTTGCTATCTTTTCATTAAATATGATTTTGTCGTTTATCTTGGCAAATTTTGCACTCATTTTTATATATTCTTGTATCTCGTTTTCAAAGTTGTCACGCGATGATTTTTGAATGCTAAAAACCGAAATTTCCAAACTTACCCTTTGGTTTTTAGCTTTAGCTCAAAGCCAGCTTCGCTAGGAGTTGTCACTTCGCTTTTAGAGATCATAGCTTTGTTATTTGTAAGAAATTTAACCATATCGCTTATATATTTTTTGTGCTCGCTTCTTGGCACGATATCGTCTATAAGGCCATGCTCAAGCAAAAATTCAGCCCTTTGAAAGCCCTCTGGAAGATCAGCGCCTATGGTTTGTTTGATGACCCTTTGTCCTGCAAAACCTATTAACGCGCCAGGTTCAGCGATTATTAGATCTCCAAGCCATGCAAATGATGCGCTAACGCCGCCCATCGTAGGATCTGTAAGGATAGAAATGTATGGGAGCTTTGCCTTATCAAGAAGTTTTAGGGCTGCTGAAGTTTTTGACATCTGCATCAAAGAAAATGTGCTCTCTTGCATTCTAGCGCCACCAGATGCGCTTACGATGATTAAGGCTTGGCGTTTTTCGATCGCACGTTTTATCGCTCTTACGATCTTTTCGCCCTCGACTGAAGCTAGTGAGCCGCCCATGAAGCCAAAGTCAAAAACAACTAGCTGAATTTCTTGTCCGTTGCATTTGCCTTCGCCACATATCACTGAGCTTGTGCGTCCTGTTTTTTCTTTATTTTCTGTGATTCTTTTTTTGTATGATTTTTTATCGACAAAATTTAAAGGATCTACTGGTTTTAAATTTGCGTCAAATTCTACAAAGCTACCTTCATCGCAGATCAAATTTATGCGATCATCAGCTTTTAATCTCATGTGGTAGCCGCATTTTGGGCATACATTAAAACAAGCTTCAACTTCTTTGTAATACATCAGTGAGTGACAGTTGTCGCATTTTACCCAGTGTGTAGGTGCTTCTTCTGGACGAGGTTGAGCTTTTCTTATCTTTGAAAAAATGTCTGAGAAATTCATCTTTTTACCCACTTATATTAAAAATTGTGGGATTATATCTAATGTTAGCCTTGCTTTTTCTTATATGACTTAAAGTTTGTTTGTTTGCGGGGGATTTAAGGGGCAAACTAGCCCCTTAAAAGTATCTTATTAGAAACGTCTTCCGATAGTAAATTCAAATGTATTTGTATCATCGCCCTCTTTAGGTTTAAGAGCTTTTGCGAAGATTAGTTGAAGTGGTCCGATAGGTGTTATCCACTCGATACCAGTACCAACTGATGATCTTTTTATCTCATTTAGACTATTTTCGCCGATCATACCATAGTCATAAAATACAACACCACGCATTTTGACACGCTCTATTATAGGGAAGCTCATCTCAACTGAGTTGTTAAATGATGTTTCGCCGCCGTATTCATAGTAGTCGCCATTATATTTTACTTTTGGAGATACGGTTCTGCTCTCATAACCACGTAAGCTTCTTATACCACCAAGGTAAAGCCTTTCGTTGATCGGAGTATAGCCTCTCTCCCAAATTTTGCCAAAGCTTGCTTTATATCTTAAGATAAGATCGTAGTCGATGTATTCTCTAAGACCTAGATAGTAGTTGAAATTTGTGCGGTTTTTAACAAAATCCATATCACCACCAAGTCCTGCTATCTCAAATGATGTGCTAGCTATGATACCGCGTCTTGGCAAGTAGTAATCATCAGTGCTATTATATGTTAAAGCTGGGGTTATAGCACTTTTTATAGCCTTGCCTTCTCTATAAATTTCTTTGCCTGTGTATCTATTTATATCTCTTAGCTCATCGTCTTTTAGAGTAACTTTACTTTGCTCGATGTTATAAGTAAGTGATGCACTTAAATTTCTGGTTAATTTTCTACCAAGCGTTGTGCTAAAGCCATAGCTTCTCTCTTTATATGTTCTCCAGTCATAGTCGTTTGCATAGAGTGTTCCGCCAAGGCTATACTCTGAGTCAAAAATTCTTGGATTTGTAAGACTTATCTGACCTGAAAGCTCTCTATCACTCTTATCAACGCTTACTTGTCCTTGAAGACCAGAGCCAAAGATGTTTGTGTCAGAAAGTGCAGCGTTTAGTAGCAAGCCATCACTACTTCCGTATCCGATACCGCCACTTATCGAGCCAGTTGAGGCCTCTTTTACTTTTACTTTTAGATCGACTGTGTTTTTATCAACCGGATCTTCTTCTATCTCTACATCATCAAAGTAGCTTGTTCTTTTTAGTGCATCTTTTGAGTCTTGAAGGTCGGTTCTACTATATAAATTTCCCTCAGTTAGATATAGCTCACGTCTTACGACACGATCAACTGTTCTATCATTGCCTGAAATTTGAACATTTCTTATATATACTTTTTCGCCCGGATCAACTTCGTAGTCGATATCAACTGTTTTATTTTCATCAAATTTATCAGTCTTTGGATAGACTTTGACAAATGCATAACCCTTGTCAGCGACCATATCGTCAAGCTTTTTCATGTCTTGACGAAGTCTTGCTGAGTTCATCGTATCGCCAGCTTCAAGTCTAAAGTCATCTATAATCTTTTTAGTATCAAGTCCTAGCTCTTCAGGTGCTGTGATGCTTACATTTGAAACCTTATAAGGCTCTCCCTCGTGGATATAGTATGTAAGATCAGCTGTGTAGTTATCAAATGACGCATTTAGATAAGGTGATGAAACAGTCGCGTCTAAATAGCCTTTCTGAAAATATTTATCTTGAATCCTTGCTGGGTCATTTTCAAGCTCGAAAAGTTTAACTTTTCCGTCGTTTCTGCCCCAAAGCCAGCCCATAAATTCTCTACTTTTGTTTGCAACTACTGGCTCGATATCATCATAGTCAAACTCTTTTGCACCGACTAAATTTACCTTTTTGATTATCATATTTTCGCCGCGGTTGATGTTTAGAGTGATGAAAAGTGAGCTGTCGTTGTCTGCAACTGGCTGTTTTTCTACATCTACAACTGTGTCAAAGTAGCCCTTTGACTCGTAGTACTGGCGAATTCTCTCTTTTGTTTTTTCGATAGTTAGCTCATCATACATATTGCCAGGTTTTATGTTGATTAGCGATTCGATCGCAGTTTTGTCGTTTGTCACAACGCCCTTTAGATCGACTCTAGCCACGCTTGGCTTCTCTTTTACTTTTACTAAAAGATTGCCATTACCTGTATCTTCTATGTAGATATCATCAAAATAATTTTGCTTGTATAAATTTGTGATAGCCTTGTCGCTAAGCTTTGGCGTTAGCTCTTGACCGACTTTTAGCCCCATTATCTGAGTGGCTACATCAGGTGAAAGGTGGATTAGACCTTTGAAATTTATTGACTGAATTGTTTGTGCATTTAGACCGCTTAAAGCTAGTGCTAGTAAAAATAATTTCTTTTTCATTAAATTTAACCTAGAGTTTTAGTATAAGTGCGTATAATACCATATTTTATTTTTAAAAAATTTAAATTTTATAATTTTAAAGGTTTTTTATGAAAATAGGTATCATCGGACTTGGTCTTATGGGTGGCTCGCTTGGTCTTGCGTTAAAAGATGAAAAATTAATTTCATGTGTCAGCGGATATGATAAAGATGAAAATCACAGCAAAAAAGCGCTCGAACTTGGCTTGGTACATGAAATTTTAAGCATCGATGAGATGAAAAAGAAGTGTGACATCATCTTTTTGGCTGTGCCAGTCGAAGCCATCGTGAGCATCGTTCAAAATTTAACCGACATTAGCGAAGATACGACGATCATTGATTTTGGCTCGACAAAGCAAAAGATAATAGAAGCCGTGCCAGAAAAAATTCGTAAAAATTTCATCCCAGCTCACCCGATGGCAGGTACCGAGTACTCTGGTCCAGAGGCTGCCTTTAAGTCACTTTACACAGGGGCTACTGTCATAGTTTGCGACTTTGCTGAGAGCGCAGAAAAGCATGTGAAAAGAAGTGTTGAACTATTTTCTTGCCTTGGTATGAAGATCATTTTCATGAGTGCAAAAGAGCATGATCATCACGTGGGTCTCATCTCGCATCTGCCTCACGCTATAGCATTTTCGCTTGCTAGCGGGATCTTAAAAGAAGAGGATAAAAGGCATATCGTTGCACTTGGCGGACCGACTTTTAAGGGCATGATACGCGTTGCAAAGAGTTCGCCATTTATGTGGAGTGATATCTTTAAGCAAAATAAAAATAATGTCGTTGCCGCGATAAATATGTTTGAAAAAGAGCTAAATTTATGCAAAGATCTCATAAAAGATGAGCGCTGGGACGAGCTTTTTGACTGGATGAGCGAAGCTAGAGCTGTAAGAGAAATTTTGTAATTAACTAAAAATTTATTGATTAAATGTAAAATTTCGCAAATAAAATTTAAGGTAATAATATATGTATAGACGTGGAATAGGCGGTTTTGGTATTGTTGTAGTTTTACTTGTTTTGATATTGGCTGGTGGCTTTGGATATGCTTTGATGTCGAAAGACTTTGAGCGAAACGAGCCAATTATCGGCGTTGCTGATAAGGTTTATTGGAACCTTCGCTCGCCTATGAATATCAAATTTAAAGATGACAGCGGTATAAAATTTGTGCGCATCAGCATAAATGATGGCAAAAATGACCTAAATTTATTAAATCAAATCATACAAAATCCAAGCACTGAGCTTGATGTAAATTTAACCTTCCCAAAGACTGGCTTTTTCGCTCAAAAAGATACTTATGAGATGAGCATAGAAGCGGTCGATACTAGCAAATGGGGCTTTTTCACAGGCAATAAAGCAAGCAAAAAAGTTGAAGTCGTGCTTGATACATCTAAGCCTGATCTTTACGTGCTTTCTCAGTCTTACTCTATCTCAAAAGGCGGCAGCGCTGTTGTTGTCTTTAGAGCAACTGACAATCAGCTAAAAGAGGTCTATGTCCAGACAAATTTTGGTAAGAAATTTAAGGCTGTGCCATTTTATAAAGAGGGCTTTTACGCAGCACTTGTTGCTTGGCCAGTGCAGGTTGAAAACTTTAGCGCTGAGGTCATCGCAAGAGACTTTGCAGGCAATGAGAGCAAATCTCACGTGAGATATTTTTATGAAAATGTAAAATACAAAACTTCAACTATTGCTTTAAATGATAGATTTTTAGACGGAAAGATCGTTGATCTAACAGATCAATACGCCAAAGATCCAAACGCTCTTTCAAGACTTGAGAAGATGAAATTTGTCAATGAAACACTAAGAAATTCAAACGAAGAGAAGATAACAGCACTTACTTCAAACGTAGATACTGACATCACAAACGGCTTTAATATCATCCCATTTTACCCGCTTAGAAATGGCAAAAAAGTAGCTGATTTTGCCGACCACCGCTTCTATACATATAATAACGAGCAAGTAAGTGAGTCATGGCACATGGGTATAGATTTTGCAAGTGTGGCATCAGCTCCGATAATAGCCAGCAATGCAGGTCGCGTTGTGCTAGCATCTGAGAATGGAATTTATGGTTTAAACATTGTGATCGATCATGGATTTGGACTTTACTCACTTTACGGACACTGCTCAAGTGCGAAGGTAAAAGAGGGCGACATGGTTGCTGCTGGCGATCAAATAGGCACAACTGGAACAAGCGGTCTTGCGCTTGGAGATCACCTTCACTTTGGAATTTTGGTTCAAGGCGAAGAGGTAAGGCCTCAACAATGGATGGATAAAAAGTGGATAAAAGACAATGTGACAAGTGTCTTGGATGCCGCAAAGGCGATGATAGATAAGAATTAAATTTGCAAATTTGATTTTTTAGTGCTATCATAAGCGAACAAAAAAATATAAGGAAAATTTTTGAAACAAACTACTATCGCAAGACGCGTTGAGACCGTTGGTATAGGGCTTCATAAGGGTGAGCCGATAAGACTTATACTAGAACCTCTTGATGCAAATTCAGGTATTATTTTGCACCGCGAAGATCTTGGTATTAGTTTTAAAGCTGAGCCTAAAAACGTTATAAATACGCAAATGGCAACCGTCGTTGGTAACGAAAAGGGCTTTATCAGCACGATAGAGCACCTAATGGCAGCTGTAAATGGATACGGCATTGATAATATTAGAATTTCAGTTGATGCAAATGAAATTCCTGTCATGGACGGCAGTGCGATAAGCTTTTGTATGTTGCTCGATGAAGCTGGTATAAGACATCTTGACGCTGGTAAAAAAGTCATCCTTGTCCGCCGTGAGGTCGAGGTGGTTGAGGGGTCAAAATTTGTGCGAACTTCGCCTTCAAGAAATCCAAAATTTGACTATACGATCAAATTTGACCACCCAGTTATCGGCGAGCAAAGATATCTTTTTGAATTTAGCAAGAGCTCATTTGTAAAAAATATCGCTCGTGCTAGAACTTTTGGCTTTTTAAAAGATTTGCAACGCTTGCAAGCTCAAAATTTAGCCCTTGGTGCATCGCTTGATAATGCCGTGGCTATCGATGATACGCATATTTTAAACCCAGAAGGTTTGAGATTTGAAAATGAGTTTGTAAGACATAAAATTTTAGACGCAGTTGGCGATTTGAGCTTGCTTGGAGCACCTTTACTAGGTGACTACACAGCATTTGCTGGCAGCCACGATCTAAACCACAAACTAACACTTGCTTTAATGGCAGATGAGAAAAATTATGAGATCGCAACGCTTAGTGGCGAGCTTTTAAAAGAGTATCAAAAGGTATTTGCATAAAAAATATTGAAATTTTAGTAGTCTCTTTATCGACTCCACTTTTAGTTGGAGTCTATAAAGATGGCGTAAAATTTGATGAGATCACAACTGACGAGTATGTCAGTGAAGCTCTGATAAAAATCCTAGAAAATTTATCCTCTAAATTTAACATCACAAAGATTATCTACGCAAACACGCCAGGTAGCTTCATGGGGCTAAAGGTGGCCTACGTCATCTTGAAAACTTTTTCTTTGGCAAAGGGCTGTGAATTTTACGCGGTTAGTGGCTTTAGTCTAAATGGCGGCGAAGCGATCAGGGCAAATAAAAATTTAAGCTTTGTGCTAAAAAATGGTGAAATTTCGCTTGAAAAAGTTGAGCCAGTGAGATTTGTGTTGCCTTTAAATTTAGATGAATTAAAACTAAATTCAGATACACTTCCAAATTATATCATCCAAGCTGTTTAGGAGAAAATTTGAATATCTTAATCCCTGCTACAAGTGCAAATTTAGGACCTGGTTTTGACGCTTTAGGACTTAGTTTAAAGCTTTTTAATAGCGTGAAGATCGAACCATCTAAATTTAGCTCAGTCTCGATAAATGGCGAGGGAAGTGATAGCACAAATTTAAAAAGAAACAACATTTTTCTAAGCATTTTTAATGAAATTTTTTTAGAGCTAACCGGCAAAAATGAAAACTTCAGAATAGTTTTTGAAAACAATATCCCATTTTCAAGAGGGCTTGGCAGTAGCTCTGCAGTGGTTGTCGGAGCCATAGCTTCAGCTTACGAGATGGCTGGATTTAAGGCTAGCAAAAGCGTCGTTTTAAATAAAGCTATCATCTATGAAACCCATCCAGATAATATCTCGCCAGCAGTTCACGGCGGATTTATTAGCGCGGTCGTAAAAAACGGCAATGTTTATGCGAATAAAATAAATTTAAGTGATGATATAAAAGCAGTCGTCGTCATCCCAAATAAGCCGATGAGCACCGCTTCATCAAGACAAATTTTGCCAAAAAACTACACTATGAAAGAGTGCGTAAATAACCTCTCTCACGCTGCATTTTTGACCTCTTGTTTTTATGAGAAAAGATATGATCTTTTAAGGGTAGCAAGTGAAGATATGATGCATGAAGAGCGCAGAATGAGCGCTTTAAAAGAGCTTTTTGAGGTGCGAAAGGTAGCTTATGAAAATGGAGCGCTAATGAGCACACTTTCAGGCTCAGGCTCAAGCTTTTTAAACATCGCTTATAAAGATGATGCTAAAAATTTACAAGATGTTTTAAAGAGTAAATTTAGTGATTTTAGAGTGGAAATTTTTTCATTTGATAACGATGGATACGAAATTACGCAAAGCTAAAAACAAGTTTAAAAAGGTATAATGAATAAAAATAATCCAGTAAGGACATGCGTCGCTTGCAAAGTTAAATTTTCTCAAAACTTGCTAAAAAGATACCGCTTGGTAGGCAAGAATTTAGAGTGTGGCAAAGGAGATGGCCGCAGTTTCTATCTATGTGATGACTGTTTGCAAAAAGACGACAAAAATTTAAAAAAAATAATTGATAAACAAACTAAAGGTGCCCTCGGACTTGACGCACCGAAGTTAAAGGAGATACTCTTAAATGAGCAATGTTAGGATTTCAGAGATCGCAAATGAGCTTGGCTACCCAAGTAAAGAGATAGTAGAAAAAGCTCAAGAACTAGGCCTAAAGGTCAAAACTCACTCAAATGCTGTGAGCCTTGAAGAGGCTGAAGCAATATATGAATACGTTCAAACTGGCGTAATACCAGATAAATTTAAAAAGAAAAAGAGCGAGCCAAAGGCAAAAAAAGAGCCTAAAAAAGAGGCTGAAAAAGAGCCAGCTAAAAAAGAAGAAAAGCCTAAAAATGAGCCTAAAAAGGTAGCTACTAAGGCTGAGCCAAAGCCTGAAAAGGCAAAAGCAGAGCCTAAAAAAGAGGTGCAAATTTCAGAGGAAAAACCTAAAGCTGAGCCTAAAAAAGAAGAGCCTGTAAAGGTCGAGCAAAAGCCAGCAGAAGCACCAAAGCCAAAAGAGAGCTTGGCTGACGTGACTCAAAAAAGACGCGGCCTTGTGATAGTTAAAAAGAAAAAAGATTACGAGGCGCCAGCTCCTGTAAAAGAGGAGAAAAAGGCTGAGGTGGCTGTTACTAACATTAGCGATTTTAAGAGTATGTTCTCTGCTAGCGATGAAAATTTGGCTAGAAAAAAGAAAAAAGAGAAAAAAGTAACAGTTGTAAGCAAAAAAGATAGCGCCGAGAAGATGGACTTGCTTGGCGGAAGCGACTTTGGTGACATCGTGCTTGAAGATGAAGATGTGGTAGTGCTACCTGATTTTAGCTTTAAAACCCCAGCTCCAGCTCCGATGCAAAGGACAAAACAGCCAAGTGCGATGAAGACAACCGTCAATAACACGATAAATTCGTTTGGCGAAGGTGGCATACAAAGAAGAGCTAGAAAAAAACACAAAAAGCCTGAAAACAAACAAAATAGCGAAGCTGTAACTTCGATAAATATCCCAAAAGAAATTCGCGTTTACGAATTTGCTGAAAAGCTAAACAAGCAGCCAAGCGAGGTCATAGGTAAGCTATTTATGCTTGGTATGATGACAACTAAAAATGACTTTTTGGATGAAGATGCGATAGAAATTTTGGCTGATGAGTTTAATGTCGAGGTAAATATCATCGACGATCAAAAAGAATTTGACTACGTAGCAGCCTATGAAGAGGAGATAAAAGATGATGAAAATCTCCAGCCAAGAGCGCCAGTCATAACCATCATGGGTCACGTAGACCACGGTAAAACCTCGCTACTTGACTACATAAGAAAATCTCGCGTAGCAGCTGGCGAGGCTGGTGGCATCACTCAGCACGTGGGCGCTTATATGGTAAATAAAAATGGCAGAAACATCACATTTATCGACACTCCAGGCCACGAGGCATTTACAGCTATGCGTGCAAGGGGCGCTGGTGTAACTGATATAGTTATCATTGTTGTTGCAGCAGATGACGGCGTAAAACCACAGACAAAAGAGGCAGTTAGCCACGCAAAAGCCGCTGGTGTGCCAATAATCATCGCGATAAACAAAATGGATAAAGAGTCAGCAAATCCTGATCTAGTAAAAACTGGTCTTGCTGAGCTTGACATCATGCCAACAGAGTGGGGTGGCAAGTATGAATTTGTGCCGATCTCTGCAAAAACAGGTATGGGCATAGATGATCTACTTGAGATCGTGCTTTTACAAGCTGATCTTTTGGAGCTAAAGGCAAATCCAAAGGCAAACGCAAAAGCTACTGTCATCGAGAGCTCACTTCAAAAAGGCCGTGGTCCAGTGGCTACCATCATCGTTGAAAACGGTACGCTTCATGTCGGAGATACAGTCGTAGCAGGCGTTGCATACGGTAAGATAAGAAGCTTGCTTGATGATCAGGGTAGGCCACTAAAAGAGATAAAACCAGGCGAATGTGGCGTGATAGTAGGCCTTAGCGAGATAGCAGAGGCTGGCGAGACGCTAATAGGCGTAAAAACCGATAAAGAAGCTCGTGAGTACGCGCAGAAAAAGGCTGAATATATCCGCCAAAAAGAGCTTAGCAAGAGCACAAAGGTTAGTATCGATGAGCTTAGCGCTAAGATCGCTGAGGGCGAGCTAAAAACACTTCCAGTCATCATCAAAGCTGACGTTGGCGGCTCACTTGAAGCGTTAAAAGCAAGCCTAGAAAAACTAGCAAATGATGAGATCAGAGTAAATGTGATCCACTCGGGCGTTGGCGGCATCACGCAAAGCGACGTTGCGCTTGCAGGTGCAAGTAACGACTGTATCATCCTTGGCTTTAACATAAGGCCAACTGGCGAGATAAAAGAGAAGGCAAAAGAGAGCGGCGTCGAGATAAAAACTTACAATGTTATCTATAACTTAATCGACGACGTGAAGGCGATTTTGGGCGGACTAATGTCACCTATCATCAGAGAAGAGCAGCTTGGTCAAGCTCAGGTTCGCCAAGTGATCCATGTGCCAAAAGTTGGCGCTATCGCTGGATGTATCGTCACTGAGGGTACGATAAACAGAGGGGCAAAAATTCGCCTTATTAGAGAAGGTGTGGTCGTTTATGAGGGCTTAGTAAGCTCGCTAAAACGCTTCAAAGATGACGTCAAAGAGGTTGCAAAAGGTTACGAGTGTGGCGTTGGCATCGAGAATTTCAACGACATTAGAGAAAATGACTACATCGAAAGTTTCAAAGAAGTCAAGGAGAAAGCTACTCTATGAACGCTAACGAAATAAAGCGTATGAGAACAGAGAGCGTGCTAAAAGAGCTCATACCAGAGGCTCTAGCCACTCTTGAAGATAGCATTTTAAAGGGACTTTGCGTTACTGACGTCGAGTGCAAGAAGGGCAGATACGACGCCTTTGTCTATCTTGATAAGATGATGTTTGATGAGCGCGAGCAAGAGTATATTTTGGGGCATTTAAAGCGCGTTTGTAGGCATTTGCAAAACCACTGCATGGCGGCTGAGGGCTGGTATAGATGTCCAAATTTTCACTTTAAATTTGACGATAGATTAGAGTATCAAAACCATATGGATAAGTTGTTTGATAAAATTTCAAAGGATTTAAACAAAAATGGATAATTTAGACAAACTAGTACGCGAATGCGGCGTTGAGCTTTACGACAGCGAGATCGCAAATGAAAATGGCAGGGCTATTTTTAGAGTTTATATCACAAAAAATGGCGGAGTGAGCCTTGATGACTGCGAAAAAGTGAGCCGTCTGCTCTCGCCTATTTTTGACGTGACACCGCCAGTTAGTGGGGATTATAACCTTGAGGTTAGCTCGCCTGGCCTTGAGAGAAAGCTTAGTAAGCCATCTCATTTTAAATCAAGCATCGGTGAGCTAGTTAAAGTTCAAACCGAGGCTGAGAAATTTGCAGGAAGGCTTGTGAAAGCAGACGAAGAGAGCATCGCAGTAGAAAACGAAGAGGGAATTTTTGAGATCAACATCAGTGATATAAAAAAAGCAAAAACATATTTGGAGTGGTAAAATGCTAAGCGACATCGAGATAACTCACCAAACAAAACTTGAACACATCAGTAAAGTTGCCGCAAAACTAGGCTTAAACGAAGACGAGCTTGAGCTTTACGGCAAATTTAAGGCCAAAATTTTCCCTAGACTTGAGCCATCAAACTCAAAGCTCATCTTAGTCACCGCGACTAACCCAACCCCATACGGCGAGGGCAAAACGACTATGTCGATCGGTCTAGCTGACGCGCTAAATTCACTTAATAAAAAGGTTTGCCTAGCACTTCGCGAGCCATCTTTGGGACCAGTTTTTGGCATAAAGGGTGGAGCAGCAGGTGGTGGCTACTCGCAGCTTGCGCCGATGGAGGATCTAAATTTACACTTTACTGGCGATTTTCACGCGATAACATCGGCAAATAACCTGATTTCTGCCATGATAGATAATAGCCTCTATCAAGAAAACCCACTAAAAATAGAGAAAATTTTATGGAAGCGCTGTATGGATATGAATGACCGCGCGCTTAGATTTATAACTGTGGGTCAGGGCGGCAGAACGGACGGCGTGCCAAGAGAAGATGGCTTTAATATCACCGCCGCAAGCGAGATCATGGCTGTACTTTGTCTAGCCACAAGTCTTTCTGATCTAAAAGAGCGCGTGGCAAACATCATGGTTGCTTACGATAGCGATAAAAAGCCTATCTACGTGCGTGATCTAGGCTGCCAAGACGCTGTTTGCATACTCTTAAAAGATGCGATCAAGCCAAATTTATTTCAAACACTAGAGCACACACCTACACTCGTGCATGGCGGTCCATTTGCAAACATCGCACACGGCTGCAACTCAGTCATCGCAACAAAAACAGCTCTAAATTTGGCCGACTACGTCATCACTGAAGCTGGCTTTGGCTCGGAGCTTGGCGCTGAGAAATTTTTAGATATAAAATGCAGGGTTGCTGAGATTAAACCAAGCGCTGTGGTGCTTGTAAGCACGATCAGATCGCTAAAATATAACGGCGAAGCAAATAAAGACGAGATCACAAAACCAGATATGAATGCCCTTAAAAAAGGCATCGAAAACCTTGGCGGGCATATCGAAAATTTAAAAGGTAAATTTGGTCAAAATGTAGTTGTAGCGCTTAATAAATTTGGCTTTGACACTGATGAAGAGATAAATTTCGTAAAAGAGTACTGCCGTGAGCTTGGCGTAGAAGTGGCAGTTTGTGAGAATTTCTTAAAAGGTGGCAAAGGTGCGCTTGAGCTTGCCGAGCTAGTTTTAAAAGCGTGCGATAAGCCAAGCAAGATAAATTTCACCTACGAGATGAGCGATGATACAAAAATTAAGATAGAAAAGGTCGCTAAGGAAATTTATGGAGCTGGCGAGGTGGTCTTTGAAGAGGCTGCTCTTAAAAAGCTTGAGATGATAAAAGAGCTAAATTTAAGCCATTTGCCAGTTTGCATCGCTAAAACACAGTACTCGTTTAGCGACGATGCGAAGCTTTTGGGTAGAGCAAAGGGCTTTACATTTAGCGTAAAAGACCTTGATATTAGAACGGGAGCTGGCTTTATCGTTGCAGTCTGCGGTAAGATCATGCTAATGCCTGGACTTCCAAAAGTACCAGCTGCGGTCAATATGAGGATAGACGCAGAGGGCAAGATCGACGGCTTGTCGTAAATTTAGAAAATATGAAATTTGTAAAAATACTATTTTTAATAGTTTTAGGTGCTTTCTTTGTTGGATGCGCGGGAAGATATAAATATAATGTTGAGCCAACGCCGATACAAAAAGGCGTGGCTAAATACATTATTAGTGATTTTAACCTGACATTGACAAATCAACCAACTAGATACGAATACAATCCTAACTATAAAAATGAAAGCGAACTTCGTGATGAATTTGTGGAATTTATAAACAAACATCTAAAAGAGCAGGGCATTTTAGGAGACGAAAATAGCTTTAAAATAAAAATACAAATGGATTATGAAAGATGGTTTAACTGGGGTGGCAAGGCGTTAAACAAGCCTCACTTTAGCTATAGCGTGAAAATTTACGATAACGCAGATAGGCTTTTGGTCTCTTATGCTATACCAGTCTCTACAACAAAATATAGCTATTTTAAAGAGATGGCTGTTTTGGCGGAGATTGCTGCATTTAGGTGGGATGCACAGGATGAGCCGACCGATATCGATTTGATCTCAAAAACTCTTGTTGATGAGATAAAAGATATAGGAAAATAAATATAGTCTGCTAAGATGAACGACGAATTTTACATGGGTCTTGCTTTAAGTGAGGCTTGGAAATTTCAGATCCTGACCTACCCAAATCCAGCAGTTGGATGCCTTATCCTTGATGAAAATGGGCAAATTCTATCTTGCAAGGCTCATGAAAAGGCTGGATATTTACACGCTGAACCGACAGCGATACTCTTTGCGCTTTGCAAAAAAAGTGAAAAATTTAAAGATGATTTTATAAAAGCTTATAACGCTAAATTTAGCTCAAATATAAAAGAGGGCGAATTTGGCCTTTTAGAGCCAAAATTTACCTATGAATTTATACTAAATAACCACTCAAATTTATTAAAAAATGCAAAAGCTTATGTCACACTTGAGCCTTGCTCACATCATGGAAAAACGCCACCTTGTGCAAATTTGCTAAAAGAGCTTGGCTTTAGCGAGGTTATAATTGGCAGCCATGATGAAAATAAAATAGCAAGTGGCGGAGGAAATTTACTTCAGAGTGCTGGTGTGAGAGTTAAATTTGGCGTTTTAAAAGAGCGCTGCGATAAACTGCTTGAGCCATTTTTGGCATATCAAAATGGTGGATTTAGCTTTTTAAAAATAGCTCTTAGTAAAAACGGCGTGGCAAGTGGTGGCATCATCACAAATGAGCTTAGCCGCACGCATGTGCATAAACTTAGAAGCGTCATAGACATATTGGTGATCGGTGGCAACACAGTGCGAATAGACCGACCAAGGCTTGATACCAGACTTATAAAAAATGGCAAAAACCCAGACGTCATAATCTACTCAAGAGGCGATAAATTTGATGAAACATTGCCACTTTTTAGCGTGCCAGATCGCAAAGTCAGCATTCAAAAAGAGCTAAATCTAAAAGGACTTTGCATGTTTGAAGGAGCTGGCGAGTTTTTAAAACTTGCAAAAGAGGGCAAGCTAGCAAATGTAAAGTGGCTACTTATCTATCAAAGCTCAAATTTCAAAATTGGTGAAAATTTGAGCTTTGATTTAAATTTAAAACCACTTTTTAGTGGGAATTTTGGAGACGATAGTTACACTTGGTATGAAATTTTGGATTAAATATCTAGTCCAAAATAGTGTTTTACCAAGAAGCCGATGCCAAAAGAAATGATCGCAACACCAAAAGTTATCACACACATCTCAATCACTCTTGGTAAAAAATTAAGCTCCTTTGCCACGCTTATATAAAAGTTGTAAGTGATAATGGCAACTAGCGCAAAGAAAAACATCGACAAGACGGCGTAAAGACCGCTTGTAAAGATGAAAAATGGAAGTATCAAAAATGCCGTTGTTATGATGTACGAACTGCCTGTGTAGAGCGAGTAGGTAAGTGGTTTGATCTCGTCGCTTGGATTTTCTTTTGACTCGAGATATGCTGAACCAGCCATAGAGAGTGCAGCTGCCACACCCATGATAAGGCCTGTTGCGCCAACTGATTTTGTATTTGAAAATGCAAGCGCGATGCCGCTAAGTGTGCCTGTTAGCTCAACTAACGCATCATTCATGCCAAGCACGATACCACCAGCATTTACGAGCTTTGTGTCTTTTAGCATGGAGATTAGACTATTTTCGTGGTTCATCTCCTCTTCGTAAATATCACGAGCTTCAGGATATTCATCTACGATGTCAAGATAAAATTTCTCAGCATTTTCTTCGCGTGACTCCATAAATTTCAGAGTAAAAGATGTGCCAAAAATTTTAACAAGTATCGTGTAGAAGATGACTTTGAATAAATTTGCACTTCTGCTCTCACCAGTTATCTTTTGACAAAAAGCATAGTGGCGTCTCTCTTCTGCGATTAATTTTCGAAGTACCTTTTTGTTCTCTTCGACTTTTTCGCTAGCTTCTAGAAGTGAGTATATAGCAACATCGTCTGCTTCGTTTTGTAATTGTTTTAAGGCACGTTTTTTATCTAACATAAAATTTTTCCTTTTTTATAGCTTAGAAATTTAAGATTTTGATTTAGAAAGAGAGATAAGATGGTGCGATCAGCGAGACTCGAACTCGCACACCTAATGGCACTACCCCCTCAAGATAGCGTGTCTACCAATTCCACCATGATCGCAAAAAGAACAAAAGCCCCAAAAAGGGGCTAAATTTTAAGCTTTACGCTTAGCCAAGCATTGGGTTTGCGTAAAGAACGATAAGTGTAATAACAAGTGCGTAGATAACTTGTGCTTCGATCATCGCAAGAGCGATAAACATTGTAGTCATAAGTTTGCTACCTACACCTGGGTTTCTAGCTGTTCCGCTGATAGTTGCAGCAGCTGTGTTACCCATACCTATAGCACCGCCAAGAGCTGCAAGGCCAAGGCCGATACCGCCAGCGATAACTGAATATGATCTGATCATCTCGCCGTCAGCGCCAAATGCAAATGCAGCAAGACCAAGAATTAAAAACACGATCTTTTTCATCGTTGCTCCTTTAAAATTTTAAAGCTCTTTCGGATCTGTCCCCTACTTGAACTTCATGAGCCGTAATATTACAAAAACAAAACTTTGTTTCAAATAAAAACACTAAAAATTTAAATTGCCTATAAAAAATTCTTGGCTTAGAAAAATGAAAGTTTTTTTATGCTATCTTTGAAAGAATTTAATTTATTCTTAATCTTAGGTTTTCAATGATAAACGAGAAATTTTCAAAGATAGGCTTTGTTCTTGCGATGGCTGGTTCTGCTGTTGGTCTTGGCAATGCTTGGAAATTTCCTACGATGGTGGGAAATAACGGCGGTTCGGCATTTATAATTTTATACTTGCTTCTTACATTTGCTATCGCATTTGTGGCGTTTTTAGCGGAGCTTAGCATCGGCAAACTTGGCGAAAGCGACATTGTAAGCTCTCTTTACAAGCTTGCTCCAAAAAATAAAAAAGCTTGGTCGCTCTCTGGCTTTTTCATGATCGGAGCGATACTTATAGCTTCATTTTATATGGTTGTTATTGGCTGGATTTTAAAGTATATCTATCTTAGTTTTTCGCCACTTTTATCTGATACAAAAGCTGCAGGCGAGCAGTTTAACACGCTTTTATCAAATGACCTAAACAGCGCCGTGCTTTGCTTTAGCTTAGTCTTTTTGATGGTCTTTTTTGCCGTTTCAAAAGGCGTAAAAAGTGGCATAGAAAAGCTAAATATATGGATGATGCCAAGCCTTTTTGTCTTGCTGGTTTGCATGCTTTTTTACGCGCTTAGCATGGGTGATGGCTTTGTGAAGGCGGCTAAATTTTTATTTGTACCAAATTTTAGTGCGATCACGCCAGATGTTGTTTTGCAAGCTCTAGGCCTTGCGTTTTTCTCGCTATCTATGGGCGTTGGCGTCATACCGACATACGCTGCAAATTTACCAGAGAAGACAAATTTAATAAAATCAACGCTTTCTATCATCTTTATAAACATATTAATAGGCATTATGATGGGGCTTGTCGTATTTACCTTTATATTTGCTTATGGGGCTGATAGCACGGCAAGTGGCCCAGGTCTTATCTTTATCTCGCTTGTCACGCTTTTTGCAAAGCTTGGCATCGTTGGCAACGTTATGGCGGTAGCATTTTTCGTATCGTTATTGTTTGCTGGTATCACGAGCGCGGTTTCGATGATCGAGCCTTTTGCTTATTATTTGGTTAGGAAATTTGAAATTTCAAGAAAGATGGCGCTTCTTTACATCGGCGCCTTTGTCTATATCTTGGGCATCTTTTGCATACTTTCATATTATTCAGACACATCAAGTGCTTTTAGCGTTTGTGGTAAGCCATTTTTTGACGCGCTTGACTTTCTCACATCAAATATCATGATGCCAATAGGCGCTATCGTATTTAGCTTTTTTGTTGGCTATAAACTTAAAAAAGAGAGTTTGTATCTGCTCTTTGGCGATTTTATGGGAAGAGCATTTTTTGAAATTTGGTACTTTTTCTTAAGATATGTCGTGCCAGTTGCCATTTGTGCGATAATGATCTACCAGATGGCAGGTAAATAATGGCAGAGAGATTTAGTAAAATTGGCTTTGTCTTATCGATAATTGGAGCGGCTATCGGCCTTGGTAATGCGTGGAAATTTCCATACATGGTCGGCAGCAACGGCGGTTCGGCATTTATCCTTATATATCTATTTTTTGCCTTTGCTGTTGGTCTTAGCATATTTTTTGCTGAGATGGCGATGGGTAAAATTTCACGTCTTGATACGGTTGGAGCGTTTAAAAGCCTAGCTATAAAAGGGGCAAATTCTTGGAAATTTGCCGGTGTTATCATGGTGACTGGGCTATTTATCGCATCTTTTTATACGCTCATCATTGGCTGGGTTTTAAAATACGTCATTTTAAGCTTTGGCGAGCTACCTAAAGATATGGCAAGCTCAGAGACGCTTTTTGTAAATTTCACTTCAAATGGCATAAATGAACAAATTTTATACTTTAGTATCGCATTTTTTGCCTACTTTTTCATCCTTACAAAAGGCGTAAAAAGCGGCATCGAGCGCATAAATGTCTATCTTATACCAGCTCTTTTTATCTTGCTTTTGCTTATGCTTGGCTACTCTTTTGGTATGGAGGGCTTTGATAAAGCGGCTAAATTTCTACTAGTGCCTGATTTTTCAAAGATAGATCAAGCAGCTGTTTTAAACGCTCTTGGACTTGCCTTTTTTACGATGTGCGTTGGCATTGGCTGCATACTTACCTACTCATCTAGTCTAAGCGATGATACAAATTTATTTACCTCTTCGCTCTACGTCGTCTTTGCGAACATCATAATAAGCGTCATCATCGGCCTTATCGTCTTTACATTTACATTTGAGTTTGGCTCAGAGCCATCAAAAGGCGCAGGGCTTGCTTTCATCTCGCTACCAACGCTATTTGCTAAGCTTGGCTTGCTTGGAAATTTCTTGGCATTTACATTTTTTATATCACTATTTTTTGCTGGCATCACCTCGGTTATCTCGATGGTTGAGCCATTTATATTTTTCTTAAGCAAGAGTCTAAATTTTAGTAGAAATAAATCGATCCTAATCGTTGCTTGCGTGGTTTATATCTTAGGAATTTTATGCGCATTAAGTGGCACAAGCGAATTTAAAGATGCGCTTACATTTTTTGGTAAGAGCTTTTTTGACCTGCTTGATTATCTAAGCTCAAATATCATGCTCCCACTTGGTGGCATCTTGTTTGCTATCTTTGTTGGCTACTTTATGAAATTTGAGCTTTTAAAAGAGCTATTTGTGCCTTATATGGGCAAGGTTGTATTTAAAATTTGGTATTTTTTAATTAGATTTGTGGCTCCACTTTTAGTTCTGGTGGTGTTAATAAGGGAGATCTCATAATATGGCAAAAGAACAATTTTCTAAAATAGGCTATGTCCTAGCAGTCGCTGGATCGGCTGTCGGACTTGGCAATGCATGGAAATTTCCATACATGGTTGGTGAAAACGGCGGTTCGGCGTTTATTATCCTATATCTTTTGATAACTTTTCTAGTTGGCGTGCCTATCTTTATGGCGGAGCTTAGTATCGGCAAGCTTAGCGAGAGTGACAGCGTCAATGCTTTTAGAAAGCTAGCAGCTAAAAATAAAAATTTATGGCAGCTGGTTGGAATTTTAGCCATGGTTACAGCAGCTATCATCTCGTCATATTACATCGTGATAATAGGCTGGGTCTTTAAGTATTTTGTCCTATCTTTTTCTGGCTTGCCAAGTGATATAGATAGCTCAAAAGTGATATTTAACGATCTTTTGACACATGGCCTTGGCGAGCAGACACTTTACTTTGTTATAGCATTTGCAGCTTGCTTTTACATCCTTTCAAAAGGCGTAAAAAGTGGCATAGAGAAGCTAAATGTTTGGATGATGCCAAGCCTGTTTATCATGGTTTTAATTATGCTTATATTTTCTATGACGATGGATGGCTTTTCTAAATCAGCCGAGTTTTTGCTCATCCCTGACTTTAGTAAAATTTCATTTAACTCGCTCTTGCTAGCTCTTGGACTTGCATTTTGGACGCTATCTCTTGGTATGGCAGCGATCATTACCTATTCAGCCAGCTTAAGCGATGATACAAATTTAGCCACTTCAACGCTAAGCATCGTCTTTATAAACATCGCGCTTGCTATTATGATAGGTCTTGTTATTTTTACCTTTATATTTGAATTTGGCGCTACTCCGTCTCAAGGACCAGGACTTGTCTTTATCTCACTGCCAACGCTATTTGCTAAGCTTGGCGTGATAGGTCAAATTTTAGCTGTGGCATTTTTTGCTGCACTTATCTTTGCTGGTATCACATCAGCGATCTCTATCGTTGAGCCATTTGCATTTTTCTTGATCAGAGAGTATGGCATGAGTAGAAGAAAGGCTCTTAGCATAGTTGGAGCTGGGATTTTCATAGTTGGATTTTTATGCCTTTTATCAAATATAGAAAATGTTGGCGATAAATTTATGCTCTTTGGTAAAAATTTCTTTGATTTTCTTGATTTTACCGCTTCAAATATCTTGCTACCAATTAGCGGTATCGGCGGAGCGATATTTGTAGGATATTTTATGAAAAAAGATGCTTTATATGTGCTATTTAGCCCATATATGAGCGATTTTGTATTTAATGCTTGGTATTTTTTACTAAGATATGTAGCACCAGTTTGCGTGCTCATCATCATGATAAATGAACTATTAAAGGTTTTTAATGGATAAGATTGAGAGATTTTTTGACAAAGCTGGCGATATAGTCGGTTATATTTGTATGTTTATTATGGCTTTGATGATAATAGACGTATTTTTTAACGTTGTGGCAAGATACTTTTTCTCTTACGGCAATGTTGCATTTCAGGAGCTTGAGTGGCACTTTTTTGCTGTGATATTTCTACTTGGCATGAGCTATGCTCTAAAAGAGGACGCACATGTTAGGGTTGATATCTTTTATGCTAAATTTTCAGAAAGACAAAAAGCCCTTGTAAATATGCTTGGTACTATATTTTTTGTCATACCATTTGCGCTTTTGGTTTCAAATTTATCATTTGGATTTGTAGGAGATGCTTACAGCTCGGCAGAGGCCAGCGCAGATCCAGGCGGTCTTACCCATAGATGGATCATAAAAGCAATGATCCCTTTTTCATTTTATGTGCTTGTATTTTTTGCGATCGGCTTTTTTATAAAAAATTTTAATCGCTATAAGAAAGCCAGTAAGGAGAAAATATGGCGGGATTAATAATGTTTATAGCCGCGCTATTGATGCTTGGCATTGGCTTTCCAGTGGCATTTACCTTTGGTGCGGTTGCGATGATATTTGGCATGGTTGGCAGCGTCGTAGAGAGTCTTAGTGATGGCGATGGGCTACTTGGCAGTATAGAAGTATTTAAAGATATGTTTAACTTCATGCCTTATAGGATTTTCTCTATCATGGAGAGTAGAATTTTCATAGCAGTTCCACTCTTTGTCTTCATGGGCGTAGTGCTTCAAAAGTCAAAGCTAGCCGAGAGACTACTTGAGAGCATGGGTATGCTCTTTGGAGAAATTCGCGGTGGTATCGCTATTAGCACTATCTTGGTTGGCGCGCTTCTTGCAGCATCAACTGGCGTCGTAGGAGCTAGCGTCGTTGCTATGGGCGTTATAAGCTTACCTGTAATGCTAAAGTATAAATACGATCAATCCCTTGGTTGTGGCACGATATGCGCTGCTGGTACGCTTGGTCAGATCATCCCACCATCTATCGTGCTCATCATCTTGGGTGATATCTTTTCAGTGCCAGTTGGCGAGCTATTTCATCAGGCATTTTTACCAGGTCTAACGCTAGTTGGCGCCTATATCGTCTACATCTTGATAGTTGCTTATCTAAAGCCAGAGATCGCTCCTGTGGTAAAAGATGAGAGTGGGGTTAGTAAATTTAGACAGGTGATAAGAGCACTTATCGCTATTTTCCCGCCGCTTTTGCTAGTCATCTGCGTGCTAGGCTCTATCTTTGCAGGTATTGCTACACCGACTGAAAGTTCAGCATTTGGCTGCGTGGGCGCTATTATTCTCGCTATGTTTTATAGGACATTTTCATTTTCTATGATGAAAGAGGCTTTGGCTGAGAGCGTAAAAACGACAGCTCTAGTCTTTGCCATACTTGTTGGTGCGACTGCCTTTTCTATGGTCTTTAGCTACACTGGAGGCGATGAGATAGTTGAAAATTTCATGACAAATTTACCAGGCGAGAAGTGGGGCTTTATCATCTTTAGTATGGCTGTTATCTTTGTGCTTGGCTTTTTTATCGATTTTGTTGAAATTTCATATATCGTGCTTCCTATCTTGGTGCCAATCGCCGCAAAACTTGGCATAAATCCAGTCTATCTAGCGATCCTAGTTGCTATGAATTTACAAACTTCATTCTTGACGCCGCCATTTGGATTTAGTCTATTTTTCTTAAGATCGGTCGCACCTGCTGAGATAAAAACAGCTGCTATTTATAAAGGTGTAGTGCCTTATATCATCATCCAAGTAGCAGTTTTAGTCTTTTTCTGCGTCTTTTTGATGGAGATAAAGCCGGTGCTAGATGCGAGCCACGGCGGATTATTTAACTTCTTACTCTCACTTTTTAAATGATATAAAAGTTTTTGGTTGTAAAATACCAAAAGCAAGCAAAATGGCTAATTTGAGTTTCTGCTCAACTTAGCCATTTTTATGACCGCTTTTTAGTAAATTTATAAATTTAATGAGGTGAAATATGGCAAAGAAATTTATCGATGTTATGGATACGACCTTTAGAGATGGCTTTCAGTCAGTTTATGGCGCTAGAGTGCTTATGAACGACTTTTTGCCCGCGCTTGAAGCAGCCAAAGAGGCTGGCATAGAGCATTTTGAATTTGGCGGAGGAGCGAGATTTCAAAGCCTTTATTTTTACCTAAATGAAGACGCTTTTGCGATGATGGATAAATTTAGAAGCATCGTAGGACCAAAAGCAAACCTTCAAACCCTAAGCAGGGGCGTAAATACCGTCACACTTGACACCGGTAGCCGAGAGCTAATCGACCTTCACGCAAAACTTTTCAAAAAACATGGAACTACTACCATTAGAAATTTTGATGCATTAAATGATGTTGAAAATTTAAAATATTCAGGCGAGAGGATCGCTCATCACGGACTAAAACACGAAGTCGTCGTTACTATGATGGATCTTCCTAGCGGCTGTGTCGGAGCTCATGATGTTAAATTTTACGAGAAAATTTTAAGAGAAATTTTAGATGCAAATATCCCTTATCACAGCGTTTGCTTTAAAGATGCAAGTGGCACAAGTAGCCCACAAAAAGTCTATGAAACCATAAAAATGGCTAGAAAGCTACTCCCAGAAAAAACTCACATCAGACTTCATACACATGAAACAGCAGGCGTAAGTGTCGCTTGCTATCTTGCAGCGCTTGAAGCTGGTGTTGATGGTATAGATCTAGCTGCAAGCCCAGTAAGTGGCGGTACAAGTCAGCCAGATATCCTAACCATGCTTCACGCAGTAAAAGGCAAAAACTACGATCTTGGCGGACTTGACGTGGAGAAAATTTTAAAATATGAAAGTGTTTTGAATGATTGTTTAAAAGAGTATTTCTTACCGCCTGAGGCCGTGCAAGTAAGCCCTCTAATACCATTTTCACCGATGCCAGGTGGCGCGCTCACTGCAAATACCCAGATGATGAGAGATAACAACATCTTAGATAAATTCCCAGAGGTCATCCTTGCTATGCGCGAAGTGGTGCAAAAGGGCGGATACGGCACTTCAGTAACTCCTGTTAGCCAGTTTTACTTCCAACAAGCCTTTAATAATGTAATGTTTGGCAAGTGGAAAAAGATCGCTGAGGGATACGGCAAAATGGTGCTTGGCTACTTTGGCAAGACCCCAGTTACGCCTGATAAAGAGATCATTAAGCTTGCCAGCGAGCAGTTAGGACTAAAACCAACTACAAAACATGCAGTTGATATAGCTGATAAAGATAAAAGCAAGTCACTTGCACATGTAAAAGAAATTTTAAAACAAAACAAGATCAAAGTTACCGAAGAAAACGTCTTTATAGCAGCAGCTTGTAAAGAAAAAGGCATCGCGTTCTTAAAAGGCGAAGCTAAAGTAAATGTAAGAAAAGTAGATCCAAATGCTAAAGCAAATGAAGGCAGACAAACTCAAAGCGGCAGATATAGTGTCGTCGTAAATGGTAGCCGCTACAATGTCGAAGTAAGCGAAGGTTTTAACGACAGCATCCAAGTAAAATCAATCACCGAAGTTGAAGGCAAAAGCGTAAAAAATGCCAAAAGTGCAGTAGCAGGTGCAACAGAAAATGACATCGTCGCAAGCTTACCAGGCGCTGTGCATAAAATTTTAGTTAGCGTAGGAGATCATGTCAAAAAAGGTCAGGCCATAGTCGTGCTTGAAGCGATGAAGATGGAGATAGAGGTTAAGGCCCCAAAAGATGGCATCATAGGCTCTATCGAGGTTAGCAAAGGTCAAAGTGTCGCGAACAATCAAGTGGTGGCTAAATTTAAATAAATTTGTCACTTTTAAAAAGATAGTGTTAAGCGAAATTTGATTAACATTTTGATGACTTTTAGGTCAAAATTTATAAAGAAACGAAAATTTAAAAGGAAACAACATGATAAATAAACTAGACGAGCTAGGTCTAAAAGAGATCAAAAAGATAAATCACAATCTAAGCTACGACAAGCTTTTTGAGCTTGAAAAGGCAAACAACGAGGGCAGAGTCTCAAGTAACGGCACATTTATGGTCGATACTGGAATTTTTACAGGCAGAAGTCCAAAAGATAAGTACTTTGTCAAGCAAGATCCAAGCCAAAAATACATCGCTTGGGGTAAGATAAATCAGCCTATCACAAAAGAGCTATTTGACAAGCTTCTTAAAAAAGCAAAAGAGCAACTAAGTGGTAAAGAAATTTTTATCCAAGACGCATTTTGTGGAGCTAGCAAAAAGAGCCAAAAATCAGTCCGTTTTGTCACCGAAGTAGCGTGGCAAGCGCACTTTGTAAAAAATATGTTCATCCGCCCAAGTGAAGCGGAGCTGGCTAAATTTGAGCCTGATTTTGTAGTTTATAACGCTTGCAAGACAAAAAATGAGGACTACAAGGCTGACGGGCTACATTCAGAGGTTTTTGTCATATTTAACGTCGAGGAAAATGTCGCAGTGATCGGTGGCACATGGTATGGCGGCGAGATGAAAAAGGGCATTTTTTCTATGATGAACTACTGGTTGCCACTTGAGGGCAAACTAAGTATGCACTGCTCTGCAAACGTAGGTGAGAAGGGCGATACGGCGCTATTTTTTGGCCTATCTGGCACTGGTAAAACGACACTTTCAACCGATCCAAAACGCAAACTAATAGGCGATGACGAGCACGGCTGGGACGATGATGGGGTATTTAACTTTGAGGGTGGCTGCTACGCAAAATGCATCAATCTTGATCCAAGCAGCGAGCCAGAAATTTACGCAGCGATCAGGCGTGACGCGCTACTTGAAAACGTTGTGGCTTACGAAAACGGCGTGGTTGATTATAAAGATGGCTCAAAGACTGAAAACACACGCGTGAGCTATCCGATCTATCACATCGACAACTACGAGCCAAGCTCAAGCGCTGGCCATCCAAAAAATATCATCTTTTTAAGCGCTGACGCTTTTGGCGTGCTTCCTCCAGTTGCAAAGCTGACAAAAGAGCAGGCGATGTATTATTTTTTAAGTGGCTACACAGCAAAAGTTGCTGGCACAGAGCGCGGTATCACCGAGCCGGTCGCTACTTTTAGCGCTTGCTTTGGCGAGCCATTTATGCCACTTCACCCAACCGTCTATGCAAAACTACTTGGCGAGAAGATCGATAAGCACGGCGTTAATGTCTATCTTGTAAATACAGGCTGGAGCGGCGGTGCTTACGGCGTTGGCAAGCGTATGAGCATAAAAGCAACTCGTGCTTGCATAAATGCGATCCTTGATGGTAGCATCACAAAATGCGAATTTGAAAATTTTGATAAATTTAATTTCGCTATCCCAAAAGAGCTTGATGGTGTCGAGACAAAACTGCTAAATCCTATAAACACATGGGCAAATCCTACTGAGTACAACGCTTCACGCGACAAGCTCGCTAAGATGTTTGTTGAAAATTTCAAACGCTACGAAGATGTAAAAGAGGGCGTTGAGTACGCCAAAGCTGGTCCAAAAGCTTAAAATTTATAGCCTTGTGGGTAAATCCCTGCAAGGCTTTTTTAAATTTAAACTATCAAATAGTAAAAATTTTAGAGCTATAAAATATAGCTCTTTTTCAAATTTCTAATATAAAATTTAAAACATTTTGCGAAACAGCTCGGTCAAATTTAACGAGACTTTCTAAAAATTCTCACCAAAAGTCACTCTTTATAAACCTGAAAAATTTAATCGCCTGACATCAGAAATTTTAATACAAACGATCTTTGCAGTTAGAACAAAAATTTAGTCAGAACACACCAACTAAATTTAAATCAAAATACTAAATTTCACTAGATTTTCTAAAGCTTCTCACTATAAAACCACACTTATTAGGCTCTAAAAATCACCCATCAGATATCAAAAAATTTTAACACAAGTGATCTTTGTAGTTAGAGCTAAAATTTAACCAGAACACTCCAGCTAAATTTGATATCAAATTTCTACTATAAAAAGTCGCTGTTATTTAGTATAAGTTGTAGGATTTTTGTAGTTAAAATGTAAATTTAGCCAGGTATCTGGCTAAATTTAATCAAAACACTCTCTTTTCTAGTCCAAATTCTACGCCAGCTTTTGCTAGCTCAAATGTTGCATCTATAAATTTATACTCGCTGCTGATAAATGGTAAAAACATCGGTATCTCAGTGCAACCTGCGATATAAACGTCAGCTTCAATGTTTGAAAGCACTTCATAAAATACCGGCACATACTCTTCTAACTTGCCAGCTTTTACGCCCTTGTAGATGCACTCCATGATGACATCTTGCGTCTCTTTGCTAAAATCCACGCTCTTTAGCCCACGCTCTTTTAAAATTTGATCATAAACGCCTGCCTTTTTTGTGCCACTTGTTGCGATGACAGCGATATTTTTAGCGTGCGGATATTTTTTTTGCAAGGCATCTATGGTAACTTTTGCAATGTGCAAAATTTTCACTCCAGCCTCTTTTTCGATGCTTGGGGCAAAGTAGTGAGCTGTATTACAAGCCATTAGCATCGCATCGCATCCTGCATTTTTTAATAGCTTAGCACTTTGAATCAGCTTTGGAAGCGGACTTTCTCCCTCGCCCATGATAAATTTTGTCCTATCTTCTATCTGTGCGTATGAGTCGATAACGATGTGTAGGTGCTCTTGATCGCAAGTTGCTGGGGTTATATCGATGATCTTTTTGTATAAATCAGCCGTGGCAAGTGGTCCCATGCCGCCTATGATGCCTAATGTCTTCATAGCTCCTCCAAATTAAAATTTTTAATAATTATAATATTAGTTTCTATATTTAAAAATAAAATTTCTAAATTTTCATTGGGTATTGTAAAAATAGGGAGTAAGCACTTTAAGTTTTGAAGTAAATTTTAAGATAAAAAGGGGCGATTTGCCCCTTAAAAATTCTATTATGAGTGGAAGTGAAATTCGTCTGGATGATCTAGTGCGTATCTAAATTTCTCCATATCGACCTTTTTATCCCAGATAGATACGATCATGCAGCCAACGGCATTACCGCAAAGGTTACCAACAGCACGCATCTCTGACATAAATTTATCAACGCCAAGTAGCACAGCCACGGTGACGACTGGTATGCCAGTGCTTGGGAGTGCGCTTAGTGTGCCAGCAAGGACGACAAAGCCAGATCCTGTAACGCCAACTGCGCCTTTACTTGTGATCATTAGTACGATTAGTATGCTTATTAGATGTTCAAAACTTAGCGGGATGTTGAAGGCTTGAGCTAAGAAGATAACGCTTAGGCTTAGATAGATGTTGGTGCAGTCAAGGTTAAATGAATAGCCAGTCGGGATAATAAGGCCAACCGCGCCTCTATTTATGCCAGCTGCTTCTAGCTTTTGCATAAGTGGTGCAAGAGCTGTCTCGCTCGAGCTTGTCGCAAAAACGACCAAGACCTCTTTTGAGATGAAGCGCATAAATTTAAAGACATTGACTTTAGCAAAGTAGCAAATGACGCCAAGCACGACAAAGATGAAAAAGCAGCTTGCAAGTGCCATAACGACAAGAAGCTCCATCATACCAAGAAGCGTTCCGATGCCAAATTTACCGATCAAATAAGCCATCGCCGAAAAGGCTGCCACTGGGCTAAATAGCATAAGCCAAGTAAGCAGCTTTAAGACGTAGTGCTGGATAAATTCAAGCGGTTTTAGACAAGCTTGCTTTTTATCATGAGCAAGTAGTGAAAGCACGATGGCAACGACTATCGCCATGAAAAGCACTTGAAGTGTGTTTGACTTTATAAATGGATCAAGTATGTGCACGTAAGGGAAGATGTCATCTACTGGCACAGCACCTCTTAAAAGATGAAGTGTATGTGCTAAAAAGCCGCTATTTGCGTCCATGTTGCCAGCTTGAGATGTAAATTTAGCCACGCTTGAGGCGTCAAGCTGGGTGTAGTCAAGGTTCATGCCGTGTCCTGGACGAAGCGTCTCGCCAAAGATGATACCAACAGCAAGAGCGAGCGTGCTAACTATCTCAAAGTAGATAAACGCCTTAAGTCCGATGGTGCCAAGATCTTTTAAGCTCTCAAGTCCGACAATGCCTGAGACGATTGTTAAAAAGATGATAGGGCCGATTAAAATTTTAAGGGCTTTTATAAAATAATCAATACCTGGCTTGCTCGCTATGCCAAGCTCAGGTGCGACCATACCGACGATAACACCGCCAACTATACCTATCACAACCCAAATGGCGAGATTGGTAAATAGTCTCACAAAGAGACTTTTTTGCGTTTTTGCACTCTCCATAAATTCCCCTTTTATAGGCTCTCTTTGATCTCTGCTGAGAGGATCTTGTCGCCTTGTCTGATAGCATCAAGCACCTTTAAGCTCTCGTCATCAACGCACTTTCCAAAGACTGTATGCACGCCGTCAAGATGAGGTTGCTTGCTGTGGCAGATGAAAAACTGCGATCCGCCAGTGTCACGGCCTGCATGAGCCATGCTAAGGCTGCCACGCTCGTGTTTTACCTTTTGGTTGTCGCATTCGCATTTTATCCTCCAGCCAGGACCACCTGTGCCTGTGCCATTTGGGCAGCCGCCTTGGATGACGAAATTTGGTATAACTCTGTGAAAATTTAGGCCATTATAAAAGCCTGTTTTTATCAAATGGACAAAATTTGCAACAGCTTGTGGTGCATCCTCGGCAAAAAGCTCAAGTTTGATATCGCCTTTTTCTGTCTTTAAAACTGCAAATTTATCTTTTTTTAGCTCGTCTAAATTTATATCATAAACTTTTAACTCATCAAAACGCATGTTGCTCCTTTTTACTCGATATTTGTATAAACTGCTTGGACGTCATCGTCGTCTTCTAGCTTGTCAAGAAGCCTCTCGACCTCAAGCATTTGCTCTTCATCTAGGCTCACGGTTTGATTTGGTAAGTACTGAAGTGAAGCTTTTTTAACTACTAAATTTAGCTTCTCTATGCCCTCATGAAGTGTGCCAAAATTTGCATAATCGCCATAAACAAATAGTGCATTTTCATCTTCTTCGATGTCACTTAGTCCGTAATCAATCAGCTCAAGCTCGATCTCTTCGATATCAGCACTTGGTTTTTCAAGCTCAAAAACGCTCTTTCTTGTAAACATAAAACTAAGGCTGCCACTTGGCAAAATTTCTCCGCCATTTTTGCTAAATATCGCTTTTACATTTGCAACTGTTCTTGTTGGGTTGTCAGTCGCGCACTCAACGATGATTTGCACGCCGTGAGCTGCTTTGCCGTCATAAAAGATAGTCTTGATATCAGCGCTATCTTTGCCATTTGCTCTTTTTATAGCCGCATCGATGTTATCTTTTGGCATATTTTCAGCTTTTGCTGCTGCGATGGCTGCACGAAGTTTTGGGTTCATATCCGGATCACATCCGCCATCTTTTGCCGCTACTGTTATAGCCTTTGCAAGTTTTGGAAATACCTTGCTCATCTTATCCCATCTAGCTTCTTTTGCCGCTCTTCGGTACTCAAATGCTCGTCCCATAAATATCCTTAAATAAATTTTTTACGGATTATAACTAAAAAAATTTTATACTTTTTTAAAACATTTTTAGTTTGTCTGCTAAAGCGCCTAATTTGTAAATTTGAAAATAATATTTGGTAAAAATTTAAGCTAAAGGCATATAATCATACCCATGATAAAAAATGCTCAAAAACAAGATGCAAAAATCTGCATAAAACTACTAAATTTAGCGATGGAGGATATCGCCTACAAGCTAAGTGGCTACGACGATCCTGTAAAAAGCGACGAAATTTTAGAGAAATTTTTTAAAAGCGAGACAAACAGACTTAGCTATAAAAATGTCTATGTCTATAAACGTGACGACATGATCATCGCTGCGATGTGCGCTTACTTTGGCGGCGACGCAGCGCAGCTTGATAGAGAAATTTCACAGCATCTAAAGGCTCTTGGCAAAGATGCCCAGATAGAAAAAGAGTGTTTTGATGACGAGTTTTATATAGATAGCATTGCTGTAGATGAGAAATTTAGAGGTCAAGGGTTTGCAAAAGAGCTCATCATGCACTCATTTACCAAAGCAAAAGAGCTAGGACATAAAAAGGTCTCGCTGATAGTTGATATAAATAAGCCAAAAGTTCGTAAATTTTACGAGAGCCTTGGCTTTAAATTTAACACCAAAAAGATCATAAATTTACACGAATACGACCACATGATAAAGGAGATAATATGAAAACATTTGAGGTAAATAATGTGCATTGCCAAAACTGCGCAAACACTATAAAAAACGCACTTGAAGATGACTTTGGCGAGATAAAAGTCGATCTTAGCAAAGAGCCAAGGCAAGTAAGCGTCGATATAAAAGATGGTGATGTTGAGAAATTTAAATCAGAAATGGCTGATCTGGGATTTGACGTGATAAAAGAGCTTTGATATGCCTTTAAAAGTCAAGCTAAATATAGCGGGAATGAGCTGCGTAAATTGCTCAAATGCTATTGAAAAGGTTTCTAAAAAGATAGATGGCGTGCTTGATGCAAATGTAAATTTCGCAAATGCAAGCGGTGAGTTTGTCCTAAAAGACGCCAGCGTGCGTGAGGTTTTAGAGCAAAAGATAAAGAAGCTTGGCTACTTTGTGGCGACAAATATCGATGAATTTGAAGCCAAAAGAGACGAGCATATAACCTCGATAAGAAACAAATTTATATTTGCATTTATCGCAAGCATCGTGATAATGGCGCTTGAGATGTTCGCACCTCACAATATGCTAGTAAATTTACTGATGCTAGTTTTAGCATTTTTGGTTCTAGCTTTTAGCGGCAAAGACTTTTTTGCACACGCCATAGAGGCAGTAAAAAACAAAAACTACGATATGAACGTGCTTGTAGCTCTTGGAAGCGGCAGTGCATTTTTATACTCGCTTTTTGTTGTGATCTTTTCAAATTTCATCCCAGATGATCTAAAAAACGTCTATGTCTCAGGCGTGGCGATGATTATAGCCTTTGTTTTGCTTGGCAAGTACCTTGAAGAGCGCTCAAAGGCAAAGGCAGGCGACTACCTAAAGACACTACTTAAAATTTCACCAAAGACCGCCTTTTTGGTCATGCCAGATGGACAGAGCAAAGAGGTAAATGTAAATGAGCTAAAAGTAGGCGATATCGTCATCGTAAAAAATGGCTACAACGTCCCAAGTGATGGCGTGATAGTCCAAGGTGGCGCTGAGATCGACGCTTCTATGCTTACAGGAGAGAGCTTGCCTGTTTATAAAGAGGTAGGCGATAGCGTATTTGCCGGCACTCTAAACACAAATGGCTACATAAGCGTCAAGGTAACAAAGAGTTCTTACGAGAGCTTACTATCTCAAATTTTAAGCTTGCTAAGCGACGCTAGCTCTAAAAAGATGCCTATCGGACGGCTGGCTGATAAGATAGCAAATATCTTTGTGCCAAGCGTCGTGGCGATCTCAGTTCTTACATTTTTGATATGGATAATTTTTAGTGGAAATTTCGCCTATGCGATCTCTTGCGCGATCTGCGTGCTTATCATCTCATGCCCATGCGCGCTTGGTCTTGCCACGCCAATAGCAATAGTTAGCTCCCTCGCGCGTGGCGCAAAAGCTGGAATTTTGGTTAAAAACCCAGAAGTTTTAGAGCTGATAAAAGATGCTAAATTTGTAGCATTTGACAAAACTGGCACGCTAAGTAAGGGGCTAATCAGCGTCAAAAGCTCAAATTTGAGTGAAAAAGAGTTGGAGCTAGTGGCGTCTGCTGAAAATTTAAGCGAGCATCCGATCTCAAAGGCGATCGTAAGATATGCAAAACAAAATTGCATAAATTTACAAAAGCTAAATGGCAAATTTCAAAACGTAGTTGGTCAAGGCATCGTCTATGAAGATGAAAGCAATAAGATAATAATAGGCAACGAAAAACTACTTGCGGCAAATGGAATTTTGCTAAATGAAGCTGATAGTAAAGCGATAAAAGAGGCTACAAATGATGGAAGCGGCGTCATACTTTGCGCGGTCAATCAAAAATTTAGCGGATTTTTAACGCTAAGCGATGAGCTAAAAAATGAGGCAAATAGCGTTATAAACGAGCTTGCAAGGCTAAATTTACAAAGTGTGATCCTATCAGGAGATGATAAAAAAGTAGTGGCAAATATCGCTAGCAACCTAAACGTGAGCGAATACTACGCAAACATGCTGCCTGAGGATAAATTTAACAAGGTAAAAGAGCTAATGAGCCGAGGTGGCGTGATCTTTGTGGGAGATGGCATAAACGACTCGCCATCGCTAAAAGAAGCAAGCGTTGGTATCGCTATGAACTCAGGCTCAGACATCGCTAAAGGCGCTGGTGATATCGTGCTTGTAAAAAACGACTTGCGTGGCGTAAGCGGGCTTGTAAAGCTTGCAAATGCGACTATTGCTAACATAAAAGAGAATTTGTTTTGGGCATTTATGTATAACGCCATTTGCATACCAGTGGCTGCTGGCGTGCTCTATCCTATTTTTGGCGTGCTTTTAAGCCCAGTTTACGGCTCGATGGCAATGTGCTTAAGCTCGGTTACTGTCGTGCTAAACGCGCTTAGACTTAGATATTTGAAGCTTAAGGATTAAATTTGAGACTTGGAGAGCTTTACAGTGTCGTAGCGGCTGCACTTGCTACAAATTTTAATGGTATCTTGGGTGTCTCATCTTTTATGCGTATCAAAAAGACAAATGCGTGGATAACGCAGACAAAGAGCGATGCGAATGCAAAAGGAAATGAGCTTTACGCTAAATTTATCAAAGATGAGAGTAGTGCGGCCTTGTGTGATGATTTTGTCATTTTGAAGGCAAAATTTGAAGCAAGCTACTATTTCTCAAGCGCAAAAGACGATTTGGCGCAATTTTACAAGGCTATAAATTTTGTGCCGAAAATGGGTGAGGTTGATAGCATCTCAAATCAGCTCATTTTGATAGCAAATATCTTAAAAAAAGAGGCGACAAAAGAGTCTATGCAGCTTCTTGCTGCTTTTAGCCTCTCGTTTTTCTTACCTTATGCCGAGCAACTTGCAAAAGAGCTTGAACAAAATGCTAGCAGTAACTTCTATAAGTCAATGGGATACTTTTTAGAGGATTTTTGTTTGGTTTTAAAAACTATTATCGGTAAGGCTTAGTCTTAAGCCTGTACCATTTCTGTCATCTGAGTTTTAATACTTAAAATGTTATTCTGAATGCTTGATTGTTCTAAATTTAGATGATGAAGCATCTGCATAGAATCACGATCTTTCAGGTGCTGGATGCTTGAAATTTGATCAGCTATATCGCTTCTTTGATCTTGTAATTTTTCTAAATTTTTTTGTAACTCTGTGACATCTTCTTTTCTAATAATTGTAGGTTTTTGTCTAACCTCTTCTCTTTGTTCGACATGCACATCATTACTTCTAACGATATCTTTTGTACCATAGCCAGAAGATACTAATATGCTGGTTTTAGCGCTACTTGATGATATAGATGTGTAGCCGTTATGATAGAAAACATTTGAGTTCATATTTGCATCTATTTGCATATCGTCCTTCCTTTTTAGTTTATTTCTTCATTTAAAACTATATCGGCAATAAATCAAAAAACTTGAAATAGTTTTTAAAAAGTTGCTGGGCGAATTATATTTTAATAACCTTAAATGTAAATTATATATATAACTTTTTTACTACTCTAACATAATTTTTATATTACATTTCACTTTTTTGATCAAAAAATTTATTTTTAAAATGCTCGTAAAAGCCTAGTTAAGCACCATTTTGTTAAAATCACGCAAAATTAATCAAAGGCAAAGCTATGAAAAAAGATGAAAACGCGCATAAAAAGATGTGGGAGGGCAGATTTAGCGAGGCTAGCTCGAAGTTGCTTGAGGATTTTAACGCTTCTATAAATTTTGATAAAAATCTTTTTGAAGAGGATATCGCTGGCAGTAAGGCGCATGCTAAAATGCTAGGAATTTGCGAAATTTTGAAAAAAGACGAGTCAGAGGCGATCATAAAGGGGCTTGATGAGGTTTTGGCTGAGATAAGGGCTGGTAAATTTGATTTTAAGATAGAGGATGAAGATATCCACATGGCGGTTGAAAAGCGCCTTAGCGAGATCATCGGAGCTGAGCTTGGTGGCAGACTTCACACAGCTAGAAGCAGAAATGATCAGGTCGCGCTTGATTTTAAATTTTATGTTTTGAAGAAAAATTTAGAAATTTCTTCACTCATTAAAGAGATCATCGCCACGCTTACAAATTTAGCCAAAAACCACAAAGATACGCTAATGCCAGGCTACACGCACCTTCAGCATGCCCAGCCAGTAAGCCTTAGCTACCATTTGCTAGCCTACGCGTTTATGTTTAAGAGGGATTTTGAGCGATTTGTCAGCTCGTATGAGCGAAACAACCTAAGTCCGCTTGGCTCAGCAGCCCTTGCTGGCACGCCGCACAAGATAGATAGAACTATCGTTGCAAACGAGCTTGGCTTTGCAGGTTGCACGCAAAATGCGATGGATAGCGTGAGCGACCGCGACTTTGCGCTTGAAATTTTATTTAACATTAGCGTTTTTATGACGCACGCTTCTAGGCTTTGTGAGGAGCTCATACTCTGGAGCTCGCAGGAATTTGGCTTTGTAAGCATTAGTGAAGCTTATAGCACGGGCAGCTCCATCATGCCTCAAAAGAAAAATCCAGACGTCGCTGAGCTCATACGTGGCAAAACCGGGCGTGTAAATGGAAATTTAGTAGCGCTGCTAACTACGATGAAAGGCTTGCCACTTGCTTACAATAAAGATATGCAAGAAGATAAAGAGGGCGTTTTTGATAGCGTTGCGACCATTTTAAGCTCGGCTACTATCCTAAATGAGATGATAAAAACAGCTAAATTTAATGAAAAAAATATGCTAAAAGCGACAAAAACAGGCCATCTAAGTGCCACTGATCTGGCGGACTACCTAGTGCGTGAGAAAAATATCCCATTTAGAACGGCGCACTTTATCACCGGCAAGGCTGTGGCAAAGGCTGAAAGCTTGGGGCTTGATCTAAGCGAGCTAAACAAAGAGCAGCTAAAAAGTGTCGATGAAAATTTAGATGAAAATGCCATTAAATTTCTAGATCTTCATACTTCAAAAGAGGCGCGCACTTCAAAAGGCGGCACGGCAAATAAAAGTGTGGAGGAGCAGATAGAAATTTTGGAGGCTTGGTTGGAAAATAAAGGAGAAATTAAATGATTGTCGGAATTTTATTGAAGAATTACAAGATATACAATGGAATTAGATATATACCTGTTACCACCAATCATAATTTTATAGCTTATATTGGCGACAACGGTGTAGGAAAAAGCTCAATTTTGGAAGCCCTCGACACATATTTTAATGGCAGAGAGTGGAATTACCATAAAGGAGTTAGTCTCTCTGGACCAGGTAGGCCTTACATAGTTATTTTAAACTTGCTTGAAAAAAATAAAGTTAGATTATTAACAAAGGGTGATGATGAAACTCTTCAAAATATAGAAAAGATTAGTGAATACTTTTACAACATTGATGATTTAAAGCTACCAAAGGGTATACATGAAGATGTTGTCGACTTTATTAAAAATGATTTAAAAATTATTGCTAATAAATACAAAGAAACCCATTTTTTTGTTATTTCTGGAATAGGCTATGATAAAGGTGAAAAATCATATTTTGGATCATTTGATGGCTTAATTGCAAATGCATTTAACTTAGACTATAGTAGTCAAGAAAACGACAATGAAGAGGATAATGAAGATAGTAAAAATAGAGAGTTAAGAAAAAAATTTGAGAAACTAAACAGCATAATTAAAAGTTATTATTCGTATATTTATATGCCTGTTGAAGCCGGGATAGAAGAGTTTACAAAACTCGAGACTGATAATATGCAAAAACTAATTGGAACAGATATTAGTACTAAAATAACAAACATTATCGAAGAGAAAAATCTAAAGCGTATCAACAAAGATTTGAATAACTTTGTTGATATTTTGGAGAAAAAACTTTTAAATCTTTATGCCTACAAGAGCCCGTCAAATAGAACCAATATTACTATGAAAGAATTAATAGATAAGGTTATAGAGTTATTTTTTTCAATTAGAATATTACACAAAATAATAGATGGCGATAAAATAAAAGCAGACAGATTAAGTTCAGGAGAAAAAAGGCAGTCACTTATAGATGTTGCAACAGCTTTATTAGATAGTCAAGCTATAGACGATAAAGAAATTATACTTGCCGTAGATGAGCCAGAGTCGTCTTTAAATTTATCTAAAAATTTTTCTCAATTTGAAAAATTAATAAGGATTTCTCAAAGTAAGGCACAAGTTATAATTACTACACATTGGTATGGATTCTTGCCAGTTGCAATGAATGCAAATGCTCACTTTCTTTCTAAAAAAACTATGAATGAAAATATTAGATTTAACTTTAATACATTTGATTTGTATAACTATAGAGAGGAATTAAAACAGATTAATAAGCAAGACTATGCTCAAATGCCTGATGATGTTCAGCTTAAAAGTGTTTATGACTTGGTCCAATCAATTGTTTCGTCAGTAAGGCTCGATGAACCATATAATTGGCTAATTTGCGAAGGCAGCTCTGATAAAATTTATTTTGACTTCTATTTTAAAGATTTAGTAGAAAGGAATAATTTAAGAATATTGCCAGTAGGCGGAGCTTCCGAAGTTATAAAAATTTACGAGTATTTAAAACTACCAATGTCAGAAAAAGATAACATAAAGGGTAAAATATATTGTTTAATAGATAGTGACGGTAAGAGGGAGCAACTTATTTGTGATAGCAAATGCAAAGACCATATGGTAGCGAAAAGAATTTTAAATAAAAGTAATGATCAAAAAACGTCTTTGGTTGATGTAAGTAGCAATGACTATGAAATGAAAACGGAAATAGAGGACTGTTTAGACGGTATTGTTTTTATTGAAACATTAAAAACATATACTGAAGACCAAGATATCGTAGCCATACTTAAAGATGAAAAGAATTTTAAAGACAAGTCTCTAAATTCGTATTTTTGTTTTGACTTAAAAACAAGTGGGCAAGAAGTATTAAAAAAATTCTTCGATCAAGATAGTGGACAAAGAAAAATAGAATTTGCTAAAAGATATGTTGAAATAGCTAAAAATAATAATCCAAAATCCAAAAATCTAGATTGGATTGGTGAAATTAAAAAGTGGTTTAAAGAGAAAAAAATATAAAACAAAATTTAAAATTTACAAGCATCTAGTAAAAATTTAATTATAATTACGCAAAATTTACAAATTTTAAAGGATGAAAAATGTTTTTTGACAGCAAAAGTAAAGAGCTTGGTAGTAAAAATGAAGCTTTAGAGAGAGAAAATGAAGCTTTAAAGGCTGAAATTTTAGCACTTAAAAATGAGCTAAAAAATGCCAAAACTTGCGAGCCAAAAGAGCAAGCTAAGGATAAGCAAGAGGCTGTAAATTTGCTGCTTACTAGCTATCAAGATGGTATGAATTTCTTACAATCAACCATCGAAGAAAACCTAAAAATGCTTGAAAATATAAACCATTTAAATGAAAAAACCTTCAAAGAGACAGGCGAGCTCAAGTCTCAAACGGCTGAAATTTTAAGCTCGATCGAGCAAGTAAGCCAGATGAGTGGCGATCTCTCAAACGACGCTTCTTCGCTTGATGGAAGCGTAAATTCTATCGTTGAGATCATAAATCTCATAAAAGACATCTCAGATCAGACAAATTTGCTAGCACTAAATGCTGCTATCGAGGCGGCTCGTGCGGGCGAGCATGGACGCGGCTTTGCAGTCGTTGCAGATGAGGTTAGAAAGCTTGCAGAGCGCACGCAAAAGGCTACACTTGAGGTTGAAGTAAATATAAATGGCCTTAAGCAAAGTGCAAATACGATGATCGAAATGAGCGAGAGTTTTTCTAAAATTTCAGCAAATGCGATGCAAATTTTAGGCGGTTTTGAGGGCAACATCTCAAGCGTAAATGCCAACACGCAAAACATCCTAAATCAAGCTCTAAATGTCACAAACGAAGTAAATGTAAGCAACGGCAAGATAGATCACATCAACATGAAGCTAAATGGCTACCGAGGCGTGCTTCTTGGCGAGATAAATAAAATTCAAGACGTGCATGAGTGTAGATTTGGCAAGTGGTATGAAAAGGATGTGAAAAATACCATCATAAAAGATCCAAGAACCCTCTCAAGCATAGCTGCGCACCACGAAAATGTCCATCACGGACTAGATAAGGCTATGGCGATTTTTGCTGACAAAGATAAGGGGCATCTAGCAGGTGTCGAGATACTAAAAGATGTCGAGCACTCAAGTAAAGCAGGCTTTGAAGAGCTACTTGAAGCGGTAAAAGCTGCTAGAAAGTAAGCAAATATAAATGGCTGGATTTCTAGCCATTTAGACGCAACTACCTTATCTCATACCTTTTTGAAACTACGTGGTAGTAAAAGGCCCCAACGAAAAAGAGGCTTCCCATAAAGGTTGCGATCATCTCCACGCTTAGTCCAAGCTCATATAAAAAGCCGATCGCAAATGAGATAAGTGCGCTAAATCCAAGAAAAACCATATCGTTATACGCGATCACTCTGCCGTAAAACTCTTTTTGGCAGTTTTGCTGAAGCAGCGTGTAGGTGTAGCTCCAAAGGCTTGACGTGCAAAATCCTGCAAAGATGATGCCAATTAGCGAGAGATAAAAATTTCGCAAAGATAGTGCCCAGATGATGATGCCAAGCCCTTGACCGACGTAGATGTAGATGAGTGTTTTTTTATTCATAAATTTACTAAGCAAGGCTGGCGCAAACATAAGAGAGATCGACCTTGAGGCGTTTAGTAGGCCAATAACTAGCGAGGTTGAGAGTAAATTTGCGTATCTATAGTCAGCCAAAAGCGCGATCAACGCGTCATAAGCGGTGATGCCAACAAAGGCGTGCAAAAATATAAGATGCACGATGAGTCTATTTTCTTTTAGGTATTTAAGCCCATTTTTGAGCATTTTTAGAGGTTTTTCTATAAATTCTGGCTTTAGCTCGTCTAGCTTTAAAAGATATAAAAAGCCAAAACTGCAAAGATAAAGAGCTCCGTCGAGCAAAAAGGCGCTTTTGATGCCAAAAAAGTGTATATAAACGCCAGCAAGCCCCATGCCAGCAGTGTATGAGACCGCCCAGATGATAGAGTGGATCTCGTTTGCAAGCTTTAGGCTCTCTTTGCTTAAAATTTTTGGTAGCACGCTCATCTCGACTTGAAAATACATCCCGCCAACACCGTTTCTAATAAAAATGATAAACAAAAGTAGCCATAAATAATCAAGCGAATTTATAAAAAGCAGCATAAAAACGCTTATGGTCTCAACCGCCATCATGATAACAAGCATCGGTTTTGGGCTAAATTTATCAACCAAAATGCCACTAAACGGGGCGATGACGACACCTGGGATAAACGCCATCGCCGCACTTAGCGTGAGCGCCCACACAGGAGCGTCAAGCGAGATAAGTAGCGTGAAAATCCCAGTGTGCGAGAACCACACACCAAAGTAGCACATGAGCTGGACGGTGCTTAAAAGGCGGAAATTTCTCTCGTCCTTTAAAAGCTTAAGATACTCTTTCAAGCTACTGGTTCCACATCAGAGTTATCTGTTCTATCTGCGCCTCGTCTGGGATCTGGCTTAAGCTTGTTATCTCTTGTGCGAGCGGATTTTTAAGCTTTATAAGCATGTCGTGGCTGTCTATTTTTAGATAGATATTGTTTGCATCGCTTTGAAATTTAGAGATGACAAGGGCGTTTTTTATATCTTTGAAATTTGATTTTAGGCTGATATTTTCAGGAGTTTTAAACTCGTTTGAGTAAATTTCAATGCTTGTAATGATGCCATTTAGCAAGGTGTATTCAAAAATTCTCTCGTTTTTGCTTGTGACGATGTAGCTATTTTCTTTTTTAGTATTGTCTCTTTTTATGTTTTTTGCGCCATAAAATTTCATCACATCAGCATTTGCTGACTCGTTTGTAAGTTTTGCAAAAAAGCCCTTGCCAAAGAGGCTAGATCTACCTTTTTCTCTTTTGTAGTGTCCGCTTATGTGAGCATTTTTGCAAATTTTATCATTTGCGATTATGAAGATGTCGTTAGCGGTTTTATGCACGCTTAAAGCCACGCCTTTTTCATCCAAAAGGTAAAAAATGCCCTTGTCATAAAGCAGCTCTGAGTTAAATTTACAAAGTGATGAGCCATCTTTTAGCGATGAGTAAAAGCTTATCTTTGCGCCATTTTTACTAGGCACAAGCACAAGCTCTAAAAAGCCATTTTTGTCTTTAAATTTAGAAAATCTAGCAAAAAAACTCTCTTTATAAGCCCTATTTACCGGCTCATAATTATAAATTTGAGCTAGCACGCCAACTCGTTTATTTTTCTTATCATCAAGCTGAAGAAGTGAGTTTTTGTTTGGCACAAAGTAGCTAAGTGCACCACTTTCATCTTTTAGCACGATAGCGCTCTCATCGACATCAAATGTGCCACCTTTTTCTACCAAGGTGGCAGCCTTATCCATCGTAAGCATAGTTTTTGTGTAGGTTTTGTCTTTATTTAGAGTTAGGATGGTCTTTATGCCCTCGCAGTTTGAGCATGGCAAGGTGGTGTAGTAGCTCGTGTAGATAGAGTTTGAAAGTATTAGTTTTTCTGATTTTTTAGGTTTTTCGTCTCTAACTAGTGGTTTTTCTTCTTTTGTTTTTTGTGTTTGCTCTTGATTTTGTGGCTTTAGATTTTCATTTTTGGCGCAGCCGATGATGAAAAATGAGATAAGTATGGCAAAAAGATATTTCATTTGCAACTCCTTAAAAATTGCAAAATTATATCATTTTGCCTTTAAAATTTATTTTACGCGTTTAAAGATGTATTTGTCTTTTAGCTCGCCAGTGACCTCTTTTTGATCCATGTCAAGCATCTTTAGGCTCTCTCCATCGATCTTATAAAAGCTCTTCTCTTTATACTCATCAATGGTTGTGATGACGCCATTTTTTATAGAGTATTTGCCTTTGCTAACGGCTTTGTAGTTGTCTTTTGACTTGTAGTTCATTACACTTTCAAATGTGCCGTCTTTTTTTAGTGTGAGGGTTGAGTCTATGCCCATGCAGCTAGCGCAAGGTAAAAATGCCTTGTAAGTGCCCTCTATGCTGCTTACTGGAGCCATGCAACTGCCTTTTACTTCACATTTGCCTTGTGGGACGCTCGCGCTTTGGTTTGACGTAGCGCAACCTGCTAAAAGTAGAGCCGCACTTAGTGCAAAGATAAAATTTTTCATGCTGATCCTTTTTGAAAATAAAATTTAAAAATGTATTATAATACTTAAGAAAATAACAAATTATAAATTAAAGGAGAGAAGATGCAAGTTGAGACATTTGGCGTTTTAGTCGTTGTTTTGGTCATTTTTGCATTTTTGTTTTTAAAAGCTGGCATCAAGATCGTGTCGCAAGCAGATAACTTGCTGATCGAGCGACTTGGTAAATTTCACAAGGTGCTTGACGGGGGATTTCACATTATCATCCCATTTGTCGATCAGATAAGGGCGATCATAACTATAAAAGAGCAACTTGTTGATATCACAAAACAGCAAGTCATCACAAAAGATAACGTTAATATTAGCGTCGATGGCATCGTCTTTTTAAAGGTTTTTGACGCAAAAATGGCGGTTTATAACGTAGATAACTACAAGCGCGCCATTGCAAATTTGGCCATGACAACGCTTCGTGGTGAGATAGGTGCTATGAACCTTGACGATACACTAAGCTCTCGTGACCGCTTAAATGCCGCACTTCAAGTGGCTCTTGGCGATGCTGCTGGCAACTGGGGCGTAAAGATCATGAGGGTTGAAATTTCTGAAATTTCTGTCCCGCTTGGCATTGAAGAGGCGATGAATATGCAGATGAAAGCTGAGCGTGAAAAGCGCGCGATCGAGCTAAAAGCCTTGGCTGAAAAAGAGGCACTCATCCGAAACGCAGAGGCGCTAAAACAAGAAAAAGTGCTTCAAGCAGAGGCGATCGAGCGTATGGCTGATGCGAAAAAATACGAGCAAATCGCCATTGCAACGGCTCAAAAAGAGGCTATGGATATGATAAATGACAGCATGAGCAAAAACGCAAATGCGGCTGAATTTTTGCTTGCGCGTGACAGGGTCGGGGCATTTAGCGAGCTAGCTAAAAATAGCTCAAAAGATAAAATTTTAGTCCCTTACGAGGCGACTGAACTAATTGGCTCACTTAGCGTTTTAAAGAATTTCTTAGCTAAGGATAAGGCGTGATAAGTCCTTTTATAATGATAGCCATCGGCGCGCTCTTATGCGTGGCTGAGCTTATGCTATTTTCATTTTATCTGCTCTTTTTTGGCGTCGCTTTTATCATCGTTGGGGCGGTAAATTTTGGCTTTAGTTTTGAGTGGAGCTTTCAAATTTTAGCCGTCTTAGTGCTTGCATTTATCTTGCTTGCGCTCTTAAAGGCGCCTTTAAAGAGTAAATTTATGGCTAAAAAAGAGAGCTATAACGAGGAGTTTTTAGACGAGCCAGGTGTTGGCGAGATCAGAGAGAATATGGTCTATTTTAAAGGCACTTTTTGGAAGTATGACGGAGCGCTAAAAAACGGCGAGAAAGTGCAGGTTTTAGGCACTAAAGGCGACAAGGTTATATTAAAATAAAGTGCCATTTGGCACTTTATCTATTTTGCGTGGGCTGGGCAGCCTGCCGGCATTTGCTCATGCATCGCACCTTGCATGCCATGATGAGGGCAGCTTGGCATATTTTCTTGCATCATTTTTTGATGATGAGCACATCCACAACTTGCTCCTTGAGGCTTGGCTGGTTTTGGCTCGTTTTTGGCACAACCAACTAAAAATAGCCCGCAGATAACGGCAAATATAACCTTTTTCATAACTTGCTCCTTTAAAGAATTTCTCACATTTTAGCCTTTAAAAATTAATTTTTCATAACGCCTGATTTATCATATTTAAAAGCATTTTTGGCTAAACTCTCGCCCAAAAATAAGCAAAATAAAAGGTTAAATTTGAAAAGACTTAGTGTAAATGAAGCCATCGACCTTATAGAAAATGCACCGCTTCACGAGCTTGGCAAGATGGCGCTAGCTAGAAAAAAAGAGCTTCATCCAGAGGGCATAACGACCTTCATCGTAGATCGCAACATCAACTATACAAATGTCTGCTGGGTGGATTGTAAATTTTGCGCATTTTACCGTCACGCAAAAGAAGAGGACGCTTACGTGCTAAGTTTTGAGGAGATCGGCAAGAAGATCGAGGAGCTAATCGCCATTGGAGGCACGCAAATTTTATTTCAAGGTGGCGTTCATCCAAAGCTAAAGATCGAGTGGTACGAGGAGCTTGTAAGCTACATCAGCAAGCACTATCCAAGCATCACGATACATGGCTTTTCTGCCGTTGAGATCGACTACATCGCAAGAGTTTCAAAAATTTCTACAAAAGAGGTCTTAAGACGCCTAAACGAAAAGGGCTTATACTCGATGCCAGGGGCTGGAGCGGAGATTTTAAGTGACAGAGTGCGTGACATCATCGCCCCTAAAAAGTGCGACACTGCAGACTGGCTTCGCATACACAAAGAGGCGCACGAGCTTGGCATGAAGACGACTGCGACGATGATGTTTGGCACGGTTGAGAGCACTCGCGAGATCGTAGAGCACTGGGAGCATATCAGAAATTTACAAGATGAAACGGCTGGATTTAGAGCATTTATACTTTGGAGCTTTCAAGGGCTAAATACAAAGCTCATGCAAGAATTCCCAGAGATCAAAAAGCAAAGCTCAAACGTCTATCTAAGGCTTCTTGCGGTCTCAAGGCTCTTTTTGGATAACTTTAAAAATATCCAAAGCAGCTGGGTCACGCAGGGCAGCTACGTAGGCCAGCTTGCGCTTCTTTTTGGCGCAAATGATCTTGGCAGCACGATGATGGAGGAAAACGTCGTAAAGGCAGCAGGGGCTAGCTTTAGGATGAATCAAGACCAGATGATCGAGCTTATAAAAGATGTCGGAGAAATCCCAGCTAAGCGCAACACAAACTACGATATTTTGGAGAAATTTTAGATGAAAATTTTAGATATCAATGTAAAAAATGTAAAAATCCCAGTCGTTTTTGAAAGCTCAAAAGCAATGCCAGTAGTGAGCCTAAAACTAGTTTTCAAAGCAGCTGGCAGCTCGCAAAATGGCAAGCTAGCAGGCCTTGCAAGGCTAAGTGCAAATTTGCTAAACGAGGGCGATATGAAGCTAGGCTCGGCTAAATTCGCTAAAGAGCTTGAAGTGCGGGCGATTAGCCTAAATGCAAGCTGCGGCTTTGAGACATTTTGCATCGATCTAAACTGCCTAAAAGAGCACTTTGTCTTTGCATGTGGCAAGCTAAAAGAGCTTCTGCTAGCTCCAAATTTAACAGAAGAAATTCTAAATAGGTGCAAAACCGTCACACTTGGCGAGATCGCAGCAAATGAAAACGACTTTGACTACGTGGCAAGGCAGGGACTTTTTGAGATTTTATACCCAAAAAGCGTGCTTTCAGAGCCTAGTATCGGCACTAAAAAGAGCATAAAAGCGATCACGCTTGAAGATGTGAGCAAATTTTTAAACGAGCATTTAGACCTTTCAAATTTACTTTGCGTGCTTGGTGGTGACATCGACGAGAAACAGACAAAAGAGCTTGCTGGCGTTTTAGAGATCCTAAAACCTGGCAAGGTGCGAAAGCTAGAGCGCTTTAGCCCAAGTGACAAGTGCGAAAGCAGCGAGATCATCAGGCAAAGCGAACAGGCCTACATCTACTTTGGCGCGCCATTTGATGTAAAGCCTGAAGAGAAATACAAGGCCGCAGTGGCGACATTTATCTTAGGCGAGGGTGGCTTTGGCTCGAGGCTCATGGAGGAGATCCGCGTGAAAAGAGGGCTTGCATACAGCGCCTACGCTAGAAATTTGCTAAATCTCTCTTACAGCCAGCTTTATGGCTACATGCAGACAAAAAATGAGAAAAAAGATGAAGCGATCGCCGTTATAAAAGAGGAAATTTTAAAATTTAGTAAAAAAGGCGTTAGCAAGGCCGAGCTTGAGCAGGCGAAGAAATTCTTACTTGGCTCGTTGCCGCTTAGACTTGAGACGCTATTTAAGCGCCTTGATATCGCGCAGGGCGAGTTTTATGAGCATGGCGAGCTTGGGGCATTTTTAAAGGACCTTGATAAAATTTCAGCCCTTTCGCTAAGCGAGCTAAATAGCTTTATAAAAGCCCACGCAGAGATCAATCAGCTAAGTTTTTGCGTCCTAAAAAATGAAATTTGAAGCAAGTGACAGAGCAAAACTTCTAAAAATAGGCGTGCTTAGCCTGCTTGACCTTGCTCTTGTGCTACCAAAGGGCTTTGAGGATACGACTATCGCCAAAAGCCCAAGAGAAGGGCAGGTCTGCATAAATGTAAAGATCACCTCGCTCGCCTCGCGCCCTGGCATGCTGACAGCACTTGCCTTTTGCGAGCAGTGGCAAAGTAGCGTAAAGATCGTCATTTTTAACGCAAAATCTTGGCACTACGGCGCTTTTAAGGTGGGCAAAGAGATGGCGATATATGGGCTTTGCTCCTACGCCTTTGGCTCGTGGCAGATCGTAAATCCAAAAATCACCACAAAAATAGGTCAGATCGTGCCTAAATTTAAGACCGAGCTAAAAGATGAGGAGCTAAAAAAACTCATCTTAAAATATCTAAATTTACAAAATTTAATGGCCGAAGGTTTAAACGAAAAAGAGGCTAAATTTCTAGCCGATCTGCAAAGGCTAGATGAGCAAAGCGTGCAAATTTTATACCGCCTAAAAAACGAGGGCGAGGGTTTAGAAATTTTAAAATTTGTAGAAATTTTTAACTACATAAAAAAGCTAAGTGCCAAAAAAACCTACTTTAAAAGCCCAAAGATCAAGCTTTTTGACATAAGCTCTTGGCTTAAGAGCCTGCCATTTACGCCGACAAACGATCAGATAAACGCCATAAATGACATCAGAGACGACCTTAGCGCCGTGCAGGCAAAAAGGCGCGTCATAATGGGCGATGTGGGAAGTGGTAAGACGCTTGTGATCCTAGCAGCTGCTCTTAGCGTCTATCCGCAAAGTGCCATTTTGATGGCGCCAACAAGCATCTTAAGCGAGCAAATTTATAATGAAGCAAAGAGGCTGCTGCCGCCTTTTATGAATGTGATGCTGGTGCGAAGCGGGGAGAAAAAGATAGACTTTAGCGGGGTAAATTTGATCGTTGGCACGCATGCGCTACTCTTTCACGAGCTGCCAAATTCGCCGCTTGTCATGGTTGATGAGCAGCACCGCTTTGGCTCAAACCAGCGCAAAAAGATAGAGGAGCTTGCTTCAAGCGAGGACGAGCGGGCAAATTTCGTGCAGTTTTCAGCTACGCCAATACCAAGGACGCTAAGTTTAATCCAGTCTGAGATCGTAAATTTTAGCTTTTTAAAGCAGATGCCGTTTAAGAAAAATATAACGAGCCAAATTTTAGGCGCTAGTGAGTTTGGCTTTTTGCTAACTCACATCAAAAAGCAGCTTGCAGGCGGCTTTCAAGTAGCCATCATCTATCCGCTAGTCGAGAGCAGCGAGAGCTCAAACTACCAAAGTCTAAGCGAGGCGCAGGGCTTTTGGCTAAAGAATTTCAAAAATGTCTTCGTCACGCACGGCAAGGACAAAGAGAAAGAGGAAATTTTAAGGCGGTTTAGAGAAGAGGGCGAAATTTTGCTCTCAACCACCGTTGTTGAGGTGGGTATCTCGCTGCCAAGGCTAAATACGATAGTGATCGTGGGCGCTGAGCGGCTGGGGCTTGCCACGCTTCATCAGCTGCGCGGTAGAGTGGGGCGAAATGGCGGCGATGGATACTGCTTTTTATTTACCAAGCTAAAAGAGGCGCCAGCTAGGCTAAAGGAATTTTGCGCGACAAATGACGGCTTTAAGGTGGCCGAGCTTGATCTGAAAAACCGCCAAAGCGGCGATATACTAAACGGCTTTTTTCAGCACGGAGCGACCTTTAACTTCTACGACTACGAGGATGATATCACGCAGGCTGCAAAGGCCAGAGTAGCTGAGCTTAAAAATAAAGCTCAAATTTGATCTTGTGGGTTGCGTTAAATTTAGAGTAGATAATTTTTGGCTAAGAGGATTTAAATTTGCGTCAAATTTAAGATGAGGGCGCAAGCTTTTATGGCTAGTTTTAAATTTGATAGAAAATGGCAACTGTTACGCGGGTTGATTTAGCTTTATCGCGACCGATTTTGTCTTTTTCAATATTGCTGTTAAAAAAGGTTGCTAACAAACCAGTCTAGGTTCTCAGTGATAAAAAATGGCTCAGGGTTTAAAAACGTCTTTACTTTTGCGCTATACCTAAATTTATCTTAGCTAGCAAAATCTAATCTCTCGCAGGCTCTTTTTAAAATTTACATGAAAATTTGATATGGCGGGATAAATTTGCTCTTTTTTGTCGCTCACTCCCAAACTCCCATATTATCGCCAATTATATCGCTATCACCATCTTTTTGACTAATCCAAACCCACTCTTTTACATTTTTAGTTATCCACTCGTTTTTAATGGCGTGTTTATAAACAAATAGACCTAAATTCGCCAAATCATTTTCATCACCTTTTGCGTGAAAGGTATTTTTATCAATCTTGATCAAGTTACACTGCTTGGCAAGCTTGTCTAAATATTCATAGATCACATCTAGCTTATACTTTTTCTCTCTTAAAACCTTTTCTTCATCGATCACGATCTTTGTACCTAGTAGTGGGTAAGCCATTGTTATCCTTTCAAATTTATTTTGCATTTTAGCATTTATGGTTAGTAAATTTAAGTAGAATTTTTTAGATAAAACGAGTGATCTGCCCTTAAAAATTAAGAGCAGATAAATTTATAGTGGATAAGTGAGGCAGCAGTTTCTTTTTACTTCGTCGATGTAGCTCACGTTTAAATTTAGTCCGTAAAGCTTGCTTAAATTTTCGCTTCTGATGATCTCGTCAACCGTGCCAAATCCAACCTCGCCATCACCCTTTACAAGTGCCACATATCCGCCAAGAAGCACGGCAAAGTCAGGGTTGTGAGTGGTTAGCACGACCGAGTAGCCAAGCTCTTTTAGCCATTTGACGGTGCGTAGGAATTTATACTGGTTGCCAAAGTCAAGCGCGCTCGTTGGCTCGTCAAATATGATCATCTTTGGCTGCGCAGCCATCGCACGAGCGATCATACACATCTGCTTTTGACCGCCACTCATCTGTGTGATGAAGCGATTTTCAAGATACTCGATCTCAAGCTTTTTAGTGTAAATTCTAGCGATCTCCTCGTCCTCTTTGCTAGGTCTTGCAAAGATACCAAGGTGTGCCGCGCGACCCATCGTGATAAACTCAAGTCCAGTGTAGTCGTACTCTGTGACTTCGCTTTGAGCCACGTACGCCATGATCTTAGCGCGCTCTTTGTTGCTTAGGCTATCTACGTTTTTGCCATCAAGAAAGATCTCGCCAGAAACTGGCTTTAGCGAGCCGCTTATTAGCCCAAGAGTTGTTGATTTGCCAGCTCCATTTCGACCAAGAATGGTTAAAATTTCCCCAGCGCCTATCTTTAAATTTACATTTTCTAGTTTGCCAGCCCCATTTGGGTAGCTAAAGTTTAAATTTCTAACTTCAAGCATCATGCAACCTTTTTATTTCGCCATAAAACCCAGACGAAAAATACCGTGCCGATAAAGCCAGTAAGTACGCCAAGAGGCACTTCGCTCACGCTTATGCTGCGCGCTAGAGTATCGACAAATAGCAAAAATATCGCACCCATAAATATGCTTGCAGGCATGCTTTTTATGTTATTTGCGCCAACTAGCATGCGCGCTAAGTGAGGCATGAGAAGTCCCACCCAAGCGACTATGCCGCTTATGCAGACGCTGCATGCTGTAAGAAGCGTAGCACAGATGATGATGACAGCGCGCTCGAATGAGACATTTACGCCAAGTCTAGCTGCACTCTCGTCGCCAAGAGATAGTAAATTTATACGCCAGCTCATGGCGATAAGTAAAATGGCGCAGATGATCATCACAGGGGCTATGTATTTTAAGTTGTCACTATCAAGCTTAGCAAGGCTACCAAGCTGCCAATAAACAATGTCAGGTAGCTTTGTCTCAGGGTCTGCGACATACTTTAAAAAGCCGATGATTGATCCCATGAGGCCACTTACGATGATACCAGAAAGAACCAGCATAAGCGTGCTCGCGCGCCCCATCATCTTAGGTATGGCTAGAGTGATAGCAACGGCTGCTAGGCCAAAGCCAAAGGCAAAAGCCTGCACCCAAAATAGCGATAGATCAAAGATGATAGCAGTGGCAGCTCCCACGCAAGCGCCCGCTGAGACGCCTAGAAGATCAGGGCTAACTAGCTGGTTTTTAAAGACGCCTTGATAGGCCGCACCACTCACGCTAAGAGCGGCTCCAACAAGGATGGCTGCGATGATGCGCGGGATGCGTAAATTTTCTATCACGTTTGTGATGTTGCTAGCTGCGCCATCTCCAAAACCAAAGCTGTGAGCTAGCACGCTAAAGACGTCGTTAAAAGGTATGTAAAATCTACCAACGCCAAGTGCGACAAAGGCGCAAAGAAGCGTTAGTAGAGCTAAAAAGATAACAACTATTGAAAAATTTGCGTTTTTCATATCTTACTTGCTGCTACCGTCTGGATTTAGGCCTTTTAAGATATAGCCATACTCTGTGTCGGTAAGCTCGTGACCTAAGAACTCTTTATAAAACTCTTTTGTTTTTGCTTTTATATCGACATCTTTAAATAGATCTGGTTGGATAGTCTTTGCTGCCCATAAAATTTGAAGCACGTTTTCAGCGCCATATCTATCCCAGCTAAATACACCTTTTGGGTTACCATAAACTTTGCCGTTTTTAACAGCATTTGAGCCAGAGAATGCAGGGTGCTCTTTTATCTTTTTGATCTGTGCATCTGTGTCATTGCCGCCAACGATGATGATATCAGGATTTGCATTGATGATCTCTTCTGCGCTAACTTCGATCATTGAGCCCTCAGTATTGATAGCATTTACACCGCCACCTAGCTTGATCCAAGTGTTTTGGATAGTGTTTGTACCATCAATTTTTAGCAAATTCGCTCCGCCAAGAAGGTGAAGTACTTTTGGACGTTTAGCGTCAGGGATGTTTTTTGTTCTTGCTGTTACAAACTCAGAGTTATCATGGATTTTATTAGCAAGTTTTTCAGCTTTTTTTCTAGCATCATCAGTGCCTATAACTTCAGCTGTTGCGTAGATGCTTTTCTCCATATCTGGATAGTCTCTAAAGATCAAATTTACCGCGCTAAAGCCATTTTTGATAAGTTCATCTTGGTAGTTTTTGCTTGATACCACGATAACATCAGGTGCAAGCTTAACAAGCTCTTCGATCTGAAGGTCTTTGCCGTTTAGTGCAGCTGGTAAGTTTTTAAGTTTTGGATAGACGTGCTCAAACCACTTGTTGGTTTTAATTAGATCAGTTGTGGCTACAACCTTATCCATACCGCCAAGTGCTAGGATGATCTCGTTGTTTGCATTCCATAGTGCAGCGATCTTCTCGACCTTCTCAGGCACGCTTACTTTGACGCCTTTCATATCTGTGATGCTTCTAGCAGACTCAGCAGCGCTTAGGCTAAGAGCAGCAAAAAGTGAAGCAACAAGGCCTATTTTAGCCACTTTGTGCATGAAATTCATTTGCATATTTTTTCCTTTTTTCGTGTGAAATAGTTTGGTTGGTATATTACTGCTATTTACATTAATGTTATGTAAAATTTGCATGTTCATTGTGAAAAAATTGCATATTTTGTAAATTCATATAAAGCTAATAGGATAAATATTCTCTTTTTATTGACATATGTCATTAGTCACTATTTTGAAATGAGATAAACTTTCTCCTAAATTTTAAAAAAGGAGAATTGATGCGTGAATACAAAAGATACTGGCTCGCACTTGTTGCTGTGCTGGTAGTTTGCTTTAGTATTTTAGGCTACTACGGCGTTGATGTTTATAGAAATTCGCCTCCAGTTGTAAATTTCACTGACGAAAATGGCAAGGTCGTGATCGATAAAGAGAGTATCTACAAAGGTCAAGAGGCTTGGCAAAGCATAGGCGGTATGCAAGTTGGCTCTGTTTGGGGGCACGGGGCATATCAAGCGCCTGATTGGAGTGCGGACTGGCTTCACAAAGAGTTAGTTGCCTTTTTAGAGATCAAAGCTGATGAAATTTATCATCTAAAATACGCCGATCTAAACGCCGAGCAAAAGGCAAATTTAAAGGTTTTGCTTAAAAAAGAGTATAGAGAAAATAGCGTAAAGGACGATAAATTTGTGCTAAGCACTGATAGGCTAAAGGCGATAAGTCAAGTAGCTAGCGAGTATGCTGCTCTTTTTGGAGATGATCCTAAGTTTAAATCATTAAGAGAAGCTTATGCGATGAAAGAAAACACGCTCCCAGGTGCAAGCGACAGAGCTGATCTAAACAACTTCTTCTTCTGGTCAGCCTGGGCGACAGCGACAAACAGACCTGGTAGCGAGGCAACTTACACAAACAACTGGCCGCACGAACCTCTAATTGATAACGTGCCAACAAGCGAAAATATCTTTTGGTCGATTGCAAGCGTCGTGATACTTCTAACAGGAGTTGGACTTCTTGTTTGGTTTAGCTCATTTTATGGCAAAAAAGATGATGAAAAGCTTGAGCCAATTAGCGAAGATCCGCTTAAAAAGCTAAATTTAACGCCGTCACAAAAGGCGCTTAAAAAGTATCTCTTTGTCACGCTAGCTCTATTTGCGTTTCAAATTTTAATAGGCGGCTTTACAGCTCACTACACGGTCGAAGGACAGGAATTTTATGGCATAAATTTATCAGCCTACATTCCATATTCACTTGCTAGAACGTGGCATATACAAGCTAGCATATTTTGGATAGCGACTGGATTTTTAGCGGCTGGACTATTTTTAGCCCCTATCATAAATGGCGGCAAGGATCCAAAGTTTCAAAAGCTTGGCGTTGATCTGCTCTTTTATGCGCTACTAATCCTTGTAGTTGGCAGTTTTGCTGGTGAGTATCTAGCTATCGCAAACATCATGCCTATAAATTTAAGCTTCTGGCTAGGACATCAAGGATATGAATACATCGATCTTGGACGTGTTTGGCAGATCATTTTGTTTGTCGGTCTTGTCATCTGGATGCTTCTGCTTCTTCGTGGATTTGCAGGTGGGTTTAAAAACAAAGGCGATAAAAATTTACTAGCTATCTTTGCTATGTCAGCGGTTGCGGTTGGCTTATTTTACGGAGCAGGGCTATTTTATGGACAAAGAAGTCCATTGCCAGTGATGGAGTACTGGCGCTGGTGGGTCGTGCATCTTTGGGTTGAGGGCTTTTTTGAAGTGTTTGCGACGGCTTCACTCGCCTTTGTCTTTGTCTCACTGGGTCTTGTCTCAAAAAGATTTGCGACATTTCAAACGCTTGCAAGTGCGTCACTCTTTATGATAGGCGGCATCCCAGGCACATTTCACCACCTCTACTTTGCAGGCACTACAACGCCTATAATGGCAGTTGGCGCTAGCTTTTCAGCGCTTGAGGTCGTGCCTTTGGTGCTTCTTGGCGCTGAGGCGTATGAGCACTACAAACTTCAGTTTGCTCAAAGCTGGGCTAAAACGCTTAAATGGCCACTTTACTGCTTCATCGCAGTTGCCTTTTGGAATATGCTAGGCGCTGGTGTCTTTGGATTTTTGATAAATCCTCCGATCTCGCTATTTTACATCCAAGGGCTAAATACAACGCCAGTTCACGGACACGCAGCGCTATTTGGCGTTTATGGATTTTTGGCACTTGGCTTTGTCTGGCTCGTGGCTACTTATCTATATAAAGGGCAAGAATTTGATGAAAATTTGATGAAAGTTGGCTTTTGGGGGCTAAATGCAGGACTTATGCTAATGATCGTGCTTTCACTTCTTCCAATAGGCATCTATCAGGCATTTGCAAGCCTAGATCAAGGTATGTGGTATGCTAGAAGTGCTGAGCTTTTACAGCAGTCACACTTGCAAAATTTAAGATGGCTAAGGATGCTTGGCGACACGATCTTGATAATCGGTGGCATCTGCTTCTTTGCTCAGCTTTTAAAATTTATGCTTAACAAAAAGGCTTAAATTTATGGGGGCGTTTTGCCCCTTTGTTTAAGCTATCTTTTCATAAAATAGCGCAAATTTAAAGGATAGAAATGATCAAATTTATAAAAAGAATTTGCGTTAGTTTTGTCGTGCTTTTGCACCTGTTTTTAGCTCTTGTGGTCGATTATTCATTCCCACACTATGCAAGCGTGCAGATAACTGGTGGCGACGTAAAACGCATGGACAAAGATGGCATAATAGACGCTAAAAACCCAGCCGACGGGCCTGTTAGAGATGTCTATTTTATCTACGCAAAAGATGCGAAAAACGGCGAAAAAGTTATGGCTTATAGAAATGAAGATACGGCGTGGGGATTTCCATTTTATTTTAAATTTAACTCAGCCGACATCCAAGCCAAGGCTCAAGGCTTTGCAAATAGCGACAACAACGTCACTATCAAGTACTACGGATATAGAATTTCTATGCTAAATGAGTTTAGAAACGTGATCTCTATAAAAGATAGCGGCACAAGTACCAGCTGGCCTATCGCTAGCTACGTGCTTTACTTCATCTTATTTATCTCGCTTATTATCTGGATAAGAAAGATAAACAAGGCTTTTGCGCCAAAAGTTGAAAATTTAGAGACGAAAAAAGAGAGTGTTTAAAATAGGGGCTAGATCAGCCCTTTTTGTTTATTAGATCAATGAGCCTAACGTCTTCACTTCTTACGATTAGGCTCTTTGGCAGGTCAAATTTGGCTATCACTTCGCACTCTTTTTCTCTCATCTGTCCATCATCTTTTTCGTGATCATATCCCAAGATATGCAGCAAGCCATGTGTGAAAAGTAGCGCAGTTTCAGCCTCTTCGCTGTGATTTAGTTCGGCTGCTTTTTCTTTTACCATATCTTTGTTTATGACTACCGAGCCAAGTGGGGCGTGTATGACAAGCTCAAGGGGGAAGCTTAAGACGTCAGTGGTTTTGTCTATGCCACGCTCAGATCTATTTAGTTCTCTCATCTCATCTTTGTTGATAAAAAGCAGCTCAACTTCACCAGGCGTTAGATATGAGCAAATTTGATCTAAAATTTCTGGATAACTCTCTTCGCAAAGTATCATTTTTGGCTTGTCCTTAGTAAATTTTTGTATAATTTTAGCAAATTTAAAGGGCAAAATATGAAAAAAGCAGTTTGTATAATGAGTGGCGGCATGGATAGCACGCTTTGCGCTGTGATGGCAAAGAGGGCTGGATATGATGTGGTCGCACTTCATTTTGACTATAACCAAAGGACGATGAAGCGAGAAAAGCGCGCGTTTGACGAGATCTGTGAGCGACTGGGCGTGGTTAAAAAGATAAATTTAGACGTTAGCTTCATCGCTCAAATAGGCGGAAATTCGCTAACGGATAAGAACCTGCAGATAAGAAAAGATGGCGTTAGCAAGGACGTGCCAAACACCTACGTGCCGTTTAGAAATGGCGTATTTATCTCAATCGCTGCTGCGCTTGCTGAAAAAGAAGCAGCGCAGGCGATCTACATAGGCGTGGTTGAGGAGGATAGCTCTGGGTATCCTGACTGCAAAGAGAACTTTATAAAAAGCATAAATGAGGCGATAAATTTAGGCACGTCGGCTGAATTTTCTTGCGAGATCATCACGCCACTTGTAAATTTAAGCAAGGCTGATATCGTCTCAAAGTCGCTTGAGCTTGGCTCGCCAATAGAGCTAACATGGAGCTGCTACGAGAGCGAGGATGAGGCGTGCGGGCTTTGTGATAGTTGTAGGCTAAGGCTAAATGGCTTTAAAAAAGCAAACGCTGTTGATAAAATTCCTTATAAAAAGTGAAATTTGCCTAAAAATTTAAAAGCTAGCTACTATAAATTTAGCAGCTAGCCTAAAATTTACTCTAAATTTAGCTCGCTTATCTGCTTTGAAAGCTTCTCTTTATATTCTTTTAGAGATGTTTTTATGATGTTTGAAAAGTCATCATTTGTCACTAGAAAATAAAACTCTGAGCGCTTTAGATCGGTCTTTATCTCTTTGTCTTTGACGCTTAAAAGCGTGTCTATATCCATATTTAGCCCAACCTTGCTAAAACCAAGCGATATGTACGACCAAAATTTGACTATCCTTGCGCTTGCGGTGAGCGTGTTTTCATCGATTAGGCTTTTGTCTTTTACGACTTGATAGCCGTTTTCCTTAAAGGCCTCCTCTATGCGCGACCTTAACACTGAGCTCACGTTTTGGTTGTTTTCTAAAATGACGTTCCACAGCCCTTTGCCATAGCCATTTCTCGTCCTGCCGATGTATTTTTGCTTCTCTTTTGCGCTAACTTCATTTACATTGTGCTTGTATAAAGATGGGGTGCTTGCTTGTTTTGGGTCGTTTTCAAAGGCTCTCACATCCTTGACGCTGTCGATGTAAATTTTTGTCTTTTTGCTAATGCTTGAAGGCGCTTGCTCGTCTGGCAAACTCACAAATATCCCCTTTGGAGCGCAGCCACAAAGCATAAAGACGGCAAATATCGCCAGTAATAAATTTTTCATTTTCATCCTTTTAAATAAATTTCAAATGTAAATCGTTTTTTTGTAAATTTTTTTAACTCTTTTTTGCAAATTTCAAATTTATATTTTGATATCCATAATCATAAAATCTTAAATTTAACAACTAAAATTTAAATTTAACTTTCCTTGACTGCTATCAACCAAAATGGCTAGCCACCTAGGATAAAATCCGCTTAAATTTTTAAATTCACAAGGAGAAAAGATGAAAGATATGAAGATGTTTTGCCATCAGTGCGAGATGAGCGCTGAGGATGGATGCGGTGCAAAGGGTCAGCCTATGGGCACCTGTGGCAAGAGTGACACGCTAGCGCTTTTGCAAGATACGATGGTTTTTGGCTTAAAAGGCCTTAGTGCATACCGCCACCACGCACACGAGCTTGGCGCTGATACTAGCAACGTTGATCGCGTTATGGCTGATACGCTTTATTTCACGCTTACAAACTCAAATTTCAACTTCGATGAGCACATAAAACAACTTCTTGAAGTAGGCGGTGCTGGCGTTGAGGTGATGAACCTGCTAAGCGAGGCTCATACGGCTAAATTTGGTATCCCAACACCAGTTAGAGTGAGCCAAAACAAGGTCGAGGGCAAGGCGATTTTGGTAAGTGGTCACAACTTGCACGCTCTAAAAGCGCTACTTGAGGCGACAAAAGATAAAGGCATCAACATCTACACTCACTCAGAGATGCTACCAGCTCACGGATACCCAGAACTACGCAAGTATAGCCACCTAAAAGGCAACGTCGGCAAGGCATGGTTTGACCAAACTAAGCTATTTAACGAATTTAAAGGTGCGATACTAATGACAACAAACTGCATCGTGCCACTACGCTCAAACTGCACATACGCTGATAGGCTATTTGGCTACTCGATTGCTGGCACAAACGGCGTAAAACACATCGAAAACGACGACTTCACACCACTTATCGAGTGCGCTTTAGCTTGCGGCGACGTTAGCGGCTTTGATAGCGACGAGAGCCTAGTAACTGGCGGCCACTACAAGACTATCCTAACTTTAGCCCCACAAATTTTAGATGCGATAAAGACAGGCAAGATCCGCAGATTTTTCGTGATCGCTGGCTGTGACGCACCTGGCAAGGGACGCGAGTACTATAGAGAGCTAGCTGCTAGCCTTCCAAAAGACTGCGTGATACTTACTTCAAGCTGCGGTAAATTTAGATTTAACGACATCGACTTTGGCAACGTCCCAGGCACCGAGCTACCACGCTACATCGACCTTGGACAGTGCAACGACAGCAACGGCGCAGTTAAAATAGCCCTTGCACTAAGCGAGGCAACAGGCATCGCAGTAAATGACCTGCCAGTTTCTATCGTGCTAATGTGGATGGAGCAAAAAGCGGTCATCATCTTGCTAGCGCTATTTAGTCTTGGTATCAAAAACATCAACGTAGGACCAAGCTTGCCTAAATTTTTCAATGAAGAGATCATAAATTTCTTAGTGGATAAATTTAACGTTAGACCAATTAGCGGCGACGCGCAAGCTGATCTAAAATACTTCTTAGGTGAGTAAAAAACTGCCAGGGCTTAGGCTCTGGCTTTAAATTTAAAATAGTCCGCCTTGCTCTTTGCTTTGACTTAAGCTATCAAGTAGTTCTTCTTTTTTGCAAAGCACGAGGGCGTAGACGAAATTTTGTAGCTTCTTTATCTCATCTAAATTTTCATAAAAAATGGCGTTTTCAACCTTTAGTGTGCTATCTTTTGGCAGGCAAAATTTAAGCTCGCTTTCGCTGAAATTTCGCCTTAGAAATATACTTTCAGTCAAAAATAGCTCCTCGTCTTCTTCAGCTATCACCGCTCTAAAACTGCTACCAAAACCAACTGGCTTAAAGTCTTTGTCGATAAAGACTGGGTCAAAGTGCGATGAAATTCTGCTCTCTGTCACTTTAAAGCCGATATTGTTTTTCTTAAGATAGCCAAGAAGTCCGCAAAACATCCCAGCAAAAACTCTAGGGATGGATAAATTTTGATAGTATTTGTCATCATAAATGAGCGTTGTAAAAAAGATCGAGCTTGGATTTAGCACGCTTATGTTTGTATCAGTCCATGCTGTCTCGTAAAGTAGCGAGAGCCTTTGAAGTATCCTTGTATCGTCGCTAAAAAATGTATCAAATAAATTTGCATGAAAAATTTTATAAAAAAGCTCGGTTAAATTTTCAGGTATGACGTGGGCATTTTTTTCAAGGTGTGACTTCTCTAAAAGCGCTTTTATAAAGGGATTAACCGCGCAAAATTTGATATTTTTGTGGATCGCTTCAAAGCGCATGAGCTTGATGATAGCCGTTTGCAGGCTTGCCACCTTGATGAAGGCTATCTCATCGTCGCTTGGCGTGATGTCCTCTTCGCTAATGATAGCGTAGGCGCCTTGCTTTATTGCAGGTGCGATCTGATCGCTTTGCGTGGCGATGAGAGCGTAGCCTCGTTTTATATTTTTAGCCTCAAACGCGAAGCTAGTCACGCTTGAGATACTTGGGTTGTTTAAAATTTGCCCATTTATTATGTGGGTTAAATTTTCTATCGTCATTTAGCCAACGATCGCGCCGTTTTTGACCTTGCCCTGCGTGCCAAGAAGCGTTAGCGAGCCGTCTGATGCGCTTAGGATCATACCTTGTGAGACATATTTTTTCATCATCGTTCGCTCTTTTAAATTTGCTAAAACGCAAACTTGCTTGCCCACAAGCGAGCTAGGCTCGTAGTATTTGGCGATGCCAGATAAAATTTGACGTGGCTGCTCCTCGCCAAGATCTATCTTAAATTTAAGCAGCTTCTCACTACCCTCAACCCTCTCACACTCGATCACTTCGCCTACTTTTATCACGATCTTGGCAAAGTCATCGATGCTAATGATATCTTCTTCTTTTTTCTCCTCTTTTGGCTCAGCTTTTGCCTCTACTTTTGGCCCTTCTTTTAGGTCTCTTGCCTCGCCCATTAGCTCTTTTTCTATCCTTGGGAAGAGTGGCTCAGTAGCTTTTGCCACAAAATTTGAAATTTCATTTTTTAATACAAGACTTTCATAAGAAGCCGTATCTATGCTAAAGCCAAGCGTGTCAGCTATCTTGGCGCAAGTTTTTGGCATAGCTGGACTAAGCAGTATCGCTACTTTTGCAAGTAAATTTGCACAAAGTGCCACAAGTGCGTTTGCCTCGTCGCTTTTGCCAGCTTTTACAAGTGACCATGGCTCATACTTCGCAACGGCCGCGTTTGCAAGCGTTACAACCTTCCAAAGATCCTCTAAGTAGCGGTTTGTTGCTAAATTTTCTAAATTTTTAATAGCCTCATCAAGGTAGCCCTTCGCCTCATCAAGCTCGGCTTTGTGAAATTTGATCACATCTTTTGAGTCGATCTTGTAGTCGCTATACTTTGCGCTCATGCCTACTATGCGGCTTAGCAAGTTGCCAAGTCCGTTGCCAAGCTCTGAGTTTATGCGCTCGATCAAGGCTTTTTGGCTGTAGTCGCCATCTTGTCCAAATGGCACCTCTCTAAGCAAAAAGTATCTGAAATTTTCAAGTCCATAAGCGTTTGCGACCTCTCTTGGGTTTATGACGTTGCCTTTGCTTTTGCTCATCTTTTCGCCATCTATCGTCCACCAGCCGTGCGCTGCGACGTGTTTTGGCAGTGGCAAGCCAAGGCTCATCAAAAATGCCGGCCAATAAACTGCGTGAAAACGCAAAATGTCCTTGCCAACGATGTGTGTCGTATGCGGCCAAAAGTCCATTCTAGCGTTATCTCTTGAGTATCCTAGTGTTGTTAAGTAGTTTATGAGCGCGTCAAGCCATACATACATAACGTGTTTGTCGTCGTTTGCGCTCTTTGGTAGCTTTATGCCCCAGTCAAAGCTTGTTCTTGTCACAGAGAGGTCTTTTAGTCCGCCTTTTACAAAGCTTACGACCTCGTTTTTCTTGCCCTTTGGGATGACGCAAAGCTCGTCGTTTTCGTACCATTTTAAAAGTGCGTCTTCGTATTTTGAAAGCTTGAAAAAGTAGCTCTCTTCTTTAACCAAAGATGTCACGCGGCCGCAGTCTGGACAGCGGTTGTCTTCAAGCAGGTCTCTTTGGTTAAAAAATGTCTCACAGCTAACGCAGTAAAAGCCCTCGTACTCGCCTTTGTATATATCGCCGTTTGCTTGCATCTTTTCAAAGACATTTTGCACGGTTTGCTTATGCTCTTCGTCGGTCGTCCTTATAAAATGGTCGTAGCTTATCTCAAATTCATCCCAAAGCGATCTAAATTTCGCACTGATCTCATCAGCATACTCTTTTGGCGTTTTGCCTCTAGCGCGAGCTGCTTGCTCGATCTTTTGACCATGCTCATCTGTGCCAGTCATGAAGTAGGTCTCTTTGCCTTGCAAGCGGTTAAATCTAGCTAGCGTATCAGCGATGATAGTCGTGTAGGCGTGGCCGATGTGTGGCACGTCATTTACGTAATAAATCGGAGTGGTTATATAAGCTTTTTCTTTCATATTTTTCCTTTAAATTTAAAAATCAAATCCGCCGTCACTGCCGGTGTTGCCTTTTGACATCGAGTTGTAGCAGCTATTTACATACTCTATCCTAGTCTCGCAGTCAAAAAATGCCTCGCAGTTGAAACAGCTTTTGCGACCTTTTTGCTCTTGGCACTCTTGCATGATTTTAGCCTTTTGCTTTAGGGCTAGCTCAAATGCGTCAAGTGGCTCGTTTGCTTGTGCTTCTTGCATTATTTTTGCTCGTAAAATTTATGCAAAAGTGAAATTTCATCACGCGAGCCAAAGAAGCATGGCGTTGTTTGGTGAATTTTTTCTATTTTTATATCAAAAAGTGTCTGATTTTTACCGTTTGAGGTTGCGCCCTTTGCGTTTTCATATATAAAGGCAAAAGGGAGCACCTCAAAGACAACCCTTAGCTTGCCATTTGGGTGATCGCTCGTTGCTGGGTAGCTAAAAAGACCGCCGCCTTTTAGTAAAATTTGATGCAAGTCGCTCACCATCGCACCTGAGTATCTTAGCCTGTAGCCCTCGTTAAATAGCTCGTTTATGAAGTTTCTATGCGTTTGGCTCCAGCCTTTTTGCGTAGCTCCTGTGGCGTTTAGCTTGCCTTTTTCTTTTAGCTCAAGCTCTTTTACAAATTTAAACTCACCATCTTTGCCAAGCCTATAAAATTTAGGCAAAGCGCCCTTTTTCTCGGCAATTACAAGTTCAAGCCTTGGACCATAGATGCTGTAGGCTGCGGCTATTAAATTTTCTGGTTTTACCTCGTCTTCGTAGATGCCAAAGATCGAGCCAACGGCGAAATTTACATCTACTAGGCTCGAGCCATCGAGTGGATCGTAAGCGATGATAAATTTAGCATTTTTGTTTATCTCAAGCTCATCCTCTTTCTCTTCGCTAATTAGCGCTTTTACGCATGAAAGCTGCTTAAATTTAGCCGTGATGATCTCGTCGCTTTTGACATCAAGCTTTAGCTGGGTGTCGCCAGTTGCATTTTCGTGAGTTGTGTAGCCAAGATCGGCGTATTTTATCACCTCGCTTATCTCTTTTGCGATATCTTTAATGGTGTTAAAAATTTGGTTTAGTTCTTGCATTATACAGCCTTTGCATTTTTGATTATCCACGCACAAATGGCGTCTATATCGTCTAAATTTAGATTTGTGATCTCGTATGGGATCTGCTTTTTATAAGTGGCAATCGCATCTGAAAAGCTAAGATAAGCTTCATCGATCTCGCCTCTAAAGACGCTTAGTCTTGGCAGTGGCAGCGTCTTTAGCCCCTCGACTAAGAGCATGTCAAACTCGCCGATCATCCTTATGACCTCGTCTATGCCTTGCGAGCTTTGTGAAAAGTAAGTCGTTCTAGTCGGACTCATCACGACTACGTCAGCTCCTGCCTGAGAAAATTTAAAGCTATCCTTGCCTTCAACGTCAAATTTGGCCTTGTCGCCTGGGTCGTGCTTGACTACAACGACCTTTAGCCCATCATCTATAAATTTTTTTGCGACTTTTAAGATAAGCGTCGTTTTTCCGCTATTTGAAGGGCCAGAAAAAGCAATGGCAAGTCTTTTCATAAGAGCCTTTTTCGTTAAAATTTCTTGCGATTATAGCTCATATTGGCTTTAAAATTTATGAGTGAAATTTAAAAAATAAAATGCTAAAATGCGAGAAAATTTAATCTTTTAAGAGATTTTTATGAGAAAATTTACACTATTTTTTGCATTTATTTTGATGATATTTGGCTGCGCTGGCGAAAAGGCGATCGTGCATGAGCCACTAAAAAATGAGCTTCTAGCCTACACAAGTAAGAGCGAGATCATAGACGGCACCGATAGAACGCTCATAATCGCAACCTATCTAAATCCAATATATAACTCAAATTTAGACGAGAGCAAAGAGCACTTTTTAGTAGCCATAAACCCAAAAGAGTATGCGCAAAATTTGAGCAAAATAAAGGTAAATGGCGACTCAAATGCTACAAGCGCAAGACTGCTTGATGAAAATGACGAGATGCTTAAATTTGCTGGATTTTCTATGCCTTGGGCGGTCTATTATGAAGTGACCGCACCAAGCAAGCAAAGTGACGATCTTGCGCTTAGTTTCGAAATTTATCAGTCAAAGCAGGTTTTGTTAAATTTTCGAAAAGTTGCGAAATCTTTATACTGGAACCATTAAGCGCCATATAGATCACGTAGTTCGCAAGCACCTTCTTGCCGTAGTTTCTAGTCTCTGCAACAGGGACTAGCTCGATCGATAAAAACGGCTCAAATTTCCCCTCTTTAAACATATCATCTCTTGTGATGACTTTTTTGGTAAAGCCGATACCGCCGTTATACGCGTAGGCCGTAAAGAGTGGATGATAAAGAAATTTATCAAGGTAGTTTAGGTGGTGATTTGCAAATTTAAAGGCGACATCAGTTTTAAAAAGATCGTCCTGGTCAAAATTTGGAATTTTTAGCTCTTTTTTGCCGATCGCATTTGCAAGAAATGGCATAAACTGCATCATGCCAAGGGCGTAAGATGTAGAAACGACACTTGGGATAAAGAGGCTCTCTTGCCTTGCTAGTGCGTAGATCATCGACTTTCGCTCGGTGCTGATGCCCTCAAGTTCTGGTGAGCTTGGCATCAAAAAGTACTGCTTCTCCCAGCCGTGTGCCTTTTGCATGAAGTATGCGTATGCGCCGATACTTTCGTTTGTGTAAAATCTCATCGCAAATTCGCTTGCTTGCGTAGCGTTCATATCCTTTGCAAGGGACGTGGTTTTGTTCCATAAAAATGGATCGCTCACGTCAAAATTTTCAATATTTTGCTTGCTAGGCCTTGGTACGATCACCTCAAGTGGCTCGCCACCTATTATATCTCTAGCATAAAGCGAGTAGATATTTGCGTCTTTGCTAGCGCTTAGCTCCTTTAAAAAGGCCTCATTTTTGCTTATTTGATACTGCCAAAAGGTCGCATTATCCCTTTGCCAAGCCCTTTCAAATGTGCTTTTGGCTCTTGCAAAAAGGCTAAATGCGATATCGTCTTGACCTAGTAAAATGGCATTTAGTCCAAGCGTAAATGCGTCGCTCTTTTCGGTGACTGCTGGGTTGATACTTAGTAAATTTCTTCTAAAGCCTTCATTTTTTTTGTTAAAAACAAGGTCGTTTAGTAAATTTGTAAAGCCCTTTTGTGAATAAAGCTTTGTCATGAAATTTGCGTCAAAGCTCTCGCTAAAAAGCGCATTTTTATTTTGCGGGCTTGAAGCGTTAAAAAGCTCTAAAAAGCTCTTTGTATCGCTTAAATTTACAAATGCCTGGGCTGGATTTGCCTCATTTAGCACAAGTAAAATTTTTGTTTTTTCTGGGTTTGTGGCTGCAAGATTTGCCGCTAAAATTTCACGAGTTTGGTTATCAAGCTTTAGGCTAAATGAGATGGTGGTGAGTAAATTTTGGCAGCTTAGGCTAGCTTGCGTGATGTTTTTTGCATTTACGCCAGGGCACTTGCTAGGGACTACTTTTGGCGGCAAAATTTTATCGATTGATTTTTGAACAAGGCCTGCTTTTCTAAAGACTTCACGCGAAAGGTCGGCGATCTGCTCCTTTGTGTAGCTGCCCTCGTTGATGAGGCGGTTTATGTAGTAGTCTTTTGCAAGGCTTTTTGGCTCTTTTTTTAGCTCCTCGTAGGTATAAATTTTAGCTAAAAGAGCGACGCAGGCTAAGGAGAGGATACTAAAGTGACGCAGCAAAACCAAATAAAAGCCTTATTAGAAATTGATTTAAAAATTGAAGTGCCAAAAGCACGATGAGCGGGGCAAAGTCGATGCCGTTAAATTCTGTTTTGATGTAGCGTCTGATGAAGCTATAAACGGGCTCTGTGAGCCTGTAAAGTAGCTGCACGACCGGCGAGCTAGGGTCTGGTCTGACCCAGCTAACAAGCGCTGCTGCGATGATGATCCATGTATAGACGGTGACTATGATGTTTAAGATGTTTGCGATCGCTGAAAATAGTGTCGAAAGTATCATTTTTGCTCCTAGATTAAAATTTTGCCTAGATCATCTTTGATGAGCGGATATAGCTCGCTTAGCTCAGGGCCGTGAAGGTCGTTTGTAAGCAGCGCACGTAGTGGCATAAAAAAGTTTTTGCCTTTTAAATTTGTAGCGCTCATAAGCTCTTTTTTAAGCTCATCAAATGTTTCGCACACTTTTAAATTTAGAGCTGCTTTTTTTATGATCTCAAATTCGTTTTTGTACTCATCTGGAGCTATTTTTGGTGAGTATATAGCTTCTACTTTTGCCTTTATCTCAGGCACTAGTGAGCTCTCTTGAGTGTAAAATTTAACCAGCTCAGCCTTGCTCTCATCCACACCAAAGATCTCTTTTATACGCTCTTTTGAGGCAAGCTTTATGTGCTCTCTATTTATCTGCTCAAGCTTTTTCACGTCAAATCTAGCAGGTGAGCGTGAAATTTTGGTTATATCAAACCACTTCACCGCCTCTTCGATCGTAAAAATTTCAGTTGGAGTTTTGTTGCCAAGAAGTATCAGATAGTTTGCGATCGCCTCAGGTAAAAATCCCTGCTCAAAGAGCCATTTTACGCTTGATTCGTTCTCGCGCTTGCTCATTTTTTTGCCCTCTATATTTAAAAGGATAGGCAAATGCGCGTAGTTCATCTTGCCAGTGTAGCCAAGCCCCTCGCGTATGAGGTCTTGCTTTGGTGTGTTGCTCACGTGATCCTCGCCACGTATGACAAAGGTCACGCCTTCTAGCATATCATCGACTGCGCAGGCAAAGTTATAAGTTGGAGTCTTGTCTGCTCTCATGATGACAAAGCTATCAACCGCGTCTGGCTCGAAGCTTAGCTCGCCTTTTATAGCGTCTGTAAAGCTCATAGTGCCAGCTGGTTTTTTCATGCGGATGACAAATGGCTTCTCGCAGTTTAAAACTTCAGCATCGCTTAGTCTCTCGCAGGTGCCGTCGTACCTATATGCCACACCTTGCTCTTTTGCTTTTTGTTTTTTTGCCTCAAGCTCTTCTTCGGTGCAAAAGCAGGCAAAGGCCTTTTTATCGATGAGAAGCTTTGATGCAAGCTGTCTGTGGAATTTTAAATTTTCACTTTGGATGTAAATTTGCTCTGGTTTTATGCCAAATTTGCTTAAAATTTCTAAGATATCTTTCTCTTTTCCTTCGATATTTCGCTCTTTGTCGGTATCTTCTATGCGTAAAATAAAGCCACTTTTATCTTGCAAAGAGCAAATATAGTTGAAAATAGCAGCACGTAAATTTCCTATGTGCATATCTCCTGTTGGAGAGGGTGCAAAACGATACATAAGCTCATTCCTTACGTTAAATTTGAAGTTTGGATTATAACACTAGCTTGATAAATTTAAAGTTATGTAATTTTAAATTTTTAGGCTAAGCAAAGCATAGTTTTTATAAAATCCGCACGAAAATTTAACTATTTATAGGAGAAAGCAATGAGTTTTATCAGTGAATTTAAAGAATTTGCGATGCGCGGAAATGTCATAGATATGGCAGTTGGTGTTGTTATCGGTGGAGCATTTGGAAAGATTGTCTCATCACTAGTTGGCGATATTATCATGCCAGTAGTTGGCGCTATAACAGGCGGTGTAAATTTCACTGATCTTAAGCTAACACTAAAAGAAGCTGCAGAGGGTGCGCCAGCTGTTACGATAAACTATGGCTCATTTATACAAACAATGGTTGATTTTTTAATCATTGCGTTTTGTATCTTTTGCGTCATCAAAGCTTTAAATACACTTAAAAATAAACTACCAAAAAAAGAAGAGGCAGCTCCTGCAGAGCCTGAAACACCAGCTGATATAGCACTTCTTACTGAGATCAGAGATCTTCTAAAAAAATAATTTCTTTAATCAAAGGGAGAAAGCTCCCTTTGAAATCCGTTAAATTTTGTCCTATTTTTTATGCTAAAATGCTTTTTTATCTTAAAAGCGAGTAAAATATGATAGAACAAATCCCATTTTTTCAAGGCCTTAGCGCCGATGACCTAGCTAAACTTGAAGCAATCAGTGTTGTTAAAAAATATAAAAAAGGCGAGTTTTTATTTATAGAGGGCGAGGAGCCAAAGTGGCTTACGTTTTTGATAACTGGCTCAGTTAAGCTTTATAAAACTACGGCAAATGGCAAGGAAATTTTTATCCATCAGCTTGCACCTATGAATTTTGTAGCTGAAGTTGTAAATTTTGAAAATATCCCTTATCCAGCAAGCGCCATTTTTACTATTTCTGGCGAGGTTTTAAAGATAAATTATGAAAAATTTGAAACACAATTTTTAACAAAGCCAGAAATTTGCATGAAATTTCTAAAATCAATGGCGCAAAAGATAAGAATAACAACAAATTTACTCCACCAAGAACTAATACTAAGCTCCGAAGAGAAGGTGGCTAGGTTCATTTTAAATCATGAAGATCTATTTAATGAACTAAAGCATACAAAAATTTCATCAATACTCAATATGACGCCAGAAACTTTTTCGAGAATTTTAAATAAATTTAAAACAAATGGTTTAGTCAAACTTGATGAAAAGAACCAAATTTTGGAAAAAAATGTAGGTGGGCTACAAGAAATTTATTCTTATTGAAAGTTAATATCAAATAAATATTTTCATTTACTTAAAGAAAAAATTTATATATTTTTGGATAGTATTCGTCTAAAATTTTCGTAAAAATTTACGATATATTGATAAATTCAGGAGGAAAATTTGGCTGAAGTTAAGAAGAAATTTTTTGTTTGGTCATCTGTGATAATAGGCATCGTAATCGGCCTTATCGCTTCTATGGGCATAGCTGATGCACTTCACGCGACTGGTAGCGGCTACATCTGTACCATTTGTCACACGATGGATCCTATGAATGCTGCATATCATGAAGACGCGCACGGCGGCAATAACAAGCTTGGCATAAAAGCTGAATGTTCAGCCTGTCACCTAAACCATACAAGTGCCTATACCTATGTACTTACAAAACTTAAAGTATCGATAAATGATGGCTATAAGACATTTTTTACAGATACAGACAAGATCGACTGGCTTAAAAAACGCGAGCATGCATCTCACTTTGTCTATGATAGTGGTTGTATGACTTGCCACTCAAATTTAAAAAATGTTATTCAAGCTGGTAAATCATTCTTGCCACATAGAGATTATTTCGTTCTTGGAAATCCTAATAAAAAATCATGTGTTGATTGCCATGAGCATGTTGGTCACAAAAATTTAGGACTACAAATGGATAAATTTGAAGCAATTAAAAAACAAGAAAACAATAAAACCAAGTAAGGAGGAGAGATGTTTAAAAAGTCGCTAATGTTATTAGCCTGTCTAATGTCTTTTGGCTTTGCCGCAAACATGGATGCAAATAAATCTGACGCTTTAAACCTTAATGTTGTAAAAAACATTAAAGTTGCTCACAAAATGTCAGACTTATCAAAAAGCTGTGTTGAGTGCCACGCTAAAGAGACACCCGGCATAGTTGCCGATTGGAAAAATAGTCGCCACGCTCACGTTGGCGTAAGTTGTATGGATTGCCACTCTGTAAATGCAGATAATCCTATGGCTTCAGTTAAGGTGCATCCAAAAGATTCTAACAACCATGTTTCAATGCTAGTTAGCCCAAAAACTTGTGCTAAGTGCCACGAAAACGAAGTTGATGAACTAGTAAAGAGCGGTCACGCAAGAGCTGCTATGCAAATGTATGCTAATCCTGCAATGGTGAAACTAATGTATCACTATGAGGGAGCAGATCATCCTGACTTTAAAATGGCTCCAGATGCCACTGGTTGTTCTCAGTGCCACGGAACCGTCATCAAACTAGACGCTGATCACAAACCTACAAAAGAGACTTGGCCAAACTATGGTATAGGCAATGTTTATCCAGATGGTGGCGTAGGTAACTGTAAATCATGTCACAGCGCGCACACATTTAGCGTAGCTGAAGCTAGAAAACCAGCTGCTTGTGCATCTTGCCACCTTGGACCTGATCACCCAGATATTGAGATCTTTAACAACTCAATGCACGGACATATCTATAACAGTGAAGCTCACAAATGGAACTTTGATGCTGCTCCTGATACATGGGATGTACCAGACTTTAGAGCTCCAACTTGTGCAGCTTGCCACATGAGTGGTGTTGGTGAAACAACAACAACTCACAACGTTTCAAGAAGACTAAAATGGAACCTATGGGGCATCAGCAGTAAGCTAAGAACAGCTGGTGATGAACAAGCTGCTGCTATTTACGAAAAAACTGGCAAACTAAACATAGGAACACCTCTAGCAGGTCACCCAAGTGGCGATCCTGAAAAAGCACGTGCTGAGATGAAACTAGTTTGTAAAGCTTGCCACTCTACAACTCACACAGATAACTTCTTCATTATGGGTGATAAACAAGTAGAGCTTTATAACGTTTATAGCGCTGAAGCAACTAAGATGCTTGAAGAGTTGAAAGCTAAAAACCTACTACTAGAAGATGCTTGGTCAGATGAATTCCAAGATGTCTATTATCATATGTGGCACCATGAAGGTCGTCGTATGAGACAAGGCGCTCTAATGGGTGGCCCTGACTACTCACACTGGCATGGTGTATTCGAAGTTAAAAATGATATAAGAAAACTTCGCAAGATCTACAAAAAAAGAATGGAATCTGGTAAAGTAGAGTAATGCTTTTTAAGGTGGGAGTTTTTCCCACCTTTTTATTTTTAAATTCCAAAATTTTATCTTTTAGTTATTATCCTAAAGCAAATACCTTTTAACAATTATTTTTATAAATTTAAATTATAAAATCATACGGCTTAGCACTACAAATTGTTCTAAATAATTAATAAAATCTATAATGTAAATTTAAAAATATAAAATATAATCTTTGTTTTTAAGGAGATATTTTGGGACTTTTTCGGATCATTATCGGGGCATTTATCTTTAGTGTTCTTACAAATTTATACTCATACAAACGTTTTATCAAAAAGGTATCGTTTTTTACACCGCATCTTAAAAAAATTCGCATATTCTTCTACATTATTAGTGCGCTTGAGTTTGTATTTGTTCTTCAATTAAGATTTTCTTTTTTAAATATAGAACTCTATCTGATAGCAGGGACGCTCATTGGTTTTTCACTATTTTTATTTGGCGTTAGTTTGTTTTATGATATTGTTAGATCTATTTGTTCAAAAGCTCATTTTAATCCCACAAGACGAAAATTTATTAAATTTTGCTTTGATGTGACATTTGTTGTTTTTTTAGTTGCTTGCTTTTTAAAAGGAATTTTTAATGCACTTACTCCGCCAAAAATTAGACAAATTAGTATAAAAATAAAAAATTTACAAAATGATCTAAAAATAGCCATGATAACTGATGCGCATATTGGTGAGTTTTTGCAAAAGGACTTTGTTGTTGAGCTTGTAAAAGAGATAAATTTAGCTAGCCCAGACCTAGTGGTGATAGTTGGCGACTTGGTTGATATGAGAGCTGAGCTTATAGGGGATTTTTTGGATCCATTAAAAAATCTTAAAAGCACTTACGGCACCTTTTATGTCCCTGGCAATCACGAATACTACCACGGAGTTGATGGGATACTAGAAAAAATTCGCGCTCTTGGCATTAGGATACTTGGCAATAAAAATGAAAAAATAGCTGGTATAAATTTGGCAGGGGTCTATGATCTAGCTGGCATAAGGTTTAAAAATTTAGAGCCAAATTTAGACGAAGCACTAGCTGGACGCGACCCAAATTTGCCTACCATCCTACTCTCTCATCAGCCAAAATTTATAAAAACTATGCAAAAAGACGTTGATCTAGTCCTTTGTGGTCACACGCATGCTGGACAAATTTTCCCTTTTAGTATCCTTGTTTTGCTGGATCAAGGTTTTTTACATGGGCTTTATAAGATTAATGATAAAATGCAAGCTTATGTTAGTAGTGGTGCAGGATTTTGGGGGCCTCCGGTTAGGATCTTTGCTCCCAGTGAGATCGCTATTTTAAATTTAAGCAAGGACTAAAATGAACAAGGACAATCTATTTTCTCAAATTTTTGGCAAGGTGGCAAAAATAAACTTTTTCAAGCCGCTTCAAGAGCTTATCAACTCCTTTTATGTAAAGCTATTTAAGATCGATATGAGCGAGTTTAAGCCAGCAAATGAGTATAAAAATTTAAACGAACTTTTCACTAGAGAGCTCTTAAAACCAAGAGAATTTGACGCAGCAGATGAGATATTTATAAGTCCTGTTGATGGTACCTGCCTTAGTTTTGGCACCACGAAAGAGCTAGAAGCTTTTAGTATAAAAGGCATGAGTTATGGGCTAAAGGAGCTTTTGGGGCAGGGCGAGCTTGAAGGCGAGTTTGACTTCGCCAATATCTATCTTAGCCCAAAAGACTACCACCACTATCATGCACCTTGCGACATTACGATAAAAAAAGCGGTCTATATCCCTGGTAAGCTTTACAGTGTGGCGGTAAAATGGCTTGGCAAGGTCGATAGCCTTTATGCTAAAAACGAGCGTGTGGCGCTACTTTGCGAGATGAAAAATGGCAAAAAGCTTTGGCTAGTTTTCGTGGGTGCGCTAAACGTTGGCAAGATGAAATTTTGCTTTGATAATCGCATCCAAACAAATGCTATGGCAAATTTTACGCAAATTTATGAGTATGAAAATTTACATATCAAAAAGGGTGAGCGCCTTGGAAATTTCGAGCTCGGTTCGACCATCGTCATACTTAGCGAAAAAGATGCGATCGAGTACAACCTTTTTGAAAACAAAGAGCTAAAATTTGCTGAAGCGATCGGTAGGATCAGAGAAATATAAATTTATAGCCAATTTTTGAGAATTTAGTTTGAACTTATTAAATAAACAAAAAGTGTTTGGTGTTTTTGTAAAAACATATCAAATTAGAAAATATTCTTTGATACTTGCATAATTTTTTTAAGCGATATTTATAAGATTATGCAAAATATTTTTAGCTCATAAATGTTCTATGACTGCCTAGACATCTGTAAATTTACTATTTTGCTTATATCTAACAGAAATTTTGTTGTGTAACTTTACTCTACATTTTTACTTTAAAATAAAAAAGGTATAAATTCAAGTGCTTATTCTTTGTGTTTAAATATCTTATTGAAAGCATTTATTTAAAAGAGCTAATTTTATATTTTGATTTTAGGATTAAAGCTGGCGTAATATATCATCTATCGGCCAGCTTTATTTAAGAGGTTCTTACTCCCACTCGATAGTTGCAGGTGGCTTGCTTGAGATGTCGTAAACTACGCGGTTTATGCCATTTACCTCGTTTATGATGCGGCGGCTTACGTTTTCTAGTAGATCATAAGGAAGTCTTGAAAAGCTTGCCGTCATGCCATCGCTCGCATCGACCACGCGCACGCAAACAGCGTTTTCGTAGGTTCGGTTATCACCCATAACGCCAACAGAATTTACATTTAAAAGTACGCAAAATGCCTGCCAAGTTTTGTTATACCAGCCACTACTTTTTAGCTCATCGCGCAAGATCACGTCAGCTTTGCGAAGTAGCTCTAGGCTTGGTTTATTTACCTCGCCCATGATGCGGATAGCAAGGCCAGGTCCTGGGAAAGGGTGGCGGAAGACTAGATCGCGGCTTAGTCCAAGCTCAAGTCCTAGCTTTCTAACCTCGTCTTTAAAAATTTCTCTTAAAGGCTCTATCAGCTCAAACGTCATCCAATCAGGCAAGCCGCCAACGTTGTGGTGGCTCTTTATCGTCTTGCTTGAGCCAACGACTGAGCTTTCGATGATGTCAGTATAAAGAGTGCCTTGAGCTAGAAATTTCACATCGCCATGCTTCTTAGCCTCTTTTTCAAAAATTTCTATAAATGTCTCGCCTATGATCTTGCGTTTTTTCTCAGGATCAACGACACTAGCCAAGCGACCTAAAAAGATCTCGCTCGCATCTATACTAACTAGCTCAACGCCAAGCTTTGTTCTAAATGTAGCTTCAACTTGCTCTTTTTCGTTTGTTCTAAGAAGTCCGTTATCAACAAATACAAGGATCAAATTTTCAGGCACAGCAGCTGCTAAAAGTGCTGCAGTCACAGAGCTATCCACGCCACCGCTAACTGCGCAAAGCACCTTGTGAGTGCCCACTGTTTTTCTTATCTCTTCTATCTTATTTTTAGCGAAGCTTCCCATGTTCCATGTGCTCTCGCAGCCGCAGATATATTTAGCAAAATTCTTTAAAATTTGCGTGCCATACTCACTATGCTGCACCTCTGCGTGAAACTGGATCGCATAAAATTTACGCTTATCATCGCCAAAAGCGCAATAAGGCGAATTTTCGCTGACCGCAATCGCCTCAAAGCCCTTTGGCAGGTCTTTTACATAGTCGCTATGGCTCATCCATACGATTTGTTTTGAAGGTGTATCTTTAAAAAGATCGTGCTCTTTTACGACGCTAAGTTCAGCCTTGCCGTACTCTTTGTGATCAGCTGCTAAAACCTCAGCACCATGCGTGTGAGCAAGTAGTTGCATGCCGTAGCAAACGCCAAGTATAGGGATATTTAACTCAAAGACGCCGTTATCGCAAAAGTAGGCATCTTTGGCATAAACGCTAGCTGGACCACCACTTAGAATGATACCTTTTGGATCTTTCGCCTTTATATCGCTTAGTTTTGCGTTAAATGGCAAAATTTCAGTATAAACTCCTTCTTCTCTTAGCCTTCTAGCTATTAGCTGAGTATACTGCGAACCAAAGTCCAAAACTATAATCGTATTGTTCATTTATAACCTTTTAAAAGTAGATGTGAAAAATTTCAAACTGCACATACCAAACAATGAGTGATACGATGTATCCTAAAACTACCATCCATGCATATTTCATATGCGCACCAAAGGTATAAATTCCTTTTAATTTACCCATTACTCCAACGCCAGCTGCTGAACCAAAGCTGATCATCGAACCACCGATACCAGCTGTAAGTGTCACTAGTAGCCACTGACTCATAGCCTCGCCCGCATCAGCTCCCATAGCTGGATTTGCTTTTAGAACGGCTGACATAACAGGGACGTTATCAACGACTGCTGAGAGGAAGCCAACTCCGATATTTACAGGTGTTGAGCCAAATTTATCATAAAGTGACACAGCGTAATTTAAAAATCCAGCGAAGTGAAGAGCGCCAACTGCAGCTAAAATTCCAAAAAAGAAAAATAGCGTGTTGTTCTCGATCTTTGACATGTAGTGAAAGACATTCATAGGCTCTTCATCTTTGTGAGCTTTTTTGAAATAATATGTATAAAGGCTAAACAGCGAGAAGCCAAACATCATGCCCCACATAGCTGGTAAGTGAAACAACTGGTGCATCATAACTGCACAAAAGATAGTAAATGCACCTATGAAGATAACCGCTTTACCGCCTTTTTTCATAACCACTTTTGGCTCATTTGTCACGTCAAAATGAGGCGCAGTATTTGGCACGATGCGTGAAAGTAAAAATGCTGTCACAAACCAGCCAATAAATGAAGCTGGGAAAAGTGCGAAAAAGTCTAAAAATGGTGACTTGCCAGCTGCCCAAACCATAAGTGTAGTGATATCGCCAAATGGACTCCACGCTCCGCCTGCATTTGCTGCTACGACGATGTTTATCGCACCTGCGACTAGGAAATTTGTATTATTTCTATCTATCGTTAAAAGAACTGTTGATAGGATAAGCGCTGTTGTTAGGTTATCAGCTACTGGGCTAATGAAAAATGCCAAAATTCCAGTTAGCCAAAATAGCTTTCTGTAAGTGTAGCCTTTTGAAACTAGGTTGTATTTAAGTGCGTTAAATACATCTCTTTCAACAAGTGCTTCGATAAATGTCATCGCTACCATTAAGAAAAAGACGATCTGAGCTATCTCTAAGATCAGGTGATTTACCTCGTGCTCTAGCGAATGCACATCCATGCCATTTATAAGCATATAAACACCGATTAGCAAAAACATAAAAGTGCCGATAAAAATGGCAGGTTTTGCCTTGTCGATGTGAAAATTTTCTTCTGCTGCTATGAAAAAGTATCCAACAACAAAAATGATAAGCGATAAAATTCCCGCCCATGTAGTAGTTAAGTCAATAGCCGCAGCTTCTCCGTCAGCACCAAAGGCTATAGCAAAAAACAAGCCTAGAAGTCCAAATAACCTCATATACTCTCCTTGTAAGATAAAAATTTGCGTATTTTACTTAAATGAGCCTAAAATTTAGGTTAGTTAAATTTATTAAGCTTGCATTACATTTTTATCTTACGCCAAATTTAAGATCAAATTTTATTGATCTTGTCAGTTTTTTTCTCTTTTACAGGTGCATCGCCATAAAATGGATCGTCCTTGTAGCCGCAACCACTAAGTGCAAAAAGAGCGAAAATTAAAATAAAAGATGATAAGATTGCCTTATGAAAGACGCCAAATTTATGATAGATGCTATCCACGAAAATCCTTTGTATAAAGAAAAATTAAGCATGGCAGACGAGTGCCAAGAGCTTCTTCGCCTCATGGGTAAAGCAAAGCGATTTTACATAGCTTTTTGCTACGTTAGAGAAGGCATTTTAACCTTCGTTCTCACTCATCCCTCAGGGCTTTTGGAGCTTAGACGTGATAGTAGTATAAATGATATAAAAGGGTTATTAAAAACCTTTTGCAAATTTAATAAAAATAGCATTTTTGCAAGCGTCATCGAGCCAAAACCTCTTAGCGAGATCAACTATATAAAAAATAAAAAAGAAGAAAATATAAGATTTATCGTGAGCAAATATCTAAAATTTTTCACGCCACAACCTACGCAAAGGTCAAATTTCATCATGCCAGCAAGCAAGGGCGAGTTTAAAAATTTAGCCACAAATGAGCAAATTTATAAGAAATTTGAAGAGCTAAGAGAAATTTTGCTAAAGAAAAATGAGCAGGCAAGATGCTAATAGACGAGATAAGAACGCTTCCAAATGAGCCTGGTGTATATCAATATTTTGACGCTCAAAACAGACTTTTATATGTAGGCAAGGCCAAAATTTTAAAAAACAGGGTCAAAAGCTACTTTAAATTTACCCCAAGCTTAGCTCCAGCTGAAAAGCTAAGCCCAAGAATTTCAAAGATGATAAGCGAGGCCGTTCATCTTGAATACATCGTCACGCCAAGCGAGGCAGACGCGCTCATACTTGAAAATTCATTTATCAAGCAGCTTAAGCCAAAATACAACATCTTGCTTCGTGACGACAAGACCTACCCTTATATCTTTATAAATTTAAACGATGAATTTCCTAGATTTGAGATCACTAGAAAGGTGGTCAAAGGCTCAAATATACGCTATTTTGGGCCATATTTTAGTGGAGCAGGAGAGCTTCTTGAGGCGCTTTATCTAAATTTCAACCTAGTTCAGAAAAAGTCTTGCATCAAAGGCAAAAAAGCCTGCCTTTTTTACCAGCTAAAACGCTGCTACGCCCCATGTGAGGGCAAAATTTCAAAAGAAGACTACGCCAAAATAGTCGCTGATGCCACAGCCGCTTTGCAAAATCCAAATTTGTTAATCGCTCGCCTTGAAGAGCTCATGCTAAACTACGCCAAAGCCGAAGACTACGAGCAAGCAGCCGCGACTAGAGATAAGATGCAAACGCTTAAAAATATGCAAACAAAGGTTGAAGTTGATCTAGCCAAGCTTGAGGACTTTGAGGCCTACTCAGTCGCTTGCGTGCATGATATGATCTGCGCGGTGAGATTTAGCGTGCAAAGTGGCAAGATAACAGGCGTAAAAACTGATATCACGCAGGCTAAAAACGCTCAAAAAGACGAGATAAACGAGGCTTATAAGCAGGCCATTTTAAAAAGCTTTATCGCTGGTCAGCCAATAATCAGCACCAAAATTTACGTCCATGAGGACTTTGAAGATAGCGAGCTGGTGGAGGAAATTTTAAACGAGAGATTTGGACGTAAATTTAGCATCACATGCCCAAAAATAGGCGATAAGCGTAAAATTTGCGAGATAGCTACAAAAAACGCTGAAGTTAGCATCGAAAAATACCTAAAAACGCACGATAACGAGCTACTAAACGAGATAAAAGAGTATTTTAATCTTGCTCACACGCCTTACGTGGTCGAAGCTTACGACAACTCACACCTTTTTGGCGAGGCGAGTGTTGGGGCGATGGTGCGCTATGAGCATGGAGAGTGGGCAAAGCAAAACTACCGCCACATGCATCTTGGCTCCAAAAACGACTACGATCAGATGAGAGAGAGCCTAACTGCCAGAGCACTTAGGTTTGACAAGCTTAGCCCGCCTGATCTTTGGGTTATTGACGGTGGCGAAGCACTTTTAAATTTAGCCTGCGAAATTTTAGCAAGTAGCGGCGCAAACGTCGATGTGATCGCTATCTCAAAAGAAAAAATAGACGCCAAAGCTCACCGCGCAAAGGGCGAGGCAAAAGATAAAATTTATACAAAAAATGGCAGCTTCAGTCTAAGCACGAGCGATAAAAAGCTGCAGTTTTTCCAAAAAATGCGCGATGAGAGCCATAGATTTGTCATCAGTTTTCACAGAAAAACAAGACAGAAAAACGATATGCAAAGATCAGTGCTAAGACAAGCTGGCGTTTCTGAGGGCAGTATCGCGAAATTAATCAGCTTTTACGGAAGTTTTGATAAAATCAGCGAAGCAAATTTAGACGAAGTGGCAAAAATAACAAACAAAAGCGTGGCAGCAAAGCTTTTAACGCTCAAAGAAGGAAATTTGAAGTGATAATATACGACAAAAACGGTCAAATTTTAGCGATGGGAGATATCTCTCTTGGTCTGCTTGAATTTAAAGATATAAGGGAGTTTTTAAGCGAGCATAAAGACATTGACGAGCTAGTTTTAGACTACAAAGAGTCTGGAGTTTTTATAGATTATCTAGCTAAAAGACCAAATTTAAGAGTAAATTTAAAGACCAAAAACGGCAAAATTTTAAACGCAACGCTTAAATTTTCAAAGATCAGCTCAGTAAAAAATGAAGAGTATTTTGAGCTTTTGATCCTTGATCAAACAGAAATTTACAGCCAAAACCAGCAAGCTGCGATAAAAGCAAAGACAAAGCTTCGCTTGCCAAATTTAAAGGTAGATGAAAAAGAGCTTTTGGATAAAGAAGAAGAGGTCTTAAACGAGAGCTGGTTTAATGAGACTGCTAGCTTTTTAAATTTAAGCAAAAGTGAGTTTGCAACCTACCTTGGTATATTTTTAAGCAAGGCAAAAGACAAGATGATCTTTATCCAAAGTGCGGTGCAAGCGCGAGATACTAAATTTTTAGAAGAGAGCATAAAGATATTAAAAGAGCCAGCGCTAAATTTAAAGATCACTCCGCTTGTGGCAAATTTCGATGCGCTACTTACCAGACCAAACAAGATCAAAAAGATCGCTCATATCAATGAAAGACTAGGCGAAATAAGCACGCTTTGCAATAAATTTTCAAAAAGGCTTGGCCATGAGGGTTAGTAAATTTTTGGTTCTTTTGCCAATATTTTTGGCTGCTATCACTTGCTTTTATAATGGCGCACTCTACTTTGATAAATTTAGGATCTCTTATGGCATAAATAGCGAGGTAAAAAGAGAAAGTTTGATAAGAAAAACCTTAGATGCGATCGTTTCAGAAAGAATTGCTTACGAAAGATATGAAAAAACTAGGTCGCCACAAGACGAGACGGCTTTAAGAGAGGCAAATGCTGCTAAGAATTTGTTTGTAAAAAGTTTATCAAATACTCTTTCTAACACACCAGATGATAAAAGGATAAGAGATAGGCTAAATGAAGTTTTAAAAAACGCAAATGCAAGTTGGGAGAGCTCTAATCTCTCGTTTCTTAGCTTTGTTGAGTTAGCAAATTCTGTCGTAGAAAGTGGGCAAATTTTATTTAGAGATGTTGCTTTAGATATTAATATGAAGCGTTATATACTCTCTTTAATCAGAGCCTATGAGCTACTTCAAAACGTAAATACCACAAAAGAGCATATCTTGGCTGTGCTTATGGGTAAAGAAAAAATTACTGAAAGTTCGTTAAAACAATCTCTAGATAGCCTTAAATACAACGATATAAATGCAAATTTACTCCCAAATGGCGATATAAAAGACAACATAATAAGAGATATAGATAGGCTTGAAAATATAGAGGTCTCTCAGGGCTATGACGAGATCCGCTTTAAGCTAAAGCTAAAAAATGAGCTAACACGTGATGAAATTTTGCAGATATATACCTTTGAAAGCAATAGAGCCAAGCTCTTTAGCAAGATAGCAAATGTCTTAAGTGACGAGCTAAAGAGACTAAATGATAACTTTAGAGTAAAGGTGCTTAGTCTAATATTTTTGATGTTTTTTCTATCGCTTTGGCTCTTTTACGCTGGCTATAAAACATACATCTGGCTAAAAGATCTGGAGAATTTAAATCAAAAAATGAAGCTTATAAGAGATGAGATTTTAAAAAGAGGTGATAGAAATCCACAAAATTTAATAGAAAGCTTCATAACCCTATATAAAGAGCTGCTTCAAAAGTATGAGCAAGAAAGAAGCTTTGCTGCGATAAAAGATAGACTGCTTGTTAGGCTAAGTAAGAAATTTTATCAAGCAAAAGAGCAGATCTTTAGCTCGGTCGCTACCCTAAAAAAAGATGAAAACGTGGTAAAAAATGAGCTTCTTTTTGAAAATTTAGAAAAAAATAGCCAAATAATCGCGCTAAATTATAGCAATATAAAAGGCTTGCTTGATAGCAAAAATGGCGAAGTTGGACTAAATTTAAAGCCATTTAACCCACAAATTTTGTTTTCAAACATCCTTGAAGCGCAGATGCCTTTCACGCAAGAAAAAAAGCTAAATTTCTTAACCTATCTTGATGCAAACATTAGCGACGAGCTAGAGGGCGATAGCGAGAAGATAAGTGTCGTCTTTGGTTCTATCATGCAAGCTGTCGTGACAAAATGCGATAAATTTGCCAACTTGATAGTGGAGATAAAAAATGTCAGCGACGCTCTTAGCCAAAGTGGTCTTTTGCTAATCGAAACAAAGATAAGGACAAATCAAATTTTCATAAATGAAGAGCAGATAAAAGCACTAAACGCAGAAGATGAAAATGAGATAAATGACGAAGAGAGCGAGTTTTATCTAAGACTTGCCGGCTTTTATCTAAAGCTTTTTAACTCAAGCCTTGATGTAAGCACGCTTGGCGGAGCTGGTAATGAGTTTAAATTTATCCTTAGTCTAAAAAAAGTGCAAAAACTGCAAAATTTCAGCCTAAATCACGAGCTAAGGATCGCGTATCTGCCTGATATAAATGCAAAATATAATGAATTTTTCGCAGCCACTTTAGAAGATATGGGGCTTAGGTTTCAAAATATCATCTCAAACAACCAAGCACTAGCGAAAAACTACGACATCGTCTTTGCAAGGCAGAGTGCTAGTAAAAATATAAATATAAAAAATGCGGTCTTGCTAAAAGATCCACTCACGCCACTTAGCGTTGCGCGGCTTGTCTATATGGAGAAAAATAGGGGCGAGAGCTTGGCTGAAGAGAAGGTGCTCTTTTTGCTTTGCGACAAAAACCCACTTAGCCTTGAGATGTTTTCACGTGCTTTTAGCTTCTTAGACTGCGAAGTCATAGGCGTTAGCAGCCACAAAGAGCTTAAACAAGCACTTCTTTTAAATAGATTTAACGCAGTCTTTATCGATGCTTCATTTTTTGAAAATGGCGTGGCAAATTTCGTAAAAGAGATAAGATCGCTTCAAGAAGAGAAGATAAATTTAGTCGCTGTGGTCTCAAACACCTCAAATATCCCTGAAAGAGAGCTGCTGCCAGCGTTTGATGAGAAGATCAGAAAGCCTTTTAGCAAAGATGAGCTAAATCAAATTTTGCCTAAATTTATAAAAAACTATAAGCCAAGTAAAGAAAATAGATACTTTAGCAAAAATGAAAATATAGTGATTTATAAGAGCACGAAGCTTGAAAATAAGATATTTGCTGGCGCTCTTGGTGAGTTTCAAAACACGCTTGAGGTCGCAAATAGCTTTAGCGAGCTTTTGATAAAGATAAAGACAAAACCTTGCTCACTAGCGCTTGTAGATGAAACGGCGGAGGGCTTTGATATAAAAGAGCTTTTAGCCACGATATCTGAGCTTAGAGCTGGGCTAAAGTTAGATGCTAGAGTGCTTCTTTTTAGCAACAACTTAGAGCTTAAAAACCAAAAAGAGTATATAAAAATCCTATCTCCAAGCGTGAGCAAGATAGAGCTTACAAACTTCGTAAAATCAGAGCTTGGCGAGATAAATTCGACCCAAAATGAACTAAAGAGCAACTTTAAGTTTATAAAATTTAAGGTTTGAGTTTTGAAGTAAAATTTTGAAGTAAAATTTAGACTCAAAAAGAGTCTAAATTTTATTTTTAAAATGTGCTTTGTGGATCAGCTACGCCTTCGCTCCAGCCAAGTTTTGCGCCAGCAAGTAGGTGAAAATGCAGGTGCATAACCTCTTGACCGCCGTTTTCACCGCAGTTTGTTATGAGGCGGTAACCGCTCTTATCAACACCCATTAAGCTCGCCACTTCTTGGATAAATTTAGTCATCTCACCCATCAAAACTGGATCCATCTCTTGGAAGTTTTTGTAGTGTTTTTTAGGGATGATGAGGATGTGGATCGGCGCTTTTGGGTTGATGTCGTTAAAAGCTAGAAATTTCTCGCTTTCAAGCACTTTGTTACAAGGAATTTCACCGGCAACGATCTTTTCAAATATGGTCATTTTAGCTCCTTTGAAAGTTTGAGAAATTATATCAAAGTGTGCTTAAATTTCGCGCTTTTTATCTTGATTTTAACTCTTTTTCTATAAAATCGATGCAAAAATTCATAAAGGTAAAAAATTGCAAGATTTCATTAATAAAATCAAAAATGAAATTTCAACTCTTGATGATCTTGAGAAGGTCAGGGTAGAAATTTTTGGCAAAAAGGGCATCTTGGCGCAAGGCTTTGCAAAGCTAAAAGAGCTTGGCGAGGATGAGAAAAAGGAATTTGCAGCAAATTTAAATAAGCAAAGAGATGAGCTAAGCGCGCTTATCGAGGCGAAAAAGGCCGAGCTTAGCGAGCAAGAGATAGATAAAAAGATGAAAAAAGAGGCCGCTGATATCACGCTCTTTAACGAGCCTGTTGCTAGCGGGGCGCTGCACCCAGTAATGGACACGATGGATAAGATAATTGAGTATTTTTTAGCTCTAAATTTCTCACTTGAAACTGGACCGCTTATAGAAGATGATTTTCACAACTTTGAGGCGCTAAATTTACCAAAATACCACCCAGCAAGGGATATGCAAGATACGTTTTACCTAGATGATTTTAGACTTTTAAGGACGCATACGAGCCCAGTTCAGGTGCGAACTATGCTAAATCAAAAGCCACCTATCCGCATGATAGCGCCAGGCACGGTCTTTAGACGTGATATGGACTTAACGCATACACCGATGTTTCACCAGGTAGAAGGCCTTGTGGTGGAAGATGCTGAGAAAGTTAGCTTTGCAAATTTAAAATCAATGCTAGAGGGCTTTTTAAAGCACATGTTTGGCGACGTTGAAGTGCGTTTTCGCCCTAGCTTTTTCCCATTTACGGAGCCTAGTGCAGAGGTTGATATTAGTTGTATATTCTGCCATGGCAAGGGCTGCAGGGTGTGCAAGCAGACTACTTGGCTTGAGGTGCTTGGATGCGGAGTTGTTGATCCAAATGTATTTAAGGCGGTTGGCTATAAAAATGTAAGTGGATATGCCTTTGGCCTTGGCGTTGAGAGATTTGCGATGTTGCTTCATAGAGTGCCTGATCTAAGGTCACTTTTTGAGGGAGATTTAAGATTGTTGGAGCAGTTTAAATGATAATTTCAAAGCATTGGTTAAACGAGTGGGTCGACCTTAGCGAGGTTAGCGGCGAGACACTTTCAAAGACATTAAATTCAATCGGTTTAGAAGTTGATAGTTATAAAGAGATAAATTTACCAAAGAGTATTGTAGTTGGCTACGTAAAAAGTAGAGAAAAGCACCCAGATGCCGATAAACTAAGCGTTTGTCAGGTTGATGTTGGTAGCGAAACGCTTCAGATCGTGTGTGGGGCTAAAAACGTCGAGGCTGGTCAGTTTGTGCCAGTTGCGCTAATTGGCACGACGATGCCAAATGGTCTTGAGATCAAAAAGGCAAAGCTAAGAGGCATCGAGTCATGCGGTATGATCTGCTCTTCAACTGAGCTAGGGCTACCTAAGACAAATGACGGCATCTTGCCACTTGATGAGAGTATCGGCAAGCTAAAACTTGGCACAAGTCTTGGCGAATTTGAAGCGTTTAAAGATGTGATCATCGAGGTTGATGTCACAGCAAATAGGGGCGACTGCCAAAATTTACACGGCATCGCAAGAGAAATTTGCACCGCGCTTGATCTAAATATGAAAGATAGCCACGAAAATGAAGATAGCGAAAATTTACTAGGCATCGGCAGGATCGCATCTGTGCGAACCGAAGATAAGGTAAATGGCTCGTTTTTGTATAAAGCATTTGAGCTAAAAAATGCATTAAGTGAAAATTTACTAACTCGCTTGAGGCTAGCTTTAATTGATTGTCAAAAGACAAATTTAGTAGAAAGACTGCTTGAATACGCGACATTTTGCACGGGCGTCTTGTTTAGAGCTTATGATCACGCTAAGCTTGTGGGCGAGGGCGAAAAAGCAGTTTTTGACATCAAAAATGGCGAAAATGGCGAGTGTGTGGTCTTTTGCGAGGATAAAAATTTAGGTGTTGCTGGAATTTACCAAAGCGATGAAGCCAGGGTCGATGAGGGCTCAAAGGTGATCTTGGTAGAGGCTAGCTACGTAAAACCAGATGTTGTCTCAAAGGCCATTTTTGAAAATAAAAATTTACCAAAAGGCGATCAAGTTTATCGCTCAAGCCGTGGCAGCGAGCCAAATTTAGCTTACGGGGCGGACTATCTTTTTAAAAGGCTAGCTAGCTTTAAAGATAGCTTAAGTCTTTTTGCGGGCTCACAACAATCACTTCTAAACACCGAGCCTATCACGCTTAGCATCTCGCTTGGCGAGCTTAAAAATATGATCGGTCAAGAGGTTGCTAGAAACGATGTCGTTAAAATTTTAAAGAAACTTGGCTTTGAGATCGCGGTAAATGTCGAGCAAGAGAGCTTTAATGTAAAAGTGCCGTTATTTCGCCACGACATCGTAAATTCTCATGATATCTGCGAGGAGATAGTGAGGATAATAGGTATCGACAATATCACCTCAACGCCGCTAAATTTCTCTGAGAAAAATAGGCTAAATAAGACATATTTTGACTATAAAAATGCTTTAAATTTAAGGCACCGTGCAGCCGACAATGGTTTTTTTGAAAGCGTACACTACGTATTTGACAGCCTTGATGAGCTAAGTGAGCTAAATTTCAAACCTTGCAAGATCAAGATACTAAATCCTATAAACAACGAGCTAAACACGCTTAGACCAGCGCTCGTAAATCACCTCCTAAGCTCAAGCGAGAAAAACATCAAAAACTCAAAACGCTCAGTTAGGCTTTTTGAGCTTGGCGAAGTTTTTGACGAAAATGCAAACCAAGGCCTAAATTTAGGCTTTGTCGTATCTGGACTTTTAAAAGAGCCAACACTTATAAACGGTGCAAAGGGCGAGGAGGCAAATTTCTACGCATTTGCAGCGATGGTGCAAAATGTCATAGGTAAATTTAAGCTAAAACCTTGCCGCGAAATATCGTATCTTAGCCCATACGAGCAGGCACACATCTATCAAAATGGCGAAAAGATCGGCTATATCGGCAGAGTCGATGCAAGAGTAGAGGCAAAAAGGGATCTGCCTAAAACTTATGTCTGTGAGATTGATTTTGCGAAGCTTAAATTTGAGCCGATCTTAGCAGTGCCATACTCAAAATTCCAAAGCACAACAAGGGATCTTAGCCTAATCGTACCTGAAAATTTCGAGGCTGGACGAATTTATGAGTGCATAAGAGGGCTAAATTTAAAAGAGCTAAAAGAGTTCTTGCCGGTTGATATCTATAAAGATGCAAAACTAAATGGCGCGATCAGCCTTAGCCTTAAATTTACATTCCAAGATATGGAAAAAACGCTCGAAGATGACGATATAAACGCGCTTATGGATAAAATTTTAAGCGAGCTAAAAGAGAAACTAAATATCGGAATAAGATGAGAATTTATCCATTAGAAAAAAGTCTAAATTTAACCATCGACGACATCGCAGCTGACAAGTCTATCTCGCATAGATGCGCGATGTTTTCGCTTTTAAGCGACAAGCCATCTCGTGTTAGAAACTACCTAAGAGCAGGCGACACGCTAAATACCTTAAAAATAGTCGAGCTCCTTGGCGCAAAGACCGAAGATAACGGCGCTGAAATAACGATCACTCCGCCACAAAAGATAAAAGAGCCAAATGAAATTTTAGAGTGTGGCAACTCAGGCACAGCAATGAGGCTTTTTATGGGACTACTAGCCGCGCAGGATGGCTTTTTTGCGCTAAGTGGCGATAAATACTTAAATTCTCGCCCGATGGCAAGGATAGCAAAGCCTCTAAATGATATGGGTGCAAAGATAGATGGTGCAAACAATGCAAATAACGCTCCTCTTTGTATAAGAGGGACTAAATTTGAAAGGTTTAGTTTTGAGAGCAAGATCGCCTCAGCTCAGGTAAAAAGCGCGCTTTTGCTAGCGGCTCTTTACTCAAATGGTTGCAAATTTAGCGAGCCAGAGCTAAGCAGAGACCATACTGAGCGCATGCTTGCAGGCATGGGAGCTGATATAAAGCGTGACGGCCTAGAGATCACGCTAGAGCCGATGAAAGGCCCACTTACGCCACTTGACATAGACGTGCCAAATGACCCAAGCTCGGCATTTTTCTTCGCAGTCGCAGCTCTGATTATCCCAAATTCGCATATCATTTTAAAAAATATCTTGCTAAATAAAACTCGCATCGAAGCTTACAGAGTTTTAGAAAAAATGGGCGCTGAGATAAAATTTCACAAAACCTCAAGCAAATACGAAGATATCGGCGATATTGAGGTTAGATACTCGCCAAATTTAAAAGGTGTAGAGGTTAGCGAAAATATCTCGTGGCTCATCGACGAAGCCCCAGCCTTAGCCATCGCATTTGCCTGCGCTAAGGGTCAAAGCAAGCTAACAAATGCAAAAGAGCTTCGCGTAAAAGAGAGCGACAGGATAGCCGTCACGATAAATGCGCTAAAGCAGTGCGGTGTCGATGCTAGCGAGCTTGAAGATGGCTTTGTCATAAATGGCTCTGAGGCTAAATTTGCCACGATCGATAGCCACGGAGATCATAGGATCGCCATGAGCTTTGCCATACTTGGACTAAAATGTGGTATGCAGATAGAAAAGAGCGAATTTATCGCTACTTCGTTTCCAAATTTTGCTGAAATTTTAAAGAAAATGGGAGCTAGAGTTGAAGATCGAGCTTGCTAGTAGTTATGGCTTTTGCTTTGGCGTAAAAAGGGCAATAAAGATAGCTGAAAACGCCGGAGATGCCGCAACTATCGGTCCGCTCATCCATAACAACGAAGAGATAAATAGGCTTGAGAAAAACTACAATGTAAAGACGCTTGAGGGCATAGATGAGCTAAAAGATGAGAAAAAGGCGATCATCCGCACTCATGGCATCACTAAAAACGACCTTGCAGAGCTAAAAAAGACCGATATAAAAGTGATTGACGCAACTTGTCCATTTGTGACAAAGCCACAGCAAATTTGCGAAAAAATGAGTGAAGAGGGCTATGACGTGGTGATCTTTGGCGACATGCATCACCCAGAGGTAAAAGGCGTGAAGTCGTATGCCAAGGGCAATGTCTATGTCGTACTTGAAGAGAGCGAGCTAGAGGGCATTAAATTTAAGCAAAAGGTCGCGCTCGTTAGCCAAACTACTAGAAAAGTTGAGAAATTTATGCAGATCGCAAACTATCTCATGCTTCATGTAAAAGAGCTGCGCGTTTTTAACACGATCTGCAATGCGACATTTGAAAATCAAGAGGCTGCTAAAAATTTAGCAAAAAGAGCTGACGTGATGATAATCATCGGCGGAAAAAACAGCTCGAACACAAAACAACTCTACCTAATATCTAAAAATTTCTGCGAAGATAGCTATCTCATTGAAAGCGAAGAAGAGCTTGAAAGATCATGGTTTGATGGCAAAAATTTATGCGGTATAAGTGCGGGTGCTAGCACGCCTGACTGGATCATACAAAAAGTCGTTGATAGAATCAAAAAAGTATAAAATTTATCCTAGCTAAAGCCACAATTAACTATAATAAGCCAATTTGCCTCTACTGGCATAATAAAATTTAAAGGATCAAGATGGCTGTGAACAAAAGTGTTCAATTAGGAAAAGCAAAAGACGAAGATATCGAAGATATCGATTTTGCTGCGATGTTAGAGGAGTCTTTTAAAAAGACTGAAGAAGATAGTGACGCAAAGATCGTCAGTATCAATGGCGATGAGGTTTTAATCGACGTTGGCAAGAAGTCAGAAGGTATTTTAAATGTTTCTGAGATCACTGATGCAAACGGCAACCTGACGCATAAAGTTGGCGATACGATCAAAGTTGTAATAACTGGATCAAGAAATGGAAGACCTATAGTGTCGCACAAAAAAGCACTTAGAAAAGAGAAAGTTAAAGCTTTCATCGAAGCTTACGATCCTGAAAATTCTGGCGAAATCGACGTAAAAGTAGTTGGAAAAAATAAAGGTGGTTTTATCACTCAAGACGCAAATGGCGTAGAATTTTTCTTACCAAGAACGCACAGCGGATTTAAAAACGCTGAGGGTGTAGTTGGAAAATCATACAAAGTAAGAGTTATAAAAGTTGATAAAGAAGAGAACAGTATCGTTGTCTCAAGAAAGAAAATTTTAGATGACGATCGCAAAAAACGCAAAGAAGCTCTATCAAACATAGTAGAAAACGATAGTGTTATAGAGGGCACAGTTAAGAAAATCACAACTTATGGTATGTTTGTTGATGTTGGCGGTGTAGATGGACTTGTGCATTACAGCGAGATAAGCTACAAAGGCCCAGTAAATCCTAGCTCTTTATACAAAGAAGGCGATAAAGTTTTAGTTAAAGTTATCAGCTATGACAACGAAAAACGCCACCTATCTCTATCTATCAAGGCTGCTACTCCAGATCCTTGGGAAGAGATCATAAATGATGGTCTAGAAGTTGGCGATACTATCAAAGTAACAGTTAGCAATATCGAGCCTTATGGCGCATTTGTCGATCTTGGAAATGATATTGAAGGATTTTTACACATATCTGAAATTTCATGGGATAAAAATATCAAAAATCCAAAAGATCACATCAGCGAAGGTCAAGAGATCGATGTTGAGGTTATCGAAATAGACGCAAAAGGACACCGCTTAAGAGTGAGCCTTAAAAATTTACTTCCAAAGCCATTTGATGAATTTAAAGCTAAATTTAAAGAGGGCGACGTAGTAAAAGGCGTTGTGACAACTATCACAAATTTTGGTGCATTTGTTAGAGTAGGCTGCGTTGAGGGCTTGCTACACAACGAAGATGCATCTTGGGATAGAAATGATAAGTGCAAAGATATGTTTAAGGCTGGCGATGAGCTAGAAGTAAAGATCATCAAGATCGACAGCGCTGAGCAAAAAATTTCTCTAAGCCTAAAAGATCTAAAACAAAGCCCAGTTCAGGCATTTGCTAATAAATTTAGTGTAGGCGACATCGTAAAAGGAACGATCCGTGACATTAAAGACTTCGGCGTATTTGTCGAGCTTGGCGATAATGTTGATGCGTTAATTCGCAAAGAAGATCTAGGCAGCGTAGATGCTAGCACGTTAAAGATCGGCGATGAGATCGAAGCTGCTATCGCATTTATTGATGAGAAGAAAAATAGAATTCGCCTAAGCATACGCCGTTTAGCAAAACAAAAAGAGCGTGAAGTGTTAAATGAGATCAACGACAACGACGACAAAGTAACACTTGGCGACATCATAAAAGAACAATTACGCTAGTATAAATGGGCAGACGCACGCTTTTATCAGTAGTTGTTCTGCTTTTTGTGATATTAGGTTTGGTTGGAGTTTATCTTGTTAAATTTGCAAGCGTAAATTTCAGCCAAACTACTGAAAAAAATATTACAAGTGAGCAAAATATAACCAAAAATACAGCCGGCAGTGAAAACTGGATCAACGAGCTGGCAACTATTAAGAAAAAAGATTACGTATTGCCCGTAAATGAAATTTTTATAGAATACAACCGACCTAAGATAGAAAAGCCAAAGATCACAGCATACGAACTTTTGATAGATAAAAACGACATCTACTCTATGTTCTGCTTGATGCAGACTTTGCGAAATAGCGAGGTTGATTTTACTGTAGTAAGAGATGGGGCTAAGAGCCAGATCTTTTTAAATACTCAAGACTCAAAGTTGCTTCAAAATATCATACTGCAGCTAAGAGTTTACGATATCCACTCAAGTGTGAGAGAGGTAAAATTATGAAAACTATCATTGTTTGCGATGCGATACACCCAGTAGGTTTTGAACTTTTAAAAAAAGAACAAGATATAAATGTAATAGACGCAGTTAATACCCCCAAAGATGAGCTTTTAAAAATTTTAGGTGAGGCTGATGTGGCTATCACTAGAAGCTCTACTGAGGTAAATGAGGCGTTTTTAGAAGCTGGTAAAAAACTAAAAGCTATCGTTAGAGCTGGTGTTGGCGTGGATAACGTTGATATAGATGGCTGTTCAAGAAGAGGCATCATCGCTATGAACGTCCCAACTGCAAATACTATCGCAGCAGTTGAGCTAACTATGGCACACATGCTAGCGGCTGCAAGATCGCTTGAATACGCTCATAACGATCTAAAACTAGATAGAATTTGGAAGCGTGAGAAGTGGTATGGAGTTGAGCTTTTTAAAAAAAGACTTGGTGTGATCGGTTTTGGTAACATCGGCTCAAGAGTAGCAGCTCGCGCAAAAGCTTTTGGCATGGATATTATCGCGTACGACCCATATATCGATCCATCTAAAGTCATCGATATGGGCGGCACTTATACTAAAAATTTTGATGACATCTTGGCATGTGACTTCATCACGATCCACACTCCAAAGACCAAAGAGACAACCGATATGATCGGCGCTAAAGAGATAGCAAAGATGAAAGATGGCGTAAGGCTTATAAACTGCGCTAGAGGTGGTCTTTATAACGAAGAGGCGCTTTATGAAGGGCTAAAAAGTGGCAAGATAGCATTTGCTGGCATTGACGTTTTTACAAAAGAGCCAGCGACAAGCCATCCGCTTCTTGATCTAAATAATGTAAGCGTCACACCGCATCTTGGGGCAAATACCCTTGAGTCGCAGCGAAATATCGCAGTAGAGGCAGTCGAGCAGGCTATCTTGGCAGCACGTGGCATAAGCTATCCAAACGCTTTAAATTTACCTATAAAAACAGAAGATCTACCGCCGTTTGTTGAGCCTTATATCGATCTTACAAGCAAGATGGCATTTCTTGCAGCTCAGATAAACAAAAGTGCCATCAAAGCTATCCGTATAGAGACTCACGGGCAGATTGGCGAATATGCAAATTCAATGCTAACTTTTGCGATCGTGGGCGCTTTAAAAGAGAGTCTTGGCGATGCGATAAACTACGTAAATGCTAAATTTTTATGTGATGAAAAAGGCATAACTACCGAAACTAGCACAGGTGGAGATAGCATCTTTAAAAACAAGATCACAGTTCGTCTTACGACTGAAAATGGCATCGTAAGCGTTGGCGGCACGGTGTTTGGTGAAAATCAACAACGCATCGTAACCGTAAATGGCTTTAAGACTGACTTCAAGCCAAAAGGCAAGATGATCATCTTTAAAAACCACGACGTACCAGGCGTTATCGCTCAGATCAGTAAAATTTTAGCTGACGAGAAGATAAACATCGCAGACTTCCGTCTTGGCAGAGATGAGCACGGCATGGCGCTTGCGGTCATCTTGGTCGATGAACATATAAAAACAGAAACGCTAGAGAGATTAAACGCACTTGAAGCTTGTGTTTGGGCTCAATACGCAGTTATATAACAAATTACGAAAGGATAAAAAATGGCTTCATATTCAATGGGCGATCTAAAAAAGGGACTAAAGATCGAGATCGACGGCGTTCCTTATAAAATCGTAGAATATCAACACGTTAAACCGGGCAAGGGCGCAGCTTTTGTTCGTGCAAAGATCAAATCTTTTGTCGACGGAAAGGTCCTTGAAAAGACTTTTCACGCAGGCGATAAGTGCGAGCAGCCGCATCTTGAAGAAAAAGAGATGCAGTACCTCTATGATGATGGTGAGTTTTGCCAGTTTATGGACACGACTACTTACGAGCAAGTTGCGATCAGCGACGAGGATGTGGGCGATGTTAAAAAATGGATGATCGATGGCATGATGGTTGAAATTTTATTTCACAACGGCAATGCTATCGGCGTTGAAGTGCCACAAGTAGTCGAGCTCAAGATAGTTGAAACTCCACCAAATTTCAAGGGTGACACACAAGGCGGCAAAAAGCCAGCTACTCTTGAGAGTGGCGCGGTAGTTCAGATACCATTTCACGTACTAGAAGGCGAGGTCATCCGCGTTGATACCGTTCGTGGTGAGTACATCGAGCGCGCAAATAAATAATCATACATCTGGCGCGTTAAATTTATGAAAGAGAAATTTGACGAGCTTATCGCTCTGCTAAAGCCGCTATTTAAGGATAATGGCTTTAGCAAGAGCGCCTTAAATTTCTACAAAAATACTCCAAATTTTATCTATGTTATAAATTTTCAAAAAAGCAGCGGCAATAGCTCAGAGCGCACAAGATTTTATATAAATTGCGGCATTTATGGCTCGTTTATAGAGGCTACCCTTGGCAAAGAAGTGCTTAGCAAGCCAAAAGAGTATGAGTGCCACTTTAGAGCTAGAGCACATGAAATCACTCACACATCTGCTGCATACTACGAGCTAGAGCTAGATAGTGACATGGCTAAAATTTATGAAAATGTGGTAAATGACCTTGGTTTTGTTTTTAAATTTTTTGAGCAAAATAGCTCTGAAGAAAATTTAATAGAGCTAATGCTCGAACAAAACGGCCTTGCAGCGATAAATCAGCTCTACGAATATCTTTTGATAAAAGATATAAGTGAAATTTTGATCTCTCATGCCAAAAGGCTCTTTGCAAAGTATGGCAGCGAAGCAAGGTGGGGTAAATTTGAAAACCAGATAAATGAGCTACTTAGAAAATATAAAAAAGATGAGTTAAATTTTAAATGATAAATCGCATTTGGTTGTAAAAACAGCAAATACGATCAGATAAATATGTAAGCTTTGCGTCTATTTTAAATTTTTATTTATTTAAACTACTTACTAAAATTTAGGACTTATAAATTTAAAGCTATATTTATAAATTTACTATCTATCAAATTTTGAAGCTTCACTCACCCATAAGAATTGACTATTAAAATTCCTCATTCATGAAATTTTAAAATTTGCCAGAGATTTTCTAAAAACAAAAAACATGCGGCACGATAATACTATCGCTTGCACCTTGAACGTGCGAGAGGTTTTCACTCTGGCTTTGTCTCGTAACTGCAAGCAGACGTGAGGTCTAAAGAGGGATAAAGGGATGTGGTTTCGTGTTTATCTTGCAGTTGCGAGTCTGAGAAGCAAAATTTAAGCCCCCTTGTCTCCATTTTGAATAAAAAGAAATTTGAAAATTTAATCAAGCTATTTTTACAAATTTTAAAAATCCATTTACTAGCAAGAATTGACTACTAAAATTACTCGTTCACAAATTTTTAAAATTTGCTAGATGCTCATCTTGGATTGTTAAATTAGTCTCTTGTAGAGCTGGCTATTAAATTTATCCAAAATGCCAGCTCTAATTTGAAATTTTGCTCGGAGTGTAAATTTAGACTTACTGTTCAACTATCTTTTTAACAGCTAGTGAGGCTAAATTTAATCCAAAGCAGGCAGTCACACCCATGAAGCTTCCAAGTGGCTTGCAAAGTGGCTCTTCTGTTGAAAAGACCACGTCAAATTTGCCGCTAAAGCCTGATTTTTTGAGCTCATATCTATATTTTCTAGCTAGTGGATCGACCGAAGTTTTCCAAACACAGGCCACCTTGATCTTGGTTGGATCAACCCTTTTTGCCCCACCCATTGAGGCTATAAATTTGCTAGGATCTACCGCATTTGCAAGGGCGATCTTGGCGGTGATATCATCGATCGCGTCGATCACCACGTCAAATTTACTAAAGTCAAATCCAGCGACAAACTCAGGCGTGATCAACGTCTGAATAGGCGTGATACAAGGATAAATTTTGGCAAACTCCTCTACCTTTATGCCGCCAACGTTTTCGCTGTAAATTTGGCGGTTTTGATTTGTTATGTCAAAGATGTCTTTATCAATCAGTGTGATGCTTCCAACCCCGCTTCTAGCAAGTGCATCCACGCACATCCCACCAACGCCTCCGGCTCCACAAACTAGCACTTTTGCGCTTTGAAGCTTGCTAAAACCATCATCGCCAAAGAGCCATCTTATCCTTGTAAATCTATCATTTTGCATCAAATTTCCCTTTTAAGCTCTCCAAGCTCTCGTATGAAGTCATGTTTAGTTTTATGGGCGTTATTGTGGCAAAGCCCTCATTTACCTTGCTGATGTCGCTTGGCTCGCCTTTTTCGTATTCAAGTGCGGCATTTCCAAGCCAGTAGTACTCGATGCCTCTTGGGTTGCGATTAAGCGTGGCATGCGTGGCGTAAGTGCGTCTGCCAGCTGGCACGACGGCATAACCTTTGAAATTTTTGCTGGTTGTGGCTGGGATATTTACATTTAGAAATTCTCTTTGATTTAGCGAAATTTCATCATTTAGCACCTTTGGTACGACAAATTTAACGATCTCTTTTGCTAGCTCAAAGCCAAGTTCATTTAGTGAGTTGTTTTCATAAAACTGCGAAAAAGCGATGCTTCTAATGCCTTGCAAAACGCCCTCCATCGCCGCTCCACACGTGCCAGAGTAGGTGATATCTTCGCCCAAATTTGCCCCGTGATTTATGCCGCTTATCACTAGATCTGGTTTTTTATTATAAAGTGCATGAAGTGCGAGATAGACGCAGTCGCTGGGCGTTGCGTCGTCAAGTTTAAAAAAGCTATCATCAAGTTTTATAAACCTAAGAGGCCTTGTGAGCGTCAAAGAGTGAGCGCAGGCTGATTTTTCAGAGCTTGGAGCTACGATCGTGACATTTACGCCATCTAGCTCACTTAAAGCTTCTTTTAAGGCAAGCAGGCCAGTCGCCTCAAATCCATCGTCATTTGTTATCAAAATTTCTTTCAAATTTTATCCTTTAAAGGGTTGGATTTTATCACAGCTTTCTTAAAATTTTAAAGAATTTTTGCGTATAATGCCCCCAAAAAAAGACCTGATGAAAGTGTGTAAATGAAAATTTTAGTCTCCGCTCTTGAGCCATCGGCAAATTTGCATTTAAAAGAAGTTTTAAAAAATTTCGAGGGCAAATTTGAGCTAATGGGAATTTTTAGCGAAGAGCTTGGTATGCCATATATGAAAAGCAGCGAGTTTTCAGCGATGGGCTTTGTCGAGGTTTTGCCACTTATTTTTAAGGCAAAAAAGGCGATGAAAGTGATGAGCCAGATGGCAAAAGAGGCTGATGCAGTGCTACTAATCGACAGTCCAGCCTTTAACCTGCCGCTTGCAAAGGCGATAAAAGAGGCCGGCGCAAAAGCAGCCGTGACATACTACATCTTGCCTCAAGTTTGGGCGTGGAAGCCAAAAAGAGTGAGCGTGGTTGAGAGATATTGTGACAACCTAGCTTCGATCCTGCCTTTTGACTCTAAATTTTACAGCCGCTCGACCTACGTGGGGCATCCTTTGATGGATGAGATAAAGCTTAAGAAAACTAGCCTAAGTAGCAGCGGCAAAGTGGCGTTTTTGCCAGGATCAAGAAGGTCAGAGATTTCTAGGCTGATGCCAGTTTATAGAGAGCTTGCTAAAAAGATAGAGGCAAAAAGGCTACTTGTCGTGCCGTCATTTTTGCTTGATAAAGTGGGCGAAATTTATGGCGATGTTAGCGATTTTAAGATCGTCTCAAACACGCCAGAAGCCTTGTATGAGAGCGATTTTGCTTTTGTCTGCTCTGGCACTGCTACGCTTGAAGCAGCGCTCATTGGCACGCCATTTGTGCTAGCATATAAGGCAAAAGCGATAGATGTTTTCATCGCTAGAAAATTTGTAAAGATCAAGCACGCGGGACTTGCAAATATAATGTTTGACTTCATGGGCAAAGAGCCGCTTCATGAGGAGTTTATCCAAGAGTTTGCAACGGCTGAAAATTTGCTAAGAGCCTACAAGAGCTGCGATAGGCAAAAATTCTTAAAAGGCTGCGATGAGCTAAGGGCTTACCTAGGGCATGGCAGCAGTAAAAATGTAGTAAAAATTTTAAAAAATATGGAGTAAAAAATGAGTGAACCAATGACAATGCACGGATACGAGAAGATAGAAGCTGAGCTAAAGGATCTAAGGCTAGTTCAGCGCCCACAAATCGTAACAGAGATCGACATCGCAAGAAGCCACGGCGATCTAAAAGAAAATGCTGAGTATCACGCAGCAAAAGAGAAGCAAGCCTTTATAGACGCTAGGATCGCTGAGCTTAGCGCACTTTTAGCAAACGCAGAGGTGATCGATCCAAGTAGCTACGAGCATGACAGGGTGAGATTTGGCTCTAGTGTTACGATAATGGACGAAGAGACCGAGGTAGAGCATACTTACACGATAGTTGGTGTGAGTGAAAGTGACCTAGACAAGGGCTATATCTCGATAAATTCGCCTCTTGCAAAGCAGCTTTTAGGCAAGGTTGAGGGCGATGAGGTAGCGCTAAATTTACCAAAAGGCAGAAGCGACGTTGAGATCGTTAAGATCTGCTACAAACCTATAAAATTTGACTAAAAAGACGAGGCAAAGAGCTAAAAACTGCTTTTTGGCTCTGCTAATTTTTAATTAAGGCAAAATTTGAGCGAATACCTATATGTCCCCGTTATAAAAGAAGGCGCGATCTTTTTGGCTGATGCGCATGAAAATATAAATAGAGATGGATTTTTGAAATTCTTACGTGCCGTTGATAGCGGAGAGATCAAGGAGCCACCACAGATTTTCTTACTTGGCGATATATTTGATTTTTTAACGGGCGAGGGCGAATATACGCAAAAATTTTACGCTGAGCACTTAAGGCTTATAAACAAAATTTCACAAAAGGTGGAAATTTTTTACTTCGAGGGCAACCACGATTTTAGGCTTTCAAATTTATTTAATAAAACTAGAGATTTTTGGGACAAAGGCGAGAGGCTAAGCTTTGAGGGGGTAAAGGTCTATGACATTTGCGCTCAGCCAGTGAAATTTAGAACTATAGGTGGCGAGTACGTCCAGATCGCGCATGGCGATATATTTTTACCTTTTATAGATAAGTATGCGCTTAGGTTTTTAAGGCTTAGATGGTTTTTGAAATTTATGAACGCGCTTGATAAAATTTCGGATTTTAAAATTTCAAAAGCGATACTAGCCAAACTTACTAAGAAAAATCTGCACTATAAAATTTCAAACTTCAAGGAGCTAATGAGCAAGCATTTGCAGGGCTTTGACGCAAGTATAGTGATAGAAGGACACTATCATCAAGGTGAGCTATTTGATATTTACGATAGATTTTATATAAATTTACCTTGTTTTGCATGCGAGCAAAGTTATTTTGTTGTAGAATACGCCCAGCAAAAGTTGAATTTGCTCAAAATGAGTTTGAAAGGACATTGATGTTTGGAGACAACGTACTAAAAACGGGCTCAAACGAGATGGAACTTGTTGATTTTCGTATCTTTAAAAAGGCCGAAAACAAAGTATATGAAGGAATATACGGAGTCAATGTCGCAAAGGTGCGGGAGATCATTAAGATGCCAAATCTTACCGAGCTTCCTGGCGTTCCTGAGTATATCGAGGGAATTTTTGATTTAAGAGGTGTGGTTATCCCTGTTATAAATTTGGCAAGATGGATGAATATCGTCGAGCCAACTGAGGGTGTAGTCATAAAGCCACGTGTTATTATCGCTGAATTTAGCGGTATATTGATCGGTTTTATCGTCCATGAGGCCAAGAGGATCAGACGTATAAACTGGAAAGACATAGAGCCTGCAAATTTTGCTGCTGGAGCTGGCACTCTAGATAAGGGTAAAATCACAGGTGTAACGAGAATAGAAAACGACGAAGTACTTCTTATCCTTGATCTTGAAAGCATCGTTGAAGAGCTAGGAATTTACTCACCAAAGATAGAATTTGATGTAACAGACGATCAAAAGATCAAAGGTGCTGCTTTGGTTCTAGATGATAGCTCAACTGCTAGAAAGCTAGTAAAAGATGCACTTGAGAAGATGGGCCTTAGCGTAGTTGAAGCTAAAAATGGCGTTGAGGGCTTAGAGAGGATGGAGGAGCTTTATCAAAGATATGGAGATAACTTGACAAAAGAGCTTAGAGTTATCTTAAGTGATATCGAAATGCCACAAATGGATGGATACCGCTTTGCTTCAACTATTAAAAATGATGATAGATTTAAAGATGTTCCAGTTGTGTTTAACTCTTCATTAAGCAACGAATTTAGTGAGGTTAAGAGTAAAGAAGCCGGTGGTGCTGCGTATCTTACAAAATTTGATGCTGGTGTATTTTATCAAGAGGTGCTAAAAGTGATTGAAGCACATTCTAAATCTGCGAAGTGAGGTGAAGTATGGATGATATGAAAGAAATAATGGAAGACTTTTTAATAGAGGCTTTCGAACTTATTGAGCAGATAGACCATGACCTTGTTGAACTAGAGGCAAACCCTGAAGATTTGGAGCTTTTAAATAGAATTTTCCGTGTTGCTCACACAGTAAAAGGTAGCTCAAGCTTTTTAAATTTTGACGTTTTAACAGAGCTTACTCACCATATGGAGGATGTTTTAAACAAAGCTAGAAAAGGCGAGCTAAAGATTACTCCAGACATCATGGACGTTGTTCTTGAGTCAGTTGATATGATGAAAAGACTACTTGAGAGCATTAGAGATAACGGTAGTGACGCAGCCGCTGGCATCGATATTAAAAATATTTGTGTAAGACTTACTCAAATTTCTGAAGGTGAAGCACCAAGTGCAGCCACAGAAGCTCCAGCAGCAGCACCAGCTCCTGAGTCAGTAAAAGAGCCAGAGCCAGCCGCACCAGCTGAAGAAGCAGCTCCTGAAGTAAGCGATGCTGAGCTTTCAAAACTAAGCGACTCTGAGGTTGAAGCTGAGATAGAGAGACTTTTAAAAGTTAGAAAAGCAGAAGATCAAGCAAGGCGTGCTTCAAAAGGCATAGCTCCAAAATCTCCTGAAGAGATAGCACCAGCTGCTAGCGCTGCACCAGCACCAGCACCTAAGCCAGCTCCTAGTAGAGAAAGAGATGCTGATAAAAAAGTGCCAGCAGCTAGTAGCAGTAGTGCAGTAGCACAAGAGCAAACGATACGTGTTGAAGTCAAAAGACTTGATCACTTGATGAATTTAATCGGCGAGCTTGTTCTTGGTAAAAACCGCCTACTAAAAATTTATGATGACGTAGAAGAGAGATATGAGGGCGAGAAATTCCTTGAAGAGCTAAATCAAGTAGTCTCAAGCCTAAGCTTAGTTACGACTGATATCCAGCTAGCTGTTATGAAGACAAGAATGCTTCCAATAGCAAAAGTCTTTAATAAATTCCCACGTATGATACGTGATTTAAGCCGTGAGCTTGGTAAGCAGATCGACCTTGAAATTTCAGGTGAAGAGACTGAGCTTGATAAATCAATCGTTGAAGAGATCGGCGATCCGCTAGTGCATATCATAAGAAACTCATGCGACCACGGTATCGAAGATCCTGAGACAAGAAAGGCAATGGGCAAACCTGAAAAAGGTCTTGTTCAGCTAAAAGCTTACAACGAGGGCAACCATATCGTCGTTGAGATAGTTGATGATGGTAAGGGCTTAGATGCTGATATGCTTAAAGCTAAGTCGATAGAAAAAGGCATCATCACTGAGCGTGAAGCCGATGCGATGAGCGAGAAAGAGGCGTTTGGTCTTATATTTAAGCCAGGATTTTCAACTGCAGCCAAGGTTACAAACGTATCTGGTCGTGGCGTTGGTATGGATGTTGTTAAGACAAATATCGAAAAACTAAATGGTATCATTGATATCGAGAGTGAAGTTGGAAAAGGTACAGTCATGAAGCTTAAAATTCCACTCACACTTGCGATCATTCAGTCACTACTTGTTGGAACACAAGAGGAATTTTATGCGATACCACTTGCGAGCGTTCTTGAGACTGTTCGCGTGCCGATCGATGATATCTACACGATCGATGGTAAAAACGTTTTAAGACTAAGAGATGAGGTCTTATCTCTTGTTAGACTTTCAGATGTCTTTGGTGTCAATAAAGTCTTTGACGGCGGAGATCAAACTTACGTCGTTATCATCGGCGTTGCTGAGGCAAAACTGGGCATCATAGTAGATACTTTAGTTGGTCAAGAAGAGATCGTTATTAAGTCAATGGGTGATTATTTACAAAATATCCCAGGCATTGCTGGAGCTACTATTAGAGGCGATGGCCGCGTAACTCTTATCATAGACGTTGGTGCTATGATGGAGATGGCTAAAGATATTAAGGTAAATATTAGAGCCGAAATGGAAGATAGCACTAAAGCAAAAGAGAAACCAAGCGATTATAAGGTTCTAATCGTTGATGACTCTAAGATGGATAGAACCATCATGCAAAAATCGCTTGAGCCAATCGGTGTCACAATCATAGAAGCAACTAACGGAGTAGAAGCACTCAATATAATTAAATCAGGCGAGCATGCATTTGATGCGGTGCTCATTGATATTGAGATGCCAAGGATGGACGGATATACTCTAGCAGGTGAAATTCGCAAATACTCTAAGTATCGCACTTTACCGCTAATAGCAGTAACATCAAGAACGTCTAAAACTGATAGATTGCGCGGAGTAGAGGTTGGTATGACTGAATATATCACAAAACCATATTCGTCAGAATACCTTGAAAACGTTGTTAGAAAAAATATTAAATTAGGTTAGGGGTTAGGCGATGAATGATAAACTAAACCAAGTTTTAAGCAAACAAAAACAACAAATTGACGAGCCTGAGATAAAAAACAACGAAGATATAGTCCAACTTGTAGGCTTTGTTGTTGGCGAGGAAGAGTATGCGATACCTATTTTAAATATCCAAGAGATAATCAAGCCTATCGAATACACCCGTGTTCCTAGCGTGCCTGACTATGTTCTTGGCGTCTTTAACCTACGTGGAAACGTTATTCCGCTTATCGACCTAAGAAAGCGTTTTTCACTAAATGTTACAAAGCAAAGCTCAAATACAAGATATATCGTCATGAAAGATGAGGATAATATCGCAGGCTTCGTGATAGACCGCTTGACGGAGGCTATCAGAATAGACCGCAACAGGATCGATCCGCCGCCAGAGACTTTAGTAAAAGACAAAGGCATGATCTATGGTATCGGCAAACGCGATCAAAACATCCTTACGATTTTAAAGGTTGAAAGCCTTTTAAAGCGTGATTTTTAGGGCATAGCTTGATAAAACTTTGTGTTTTTGACTTTGACTCTACAATAATGGACGGCGAGACGATTGATATCCTCGCCGCCGCTAATAACGCCAGCGATGAGGTGGCTAGCATAACGAAACGTTCGATGAACGGCGAACTTGATTTTTTTGAAAGTCTTACAGCAAGAGTAAAATTTTTAAAAGGAATGCCACTTTCAAAAGCAGATGAAATTTGTAAAAATTTACCCATCATGCCAGGGGCTAGCGAGCTTATAGCTGCTCTAAAGCAAAAGGGCGTAAAAGTCGCGGTCTTTAGTGGCGGTTTTCACATCGCAACTGATAAGATGCAAGAAAAACTTAAATTTGATGCAAATTTCGCAAATATCTTGCACCAAAAAGATGGAATTTTAACAGGTGAAGTTGGTGGAGAGATGATGTTTGGTAGCTCAAAAGGCGAAATGATAGATCGCTTAAAGGGGCTATTAAATTTAGATAAAAGTGAGATCATGTGCGTTGGCGATGGCGCTAATGACGTATCTATGTTTAGAAAATGTGATCTAAAAATTGCCTTTTGTGCGAAAGAAATTTTAAAAAAAGAAGCGACGCATTGCGTGGATGTCAAGGATCTGCGTGAAATTTTAAATTTTATAAGGTGAAAAAATGTATGACAATGAAGCTAAATTTTCTCTTTGGTGTGACTTTATAGAGAGAGATTTTTTACAAAACGAATTCAACTCTTTATTAGAAAAAGGCGTTATAAACGGATCTACAAGCAACCCAGCTATCTTTAAAACAGCTTTTGCATCACCTGCTTACAAACAGATCATACAAAATAGTAACAAGCGTCACCCAAAAGATCTTTATGAAATTTTAGCGACCCAAGATATCAAGATCGCCGCATGTAAAATGCTAAAAAACTACGCAAATGGCGATGATGGCTTTGTTAGCATCGAGGTTGATCCAAATTTAAATGGCGAAACAGCTGCGACGATAGAAGAGGGCATCAGGCTTCACAACCTTATCTCAATGCCAAATGTCATGATAAAAATTCCAGCCACAAAAGAGGGCTATGAAGCGATGAGTGCGCTTATGGCAAGAGGTATCAGCGTAAATGCGACGCTCATTTTCTCGCCAGATCAGGCTAAAAACTGCCTAGAGGCCTTTAAAGAGGGTAGCAAAGCTTATGCAAGTCGCTTTGTGGATACGACGATGCCAAAAGGTGTGATCAGCGTTTTTGTTAGTAGATTTGACAGAAAGCTTGATGAGACAATGTCTGCAAAAAGCCTACCAACAGGGCAGATCGGCATAATGAACGCTGCAAATATCTATCATATCATTGAGGATTTTGGCTTAGAAAACGTAAGGACACTTTTTGCAAGCACTGGCGTAAAAGGTGGTGGCTTAAGAGGGGATTATTACGTTAGAGAGTTAATGTATAAAAACTCTATAAACACAGCTCCAATAGAGACGATAAAAGAATTTATAAAAGAAAAAGCTGAGGCAAAAAATGCCCCTAGCAAAGAGAATATCTCAAGCTTTTTTCATATCATAAAAAATAATGAGATCGATATAAATGCTACTTATAAAGAGCTTTTAAATGATGGCTTAAAGCAGTTTGTTGCAGCATTTGACGACATTATGAAATCACTTTAATGACCAAACAAGACCTAGACTCATATCTGTGCTCTTTAGTGGATAAAGGCGGCAGCGACCTTCATCTAAAGTCTGCAAGCCTTGTTTATGGTAGATTTAATGGTGAGATCATGCCACTTAGCGAAGAAAATTTAGACCCAAGTGACGCAGTGGCTATCGCAAACGAGCTTTTGGGGGCTAAATTTGATGAGTTTATGGATAAAAAAGATATAGATTTTTCTTATAAACTAAATGACGAGTACTGCTTTCGTGTAAATATGTTTTTGCAGATAAATGGAATATCTGCTGTCTTTCGTGTCACTCCAACGAAAATTCCAACCATAAAAGATCTAAATTTACCAAGCGTGATAGAAAAAATTTGCACAGAGACCACTCGTGGCATCATTTTAGTGACTGGCCCAACTGGAAGTGGCAAGACAACGACGCTTGCAAGCATGATAAATTTCATAAACCAGACAAAAAGATCGCACATCGTGACTATCGAAGATCCGATTGAGTATGTATTTAACGACGATAAAAGCATAATCAACCAGCGCTCTATCGGCGCAGATGCGCTAAATTTCTCAGATGCGCTAAGGGCTTCATTAAGAGAAGATCCCGACATCATTTTGGTGGGTGAGATGAGAGATCTTGAGACGATTGAGACTGCCATTAGAGCTGCTGAGACTGGACACTTGGTGCTTTCGACACTTCACACGCTTGATGCAAAAGAGAGCGTAAATAGAATAGTAAATAGCTTCCCGCAAGGCGAGCGAGATAAAGTCAGCCTTATGTTCTCTTCAGTGCTTGCTTGCGTCATCTCACAAAGGCTAGTTAAGACGCTTTTTGGCACAAGACGCCCAGCAGTCGAGATCATGAGAAAAAATACCCGCATAAAAGAGCTCATATCTGAAGAGAAATTTGACGAGATCGATCTTGCCATAGCTGAGTCAAAAAATACTTATGGCATGCAAACCTTTGATCAGCACCTGCTTGAGCTTTATGAAAATAAGATAATTAGTGCCGAAGTAGCGCTTGACAATGCCAGCAATAGGGGCGATTTGCAGCTTAAGATAAAAAGCTCAAATGTAGCAGGTTTTAGCTTTGAAAATGGTGTAAATTTTGGCAAACCTCAAAGCAAACAAGATCAACCAGAAGTGATCGCTCTTAAAGAAATTTAATAAGCTTTATGTGAAATTTATAAAGCATTAGATAAAATCAGCACCTATTTTTTATGAAAGGAAAACGATGTTAGAAGGAATCGTTAGAGAGAGTATCGGTAAGAAGTCTGCGAAGGCTTTGAGAAGAGATGGTTATCTAATCGCCAACATTTATGGCAAGGGATTAGAGAATGTTGCAGCTGCTTTTAAAGTCAATGACTTTATCAAAGAGGCACGCAAAAAAGAGAGCCTTGCTTTTGATGTAAAAGTAGGCGGAAAAGTTTATAATGTCGTTATTGTTGATTACCAAAGAGATGTTGTTACAAGCGATCTTAAACACGTAGATCTAAAAGTAGCACTTCCAGGCGTTTTATCAAAATATATGATCCCAGTTAAGCCAGTTGGAACACCTATTGGTCTTAAAAATAAGGGCGTTTTGATCCAGTCAAAAAGACGTCTTTGCGTAAAATGCACGGCTGAAAATTTACCAAATTCATTTGACGTTGATGTAAGCAAACTTGACATTGATGATACGATTTTGGTTCGTGATATCACAGCTCCTAAAGGCGTTACTATCATTGACGCTGACCGTGTTGCGGTACTTGGAGTTATTAAAGCTAAATAAAAAGGGCTTTTGTGACACTAATAGCGGGGCTGGGAAATCCTGGCCTCAAATACGAAAATACTAGACACAACATAGGCTTTATGCTTATAGATCTCTTAAAAGACTCAAAATTCAAAGATATTAGCTCAGCCAAATTTCAAGGCGAAGTTTTTAAATTTAACGATATTATCTTGCTAAAACCAACAACCTTTATGAACCTCTCAGGTCAAAGTGTTAAAGCGGTAAAAGACTTTTATAAACCAGATAGGATAATCGTCATCCACGACGATCTTGATCTTAGTTTTGGCGCGGTTAAATTTAAAAAAGGCGGCAGTAGCGGCGGACATAACGGCATAAAATCGATCGATAATTTAATAGGTAATGACTACGAAAGAGTGCGCGTAGGTATCGGGCATGAGGGCGATGCAAAAAATTTCGTTCTTGGTGAGTTTAGTGACGAGGAGAAAAAGGCTTTAGATGAAATTTTAACCTATACAAAAAATGCAGTTTGCGAGCTACTAAAGAGCGACATCAATGAAATTTCACAAAAATTTACGGTAAAAAAAGGTCTTATCAAATGAAACTATACGCCAGATACGTTGGCTGGGTCTATATAAAATCTTTTCTTATCGTATTTTTAGCGCTTGAGCTATTTTATGTTGGCATTGATCTGCTTACAAATTTAAAAGATATACCGCCATCTGCCAACCTTCAGCTACTCTACGTTGGCCTTACTGCGCTAAGTGCCATTAGTTACGTTTTGCCACTTTCACTCATTTTTGCGCTAATAATTTTGCATGTAAATATGGTCAGATCAAACGAGCTAATCAGCTTTTATGCTCTTGGCATCAGTAAAAACAAGCTCATTTTACCACCATTTCTCATCGCATTTTTTGTGACGATTTTTTACGTTGGACTAAATTTTACGCCGTTTGCTTATGCGCATGACTATCAAAAAAGTATCGCAAAAAACACCGCTTTTTCAAAAAGCACAAACGATTCATTTTTGAAATTTGAAGGTAAATTTATCTATATAAAAGAGCTAAACTCGGCCAAGCAAAGGGCAAATGACGTGAGAATTTTTGACATTAATGGCACTGACTTGCTCTCGACAACTTTTGCCGACCACGCTAAATTTAAAGACAATGAGTGGGTTTTAGAAGATGTAAATCAGACCTTTTTGCCTCAAAATTTAGAGCTTGGCGAAAGTGGCTTTAGTAAGGTAAAAAGTGAAAATTTAGATGCGCTAAGAGGCTTTAAGCCAAAGAGCATCGAGAGTGCTGCAAGCGTTGAAAACTCGAAATTTAACATACCTGACGCGATAAATTTTATAAAGACATTTAAAAACGAAGGCATTGGGCTTGACAGTGCAAAAACTGCCTTTTACAACCTCGCCATTGCGCCATTTTTTGCGCCATTTTTATTGCTTATTTTCTACTATCATTTGCCGGTGACTGGAAGGTTTTTTAACCTTGCACTTTCAACTTTTATCTTTGTTGTGATAACTCTCGTAGTTTGGGGACTTCTATTTATTTTAAGTAAATTTGCTCAGACCTCAGTTATCTTGCCAGAGATCGGCATAATAGTGCCTGTTATTTTGCTTTTTGCATACGGCATTTATCTCATAAAATCGCATCGTTAAGCCAAATTTTGGCAACTTTTCTGTAAAATCAAGCCATTTTAACAAAGGCTATTTTATGAATTTTAAAGAGCTTGCAAGCAAATACAAAACCCCACTTTACGTTTATGATTTTAACTACATTAAAGAGCGCTATGAAGCGCTAAAAAACGCATTTTACGCTAGAAAATCTCTGGTTTGCTACGCTGTAAAGGCAAACTCAAATTTAAGCGTTTTAAAATTTCTGGCTGATCTTGGAGCAGGATTTGACTGCGTGAGCATCGGCGAGGTCAAAAGAGCGCTTTTGGCAGGGGCTAAGAGATATCAGATCATATTTAGCGGCGTTGGCAAGAGCGATGAAGAGCTAAAAGAGGCTTTGGAAAATGAAATTTTGCTGATAAATGTTGAGAGTTTTGCCGAACTTTTAAGGCTTGAAGAGATAGCAAAAGGACTAAATTTAAAAGCAAGGATCAGCATCAGGGTAAATCCTGGCGTTGATGCAAAAACTCACCCATATATCTCAACAGGGCTAAATGAAAACAAATTTGGCGTCAATGCGCAGACAGCTAAAAAGATGTATATCCACGCCAAAGCTTCAGAGTTTCTTGAGCCAACTGGCATACATTTTCACATCGGCTCGCAGCTAACTTCACTAAGCCCGATAATAGACGCTGCAAAGATCGTAAGCGAGCTTTTAAGAGAGTTAAGAGCGCTTGAGATTGATATCAAATTCTTTGATGTTGGCGGCGGACTTGGCATCATCTATAACGATGAAAAAGAGATAAATTTATACGACTACGCACAAGGAATTTTAGGCGCACTAAAAGGTCAAGATGTGACCGTCGTTTGCGAGCCAGGACGCTTCATCGTGGGCAATGCTGGCTACTTTGTAGCAAGTGTTTTATATGAGAAATTTAACGGTAAAAAGAGATTTGTCATCACTGATGGTGCGATGAATGATCTTATAAGACCAAGCCTTTATGGCGCGCGTCACAAAATTTTTGTCGATGGTAAGGATGAAAATTTAGGCGCTTGCGATGTGGTCGGTCCAGTTTGTGAAAGTGGCGACTTTTTAGCAAAAGATATCAAGCTACCAGAGTGTGAAAGTGGCGATATCATCGTGGTTAAAGGGGCTGGAGCTTATGGATTTAGCATGAGCTCAAACTACAATACAAGAAACAGAGCTGCTGAAGTTTGTGTGCTTGATGGCAAAGATAGGCTGATAAGAAGACGCGAGTGCTTTGAGGACGTCGTGGCACCTGAGATTGAGTTTTTGGAGAGCGTTGATGCAAGAGCTAAATGAGCTTAGAAAAGAGATCGATAGTATCGATGATCTCATCTTAAATAAACTAAATGAAAGAATGAAGCTTGTTGAGCAGATCGGCAAGCTAAAGCAAACTACTGGGACGCCCATATATCGTCCTGAGCGCGAGCGAGCTATCATAAACCGCTTAACTAGCCTTAGTAAAGATAAAGCTTTAAATAAGGCTGCGATCGAGGCTATTTATCTTGAAATTTTTGCTGTTAGTAGAAATTTAGAGATGCCTCAAAAGATCGTCTATCTAGGACCTGAGGGCACTTATACGCATCAAGCGGCGCAAAGTAGATTTGGCGCGATGAGTGCATATTTGCCACTTGCTACGATCGAGGCAGTTTTTACGAAGCTAGCTCAAAAAGAGGCAAAATACGGCGTCGTGCCTATCGAAAACAATACTGAAGGCGCTGTTGGAGCTACGCTTGATTGTTTGAGTAAGTTTGATGATATAAAGATAGTGGCAGAGCTCTACGTAGATATCCATCACAGCTTTGTTAGCATAAATGAAAATTTAAAAGAGATAAAGCGAATTTACTCGCATCCGCAAGGCTACAACCAGTGCCGTAAATTTTTAGAAGATCACTTGCTAAATGAGGTCGAATTTGTCCCAGCCAAATCAACCGCAGCAGCTGCATATATGGCATCTATGGATAGAGAATCAGCCGCCATTTGCTCAAAAATCGCAGCTAAAATTTACAACGTGCCAATCGTCTATGAGACTATTGAAGACAATATGGCAAATAGAACGAGATTTTTGATCTTAAGTGATTTTAAAAACGCCAAGGTTGAAAACTCGAAAACTTCGATCCTAGCTAAAACTGATCACAGACCAGGACGCCTTGCTGATCTGCTTTCTATCTTTAAAAATGAAAATATCAATATCACAAAACTTGAGTCACGTCCTATAAAGCAGCGCGAATTTAAGTCAATTTTTTACCTTGACTTTGAAGGGCATATCGACGATGAGAAGGTGCAAAACGCCTTTGAACTTGCAAAAGAGAGCGGCGCTGAGATAACGTGGCTTGGAAGCTATTTAAACGGAGATGAGTAATGAAATTTAATGACTTTTTAGATGATCTAGTAAATTACGAGGCTGGAAAGCCGATCGAGCTTGTAGTTAGAGAGTTTGGCATCGATGCAAAAGATGTGATAAAGCTAGCGAGCAATGAAAACCCTTTTGGCACGAGCAAAAGCGTGGAAGAGGCGCTAAAAGAGGTCGCTAAAAACGCACATCTCTATCCAGATGATAGTTACTTTGAGCTAAAAGAGGGGCTGGCTAAGAAATTTGGCGTAACTAGCAAAAATTTAATCATCGGCTCTGGAAGCGACCAGATCATAGAGTACGTGCTGCACGCAAAAGCGAACAAACAAAGCGGCGTTTTGATGGCTGGTGTGACATTTGCTATGTATGAAATTTACGCAAAGCAAACAGGGGCTAAAATTTACCGCACAAAGAGCGCGGGGCATGATCTAGGCGAGTTTTTAGAAATTTATAACGCCAAAAAAGATGAAATTTCAGTTATTTTTCTATGCATGCCAAACAACCCTTTGGGTGAGTGCTTAGACGCTGAAGAAATTTTTAAATTTATAGAAAAAGTTGATGAAAACACGCTTGTGGTGCTTGACTGCGCCTACAACGAATTTGCTAAATTTAAAGACGCTAAAAAAGAGATAAAACCAAGCGAGGTGGCAAAACTAAAAAATGTTATCTACCTTGGCACTTTCTCAAAGGCCTACGCACTTGGCGGCATGCGCGTGGGATACGGCGTGGCAAATGAAGAGATTATAGGCGCTCTTTCAAAGCTAAGAGCCCCTTTTAATATCACAACACCGAGCTTAAGAGCGGCGATCGTAGCACTTGGTGATGATGAATTTGTGCAAAAAACTATGCAAAACAACTTCGAGCAGATGAAGAGATATGAGGAATTTGCAAGGCAAAATGGCATTGAGTTTATCCCAAGCTATACAAATTTCATCACATTTAAATTTAATGAGCCAAAATCAAGCCAGATATGCGAAAAGATGCTAAAAAAAGGTATAATTTTACGAGATTTAAAAAGCTATGCCTTAAATGCAGTGAGAATCACCATCGGTCAGGCATGGCAAAACGATAGAGTTTTTGAAGAGTTAAAGCAAATTTTAAAGTAGGGATATGGATTTTAAGGCATTACTTCATCAAATAAGTCAAATTTATCAAAAGCTTTCACTAAAACAAAAGATCGTCGCAGGCAGCTCGATCGTCTTAGTTGTGGCTTTTTTGGTATTTTTAACGCTTTACAAAAGCAAAAGTGATAGCTTTGCAGGATATAGCGTCCTTTTTGAAAATATCAGCCCAAGCGACTCAGCCTTAATAGTCGATCAGCTAAATAAAGATGGCATCAAGTATAAACTAGCAAATGAAGGCACAATACTGGTGCCAACTAGCGATGTATATAAAGAGAGGATCGCGGTTGCAACACTTGGCATACCAAAAGAGAGCAAGATCGGCTTTGAAATTTTTGACAAGCAAGAATTTGGCGCAACAGACGCCGAGCAAAGGGTTAAATTTCAAAGAGCGCTTGAGGGCGAGCTAGCTAGAACGATAGAGAGTCTATCGTCTATCCAAAAAGCGACCGTAAGAATAGCCATACCAAAAGAGAGTGTCTTTACTGAAAGGCAAGCACTGCCAACGGCCTCGATCGTGGTTGAGCTAAAGCCAGGCGTTAGTCTAAATGCGAAGCAAATTTTTGGCATTAAAAACCTAGTCGCCGCCTCTGTTACAAATTTAAGCACAGAAAATGTAAAGATTGTAAATCAAGATGGCGTTGCACTTGGCGATGAAGATGGCGAGTTTGATAGTGATGCCATAGCTCAGCAGATCCGCTATAAGCGCGAGTTTGAAAATAATTACGAGCAAAAGATCGTAAATGTGCTAGCTCCTATCGTGGGTGGGGCAGATAAGGTCGTAGCAAAGGTAAATATCGACTTTGACTTTGATAAAAAAGATACGAAAAGCGAGGTTTATGACCCAAATAACGTCGTAAGAAGCGAGAGCAACATCGAAGAAAAGCGTCAAGGCTCAGCTCCAAATGAAGTGGGCGGCGTACCTGGTGCGGTTAGTAATATAGGCCCTGTTCAAGGGCTAGATGACAGCACTTTAAAAGAGCAGTACAACAAAAGCTCGCAGCAGACAAACTATGAAATTTCAAAGAAAGTGACAAACGTCAAAGGGCAGTTTGCTAGCATAAACAGAGTGAGCGCAGCTGTCGTTATAGACGGACTTTATCAAAGCAAAAAGGATAAAGACGGCAAGCCAACTGGCGAGCTTGAATTTGCCCCGCTTACCAAAGAGCAAAGAGAATCAATCACAAATTTAATCAAGCAATCAATCGGCTATAATCAAAATAGAGGCGATGAGGTAAGCTTAGATAACTTCGAGTTTAAAACTGGCAAAGATGTCAGCACTGGCGAGAAGATGGATGGCTTTATGAACAACTACGTGATGCCTTTCTTGCCGCTACTTAAATACATCTTTGCAGCGCTGCTACTTTATATCTTCTATAAAAAAGTCATCGTGCCATTTATGCAAAAGATGCTTGAAGAGACGAAAGAAGAAGAGGAGCAAGCCCAGGACGATCTTGAAGATATCGAGGTGGATGCTGAAGATACGCTTGAGAAATTTAAAGCCGCTCGTAAGAAAGTCGAGGAGCAGCTTGGTCTTAGCGGTGAATTTAACGAAGACGAGCTAAAATACGACGTCCTTCTTGAAAAGATGAAGATAGTAGTCACCGAGCGAAGTGAGGAAATTTCAAATTTACTCCAAGATATGGTTAAAAATGATAGTGACTTTAACATGCGTAAGGAAATTTGATGTCTATAAAACTAACCGATAAGCAAAAGATGATATATGACGATCTTTCGATGCCAGAAAAGATCGCTATTTTATTAATTCAACTTGGCGAAGAGGCGACAGCTCTTATATTTTCTCACATGGATGTTGATGTCATCACTGAAATTTCAGGCTACATAGCAACTGCAAAAAATATAGACAAGCAAGTTGCAGGCGCTATTTTAGAAGAATTTTACGCTCTAATGCAGTCAAATCAATATATGAGAAGTGGCGGCTTAGAGTATGCAAAAGAAATTTTATACCGCACATTTGGTCCAGAGGCTGCTCAGAAAATTTTAGACAAGCTTGCAAAAAGTATGGAAAACTCAAAAAGCTTTGGCTATCTTGATAAGATAAAGCCACAGCAACTCGCAGACTTCATCGTAAAAGAGCACCCTCAAACTATCGCGCTAATCCTAGCCCACATGGACTCAACAAGCGCTGCCGAGACGCTAAGCTTCTTCTCAGATGAGCTAAGAAGCGAGGTCGTGATCAGGATGGCAAATCTTGGCGAGATCAGCCCATCAGTCATTAAGCGTGTCTCAACCGTGCTTGAGGGCAAACTAGAAAGCCTCACATCTTACAAGGTCGAGGTTGGCGGTCCAAGAGCTGTGGCAGAAGTGCTTAACAGACTTGGTCAAAAAGCTAGCAAAAGCACGATCGAGCGCATCGAGCAAAGCGACGACAAGCTTGCTACAACGATCAAAGAGCTTATGTTTACCTTTGAAGATATTATCAATCTTAACGCAACTGCGATTAGAGAAATTCTCAAAAATGTCGATAAAAAGGACCTTATGGTTGCATTTAAGGGTTCAAGCGATGGCATTAAAGATAAATTTTTATCAAATATGTCTCAGCGTGCAGCCGAAGCCTTTAAAGAGGAGATGCAATACCTTGGCGCTGTTCGTGTAAAAGATGTTGAAGAGGCACAAAGACGCATCGTTGAGGTCGTCCAAGGTCTAGCTGATCAAGGTGTCTTCCAAGTTGGTGAAGCAGATGAGATGATAGAATGAAAAGTAGCGTGATAACAAGTGAGACCTCGCCGGCTCACTTTATAGAAAATTATAGATTTAAGGTACTTGGGAGCAATGAAAGAGCCCAAGATAGCGCACCTGTTTTGATAGAAGAGAACAACCTTAGTGAAGAGCTAAATGAGCAAAATTTAGAGCAAGGTGGTGAAAATTTCACGCCGCAAAACCAGCCAGTTCATCAAATGCAATCAAACATGCAAAATCACTTTGCACCTCAGCCTCAAAACAGCCAAGCCCACCAGCCTGGATTTGACTCTAGCTTTGTCGAGGAGCTACTTAAAAAGACAGATGAGCTAAGCAGCAATATCATCAAGCTTCAAATGCAAATAGAAAATCAAGAGAGTGAATTTGCAAAGCGACTTGAAGCTGAGATCGCCCGTGCAAAAGAGGATGGCAAAAACGAAGGCATCGCTCAAACAAACGCTGCAAACGAGGCAAAGATAAAGGAGCTTGAGGCTAAATTTAGCGCTTCAGCTGCAAAGCTAGATGAGCAGTACGCTAAATTTGATGAGTTTTTGAAAAAGAGCGAAGAAGAGCTTGGACAAACTGCGATAAAGATCGCCAAAGAGGTGATGGAAAAAGAGGTCTCAACGGCTTCTAGCCAGATCGCTCACCATTTAGCTGGCTCGCTCATTAAAGAGTTAAGCGACGTAAAAAACATAGAAATTCGCGTAAATCCTGAAGATAGCGACTATCTAAAAGAGCAGTTTAGTAAAAACGAACGCGTAAAAGTAAGCGCTGATGATGCCATAAGCAAGGGCGGCGTGGTGATAATAAGCGAGGGCGGAAATATCGATGCGACTATGCAAACAAGGCTTGAGAAGCTAAAAATGCTGGTAAATAATGAATAAAGATCTTAAAAGCCTAAATGTCGATGAGCTAAACGCGCTTTGCCACGACATCAGAGATAAAATTCTATCCACCGTTAGTAAAAATGGCGGCCATCTTAGCTCAAACATCGGTGCAGTCGAGATCATCGTTGCGATGCATAAAATTTTTGACGTTACAAAAGATCCATTTATCTTTGACGTGAGCCATCAAAGCTACGCGCATAAGCTACTAACTGGGCGCTGGGATAGCTTTGATACGCTTAGAAAATTTAATGGTATCAGCGGCTACACAAAGCCAAGCGAGAGCAAATTTGACTACTTTGTAGCAGGCCATAGCTCAACGTCTATTTCGCTTGCAGTTGGCGCTGCAAAGGCGATCAAACTAAAAAATGAAGAGCGCTTGCCAGTAGCTGTCATAGGCGACGGCTCGCTAAGTGGTGGCATGGCATACGAGGCGCTAAATGAGCTTGGGGACAGAAAATATCCTTGCGTCATCATCCTAAATGACAACGAAATGAGCATAAGTAAGCCAATAGGCGCTCTTAGCAAGTATCTAAGCCAGATGATGGCTGGGCAGTTTTATCAAAAATTTAAAGGCAGGGTCGAGCGCTTTTTAAGCTATATGCCAGACTCTGCAGCCTACATGGCTAGACGCATGGAGGAGGGCATCAGGCTCATCACTCCTGGTATGTTTTTTGAAGAGCTTGGACTTGAGTATATAGGCCCAGTCGATGGCCACGACCTTTCAGCGCTTCTTAGCACATTTGAAACTGCCAAAAACATGAAAAAACCAGTCATCGTGCATGTGCAGACGCTAAAGGGTAAAGGGTATGAATTTGCCGAGGGCTATTATGAAAATTGGCACGGAGTTGGGCCGTTTGATCTAAAAAGTGGCGAATTTATAAAAAGACAGTCAAACAAGTCAGCCACGGCGATCTTTAGCGAGCAGCTTTTAAAGATGGCAAGAGAGCACAGTGACATCGTTGGCGTAACGGCTGCGATGCCAACAGGCACTGGCATGGACGCGCTCATACATGAGTTTCCAGACCGCTTTTGGGACGTGGCGATAGCCGAGCAACACGCAGTCACCTCGATGTCAGCCATGGCAAAAGAGGGCTTTAAGCCATTTGTCGCGATATACTCGACCTTTATGCAAAGGGCATACGATCAGGTCATTCACGACGCTTCTATACTAAATTTAAACATCACATTTGCGATGGATAGAGCAGGCATCGTGGGCGAAGACGGCGAAACGCATCAGGGCGCTTTTGATATTAGCTTTTTAAACGCTGTGCCAAACATGGTTCTTTTTGCTCCAAGGTGCGAAGAGAGTATGAAAAATGTTATGGAATTTGCCTACTCTTACAAAGGTGTTAGCGCGTTTAGATATCCGCGTGGGGCGTTTATCTTAAGAGATGAGTTTAAAGCTAAACCGCTTGAATTTGCCAAGGGTGAAATTTTGGCTGACGCAAAGAGTGAGACCGCATTTTTAGGCTATGGCAACGGCGTTGGCAGGGCAAATTTGGTTAGAAATTTACTAGCTGGCAAGCTTGAAGCTATCCTTGTTGATCTAGTCTTTGTAAAGCCACTTGATAGAGAGCTTTTATGTGAGCTAGCAAAACGCACCAAAAAGTGGTACATCTTTAGTGATAGCGCCAAAAAAGGCGGCGTTGGCGAGATCGTAAGTGCCTTTTTGCAAGAAAATGGCATATCAAATGTAAGCGTTGTTAGCTTTGAGTATGATGATAAATTTATTCAGCATGGCTCGACAGCTGAGGTTGAAAAGAGCCTTGGCATAAGCGCTGAGCAAATTACCCAAAAATTACTAGAAAATAATTAATATCATTTAATAAAGAAACGTTTAATATTACTTTTGCTAGCATAAAGCAAAAATTTGTATAGGGGAAAATTATGCAATATGTATCGTTGCTAAAACAGTCTGGGCTTAAAGTAACGCCGCAGCGTCTTAGCGTTTTGAGAATTCTTGATCGTCACACACATCCAACGATCGATGAGCTTTATGATGAAATTTTGAAAGAAAATCCATCAGTTTCGCTCGCAACTGTTTATAAAAACCTAAACACTCTAAAAGACGAGGGGTTGGTGGTTGAAGTAAATATCGTCAATCAAAAGGCGAGATACGACATCTACGAGCATCCGCACATCCACGTGGTTTGCGAAAACTGCGGTAGCGTCGAGGATATGAGCTATGATGACTCAGAGCTTGGCAAATACCAAGAAGCGCTTGAAAAAAAGATCGGTAACATCATCGAGCGCCTAAATATCGTTGCTAGCGTAAAAAGCTGTAAACACTGCCGATAAGGCAAAATTTATGTTGCATTATGCAACATAAATTTTTATTTTTCTTCATAAAACACTTCAAACAAGCCTGAAATTAGCTTTTTCTCATTATTTTAAGCACTAACTCGCTAAAATAAGCAAAAAATTTCGGAGAAAAATGTGGGTTTGGAGATAGAGCGTAAATTTTTACTCAAAAATTCTCAAATTCTAGATTTTCTAAAAGAGGCTGGACTAGTTTTTAAGCACCTTGAAATTTCTCAGTTTTACACCAAGATCACGCAAAATGAAGAGATCCGCTTCAGAAGCGAAGAGGGTAAATTTATAAAAACGATCAAGGTTGGCAAAGATCTTATAAGAGAAGAAAATGAGGAATTTTGCGAAAAGGCGGAGTTTAAAAAGGCTCTAAAAAACCGCATCGGGCGGGTAATCACAAAAGATAGATACATTTTTCGGCTAAATAATAACCCTTGTAACATCGACGTTTTTAAAGATAGCTTAAATGGACTTTGCACATTTGAGATCGAATTTAGTAATGAAAACGAGGCTGTATATTTTAAACTACCACCATTTTTGGAGCAGTTTTGTAAGGCCGATGTCACCTGCGATAAAAGATATAAAAACAAATTTCTTGCCATTCACGCAAACGAAAATGAACAAATCGACTACAAAAGGGCTTACTCTGTCTTTAAAAATAAAGAAATTTCGCCAAATTTTGCTGCAAATTTAAAAAGCGGTGAGGCGCTAAGGGCTTTGTTTTTAAGCATCTTTAAAGAGATAAAGAGACTAAAGAGCGAATATCTGCAAGATCACGATGAAGAAATTTTACATAGTCTGCGAGTAAATTTAAGAAAAGTTAGGTCGCTACTTAAAATTTTTAACGGCGTTTTTGATGAGAAAGTGACGCTCTTTTTTGGAGAGAATTTTAAAATTTTGGCAAACTCAACCAACAAAAAACGAGACCTGGACATATTTTTAGGCTTTTTAAGCGAGCAAAAGCATGCAAATGAGCTAATTTACTTTGTGCAAAAGGCTCTAAATTTAGAGTATGAAAACGTTAAAAGCTACCTAGGCGATGAGGAAAACTACGCATTTTTAAAAGAGTGGGAGATATTTTTAAACGAGGGCGAGTTTTATAGATCAAAGCTCTTTGACGTTAGTCTTTCGCGCCTTGGCTCGTTTAAGCTAAGAACGCTTCTAGTTTTGGCTCAAAAAAGGCTAAAAAGCCTAGATCAAGACTGCCCAAATGAGAGCTTTCACAAGATCAGGATCGAGCTTAAAAAGGTGAGATATACTTACGAGTTTTTGAGTGAGATTTTTTATTTTGACGGGCTTAAAAAATATGAAGAGCGGCTAAAAGATATGCAAGAGATCTTTGGTGCGCTTCAAGACTATGATGTCTGGCTTGGCATCTTAGAGCGCTTGCCAGAGGCTGCTGGCAAAGAAAAGCTAGAGAGTAAAATCTACAAACAAATTTACAAAACCAGAGAAGAGATATTAAAAAAGCGGCTTAAATTTATAAAAGCAACTCGCAAGATCTCGCGAAATTTAAAAATTTACTACATATAAAGGTCTAAAATTTATGCAAAAACAAGAAAAAATAGTTGATATGTTTAACCAGATCGCTCCTACGTATGACGTGGCAAACAGGGTGCTAAGCCTTGGCGTGGATGTGAGCTGGAGGAAATTTGCCTGCAGATATATGCTAGAAATTTTTAAAAATAAAAGCATAAATATCGTGGATGTGGCTTGCGGCACTGGCGATATGATGGGGCTTTGGAGCGAAATTTCAAAAGAATTTGGCGTAGAGGTGAAAAGCCTAACTGGCATCGACCCATCAAGCGGCATGCTAAAAGAGGCGAGGGCGAAATTTCCAAATTTTAAATTTATAGAAGCCTACGCTGACAACACTACGCTTGCAAGCGGTGAGGCTCAAATTTTAAGCATAAGCTACGGCATCAGAAATGTGGTCGAGCGAAAGGCTGCGCTTAGGGAGTTTAACAGGGTCTTGGCTGATGGCGGCTACGTCGTCGTGTTAGAGTTTACAAAGCGCCAAAAAAAGGGCTTTATAACTGCGCTAAGAGATTTTTACCTAAGTAAGATTTTGCCAAGTATCGGCGGCTTTATCTCAAAAAACAAAGAGGCGTACGAGTATCTGCCAAGCTCGATCGAAAATTTCTTGGACGCAAAGAGCTTTTGTGATGAGCTAGTTGATGCTGGCTTTGAGATAGAGCTTTGCAAGGGCTTTAGCATGGACATCTCGACGCTATTTATCGCTAAAAAGGTCAAAGAGATCGATGCTTAGCGTATCTGAGCTAAACGAAAAAGCAAAGGCGCTGCTTGAAGCGACACTTGACTACGTCGAGGTAAGTGGGGAAATTTCGCGCCTTACTAAGCATGCCTCTGGGCACTGGTACTTCACGCTAAAGGACGAAAAGTCAAGCATCTCAGCTGTGATGTACCGCATGAATAACCAAAAGGTGAAATTCTTGCCAAAAGAGGGTTTGAAGGTCAAAATTTATGGCAAAGTGACCATTTATTCGCCAAGTGGGTCGTATCAGCTAGTAGCTAGTGCGATGCTGCCTGATGGTGAGGGCGAGCTTGAGCTTGCGTTTAGGCAGCTTAAAGAAAAGCTCGAAAACGAGGGGCTTTTTGACATCGGCGCAAAAAAAGAGATACCAAATTTACCTAAGAAAATAGCCCTTGTCACAAGCGCCACTTCAGCTGCACTTCAAGATATGCTAAAGGTGGTAAGAAGCCGCTGGAGGCTAAGTGAAATTTATATATTTGACGCGCTAACTCAGGGCGAAAGTGCTCCAAGCTCGCTTATAAAAGCCTTACGCAGAGCCGATAAATACGGCGTCGATGTGATCGTTTTGGCTCGTGGAGGTGGCAGCAAAGAGGATCTTTGGTGCTTTAACGACGAGGGCCTAGCGCGTGAAATTTACGCTACAAAAACGCCAGTCATAAGCGCTATCGGACACGAGATCGACTACGTTATAAGTGACTTTGTGGCAGACCGCAGATCGCTTACGCCAAGTGCAGCCATGCTTGATCTTTTGCCTGATGAAGAGGCGTTTTTCCAGTATCTTGATAGGCTCAGCGACGATCTTGATAGCGCATTAAATTTAAAGATCACAAAGAAGCAAAATTTATTAAATTTACTACTTTCTAAATTTTCATCAAACGCTCTAAAAGCTAGGATCGAGCTAAAATTTAGCGAGGTGGCAAACAAGCAAAACGCCCTAACAAACGCCGTGCAAAGAAAGCTCTTGCTTCTTGGCTCAGCTCTTGGCTCGCTTGAGAAGGCTTATGAGATGAGAGAGCTCTTTTTTGAGAGCACAAAAGGGCTTATCGAGGTTAGAAAAGATGGCAAGAGAGCCGATCTTAGGGATTTAAATTTGAATGATGAGATCGAGCTTATCTCGCAAAATACACATAAAAAAGCAATTATCAAGGAGTAAAAATGAGTAGAAAAATCAACTTTAGCGCAGGCCCAAGCGCGATACCATTAGACGTTTTAGAGCACGCAAAGGCCGAATTTACTGACTACAGAGGCGAGGGCTACTCGATCATGGAGATCAGCCACAGAAGCAAGACCTTTGAGGAGATCCATTTTGGCGCGATGGAGAAGATAAGAAAGCTTTACGGCATCGGCGATGAGTATGAAATTTTATTTTTGCAAGGCGGCGCACACTTGCAATTTAGCATGATACCGATGAATTTATATCAAGGTGGCAGGGCTGAATATGCAAACACCGGTGTTTGGACAAACAAAGCGATCAAAGAGGCAAAAGTACTTGGCGTAAATGTGGATGTCGTAGCAAGCAGCGAGGATGAAAATTTCTCTTACATCCCTGAGTTTAAATTTAGCGATGACGCCGACTATGCCTACATCTGCTCAAACAACACGATTTATGGCACGCAGTATAAGGCTATGCCAAAGACCAAATCGCCCCTTGTTGTCGATGCTTCGAGCGACTTTTTCGCTAGACCGCTTGATTTTAGCAGTATCGGTTTGCTTTACGGCGGCGCTCAGAAAAATGCAGGCCCAAGCGGCGTGACTATCGTCATTTTAAGAAAAGACCTAGTTGATCGCGTGAGCAGCCAAAACGTCCCTATGTTTTTGCGCTACAAAACGCACGTAGAGGCAAACTCACTTTACAACACACCGCCAACTTTTGGAATTTATCTTTTAAATTTAACCATGCAGCACCTGCTAGATCTTGGCGGACTTGCTGAGGTTGAGAAGATAAACGCCAAAAAAGCAAGCACGCTTTATAGCATCATAGACAGCTCAAATGGCTTTTACGTGGGGCACGCTAAAAAATCAAGTAGGTCAGATATGAACGTGAGCTTTACGATACCAAAAGATCATGCGCTTGAGCCGGTTTTCGTCGAAGAAGCGCTAAAAGAGGGCATGCTAGGGCTAAAAGGTCACAGACATCTTGGCGGCATAAGAGCCTCTATTTACAACGCCGTTAGCCAAAGCGACGTTGAGAAACTTGGCGAGTTCATGAGAGAATTTGCCAGAAAGCACGGCTGATGAACAAGGCAAAAAAAGCTTACGACGAAATTCCTTATTTCTCAGCTGCATTTAGCGACTGCTCGCCTGTTAGGATAGAGGCGGTTGCTAAATTTCTGGGCTTAAAGGCGGCAAATTTAAAAGATGCCAGAGTGCTAGAGCTTGGCTCGTCATACGGTGGCAATATCTTGCCATTTGCAGCTTCTCACAAAGAGGCAAAGGTAGTTGGCATCGACATCTCAAGCCACCAAGTAGAAGAGGGCAACAAGATCGCAAAGAAGATGAAATTAGAAAATTTTACCCTTCTTGAGCGTGACTTTTTGCACATGAATGAGCACGATATCAAAGAGCTTGGCGAGTTTGACTACATCATCGCTCACGGCGTTTATAGCTGGGTGAGCCCAAACGTAAGAGACGCGCTACTTGCAACGATAAAGGCGCTACTTAGCAAAGATGGCATCGCCTACGTCTCTTATAACACCTACCCAGGTTGGAAGAGCCTTGATATCTTAAGGGACTTCATGCTCTTTGCGAGCGCAAATAGGGGCGATAAAGAGTCGCTACCTCACGTCAAAGAGGAGCTAAATTTCTTGCAGGATTATTTGAAATTTAGCCTGCAAAACCAAAGCGACGTTGTCTATAAAGATAGCATGAAGCTACTTTTAACGCAGCTAAATTTCTTACAAGGCATCATCGCAAAGGGGAGTGATTATTACATTTTGCACGATTTCTTGGAGGCTAGCAACGAGCCAACATACTTTCATAAATTTGCCAAGCACATCGATAAACACGGACTTTGCTACGTCATAGACGCCTCGCTAAACGATATCTTTGCAAGCTCGACTGGGATCTACCGCTTTGACGCGCACATCGAGCAAAGCTACAACACTCGCATCAAAAAAGAGCAGCTAAATGACTTTTTGTTTAATAGATCCTTTAGAAAGAGCCTCATCGCGCACAAAGAAAGGCTTGGTGGCGCTGATGACTTTGACGCGGTGCTTGGAGAGAGCGAGCTTGATAGGGTTTATTTTGTATATTTTAGCGAGCAGCCAAGGACAAAAACGCAAGAAATTTTAAGCAAAGCCTATCCGCAAAGTCTAAATTTAAGTGAAGTAAAGGCTGCACTTGGCGAGAGCGAGGGCGAAGCATTTATGGGGCTACTTGAAATTTTAAATGATCAAAACACTAAAATTTCATCTTCAAAGCTTGCTGCACTTGCTTATGAGCCTAAAAAAACTAGGCTAAAACCTAGAGCTGCAGCCTATCTTGGGTATTTTTTGGAGGCTAGCTCGCCAGTCATATCTTTAGCAAATGAGCTAAATGGCAAGCTAAACTTAAGCGTTGAAGAGATCAGAGCTGCATTGAAATTTGACGGCAAAGCCAGCCTTAAAGAGATCGCAAAGGGCGTAAATTTAAGCGAAGATGAGCTAAAAGAGCTTGCTTTTAAACTAAGTGAAGCTTACTTTTTTGAAGAAATTTAAAAAGAGCGTGGCAATTTAGCCATGCTCTTACTCAAAAAACATATCTTTTAATATCAAACATATCATCGCTATGTAAAAGAGTAAAAACCATTTTTTAAGTGTTTTTTTGTCGGTATTTTGCGTCTTTTTGGTGCCAAAGTATGCGCCTATTAGCGAGCCAAGACCTAAAAATGTGCCCTCAGCGTATGAGATGTGACCATTTAGTGAGAGTGAGATGAAGCCGGCAATGGCTGCAAACATAACGAAAAATACGCCCATAGAAACGGCTTTTTTCAGCTCATAACGCAAAAAGCCAACCAAGATAGGAGCGATAAAGACGCCTCCGCCGATGCCGATGCTAATGGCAAAAACGCCAACAAAAACGCCAACTAAAAATAGCAAAAAGAGCGAATTATTCGCATTTGAGCCGTCACTATTTGGTGAAAAGTATAGTTTTATAAGCGAAAAGACAAATGTCGCAAGTAGCATAGACTCAAGCAAAAGTGCTGGCGCGTGCGATACGATGATGCCACTAAAGCTGGCTCCAACCAAGCCTCCAAGCCCCAAAAAGACGCCGCGATTTAGCTTTAAAAGCCCAGCCTTGTAGTTTAGATACGAGCCAAATGTCGCACTAAAGATCATCTGCATGACGCTTATGCCAATGGCTGTTTTCACGTCGTAACCAAAGGCGACCATTATAGGAACGACGACCGTGCCGCCACCGATGCCAAAAAACCCGGCGATGTAACCAACGCCGATACCGATTATAAATAGTTCTACAAAAAGCATTTTTTCTCCCTCGACTGGTGCGAATTTTAGCCAAGGGGCTCTTAAAAAAATAGTAAAAAAGGGGTAAATTTAAAAATTTAGCCAAAATTCTAAAAAGTAAAAGCGAAAATTTTTTATAATCAATAAAAATTTAAAAGGAAAAAGATGCTCTTAGAACAACCACTTTTTTATTATGAAGCGATCAGAGAGAAATTTAAAAATAGCTACCTTGCTGAAGACAAGACGCAAACGATAATCGGCATAGACTGCGAATATATTGATGAAAAGGATATGGACTTTTACGGACTTAGAAGCTACTTTGATACTAATCGTAACAGATCGCTCGCACCTTTTGCCGGGCTTTTTGGCGTTTTTGCATATGACGGCGTGAGATACTTTGAGTATATCGGTGAAGAGAAGGCTAAAAAGTATGAATTTCCAAAATTTATCTACGCCGACGCAAAAGCATATCTGCACTTTGATAAGATGAGTAAAATTTACACTTTTTATGGAGATAAAGAGAGATATTATGACTTTTTGCTAAATTTAAAGGCAGGCAATGGCACTGAAAAAGAGTGCGAATTTAGTATAAAAACTGATCTTAGTAGCGAAAAGAAACACTTTGAAGATATGGTTGAAGTAGCAAAAGAATACATAAGAAGCGGCGACGTCTTTCAGGTGGTGCTTGGGGAGCTGCTTGAAATTTCGACAAATATGAGTAGTCTAGACTTTTACAAAAAGCTAGCTAACGCAAATCCTAGCCCATATATGTTTCATTTTCCTACGCCTTATGGCGATGTGGTCGGCTCGTCGCCTGAGCTTGTTTTTGAGATGAAAAGCGAGCAAATTTTTGTAGCACCGATCGCTGGCACAAGACCAAGAGGCGGCGATGCAAACGCTGATGTGGCGCTTGAAAATGAGCTACTAAGCGACGAAAAGGAGCTGGCTGAACATAAGATGCTAATCGATCTTGCCAGAAATGACATCGGCAGGGTCTCAGAGCCAAAGAGCGTGGTCGTGAAAAATGCGATGCATATCCAGAAATTTGAAAAAGTGATGCATATCGTTAGCGACGTCTATGGCAAGTGTGCTATGGAGCTTAACCTTTTTGACGTGCTAGCTAGCATCTTCCCAGCTGGCACGCTAAGCGGTGCGCCAAAGATCAGAGCGATGCAGATAATTAATGAGCTTGAAATTTTTGAGCGAAATATCTATGGCGGGGGCATTGGATTTTTGCATTTTAATGGCGACGCTCAGGTTGCGATCCTCATCCGCTCAGCTATCTTTGTGCCAGCCAAAAACGGCTTTAGCGACGTCTTTGTCGGAGCTGGAGCTGGCATAGTCTATGACTCAAAGAGCGAGAAAGAGTATGCTGAAATTTGCCACAAACGAGCCAGCGTGGTAAATGTCTTTAAAAACAGTGCAAAAGAGGTTTAGACTTGCAAATCAGGAGCTTTTATGTCAGGACAAAATTTGATCCTAGTCATAACGATTTTTGTTTTTATATGTGCGTGTTTTATGGCGTATAGGGATAATAAAAAGAATTTGCAAAATAAAGCGAGATAAAATTTATTAAATTTGCAAGGTGGCAAATCAACCTGCAAGAGTAAATTTGCGTTGTTTGGCTATATTTTTTAAAAGAGCAACTAATGTCAAGATAAATTTATCCTATCTAACGACCCTATTTTTGTGGGTGCGCTAAACGCTAGCAAGATGAAATTTTGTTTTGATGAGCGCATCCAAACAAATGTGGTGGCAAATTTTACGCAAATTTATGAGTATGAAAATTTACACATCAAAAAGGGCGAGCGTCTTGGAAATTTCGAGCTTGGCTCAACCATCGTCATACTTAGCGAAAAAGATGCGACCAAATTTAAGCTCTTTGAAAACAAAGAGCTAAAATTTGCTGAAGCGATCAGGCTTATAAAATAATACGTTAAGCATATAAGTAAAATTTTATATATCCATTATAATATGAGTTATAGTCTTCAAAATATTATATGTATGAAGGCTTGTAAAAGATGATGAGCACATTATTTTATCTACCAAAATTTCTCTAGGATTAAGATTTGATAGGCTCATCTGTAAGCTGGTATTTGTTTTACTAAGTCGATAGCTTTTATATCATTTAAATATATTAATAAGATATAAGATTATGACTTATCGTATTTTTTAAACTTGTTATAAAAAATTTAAATTTGCCTTGCAACCCAAGGCTTAAATATTGTTATAAAAAATTTTAGCTATTTAGCCCAAAAAGGGCTAAATTTAGACATTAAACCTAAAGTGCATCACGTCGCCATCTTGCACGATGTACTCTTTGCCTTCAAGTCTCATCTTGCCAGCCTCTTTGGCTCCATTTTCGCCGCCATGTGCGATGTAGTCATCATAGCTTATCACTTCAGCTCTGATAAAGCCCCTCTCAAAGTCATTGTGGATGACACTTGCTGCTTTTGGCGCTTTCCAGCCATTTGTGATCGTCCAAGCCCTTACTTCAACGACGCCAGCGGTGAAATAGCTTATCAAATTTAGCTTCGCAAAAGACGTTTTGATGATCTTTTCAAGGCCGCTCTCACTCGTGCCAAGAGATGCCAAAAACTCGTGAGCCTCCTCATCGCTTAGGCCTATTAGCTCCTCTTCGACCTTGGCGCAAAGCTTGATCACCTCGTGGTCTGAGGCCTTAGCATACTCTTTTAGCGCTTTTACAAATTTATTATCTTCGCTAAGTCCCTCTTCATCGACATTTGCGCCATAAACTACCTCTTTTGCGCTTAGAAGTCTTAGCTCTTTGTTAAGCGCCAAAAATGCCTCGCTATCTCTTTGCTCAAAGCTGCTCGCACTTTTGCCATCGTTTAGGTGAGCCAAAAGCAAATTTGCTATCTCAAGCGCCTCTTTAGCACCTTTTGCATTTGCTTTTGCCTCTCTTGTGAGCTTTTCTATCTTTTTGTTTAGCTGCTCGATGTCAGCTAGTATCAGCTCGGTTTGGATGATCTCGATGTCTCTTACTGGATCGACGCTACCCTCGACGTGAGTGATGTTCTCATCCTCAAAGCAGCGAACGATATGCAAAATAAGCTCTGTCTCTCTGATGTTTGATAAAAATTTATTGCCAAGACCCTCGCCAGAGCTAGCCCCTTTTACAAGGCCTGCGATATCTACGAATTCGATGGTTGAATATTGAATTTTATTAGGACTAACTATCTTTGCAAGCTCATTTAGGCGCTTATCAGGCACTGGCACGATGGCTTTGTTTGGCTCGATAGTGCAAAACGGATAGTTCGCACTCTCGGCGTTTTGCGCCTTTGTAAGTGCATTAAATGTCGTTGATTTGCCCACATTTGGCAGGCCTACTATTCCAACTGAAAGTCCCATCAATTCTCCTTGCTAAGTGCTTGTAAAAAGTATAAATTCATCCTAACTCCTGCTCCACTCGCACCTGCTTGGTTATATCCCCAAGCCTTTTCGCGGTATGCTGGACCTGCGATATCAAGGTGTAGCCACTTATCTTTATACTCATCTTTGATAAATTTGGCTAAAAACATGCCAGCTGTGATCGCGCCGCCATATCTGCTTGAGGCGCAGTTGCTAACGTCTGCGATCTGGCTTTTGATAAGCTCGCTAAGATAAGGGTTAAAATCAAGCGTAGTCGCTAGCTCGCCGCTATCTTTTATCTTGTTTTTAAACTCGCTTTTTAGGCTCTCGCTGTTGCCCATGATGCCTGTCGTGTATTCGCCAAGTCCCACGACGCAAGCGCCAGTTAGGGTTGCCATGTCGATTAGGATGTCTGGCTTAAAGTCTTGCGCGTAGCTTAGGCAGTCAGCCAGCACCAAACGTCCCTCCGCGTCGGTGTTTCTAACCTCTATGCTAACGCCACTTCTTGAAATAAGCACGTCGTCTGGCTTATAAGCGTTGCCGCCGATCATATTTTCAGTGGCGCCTAAAATGGCGTGAATTTCAAATGGTAAATTTAGCTCTGCTGCGCCTTTTATGATGCCAAGTGCTGCTGCTGCACCGCTTTTGTCTGACTTCATAGTGAGCATATAATCAGCCGGCTTCAAGCTAAGTCCGCCACTATCGTATGTTAGCCCTTTGCCAACAAAGATGATGCGTTTTTTAGACTTTTTAGGCTTATAGGTTAGGTGGATGAGCCTTGGTTTATGCACGCTTGCGCGATTTACCGCTAAAAATGCGTTCATATTCTCTTTTGCTAGAAATTTCTCGTCATAGACCTCGCACTTTATGCTTGCGATGTTTTTGGCTAAATTTTGCGCATCCTCGGCCATCTTTTGCGGTGTGTAAATTTCTGGGATTTCATTTACGATATCTTTTGTGAAATTTGTAGCACTTGCTATTATCTCTGCCTCTTTAAAGCCCTCGTTTGCTGCCTTTAGATCGACCTTTTTGCCAGCAAATTCTTCAGTTGAAAAGATGACCTCTTTTAGGGTGTATTTCTCTTTTTTCTCTTTATATTTGTTAAATTCATAGCTCCCAAGCAAAAAGCCCTCAGCTAGTGCTTCAAAGCTTAGTTTTTGGCACTCCGCTACGTAAGAAGCTAGCTTTATGCTCTTGATGTTTAGTGACTTTAGTGCGTTATAAGCTTTCGCGGCTGCAACCCTAAGCTCATCAAGATCAAGCTTAGAAAGTGGCACGTAAGCCCTTTTTGCTTCGCTTAGGATGAGGACGTTATCGCCCTTGTAATTGTTAAATTTAATAGCCTCTTTATCGCCTATAAATTTATGTTTTAACTCCTTATCTACTACGAAAATTAGTTCAATATCAGCTTTTATATCTTTTAATTTTTTATCAACTATTTGAAACTGCATGTCTTCTGTCTCTCCTTTCGTTTAAAATTTTATTTTCGATGCGCTTAAATGTGTAGATCAAAAGCCCCATAAATATGGCAACCATTGGGATAGCGACATACCAGTGCTCTTTTGCTTTTTGAAGCAGCACTAATATATGCTCGCCAAGTATCCAAGCAGGTATGGTGGTGATCGCCGCCCAGCACCAAGCGCTGATTAAATTTATAAAGGCGTATTTTTTAGCGTCATAGCCAGTAAGTCCTATGCAAAGCGGTATGATGACACGAAAGCCATACATATAGCGTTGCAAAAAGATGATCGGCCAGCCATATTTTTTCAGCATTATGTGCGCCACTGCAAATTTTCTCCGCTGCGTGTGAAGCCTTTTTGCGATGTATTTTTTATTGTAACGGCCAAGGTAGAAGTAAATTTGATCACCCACAAAGCCTCCAAGTCCAGCCACAAAGATAGCAAGCGCGATGTGCATGTGCGTGGTGTGAGCGAGAATTCCAGCCATTATTAAGGCCATCTCGCCCTCCATGATACACCAGACAAAAAGTATGATGTAGCCGTACTCTTTAAGCAGTTCTATAAAAAACTCTTCCATTCTAAACCTCTAAAACGCTGTAAATTTTAGTAAGCGACTTTAGCTTTTCGCTACCTTTTAGATCGACTAGATCTATGAGAAAGCACGCTTCTACGCAGGTTGCGTTAGTTTGATTGATAAGCTCAACTGAAGCTTTTGCAGTGCCTCCAGTGGCTATGAGATCGTCCATCAAAAGCACTCTAGCGCCCGCTTTTTCTCCAAAAGCATCGATGTGAATTTGCACTTCATCGACGCCGTATTCTAGGCTATACTTTTGAGAAAGTGTGATAAAAGGCAGTTTTTTTGGCTTGCGAATAGGCACAAAAGGCAGCCTTAGTCTTGCTGCAAGCGCCGCACCAAAGATGAAGCCACGTGACTCGATGCCAGCGATGTAATCAATCTTTGCGTCCTCGTATCTAGCTACCAAATGGTCTATCAAAAAGTTAAACGCCTCTTTGTTGTTTAGTAGTGTCGTAATGTCACGAAAGACTATGCCAGGCTTTGGAAAGTCGTTTATGCAGCGAATAGAGTTTAGTAAAAATTCTTTGCCTTTTTGATCTAAAACTTTCATAAATTTCCTTAAATTTGATCTTATAGTAGCGCTTCGATCTTGCCTTCAAGCTCACGAATACGCTGTCTTAGCTTGTCGTTTTCTAAGCGGTACTGGGAATTTCTTGTGCGAAGTGATGTTACGTCGTTTTTAGTTTTGTTTAGCTCGTCTGTCAAGATGTCGATGTTGCCTAGACTTCGTTGGAGCTGGATCTGAAATTTTCTTATGACGACCTCGGTATCTTGGAGGTTATTTTTCATAAAATCTTTTGTCGCACGCTCTTTTTTTAGAAGCGTTTTGAAGTAAAAAACCATGACGGTTAGGTAGATCGCAGCACAAACAAGAGCGGTAAAAACGATCCACTCGCCTATCATTTGCCTGCCTCAAGCTCTATTTTTTTGACTCTTCTTTCGTGTCTGCCGCCTGCAAACTCAGTCTTTAAAAAGGCTTCAACCGCCGAGATAGCCACGCCTGCGCCAATAACCCTTGCGCCAAAAGCGATTACGTTTGCGTCGTTGTGCTCTCTTGCAAGTCTAGCGGTAAATTCGTCGTGACAAAGGGCGCACCTTACGTTTTCGTGCCTATTTGCAGCTATTGATATGCCTATGCCTGTGCCACAAACTAGCACGCCGTAGCAGTTAGGCTCAAGCTTGCTCGCTAGCAAATGCGCATAATCAGGGTAATCAACGCTATTTTTATCGTTTGTGCCAAGATCAACTACTTCGTATCCAAGCCCTTTAATAGCCTCTTTAAGCTCGTTTTTTAGCTCAAAACCAGCGTGATCGCTAGCTAAGAAAACTTTGTCTATCTTCATGAAAAGTCCGTTAAATTTTTTGTTGATTATAGTCAAAGTTGCATTAAAATAAAATTTTACTCTCAGCCAAAATGAAGCTATAATTTACCAAAAATTTAAAGGAGAAAATATGAAAAAAGCACTCTTTTTAGTGGCTTCTACGCTAGCCTTTGCAAATGAAAATTTGATAGAGATCTACACAGATCAAACCATCATCACTCAAAAATTTAGTGACGCAAATAGCTCTTTTAGCGCCTTTGTGCCAGAGGGTGTGCAGAGTGAGAACATCACTATAAATGGGGATTGTGACGCGAATGCTTATCTAAAAAAGATCAGCGAAGAAAATAGCCCAAGTTACATAAAATGGAAGCAAGAAGTCGCAAATTTAAGTAGCAAGATTGAGGCGCTAGATGCAAGAGGTAGATTTATAGAGCAAGCTTTGGTAGAAGAAAACAAAAGTAACGATGTGACAAAAAGAGCTGATGAGTTTTATAAATTTAGCCTAGATAATATCGAGAAAATTTCAGCTGCTAAAAGTGAGCTTGAAGCGCTTAAAGAAAATGAGCCAAAGAGCGAGATGGCTGGATTTTTGCAGCTTGATATGAAATTTGCTTGCGACCCAAAAGAGGCGACGCTTTCATACATGGATGATGAGGCCCCAAAGACGCTAAATGAAATTTATGCAGACACAAAAAACAAAAATATCTTGATAAAACAAGAAATTTTACTCACCAACCCATTTGCCAGCGATGTTAAAAATTTAAAGCTCGCCATCTATCCGACCAGATATCAAAAAGCGCTTGTTCCAAGCAAATTTTACCCTTGGTACGAGGAGAGCGAGGCTGAAGCTGATGGTTACGGCGCTTCAAAAAATATGCTAAGAGCTGCTAAAGTCGCCGCTGAGGTCGCTGATATGCGTGTGCAAAGAGATGAGAATGAGTTTGCCAAAATTTGGAAGATAGATGGGATAAATTTAGCAAAAGGCGAGAGCAAATATATAACTTATGATACGCAAAAAATGGATGCAAATTTTAGCGTTTTTGCTGATTTTTACGGCTCGCTAAAGGCATATAACGTAGCTAGCTTTAAGCTAAATGATGATCTAACGCCAGCCAAAACGCAGTTTTATGTTAATGGTGTTAGTGTTGGCAGTCCAAGCGAGTTTGAGATGAAAGCTAAAGATGAGCCCACTCAGCTATTTTTGGGACAAAACGAGCTAATCGAGCTTAAAAAAGAGCGATTAAATAAATTTAAAAAGAGCTCGCTTCTTGGCAAAGACCGCATAAGCGAAGAGGGCTATGAGATAAGCGTCAAAAATAACTCAAGTAAAAGTGTCGATGTCACCTTGGTCGATCGCGTGCCAGTATCTGCCGACGAGGCGGTAAAGGTCGAGATAAAGGGCTTTGATAAAAAAGATATCAGCAAGGATGGCAAGGTGGAGCTTAAATTTAGCCTTGCACCAAAAGAGGAATTTAAAAAAGAGTACTCTTATAAGATCACAAAGTCAAAAATTTAGAGCAAATTTGCTCTAAATTTAGCCATTTATAAATGCACTTGCGATATCTAAAACGTATCTTGTCGGATAAAAGATAGTATCTTTTAAAGGCGAGACGAGGATGACGATAAGGATGACAAAGCCATATCTTGAGATGCCCTCAAGCTTTTCAGCTAGTGCGTGAAAGCCAAAATTTCTAAGCGCGTACTGGACTGCGTGAAAACCATCAAGTGGCGGGATCGGATAGAGATTAAAGATGGCTAACATCAAATTTAAAAGCGCAAGCGTAAATAAAAACTGAAGTAAAATTTCAAAGATTTCTATATTTAATAAAGCCTTTAGCACAAAAAGCGACAAGATGCCTAAGATGACGTTGTAGCAAATGCCAGCTAGACTTACGTAGATAGCTGCCTTGTAGCCGCCATTTCGCACGACTGTGTAGGTATTTACAGGCACTGGTTTTGCCCAGCCAAACATCATACCAGTGCTTAGATAAAGCACCAGTGGCACGATGATAGTGCCAACAAGATCGATGTGTTTTATAGGATTTATGCTAAGTCTGCCAAGATTTTTTGCGGTGTTGTCGCCAAATTTATAAGCGACATATCCGTGAGCGATCTCGTGACCGACGATGGCGATTATTAAAGAGATGACGATAGTGGCGACTTTTATGGGGTCAAAATTAGTGAAGTCCATCAACTTCTCCCTCTTTTAGAGCTTGTTTTGTGAAAAACTCATCGTTTTCTATAGTATCTACAAAGCGTCCGACACGCTCCCAGCGTATTTGAAAATTACTATCAAAGCTCATGTATATGAACCATGGTTGTCCAACTATGTATTTATATGCCACGCTTCCCCAAAAACGGCTATCTTGTGAGTGGTCGCGGTTGTCGCCTATCATAAAGTACTCATCTTTTGGCACTTTTACGTAAAATGCATTAAATTTAAAATTTGGATTTTGAGATAGCGAGCTAATGAGCGCTGGCTTCATAAAAACGCTTGATTTATCAATATTTAGACTAAAAGCCATATGCTCAAATAAATTTTCCTTCTCATCATAGTGGATGCCACTAAATTTATATGGCTCTTTTATAAAGAGCTTGCCGTCAAGATCTACGACATCGCTGCATGAGTAGCCAAATTTGCTCTTTTTGCCGTTTAAATTCTCTCGGCAGTTTGCCTTTATAAAGCTATCTCCTTCTTTTGGGCGTAGATAAAATGTTTTTCCAGTAAAAACTACCTCATCTTCGCCAGTTGCAAAGCAGCGCTTTACATAGTGAGTTTTTTTGTCTTTGGGATATAAAAAAACAACAATATCGCCTCTTGCTGGACCTTGTCCAGTGATAATATGACCATTGTTGTTTATGTCTGGAAAAACTTTTAGATTAACAAAAGGTATGGTTGGCGTGGGTACACCATAAACATATTTTTTAGCAAATAAAAAATCCCAAACTAAAAGCGTGTTTTTCATCGAACCAGATGGGATCACAAAGGCTTGAGCTATGAAAAATATAACAAAAAGCACGATGATGACCGTGCCTGTCCAGCTCGAGCAAAAGTCATAAAATTTAGTAAAAGCTCTCTTCATTATCTCACTCTTTAATTTTTAGCTATCTTTGCTTGTGCAGCAAGGATTGTGTTGTTTAAAAGCATGGCTATGGTCATCGGGCCAACGCCGCCAGGAACAGGCGTGATATATGAGCATTTTGGTGCGACCTCGTCAAAATCCACATCGCCCACAAGCCTGCCATCATCAAGTCTGTTTATACCTACATCAACGACTACTGCGCCATCTTTTACCATGTCAGCCTTTAAGAAAAATGGCTTGCCAATGGCTGCAACGATGAGGTCGGCATTTTTGCAAATTTCTTTTAAATTTTTAGTCTTGCTGTGCGTCACAGTAACCGTTGCAGAGGCGTTTAGAAGTAAATTTGCCATAGGTTTGCCAACGATGTTGCTTCTTCCGATCACCACTGCATTTAGCCCAGCCACTTCTATGCCATACTCTTTTAAAATTTCCATCACGCCAAGCGGGGTACAAGGCACGAAGCCTTCAAGTCCGCTAACAAGTTTGCCAACATTTACAGCGTGAAAGCCATCTACGTCTTTTCGTGGATCGATCGCTGCGAGCACGACGTTTGTGTCGATGTGCTTTGGCAGTGGCAATTGAACCAAGATGCCATGGATACTATCGTCTAAATTTAGCACGTTTATAAGTGCTAGAAGCTCGTTTTGGGTTGTATTTTCGCTTAGACGGTGAGCCACGCTTTTTATGCCGTATTCGTTGCAGGCTTTCTCTTTTGCTCTAACGTATGTTTGAGATGCCTTATCTTCACCGACTAAGACGACGGCTAAGGTTGGCTCGACACCAAATTTCTTTAGCTCATCAGCTCTTATTTTTACGCTTTCTTTGACCTTTAAAGATACGGCTTTTCCGTCTAAAATTTTCATATTCGATCCTTACTTAAAAGCTTTTTTAATCACAAGGGTGGTATCATACCTAAAAATAAATTAAATTTTTAAAAGAGAGGTTTATGAGGTCTGTTTTTTTGATTTTGCTTTTTTGCGTGGCGATTTTTGGAGCTGATTTTATCACAAAGACCGAGTACGCCAAGATGCTCTACCTAAATCCACGTGGCATAGGCTGTGATAAATGTCACGGCGCAAAGGGCGAGGGCAGCCTAATCTCTAAATACAAGCACTTTGACAAAAAAGCAAACAAAACGGTCGATGATGAGCTTAGAGCGCCAAAGATAAATGATATAGACTTTGAGAGCTTTAAAGCAGCTCTTACAAAGCCAAAAGGCGTCATGCCAAGCTACTTTTTGACAGACGAGGAGACGACTATACTTTATGAGTACATCACAAATAAGATGAAAACTCCCACAAAATCGGCCAAAACACAAAATTTAACCAAGCCTGCCACGCCTGCTGCTACGCAAAAACAGCCTGAACCCGCTAAAGCCGCCTCAAGCGCAAAAGCAGTAGAGCCAGCCACTACTCAGGCACAAAAGGCCCCAGTAAAACCAGCTGAGCCCGCAAAGCCAGCCACTACGCAGGCACCAAAACCGCCAGTAAAACCAGCAATAAATCAAAAAGATAATCAAAAGACAAATTTAAAAACACAAAATCAAAAGGATAAAAAATGACAAATAAAGAGGCATTTAGCGAAGCTAAAAAATATATCCCAGGCGGCGTAAATTCACCTGTTCGTGCATTTGGCAGCGTTGGAGGCGAGCCTGTGATGATAGATCATGCCAAGGGGGCTTATCTATACGATGTCGAGGGTAAAAAGTACCTTGACTTCATCCAAAGCTGGGGTCCGCTCATCTTTGGTCACTGCGACAAAGATATAGAAGAAGCGATCATCTCTGCTGTAAAACAAGGCGTTTCTTACGGCGCTCCATCACCAAAAGAGACCGCTCTAGCAAAGCTAATATGTGACGAGTTTAAACAAATAGATAAAATTCGCTTCGTTAGCTCTGGCACTGAGGCTACCATGAGTGCTATCAGAGTGGCTAGAGGATATGCTAAAAAAGACGGACTTATCAAATTTGAAGGCTGCTATCACGGACATAGCGACGCACTTCTTATTAAAGCAGGAAGTGGCGCTACGACATACGGCAACGCTTCAAGCGGCGGCGTGCCACAAGATGTTGTGAAAAACACATACCTAGCAGTTTATAACGACATCCAGAGCGTAAAGGCCATTTTTGAGAACAATAAAGACAAAATAGGCGTCGTCATAATCGAGCCAATTGCTGGAAATATGGGGCTTGTGCCAGCTGATAAGAAATTTTTACGTGAGCTTAGAGAGCTTTGCGATAAATTTGGCGCTGTGCTCATTCTTGATGAGGTTATGAGCGGCTTTAGGGCTTCTCGCCTCGGCTCATATCCATTTCACGAAGTAGATGCTGATCTTGTCACATTTGGCAAGGTTATAGGCGGAGGTATGAACGTTGCTGCATTTGGTGGCAAAGCTGAAATCATGGACTGCTTAAGTCCAGAAGGCGCTGTCTATCAAGCAGGTACGCTAAGTGGCAACCCAGTGGCGATGAGCGCTGGTATAGCGGCAATTTCAAAGATAAATAGTGACGCAAATTTATACGCTAGACTTGAAAAACTAGCTAAAAAACTAATGGAGGGCTTTAAAGAGGCAGCAAAAAGCGCTGGCATCGCTATACAAACCGATGTTCGTGGCTCTATGTTTGGCTACTTTTTTACAGAGCATGCCGTAAAAAACTACGACGATGCGCTAAAGAGCGACACAAAACTCTTTGCTAAATTTCACCAAGCGATGCTTAAGCGTGGAATTTATCTTGCACCTAGCCAGTTTGAGACTGGATTTATCTGCGATGCGATGAGTGAAGCGGATATCGATCTAGCGGTAAATGCAGCTAAAGAGGCATTTTTGGAGATAAAAGCTTAATGGCAAAATTTAAGATAAAAGATATCGTTGCAGGGGCTGAGCAGCTAAGCCTTGGCGTTTCAATCGTAGTTGCGATCTTGCTTGGCACTGGGCTAGGATATCTTGTAAAAAAGGCTACAAATTTCACGCCAGCACTTTGGATAGGCTTTGCTATTGGCATCGCAGCTGCCATTTTAAATGTCTATAAAGCCTATAAAGCGCAGGTTAAAAGCCTAGATGAGCTAAAGGATGAGACTAGATATAAAGGCTACACAAAAGACGATGATGACGAGGACGATTAGCAGGCTTTTTATTTGCTACTTTGCGCTTTGGCTAGCCCTTAGCGTGGTTGGCAAATTTATATCAAATCAATTTTTTATAAGCTCGCAAATTTCATTTTTTGCCTCGCTTATCATCCTAACGGCTAGCTTTTTTGCCTATAAAAATCGCATAAACTCAAGGCTAGAAAATGCAAGAGAGGAAATTTTAGCCAAGATAGAAGAAGAGGACGAAGAGGATGATGAAATTTTGCCCCAAAATGAGGCAAAAGAGTTTAGCCTAAAAGATGAAAAAGCAAGGCTAAAAAAACAGAAATTTTCATTTAAAGATAAAAGCTTTGTAGCGGCATTTATGCCTTATCGCTTGGTTGCGTATGCGATGCTTTTTTTTGGATTTATATTTTTAAAAAATGAAAATTTACTAAATGTGCCTGGCTTTTTGGTGGGGCTTGCTCCGATGCCCATTGGAGCTTTTATCTTTGGGATAATGCAAAATGATTTAAGAAAGGACGCAGATGGCAAGTAGCTTTAGGATCATTCGCTCGATGGGGCCGCTATTTTTAGGCATGAGCCTACTTTTTATAGGCAATGGCCTAGTCATCGCATCTTGTAGTGCGCTTCTTAAGCAAAATGGCGTAGGCGAGCTTGCGATTGGACTAATTAACACTGGATTTTTCATAGGAGCGTTAATTAGCACGATCACAGCGCACAGGGTCATCTCAACCACCGGCCATATCAGAGCTTTTGCTATCTTTTCAGCTATCTTTGCAGTCTCAGCCATGCTTCACGCCATAAGTGAAAATTTGATCTTTTGGGCGATTTTGCGAGCCTTTTTGGGATATTGCTACTACGCACTTTTGATGGTTATAGAAAGCTGGCTAAACGCTAAAATCCCAAACAAGATAAGATCGCGCGTCATCGCCTTTTACGAGTGCGTTTTCTACACGAGCTTTGGACTTGGAATTTTGATCTTAGCACTTGATCTTAGCGCATTTGAAATTTTTATCATCAGCGCAGCTTTTATCATGCTCTCAAGCATACCTTTAAATTTAATCCGCATCAACCAGCCTCAAATCCCGCAGCGCCAACCCATAAACATCCCAAAAATTTTTGGTATTGTCCCGCTAGCACTCGTGGGAGCGCTCGTTGCAGGACTTGCGATAAATGGCTTTTTTTCTATGGCAAGCCTCTTTGTCTTGCTTCAAGGATATAGCGCAAAAGAGGCGTCATTTTTTATGACTATAGCGATGGCTGGGGGCTTTTTGGCTCAAACGTTTATCGGAGGCTTTTCAGATAAATATGGCAGACGCCCAGCGCTCTTGCTTTGTAGCGTTGTATCTTTAATCAGTGCGGTTTTATTTTTGCTAAATGGCTCAAATTTGATCGTTCAATACATACTTTCGTTTTTCTTTGGCGGCGGCATTTTTTGCACATACGGACTTTCGCTTGCTAGAGCAAATGACGAGATCACAGACAAGACAAAGAGCGTCCAAGTGGCACGCGCGCTGCTTTTTAGCTACTCTTTTGCCTCGCTTTTCTCGCCACTTCTTATGAGCTACGCGATGAAAATTTTTGGTGCATTTGGCTTTATCTATGTCTATTTGGTGCTTTATGTTGGGCTCATTTTATTTGCGCTAACGCAAAAGACCATACCGCAGCACATGAGAAAAGACTACAACGACAGGCTTGTCGCAAGGACGGCTGGTATAGCTACTATTAAGCAAAATGGCAATTTTGCCGATAGAGAAAATAAAAAGTAGAAAATGGACGTAGCAAATTCTCTAAATATCTCAAACACCTCGGTTCAAACTGGGCAAAACGCCGCCCAAAACGCGCCTGTCCGTAAAAACGAGGGTTCGCTTTTTAAAAATCAGCCAGCTCAGCCAGCTGGGACGCCAAGCGAGCAGACCGTCTCAAACGCCCTTGATAACGTTGGCAAGCTAGTTGCAAGGGTGCTTGATGATTTAAAAAGCGCTTCAAGCCTTAGTAAAGCTGAGCAAATTTTATCTCAGGCAAAAGATACTAAGATCGCTCCAAATTTAGCTAGCGAGCTCTCAGACCTTGCAAAAAGCCTAGAGGTAGAAGCTGCGCAAAATGAAAGCCCTGAGATAAAGAGCCTTGCACTAAAACTAAAAGAATTTCTAAAACCAATAGCAGGTCTCAAAGCTGGCTCGCTAAATGATCAGATCAAAAACTCAGGCGTCATGCTTGAAGCAAATTTAAAAGATGCACTTACTCCAGAGAAGCTGCCAAGCTCGATACAAAAGCTACTAAGCGATATAAAAAATCTCTCAAATCAAAATTTTCTTAGTCAAATTTTAACTCTAAATGATGAGAGCTTGGACAATCAAAACTCGTTTATGAAGCTTACTTCGATGCTTGAAAAAGCGAGCGGTGATGCTAAAAACATCCTTGATAACTCAAGCATAAAAACGCTTTTAAAAGATGTGGATAAGCTTGATAATGTGGCTAAATTTCTAGATAAAAACTTCTCAAAAGAGCAAAGCGCAGACGCGGTTAAAAGCCAGATAGTCAAGATGGAGAATTTCATCTCAAATTTAAGCGAGAAGGTAGCAAATTTAGCAAGCGAAAAGCTAAATCAAAGTGCGGCTTTTAGCTCAAATCACAAAGAGCTAAAAACTATCCTTGAAAATCTAAAAAATGATCTAAAAATGCTAAATAACATAGGCGATGAAGCGGGGCTTGTAAAGGCGTTTAATGAGCTTAGCGACGTCTCAAAAGAGGGTAGCTTGCAAGATAAGCTCCAAAGTGCGGCAAGACGCCTAGCTCACAGCCTAAGCTTGGCTGATAGTGAAGCAAGTACAGCTAAAAGCGATCTATTTGAGAGTAAGGCGCTTTTAAAGCAGCTAAAACTAGCCACAAGCGACATAAATAACATCACGACAAAGAGCGGCAGTGAAATTTCAAAGGTGCTAAATCAAGATGTAAAAAGCACTCTTTTAAATATCAGTGAAAAGAGCCAAAACGCCCAGAGCGTAAATGCTGCAAACAAGATGATCTCACAAATCGAGATGCACCAGATGGTCTCAAGCTTGCAAGGAGGCATACAAACTTATATGCCTTATATCTGGGACGGCGTGGAGGGCGGAAATGTCGCGTTTAAACAGGGCAAAAAGGATAAATTTTATGCCCAGATCGATCTAAATTTTAAAAAATTTGGCCAGATAAATGTGATGGTTGGACTTGTGGATAAACGCTATATCGATCTATCGGTGGCAACGCAGACAAATGAGTTTAAAGAGCTTATCTTAGGAAATTCAAGCGAGCTAAAACAGGCTATCTCAAAGCTTGGACTAATCGTTTCAAATTTTAACATCAAAACCTTGCCAAAGGTGAAGCTAAACGATAGATTTAAAAATTTTGGCGGCCTTGATGTGGGCTTTGATAAGAAAATTTGATGCAAGTAAATAAGAAAAAAGCCGTCGCTCTTGGCTATAACAGATCGCAAGATAACGCTCCAAAGGTGCTTGCAAGCGGTGCTGGCGAGATAGCAAATAAGATAATAAGCCTAGCAAAAGAGCATGACATACCGATCAAAGAGGATCCTGATCTCATTGAAATTTTAAGCAAGGTCGAGGTTGATCAAGAGATACCGCCAAATTTATATAAAGCGGTGGCTGAGATATTTAGCTTTTTATATAAGATCACAAATAAAAAGTAAATATTGCACTTTAATAGTGCTATAATCTCAAAATTAAGGAAATTTAAACATTAAAAAAGGAGGTGTTATGAAAATTTCATCAAAAGTGACGATGATGATCGTCTCGTCCCTACTGGTGCTTGGAGCCATCTTAGTCTTTCTAAACATTTACGAGCAAAACAAAGCGATAGAATTTTCTACCAAACAGCTAACTGAAACGGTTTTAGCCGACAAAAGGGCAGCTTTAAGTGAAGAGATGGATATCGTCTCAAGCATTTTGCTAAAAATTCAAGAGGTCTATGACGACGCAAACGAGACCATAGAAGATCAAAAAGAAGATATTATCGACTATCTCTCAAGGGCTAGATTTGGCGATGGCAAGCTTGGTTACTTTAGTCTCTCAACAATAGATGGCGTGGTTATTGCAAACCCTGGTATACCTGAATTTAATGGACAAAATAGGCTTGACGCAACTGACGCAAATGGCTATAAATATGTAAAAGAGCTTATCGAAAAGGCTAAGCAAAATAGTAATGGAGACTTTGTAAATTTTGTTGCGAAGTCAAAGGATGGCAATACTATAAGAAAGATAGCACGTGGACAAAAGCTAAATTTATTTCATGAGGATGTGCTTTTGATGTCTGTTGTTGATCTTGAGGGCATGTATAAAGAGATAGATAAAATTTCAGCCACTATGCAAAATGATGCCAATGCAAACACTACAAATTTCATTGTTATAGCTGTCGTGGTTTTAATCATCTCACTAATAGTTGCTATGCTTTACTCTAAATTTTCTATCACAAAACCGCTAAATGAGCTAATCATGCGGGCTACAAATCTCTCAAGTGGCGATGGCGATCTAACAAGAAAACTAGAAGTCGTTGGCAAAGATGAGATAGCTAAAGCCAGCGAGGCTATAAATAAATTTATAGAAAAAGTAAGGGTTTTAATCGCCGAGGCAAAAGATATCTCAAATGAAAACAGCTCAATAGCAAACGAGCTTAGCTCAACCTCCGTCCAAACTGGTCGCGGGGTAGAAAACTCAAGCAAGATAGTTGAGGGCGCTGGGAAGGATTGCGCTGAGATACAATCATATATGAAAGATTCAATCGAAGTTGCAAAAGGTGGCAAAGATGATCTTCAAAAGGCGCTAACCTACGTTGATGAGACCTTAAATACCATCTCAAATTTATCTTCAGAGATCGCTCAGACATCAGATATTGAGAACCAAATGGCTGGCAAGATCGAGCAGCTTAGCCGTGACGCTGAGCAGGTAAAATCAGTCCTCGTGGTTATAAATGACATTGCTGATCAGACAAATTTACTAGCTCTTAACGCAGCCATTGAAGCAGCACGTGCAGGAGAACACGGACGTGGCTTTGCAGTCGTTGCTGATGAGGTTAGAAAGCTAGCTGAGCGCACTCAAAAGAGCCTAACAGAGATAAACGCAACTATCAATGTCATCGTTCAAGCGATAAATGAAAGCAGCGAGCAAATGAGCATCAACTCTAAGCAAATAAGCGAGCTAACAGGCGTAGCAAACAACGCGCAAAACACCATACGAGATATGAGTGATATCATGAGATCAGCCATAGGACTATCTGATAAAACTATCGAGGACTATATAAAGACTGGCAAGGATATTGACGATATAGTAAAAAGCATGGAGGGCATAAGTCAAATTTCATCTCAAAGCACAAGAAGCGTAGAAGAGATAGCTTCAGCTGCTGAGCATCTAAACAAGATGACAGATACGCTAAATGCAAAACTTGGCGAATTTAGAACTTGATTTGTGTGGTAAATTTTAAATTTAAAGGCAATTAGTGGCTCAAAAACTGGTCTTAATAGGGGCTTCAACAGGAGGTCCAGGTCATATAAAAAAACTATTAAAAGATATAAATTTAAATGGTGCGATGGTCATCATCGCTCAGCATATGAACAAGATGTTTATAAACTCATTTGTCACGCAAATGGGCAGGGAGTGCAACATAAATGTTGAAATTCTAAGCGAAAAGACAAATTTAAGAGAAAATATCGTCTATATCTGTGATCAAAATTTTGAAATTTCAGCGACTTTGCCAGTTAGCGCAAAGCCACAACCCGAGATAAAAACGATATACACGCCAAATGTTGATGTGCTTTTTAACTCAGGCACGCAGATCGCCAAAAATGTAAATTTACTTGCGATCTTGCTAACTGGCATCGGCGATGATGGTGCAGCTGGGCTTGATAAGCTCTATAAAGCAGGCGCAAAATGCATAGCTGAAAACGAAGAGAGCGCGATAGTTTATGGCATGCCAAAGCGTGCTAAGGAGCTAAATCAAAATTTAAAATCGTTAAATTTAATGATGATAAGAAAAGAGCTTGAGGAGTTTTTAAATGCTTTTTAACAAAGTGGATAAACAAAGCGAAGTTTTAGAGGCAAAAGCACCAAGCGACATGGATGGATTTAACGAATTTATGAGCACTATAAAGACGCTTTGCGGGGTCGATCTAGAGCCAAAGAGGGACATCACGCTGCAAAGAGTTAGTATATTTGCTAAAAATCGCCAGATAAAAAGCTTTAAAGATCTAGTTTCGATGATAAGATTTGACACGCTTCTTAGGCAAGATCTTTTAAATTTAGTCACCGTAAATGAGACATATTTTTATAGAGAGCTAGCACAGCTAAAAGACGTGATCTACTACGCAAAAGAGCTTGGAGAGGCTAGAATTTTATGTGCGCCTTGCTCAACTGGCGATGAGGCCTATTCGCTTGCTATGCTTGCTTATGAATTTGGCCTTAAACAAAGTGATATCCAGCTAACTGGCATCGACATAAACTCAGAAGCCATACAAGCTTGTAGCGTTGGATGCTACGGCGAGAGGAGCTTGCACAGACTAAGTGAGTTTCAAAAAGAGAGATTTTTTACAAAAAAAGATGACAAATTTTTCATCAAAAAAGAAATTTTGCCAAGGTGTGAGTTTAAAATTTTAAACGTTTTTGACGATGCGATGTTCAATCTTGGTAAATTTGACATCGTTTTATCTCGAAATATGATGATATATTTTGACGATACATTTAGGCTAAAGTGTGTAGAAAGGCTGCACAAGCTACTTAAACCAGAGGGCAGGCTCTACGCAGGACACGCTGATCTTGTGCCATACACACCACTTTATACAAAACGTTTTTCAAACGGAGCTACATATTACGAGCGTGCTTAAGGGTTAAATTTAACCCAGGCCGCTTTGCCCTTAGAAAGTTTTTATCAATTTTTAGCTAAAATCCCACAAGCTAAATTTAAGGATAAAAATGAAAGACAATCTACTTGAATTAACTCAAGATATCGCTTCAGTTGATATCGAAGATTCTATAAAAAATAGCTATCTTGACTACTCTATGAGCGTCATCGTCGGACGTGCTTTGCCTGATGCTAGAGACGGACTAAAGCCAGTTCATAGAAGAATTTTATACGCTATGGATAACCTCGGCGTTGGCAGCAGAAGTGCCTATATGAAGTCAGCTCGTATCGTCGGTGAAGTCATCGGTAAGTACCACCCACACGGCGACATAGCGGTTTATGACGCACTTGTTCGTATGGCTCAGAAATTTTCTATGCGTTATCCAGTCGTTGATGGACAAGGAAACTTTGGCTCGATTGATGGCGACAGCGCAGCTGCGATGCGTTATACCGAAGCTAGAATGACCATGCTTACTGAAGAGCTTTTAAAAGATATCGACAAAGATACGGTTGATTTTGTACCAAACTACGACGATAGAGAGGTTGAGCCAGATGTTTTGCCTAGCCGTGTGCCAAATTTATTATTAAACGGCTCAAGCGGTATTGCGGTCGGTATGGCGACAAATATCCCGCCACATAGCCTTGATGAGCTAATAGACGGTCTTTTGCTACTTCTTGAAAACAAAGAGGCGACACTTGAAGAGGTTATGGAATTTATCAAAGGTCCAGACTTCCCAACTGGCGGTATCATCTTTGGTAAAAAGGGCATCATAGAGGCCTACCGCACAGGTCGTGGCAGGGTCAAACTAAGAGCTAAAACTCACATAGAAAAAAAGCCAAACAAAGATGTCATCGTTATCGACGAGCTACCATATCAAACAAACAAAGCTAGACTTATCGAGCAGATCGCTGAGCTTGTAAAAGATAAGCAGATAGAGGGCATCAGTGAGGTTAGAGATGAGTCTGACAAGGACGGCATCCGTGTAGTTATCGAGCTAAAACGCGACGCTATGAGCGACATCGTGCTAAATAATCTCTTTAAATCAACCACGATGGAGAGCACTTTTGGCGTTATTATGCTTGCTATTAATAACAAAGAGCCAAAGGTATTTAACCTTATCGAGCTACTTAAGCTATTTTTAAATCACAGAAAAACTGTTATTATTAGAAGGACGATATTTGAGCTTGAAAAAGCGCGCGCAAGAGCCCACATCTTAGAGGGTCTAAAGATCGCTCTTGATAACATCGACGAGGTTATTGAGCTTATTAGAAATAGTGCCGATACAGCCGTTGCTAGAGAAGGCTTGATGAGTAAATTTAACCTCTCAGAGCTTCAAGCAAACGCTATCCTTGATATGCGTCTAAGCAAGCTTACAGGCCTAGAGAGAGAAAAACTAGAGGCCGAGCTAGCCGAGCTTATGACTGAGATCGCAAGACTTGATGAAATTTTAAAGAGCGAGACATTGCTTGAAAATTTGATCAAAGAAGAGCTTCTTGAGATCAAAAATAAATTTAAAGTACCAAGAGTTACTGAGATCGTTGATGACTACGATGATATCGACATTGAGGACCTCATACCAAATGAAAATATGGTCGTAACCATAACTCACCGCGGCTACATCAAGCGTGTGCCAAGCAAGCAGTATGAGAAGCAAAAACGCGGTGGCAAGGGCAAAGTAGCGGTCACGACATACGATGATGACTTTATAGAGAGCTTCTTTACTTCAAATACTCACGACACACTTATGTTTGTGACTGATCGCGGACAGCTTTATTGGCTAAAAGTCTATAAGATCCCAGAGGGAAGCCGCACAGCAAAAGGCAAAGCAGTTGTAAATTTGATCCAGTTGCAGCCTGATGAGAAGATCAAAGCGATCATCCCAACGACCGACTTTGACGAGAGCAAATCGCTAGCATTCTTCACTAAAAACGGCATCGTAAAACGCACAAATTTAAGCGAGTTTAAAAACATCCGCTCAGTTGGCGTAAGAGCGATCAGTCTTGATGAGAACGACGAGCTAGTAACTGCGCTCATCGCTCAAACATATGATGATATGCCAGTCACCGATCCTGAAAACGAGCTAAGCGTAGAGACAGAGGTGCTTGAAGTTGAAGAGCTTCAAAATGAGATCGACGAAGATAATGTAAATGCCGAAGAGGACGCAAACTCAGGCGATGAGACAATGTTATTTGTCGTTACTAAAAAAGGCATGTGCCTTAAATTTAAGATCAGCAAGGTTCGCCAAATGGGAAGAACTGCACGCGGCGTAACTGGTATCAAATTTAAAGAGTCAGGCGATGAGGTCGTAGGCGCAGCAGTCATTGAAAGCAATGATCAAGAAATTTTAAGCATATCTCAAAAAGGTATCGGTAAGCGCACAACAGCTGATGAGTACCGCTTGACAAACCGCGGCGGCAAAGGCGTTATCTGCATGAAGCTAACAAGCAGAACAGGCGATCTAGTAGGCGTTGTGATGGTTGATGAAGAGCAAGATCTAATGGCTCTAACATCAAGCGGCAAGATGATAAGAGTTGATATGCAAAGCATCCGCAAAGCAGGACGTAACACAAGCGGCGTTATCGTCGTAAATGTCGATGGCGACGATGTTGTAAGTATCGCAAGATGCCCTAAAGCAGATGATGGCGAAGATGAGGATGAAGCACCAAGCGAAGATATGGGGCTTTTGGAATAAATTTTGCTATTAAATTTTAAATAAAAGCATAAAAAAGGTTGTTTATGAAGGTTAAAATTTTATCTTTTGCTTTGATGATCGCTATTTTTAGCGGCTGCTCATTTAACGGCTTTATGGGCGAGCCAACTAGCACATCAAACCGCAACGTAGTCATCCAAAAGGTCGATAAAGACGATCTTAGAGAGGTGATGAAAAAAGAGAAGATGATATATGATAGCGCTCCAAGAGAGACCACTTTTAGAGCCACAGGCGAGGGCATAGCTCCGCTAAATTCGCTCTCATACGCTCAGTCAGTCACTCTTGCAAAAAGAGCAGCGATGGCTGATGCTTATTCGCAGCTTGCTGGCAAGCTTTATGGCGTAAAGATCAACGCTGAAGACACCGTAAGAGATGCGATGCTAAATGACTCATCTATCACTTCAAAGGTTCAAGGTCTTGTCAAAAATGCAAGGATCGTGAATGAAAATTTCAAAGACGGGCTTTATAAGGTAAATATGGAGCTTAAGATAGACGAAGACAAGTGGCGAGAAGTCTTTTCTTACTAACGATACTTTTAAATTTTGCCTTTTGCCTGGAGGAGTTTATCTTCTGGGCAAAGGTCGATACGAAAAATCAAATAGTTGCCTTTGAGGAAATTTCATTTTCAAAGGCGATGACCCTAACACCCAATCCAAAACCAAAATTTCTTTGTCAGATAGATGCTTTTAAAGATGAAAATACCACAACTCTTGGCTTTTTAAATTTACACAAAGATGAAATTTTTGACTGCTTTGCTTTAAAAAAAGTGATGATAAAAAATGAGCTAAATGTCAAAAACTCACAGGTCACAAACGCTTCAAATTTGAAAATTTTGCCAGTTAGATTTATGGTGGAATTTAAGCCAAAATCCGCTATCATCGGCACACTTCAATAAAAAAGAGATCAAATGAATATCGTCATAGTAGAAGATGACATCAATATGCGAAAGTCGCTTGAGATCGCACTTGGCGAGTATGAAGAGCTAAACATCAAGAGTTACAAGAGCGCAGTTGAGGCTCTAAAAAAGCTAAGCGACGACACTGATCTAATCATCACCGACATAAACATGCCAAAGATGGACGGACTTGAGTTCATTAAGGAGCTAAACGGCAAATTTGACGTCATCATAATGACTGGAAACGCCACACTTAACAAGGCGATCGAAAGCGTTAGGCTCGGCGTGAAGGACTTTTTAACCAAGCCATTTGACGTCTCAACGCTATATGAAGCGATAAAAAGGGTAGAGGCGCTAAAACAAAAAACTCCAAAAAGCATAAAAAAAGTTGAAACCAAAAGTGAAAATAACGGCTTTTTAGCCAGTTCAAAAGCGCTAGAAGCCACGCTAAATATCGCGCTAAAAGCTGCAAGAACTGACGCCTCAGTCATGCTTAGTGGCGAAAGCGGCGTTGGCAAGGAGGTCTTTGCTAAATTTATCCACGCAAACTCACCTAGAAAAGATGCTGCGTTTGTCGCTTTAAATATGGCTGCGATCCCTGAAAATTTGATAGAAAGTGAGCTTTTTGGCTTTGAAAAAGGCGCTTTTACTGACGCAGCGACCACAAAAAAAGGGCAGTTTGAGCTGGCAAATGGCGGAACGCTATTTTTAGATGAGATCGGCGAGATGCCTATAAATTTACAGCCAAAATTGCTTCGTGCCTTACAAGAGCGCGAGATAACAAGGCTTGGCGCTACAAAGAGCGAAAAGATAGACGTTCGCATCATCTGCGCTACAAATGCAAATTTAGAGCTTGCTATGAAAGAGGGCAAGTTTAGAGAGGACCTTTTCTACCGCCTAAACACGATCCCGCTTTTCATCCCGCCACTTCGCGAGCGAAAGGATGAAATTTTGCCTATCGCGCAGGATGCTTTGGACAAATGCTGCAAAGAGTATGGCTTTGAGGCTAAAAATTTCTCAAAAGCAGCCAAAGAGGAGCTTTTGGGCTACGACTACCCAGGCAACATAAGAGAGCTCATCTCAGTCGTGCAGCGTGCAGCGATACTAAGCGAGGGCGATGAAATTTTGCCAAAAGATCTATTTTTGCAAGCAAGAAGTAAAAAATAGGTAAAAATTTAAGTTTTTGGCTAGTAAAATTATGCAAATTAAGAAAATTAAAAGAAACCAAGGAGAGCAGATGAGAAAATTTAACGTAGCGGTCGTTGGTGCTACTGGAGCGGTCGGCGAAGAGCTTTTTAGAGTTATGGAGGAGGTTGATTTCCCAGTTGGTGAGCTTTTACCACTTGCAAGCGCAAAGAGCGTTGGCATGGAGATCGAATTTAAGGGCAAACACTACAAAGTAAAAGAGCTAACCGAGAAAGTTTTTAGCGAGCACGAGATCGATATCGCATTTTTTAGCGCAGGTGGCTCAGTTTCAGAGAAATTTGCCAAATTTGCAGCCGACAGCGGCGCGGTAGTTATCGACAATACCAGCCATTTTAGGATGGATAAAGATATCCCACTAGTCGTTCCAGAGTGTAACCCAAGCGATATAGCGCAATGGAAAAACCGCGGCATCATCGCAAATCCAAACTGCTCAACCATCCAAATGGTGCAAATTTTAAAGCCCCTAAACGACGCTTTTGGCATCAACAGGGTTGATGTTTCTACCTATCAAGCAGCAAGTGGCGCTGGCAAAGAGGGCATGGAAGAGCTTGTCGTTCAGATGCAAAAGTTTTTTGAATTTAAGCTTGATGAGTGCGAGCCAAAGGTCTTTGCGCACCGCCTAGCGCTAAACGTGATCCCACACATCGACGTCTTTTTGGACAACGACTACACAAAAGAAGAGATGAAAATGGTCAATGAAACGCAAAAAATTCTTCACAAAGATATCGAAGTGAGCGCTACTTGCGTGCGTGTGCCAGTGCTTAGAAGCCACTCTGAGGCGATCACCATCCACTTTGACAAAGACGTGAGCGCAGATGCGGCAAGAGAGGTTTTAAGCAAAGCTCCAAGCGTCGTCGTAGTTGATAATCCAGCTAAAAAAGAGTATCCGATGCCTACTATCTCAAGCGATACAAACGAGACTTACGTTGGCAGGATCAGGGTTGATAACTTTAGATCAAATGTGCTTCACCTTTGGTGCAGTGCCGATCAGATCCGCGTGGGAGCTGCGACAAATGCCGTTAGGATCGCACAAAAATGGATAGCGATGCAGGAGTAGTTTGTAAATTTATTTTAGGCTAGAAAGGATCAAGCTCTAGCCTAAATTTATCTTGCAAGCTCGTCTAATAAATCTTGCAAAGTAACGCTTTTTAGCTCGTTTTCTAGGGCAGTTTGTGCTCTTAAAAAGTGCCCAGACAAAAGCTTTTCTATCCTACCGCCAACTGGGCAGGCTTTTGGTGAGTCAGAGTGAATTTTAAAAAGTTTTTCTTTATCATTTACTGCGTTAAAAATTTCAAGCAAATTTATATCTTTTGGCTCTTTTGCAAGGTTCACCCCGCCAACTCCAGCTGCGACATTTACGAGCCCTGCAGCCTTTAGAGTGCCAAGCAGACGCCTAACGATAACTGGGTTTGTATTTATGCTACCTGCTATAAATTCGCTTGTAACCTTCTCGTTTTCAAAAAATTTAGCACACAAAAGTGCGTGTATCGCAGTTGAAAATTTAATGCCAACTTGCATAAGCTCCCTTAAATTTTTTCGTGATTATACTTAAATTTTCTACCAAAGACAGCCAGCTAAATTTGACTTACGAGCCTTTGCAGCTCTCAAATTTATAAACTCACGCTCTCTCGCTGACGGCGGTAAAGCGCTTTTGGATAAATTTCTTGTTTTTTAGCTCGTCAATGATCGCAAGCGCAAGGCCTGCGTAGCTTATGTAGCTCTCATTTTTTGAGTTTAGTATGAGATCATCTCCGCCAAGCACGTATTTGCCAGTGCGAGCGCCGTTTGCGTCGTAGTCGCCTGCTGGACTTACGTATGTCCAAAGCACATTTGCGCTACCTTTTAGCTCAAAATAAGACTCCGCCGTAGCCTTTGCCACGCCCATATATGCCGCTGGGAAGTCTGGCGTATCCATGACCATAGTGCCTTTGCTATCAACAAATAACGTGCCAGCGCCAAGAGCTACGATGAGCCTTGTATTGGTGCCTTCTAGTAAATTTACTAGGTGAGCGACCACTTTTTTGTGAGAAAAGAAGGTTTATAACGACCAAACGGCAAATGCGCTGATAACCGCACCAAAGCCTGTTATATCAGCTTTTGTAGGCTCAAAAATATCTTTTATAGATGACTTTTACGTCGTCGTTTTACTCTTTGTTTCTAACGATCGCCGAGTTTTAAAGCCATTTTTAGATAAATTTACGCCGCTTTTGCCGTTTGTGCCTAAGATTGCTATTTAAATTTTGCTTTTTAAATTTACAGCCAGCTTGGCTTTACGTCATCAACTATCACGCCGTCGCTCATTGTGTATTGCTCTAGGCTACCGCGTTTTGTTTGGATGCAGATCATTTTGATGCCGTTTTTGCCAGCCCTAAAGCACCTCTTACCCTCTGGATCTATGCGCACCGCGTCGCCTTTGCTTACTTTTATCACTTCACCGTCGATAAAAAGTTCGCCATCGCCCTCAGTGATGATGTAAAGCTCCTCGTTTTGCTTGTGCGCATGGACAAATGGCACGCTTGTGTTTGCTGGAAGCTCGTTTATAGATACCTCACAGCCAGTTAAATTTAAAGCCTCTTTTAGCTCAACTCTTGGCTCGTTTGTGATCTTTGCAACCTGATAATTTTTCATTTTGTTCTCCTTGTTTTTTGTGTTGTAATCTTTTTATTTACAACAGATGAGCGAAGTATAGTAAATTTTTGTTGTAATGTCAAGAGTTACAACAAAAAATTTTTCAAAATTTATAAATTTGAGCTAAAATTCGCAAAATTTTTAGGAGTAAATTTGCAAAATAACGCATTTAAAACGCTAAAAGGAATAGCGGCCGAGCATAACAAAAAGCTCATTTTAACCTTTGCTTTTGTGCTAGCAGAGAACGGACTTTTTCTAGCTTATCCGATATTTGCAGGCTTTGCGATCAACGCAATCATACAAGGAAATACGTTAAATGCCCTCATTTACGCACTTTTTGTGCTCGTAGCGTGGCTTGTAGGAGCCATTAGACGCCGCGTGGATACGCAAGTCTTTGCAAATATCTATGCAAAGCTTGCTGTAAATGTTATCATGAATGAAAAACAAAATGCCAAAGACGACTCTGCCATCATCGCCAGAGTAGCGCTCTCGCGAGAGTTTGTAAATTTCTTTGAGACGCATTTTCCTATGTTTTTTACATCGGTCATTTCGATCATCGGCTCAGCGTTTATGCTCATTTTGCCCGGCCAAAGGTCGCTGTGGCGTGCTTTGTAGTGATGACCTTTTTTCTTATATTTTTGCCAAGATATATCAAGAAAAATGACGATCTTTATCTTCGCTTAAATGACCGCTTAGAAAAAGAGGCAAAAGTTATAGGTGTTTTTAATAAAAGCACGCTAAATAGGCACTACGATGTCGTTTCTAAATTTCGTATAGCGATCTCAAATAGGGAAGCGATGAGCTATTTTATCATCGGCATTAGCGCTTCGCTGCTCTTTTTGGTGGCGATAATAGTGTTAAGCTCGCAGCAGACAAATGCCGGCCACATCTACTCTGTGATGACCTATATATGGAATTTCGTCATCAGCCTTGACGACTCGCCAAAGCTAATCGAGGAATTTTCAAATTTAAAAGATATAGGCAAGAGGATCGACGCCCAAAAGAAGGATAATGATGCACAACAAGAGTGTTCTTAGAAATTCATTTTTTCTAATTTTCACGTTTATGATAGTTGAGGCCGTTTTTGGCTTCGTTTCAAACTCGCTTGCGCTTATTAGCGACGCATTTCACATGTTCTCAGACGCTGCCGCGCTATTTTTGTCACTAATGGCGTTTAAAATTTCAGAAAAAAGGGCAAATTTACAAAAGACCTTTGGCTACAAAAGGGTCGAGATCATCGCTGCTTTCATAAACGCCATCGCTCTTATCGCACTCGCCATTTTTGTCGTAGTTGAAGCTATCATCAGGCTTTTTAACGAGCCAGAGATAGAGGCTGAAACGATGCTTTTTGTTAGTATTTTGGGGCTTGTGGTAAATTTGGTCGTGGCTATTTATATGCATAAAAGTGCTGATACAAAAGAGAATTTAAACATGAAAGGTGCTTATTTGCACGTGCTTGGCGATACGCTTGGCTCAGTTGGCGCCATCATTGCGGCGCTTCTTGTGATGAAATTTAACTTCACGCAGGCCGATAGTATCGCAAGTATCTTTGTCTCGCTACTCATCATAAAAAGCGGCGCTAGCTTGCTAAAAGATAGCTTTAATATCCTGATCGAAGCCGTGCCGCTTAAGCTTGATACGGATGAAATTTTAGGCGTTATAAAGGGCGTAGATGGCGTTAAAATCGTGCATGACCTGCATATCTGGGCGATAAATGCTGGCACAAACGCGCTCATAGCCCACGTGGTGGTGGATGATGCGCTAAGCGTGGCTGAAATTTCAAAGATGATAAAGCGCATCGAGCATGAGCTTTCTCACGTTGGCATCGGCCATGTCACACTTCAGTTTGAGAGCGAGAGCCTTGGACATAAAGATGATCTCATCTGCGAGCTAAAAAGCGCGCATAAAGACGAGCACTTTGGGCATCATCACTAAAATTTGACGCAAAAGGCTTAAATTTAATGTTTCTCATAAAAAATGAATATCTAGTAGTCGTGGCTATGGGGTTGCTTTGTGTTTTTATTGATATAACCCATCTTATCGCAGTAAATTTTGTAGTAGCCTTGATCTGCGCTCTATTTTGTATGAAAAAGGGCTATATATTTATTTTGTTGCTAGGGTTAAATTTTGCTCTATATTTTAATGCCATAGATGCTCCATTCGAACAGCCAGAGCTTTGGACTTATTACGTGCCAGCATTGGCAAATGCGACATACGGGCTTAGTGCTTTAGTTTATGCTTCAGCTTTTTTAGCTTTTTTGCCACTTCTTGCTTATCTTTATTTTTTATATTCACTTTGCGTTGTGCTCTGCGCTTTGCGTAAAAGTTTAAGAGCTAAATTTGAGCTTTAAATTTAAGCCTTGCTAGCCTAACAAACTCATTTTTACTCAACTTTAACGATTTTTTTTATAAAATCGCCTAAAATTTAACTAGGGATTTCATGAAAAACATTAGAAACTTTAGCATCATCGCTCACATCGACCACGGCAAAAGCACGCTTGCTGATCGTCTCATTCAGGAGTGTGGCGCCGTAAGCGACCGTGAGATGAGCTCGCAAATCATGGACACGATGGACATCGAAAAAGAGCGTGGCATCACGATCAAAGCCCAGTCTGTCCGCCTAAACTACGCACTAAATGGGCAAAATTTTGTTCTAAATTTGATAGACACCCCAGGACACGTAGATTTTAGCTACGAGGTGAGCCGCTCTTTGGCTAGTTGCGAGGGTGCGCTGCTTGTCGTGGATGCTAGCCAGGGCGTGGAGGCGCAAACCATCGCAAACGTCTATATCGCGCTTGAAAACAACCTAGAGATCATCCCAGTCATCAACAAGATCGACCTACCAGCGGCTGACCCTGCTAGGGCAAAAGACGAGATCGAGCACATCATCGGACTTGACTGCTCAGGAGCGATCGAAGTGAGCGCAAAAACAGGCGTTGGCATAAAAGAGCTTCTAGAAGCGATCATCACGAGGATCCCTGCGCCAAATGGCGACGCAAGCAAGCCTACAAAGGCGCTAATCTACGATAGCTGGTTTGACAACTACCTTGGTGCGCTTGCTCTTGTGCGTGTTTATGATGGTGAAATTTCAAAAAATGATGAAATTTTGGTCATGGGCACGGGCAAAAAACATATCGTGCTAGACCTCATGTATCCAAATCCTATAGCACCGATCAAAACCAAAACGCTTAGCGCTGGTGAGGTTGGCATCGTGGTTTTGGGGCTTAAAAACGTTAGTGACGTGCAGGTGGGCGATACGATGACGCAGGCTAGAAACCCGCTAAAAGAGCCAGTTGGCGGCTTTGAGAGGGCTAAGCCGTTTGTTTTTGCGGGACTTTATCCAATAGAAACTGATAAATTTGAAGATCTGCGTGACGCGCTAGATAAGCTAAAGCTAAATGACAGCTCCATTAGCTACGAACCAGAGACCTCGGTCGCACTTGGATTTGGCTTTAGGGTTGGCTTTTTAGGTCTTCTTCATATGGAGGTCGTCAAAGAGAGGCTGGAGCGTGAGTTTGACCTTGATCTCATCGCCACAGCGCCAACTGTGACTTATGAAGTCATCCAAACTGACGGGTTAAATTTAAAGATACAAAACCCAAGCCAGTTGCCGCCTGTAAATAAAATAGACTCGATCCTTGAGCCATACGTAAAGGCTACTATCATCACGCCAAGCGAGTTTTTAGGCAATATCATTACACTTTTAAACAACCGCCGCGGCATACAAACAAAGATGGACTACATCACAACTGACCGCGTTTTACTAGAGTATGACATACCGATGAACGAGATCGTGATGGACTTTTACGATAAGCTAAAGTCAAGCACCAAAGGCTACGCGAGCTTTGACTACGAGCCTAGCGACTACCGCGTGGGCGATCTAGTGAAGCTTGATGTCAAAGTGGCCGGCGAGACGGTCGATGCGCTCTCTATCATCGTGCCTGAGAGCAAGGCGCAGACAAAGGGCAGAGACTTCGTAAAGGCGATGAAAGAGATCGTGCCGCGTCAGCTCTTTGAAGTGGCGATACAAGCTAGCATCGGCAATAAAATAATCGCCCGAGAAACCGTAAAATCAATGGGCAAAAACGTCACAGCCAAGTGCTACGGCGGCGACATCACTCGTAAGAGGAAGTTGCTTGAAAAGCAAAAAGAGGGTAAGAAGAGGATGAAGGCCATTGGCAAGGTGAATTTGCCGCAGGAGGCGTTTTTATCCGTCCTAAAAATAGACTAGCGGCTTATCTTTTGTGCCCTTTTGAAAGAGTTAGTGAAATTTTGGCTTGATGAACTATATGTTCTATCCGCACCAAAATTTCACGTCACAGCTTTCAAAATCATCACAAAATATCTCGCCTTCTTTTGAGGTGGCGATACTGCCGCATTTGGGAGCTCGTTTGGTGGATAGGTTTTGATTAAAATTTAAGTGCTAAATTTACAAAAAGGAGTGCTATGCCGTTTGTGAAAATTTGCGTTACAAAAGAGGGTGATAGCCCAAGCGTGGAGCAAAAAGAGAATATGATAAGCGGAGTTACAAAGCTAATAAGCGAAATTTTAGGTAGAAGCGCTCAAAATACCGTTGTCATTATCGATGAGATCGATACGAACAACTACGGCATCGCAGGCGAGAGCGTGAAAAATATCCGCAAAAAACAAAAGGAGCAAAAGGAAGTGAAATGCTAAGAGCGACATTATTAGCAGTTTTTGCAGCCGTCTTTCTAACTGGCTGCGTGGCAAAAGCTAGCCTTTGTCTATCGTGCGAGGGCATAGACGGCGTGCAAAGTGCAAGCATAAGTAGCGAAGATAAGACCTATTTTGAAGAGGTTATGAGGATCCCAGCTGACTGCAGTGCTTGCAAAGGCAGGGGCGATGGCGTCTTTATAAATGGCGTCAAGTATAGAAGCGACGTGGCGATAAACTGCTGCTTAGAAAAAAATATGATCGACATAAATGTTGGGCTAAAAAAGGTATATTTTCATAGGATCGTGGATGCTAGAAGCAGCGCAAGGTCGATTTATTACACAAGAGAAGATGGTAGCGGCGTAGTCTTTAACTCAAACCCACGCCTTGAAGTGCTCTTTTATATGTTTTTAAAACGTGAGCTAAATTCGCGTGGCATCGTGGTCGTGGATACGCAAACATCGCCTTATACATATAGGCTTGATTTTAGATTTGACGAGCTTAGAGGCACTTACTCAAGAAGCTCAGAAATTTTAAATGGACATCTATACGGCGAGCTTGTGCTTTCAGATATAAATTTCAAAAAACGAATTCCTATCTCGACTAGACACCACGTGGAGGAGCTTGAGGCATCAAGAAGCGGTCAGTTTGACTTCTTTATCGCGCTTTTAGTTAAGCAAGCTGCCATAAAAGTGGCTGATGAGATCACTAAACTTTGAAAGGAAAAATATGAGTAAATTTAAATTTCTAGCTATCTTTGGACTTTTTGTCCTATTTTTGAGCGGTTGTGCGCCTACTCAGACAGTAGTTGCGTTTGATCCTTACAAAACTGCTGCAAGTCAGCAAGCTAACGGTCTTGAAGTCTATATAAGCGCGGTGCATGATAGTCGCAAAAACAAAAGTACTATTGCCACTATAACCGATGGTAGAGGCACTGTAAAAGAGTATGTCGTGCTTCAAAACGATCTTGCGACTTACTTTAGCGACTCCCTTAAAAGAGAGCTTGCAGCACGTGGCGCAAATGTAAATGGCATGGGTGGTGTCGTTGTTGAAGTTTTCATAAACGAATTTGAAGCAAATATGAGCGGATATGGCAGCGACAACACAAGGGGCAAGATAAAGATCACTCTTAAAATCCAAAAAGGCGATCAAAGCATCATCAAAAATATCTCAAACAACCAAACCAAATTTGAGCTAGTTCGCACTGGCGGAGCATTTAAGCCATTCTTAACAGACATCATTAATGACGCCGTTAAGCGCTCTGCGATCGCTATCTTAAATAGCTAATGTTTTGTGCGTTTTGCAAGAGCTTTACGCTAAAGACATTTTGTAAAACCTGCTCGCAAATTTTAAGCGAGCCAAGCCCTTTGGTAAGAGAGCTAGAGGGCTTTAAAATTTATAGCTTCTACGGCTACTCTGAGATCAAAGAGCTCATCCACTCAAAGCACCAAATGCACGGACTTTTTATCTATAAAAATTTAGCCAAATTTGCATTTAAGAAATTTGCTAAAAGCTTTAGCTTCCCAGAGCAAATTTACGCCCTGCCGATAGATGATAGAGTGCATCATGGCTACTCGCACACGGCTATTTTGGCAAATGAACTTCGTGCTAAAAACCTTAAACCGATCTTTCACGCCCTGCATGCGACAAGCAGTGTCAGTTACAGCGGCAAGGATCTTAAATTTAGACAAAACAATCCAAGAAATTTTAAAATTTTAAAAAAGATCACCGCGCCAGTTATCTTGGTTGATGATATAGTAACGACTGGCACAACGATACTAGAAGCTAGAGATACGCTTCAAAAAGCAGGCGTTGATGTGCTTTTTGCGCTTGTTTTAGCAGATGCTAGAAACTAAAATTTATGTGAAATTTTACTTGAAATTTCACACCTAAATAATTGTAAATAGCTATTAACCATAAAAAATTTTTGCCGATATAAACATAAAATTTACACAAAGGGATTTTGTTTATGAAAAAAGCAGCAAACAAGATAGCACTCATTATCGTGGTGCTTTTAGTTGTCTCGCTTGGCGTGTTTTCAACGGTGAATTACACAAATACCAAGGAGAGGATTTATGATCTAGCAAAGGAGTCTAAGACTTCAGCTTCAAAAATTTTGCAGTTTTATATGAATGCATTTTTTGAAGATAAGCTTGCAGCCGTTCAAAATTTTTCTAGTTACATCGAGGCGCATCCGCAAATTTTAGATGACAAAGAGGCTTTAGAAAAAGTGCTGATGAACGCAGCGCAGGTTACTGATTTTTCTGAGTTTTACTTTGGCTATGCAACTGATGGTGCTGTTTATAACGCTGTGCTTGATGGCAAAGAGCGTAAATTTATGGTTTTTGATCAGAGAAAAAACTATGATGCGAGGGTTAAAGGCTGGTACAAGGACGCTATCGCAAAAGAGGGCATTATCTTTTCAGCTCCATACACAAGCTCAGCTGGTGGCTTAAATTTAACTATCGCTAAAAAGATAGTTGTTGATGGCAAGGTTGTTGGTGTCTTTGGCGTGGATATGGGCATAGATAAGCTTGATAATGAGCTTAATAAGATAAAACCAACTCCAAGTAGCGCGATAGCTTTGATGGATCTTGAGCATAAAAAGATAATTCATTTTGTTCATAAGGATCTTGTTTTATCTGATGCTAGTGAAGCTATGAAGATAATTGACGACTACTCAAACGAGTATAAGAAAAATGGAGATAAAACATTTACTTATAATCTTAGAGGCACAGAGAGGCTTCTTGCTTGCGAGCTTTACGATCAAGCAAACTGGCTTGTATGTTCTGCAAACTCTTGGAGCGATTATGACGGAAGCCTTAGCAAAACACTTGTCTCACAAGTCATCTCTTCAGTTATATTTATAGTAGTCATCGTAGCGCTTCTTATATTTATCGTTAGCAGATCGCTTAAGCCACTCTCAAAGATATCTGATTCGCTTATTTCGTTCTTTAAATTTCTAAATTACGAGATCAAAGAGCCAGTTAAGTCAAATATCGTTTCTAAAGATGAATTTGGCGTTATGTCTTCTCTTATAAATGAAAACATCCAAAAGATCCAAACATCTAAAGAAAAAGAGAACACCTTCATCCAAAAAGCCAACACCTTTGTAAATGAGATAAAAGATGGCAACTATGAAGCAAGCTTAGAAGCAGATACTAATAACCCAGCTCTAAATCAACTAAAAAGCACATTTAAAGATCTACAACTT
>NZ_PISC01000022.1:0-1054 GCF_003049065.1 Campylobacter concisus | reverse complement strand
ATCTACATCTAAACTTTCTTTTGCTTCCTTGCCTACATTACCAGCTTGATCAACGATCTTAGCTGTTACGCTTGATGTTTGACCATCAGTTACTGGTACTTTTATTTCTACATGATCAGCTGTCTTATCAGCATTTGTTATAGTATGAGACTGCTCTGTGCCACCATTTACAGTGTATTTGATAACATCGCCTACTACTGCATCTGCTGGGACAGAAATTTTAGCTGTTGTATTAGCGTTATCACTATCACTGCTGTTTTCAGCTTTATTTAGCTTGCCATCTTTTGGATTAGTATCTTCAACAAATGTGATTGTTGGCTCTGATGGAGCTGTATGATCGTTTGGATGTTCTATATTGCCAGCTTCAACTCTATCTGTACCTACGTTACCAGCTTTGTCTATTGCTTGAACAAATACTGGAGTACCTGGCTGAACGGCTTTATCTAGTTGAATTACGAAGTCACCTGCATTATTAGCGTGACCTTTTCCTATAATGTTGTTGTTTTCATCTCTAAATAATATCTCAGCATTTGGAGTATCTGTATGACCTGTTCCCATAGTTAGCTCTGCTGTATCATCAGCTTTGCTATTAGTATCGATTGGAGTGATTTTAACATTGTCAAGTTTTGGAGCGATTGAATCTAGATCGATTGTAGCTTCATTGCTTGGTGTGCTCTTACCAAATTTATTCTCAGCAGTTGCTGTAAATTTATGCTCGCCTTGTTTAGTAAGCTCTGTGGTTGTAACTTCCCATGAACCATCAGATTTAGCTGTTGTCTCACCTACCTTGTTGCCATTGTCGTAAATTTCTACTTTTGAGCCAGCTTTTGCAGTGCCTTTGATAGTTGGAGTATTATCATTTGTTAGATGACCTTTTACATCAAGAACATTGCCTACTTTAGTATCTTCTTCATAACCCTTAACGTTATCAATTACTTCTGTGATTACTGGAGCTTCTGGAGCTTTAGTATTCTCACTATCTTCACCTATAACCTTGCTATCCTTGCCTGGGTTGTTAGGGTTATTTGGATTGATGATCTCTGCTGTTACATTG
>NZ_PISC01000021.1:0-1602 GCF_003049065.1 Campylobacter concisus | reverse complement strand
CATCTATGCTTAGATCGGTTCTACTTAAAAGACTAAGTGACTCCTTGTTATTATTTGGATAAAGAGAAGACATACTATCCATAAATGCTCTTAGGTCAGCCTCCTCTTCTTTTGTGCCAAGACCTATCATCTTACCTTCTATTGTTGGTTTGCCATCTATAGAGTTATCCCTCAGAAAATCCATATAGCCTTGAAGTTCCCAATCTATCGCTTTTTCTATGGTTTCTGGATATTTTCCGTATAGAGCTCTTCGCTCTTCTGGAGAGTATTTGTTTGATAGCATACTATCTATTTTATCTATGGTTTTTGTTATCCAGTCTTCCGTTCCTTCTTCTATACCGGTTATCTTATCTAGTCCAACGCCAAATGGTCCTTGCATATAAGCATCAACTTTAGCTTTCTCATCTTCGGCAGATAAATTTTTATTGCCATGAGCTATGTAGTCATCTAAAATTTCTTTGTATTGCATCGATCCATTATAGGTAGTAATAAACATTTCAGCTCCCCCCTACGCCTTTATATCAACATCTCTTTTTATACCAAGCATATCTACTAGATATTTTCCAGCTGGGTTTTCATTTAGCTCTTTTACTAAATTTAAAGGTGGCATGCTAAATTTCAAAAAGCTATCCATAAAGTCTTTACTCTTTTTGCCGTCCTTGTCTATCTCACCAAAGAGTAGCTTTAGCATTTTTAGATTATGCTCCATCATCTTTTTAAATGAGAGTTCGTCTTCTTCGTCTGAATACTTACCGACAAACCCAGTCGTAAGATCTACATAGACAAGGTCTCTTTTATACTTAACATACTCTTGCATATATGCAGGCATACCAGCTAGATCAGAGTCGCTTGCTTTGTTGAAATTTGCTCCAAATTTCATCTCACCCATAAGCTCAAATAGTTCAAATGCTCTACTAAATTCTTTGCTATCTACGCTCTTATCAAAGCCTTGCTTCTTTCCAAAAACGGTGGTTTCACCTTCTTTGACGTCAAGGTTGCTATTTATGACGGCTGCTAAAAGTCCGCCTTTAGTTATTGAGCCATCTTTATTTGTATATCTTTCGCCGTGCGGATCGATAAAAACACCACTTCCCACACTCTCCTTGCCACCATTGTTGTTGTTAAAGATATCTGTTGTTGGCTTTAGTGGCTGCCTGCCATCTCCACCGCTAAAGCTTGGGTTGAAAAAGAGCGTGCTTATCATCTGCTTGTTTGACTCTTTGTAGTTAAAGCTAGAAGCAGCTGCATCGAAGTCGTAAATAGAGCTATGAATTTTTGTTACTTGCATGCTTTGGCGGTTATACTCAAAGCCTTGAGGGAAATTCCTTATCTCATCTAAGCTAAAGCTATCTTTTGAATTTAGTATATCTTCGCCAACTACTTGTGAGAGTATTTTATAAGCATTGCCAGCAGTCTTTGCTATATCTATGCTTTTAAAGGTGCGACTAAAAAATGAAGTCCCCTCTGCAACATTTACTAACGACTCCAGCGTGCTTGAGTGAATTTTATAATCACTTGGGATGCCAGCTTGTTTATTAAACTCATCTGTAAAGTAGCCATCCTTATCTACCTTGTAGCCCAAAACCTCTGAGCTCGTTTGGT
>NZ_PISC01000020.1:0-3879 GCF_003049065.1 Campylobacter concisus | reverse complement strand
TGTCATAAGTTCGAGTCTTATAGCGACCACCATTACTTTTAGGTGCAGCGGTAGTTCAGTTGGTTAGAATGCCGCCCTGTCACGGCGGAGGTCGCGGGTTCGAGCCCCGTCCGCTGCGCCATCTACTTTTAAATTTTTCATTTTTTTATTTTTGTCTTTATTTTTTAAGTTTAATGCAATTTTTTTATAAAATATTCTGTTAAATAATATGTAAAATAATACATAAAATATTGTCTTTAGAAAAATTTAAAATATATTTTTCTCTATTAAAAATTTTTAGTTTTTATAGCAAAATAACGACGAAAGCCCAATTTTCACTCGATTTTCTAAATGAATAATATTTAAGTTTCAATTATTTTTATAGTGCTATTAATAAGCTAAAATAACAACTTGTTGTTGCCTGATATTAAGGCATATTTTAAAATTTAAAGTCAAAAATCGCTTTATCATGCAAATATACAATTAATTTTTATACTTTTAGCAGATAAAACCATCTTATCATATAGTTAAATTCAACCTCAAAAGCTTAAATTTTTGGTGTAAATTCTATTTTTTCTCAAAAGTGGTTACCGGCAAAGAAAAAATATTATTTTTATCTCTTAGTTATCAAAATATCAATATAATCGTAAAAATTTATAAAAGGACAATTATGGCACTTGAAAATGTATTAAGAGCGATTGAGGATATAAAAAATGGCAAAATGGTCGTTATGGTCGATGACGAGGACCGCGAAAACGAGGGCGATCTAGTCTTTTCAGCAGCTAGTAGCGACATGCAAAAGGTAAATTTTGCTATCACTCATGCAAAGGGCGTGCTCTGTCTTGCGATGGACGAGGCGAACGCAAAAAGGCTTGATCTACCGCTAATGGTAGCCAAAAACACATCGAGCCATGAGACAGCTTTTACGGTTACGATCGACGCAAAAGACGCAACAACTGGCGTGAGCGCATATGAGCGTGATATGACGATCAGGCTTGCTGCCGATGCTAGCTCAAAGCCTGAGGACTTCGTGCGCCCTGGACACATTTTCCCGCTTATCGCAAAAAATGGCGGCGTGCTCGTTCGCACAGGCCACACCGAGGGCTCGGTCGATCTTTGCAAACTTGCTGGCGTTAGCCCTATGGCTTCGATATGTGAGATCGTAAAAGAAGATGGCACAATGGCAAGACGCGACTATCTAGAGGAGTTTTGCAAGAAATTTGGGCTAAATATGATCAGCGTATCTGATCTTGTTGAGTATAGACTAAGCCACGAAAGCCTCATAAGAGTTGGTGAAAAAAGCAACGTGATGATCGCAGACTGCGCGGCTATAAGATACGATATCACAGATCACAAAGGCAAAATCCACTCAGCTTATCTTTTTGGTGAGCCAAAGAGTAAGGCAAATGTCAAATTTCAAAAGATACTCGCCGATCACGAGCTTTTGAGTAGTCCAAAATATGACGAGCTTTTAAAAACTATCAAATTTCTAAGCCAAAATGGCGGAATTTTGATCTTTTTAGATAGTGACAACTCAAATACTAGCAAAGACTACGGCATTGGAGCGCAAATTTTAAATCACTTTGGCGTAAAGGATATCGAGCTTCTAAGCTCAAATAAAAATAAAGAATTTGTAAGCTTAGCCGGTTTTGGACTAAATATAGTCGGTTATAAAGAAATTTAAATATCACCAAATTTAGCCAGTTCGACTTGGTCTCTGGCTAAATTTATAATACTTTCTGCATCATTTTTTTACAGATAACACACATTTAAATTAGTATTACACATTAAATTTAAGAAGTTTCTTTTTTGTTTAAGTTTAACTAGCATGATTTTAGTTCATAAACCAGTTTTCATGCTAAAAATTAAATATTTTACTTCAAATATATTTTATAAAATAAATCAAATTTAATTAAAAAATTTCTATTATATCGCTAATTTACGTTATTTTTATAGATTTAATCACTTTTTAATATAAAATATTATTTAAAACAAAAGATTAAATTTATATTTTAAATATTATAATTCTACTAATATTTCACAAGGAGGATGAAATGAGATCTATATCAAACAAGATCGCATTGACGCTTATTGTTCTTTTGAGTGTATGCTTTGCTGCGATGTCGGCTGTTAGCTACTTTAACGCAAAAGAGGAGGTGGTGAAGCTGATCAGCCAAAACCAAGATCAAATTCTATCTGACATTAAGTCTGTGACGCAAAGTTTTATTGATGACTACATGGAGGACTCGCAAAAGCTAGCTAGCAAGCTAGTGGGCAGTGTGGGTAACGAAGATGAAATTCTTGCTCGTTTAAAATCTACAAAAGAAAATTTAAAATCAATAGTCATAGGTGCCTATTTTGCAGCAGAGAGCAACGGCTATACTTATGGCTCAAATGGCAAAACCTTAACCCCAGAAAAAGATAAATACGAACCAAGGGGCAGGGGCTGGTATATCGCCGCAAAGAGTAGCGGAAAAACTATCTTTACAAAGCCATATATAGACATGGTCGCCCCAGAGCACGACTTATGCATGACTTTCTCTACTCCGATAACGGAGGACGGCAAGCTTTTGGGAGCTACATTTACTGATGTTAATATCAGGCTTTTAAGTAAAAAGCTTCTAAAGATGGGTAAAACTGAGTTTGGCTATGTCTATTTTATGGACAAAGATGGTGTTATCTTGTTACATGATGACGAAAGCCTTATAAATCAAGCCACAAACGCGACAAAGACGCTGGCTGCGAAATTTGCTAGCAAGGACTTTGACGAAAATGGCTTGATCTCATACCAAAACTCAAAAGGCGTAAATGTTTCGGCTAAAATTTTGCCTCTAAATGACGACGGCTGGCTCGCAGTTGCTGCGATAAATGCCGATACTTTCACGAGCCAGACTATGCCCCTCCTAAAGATCCAACTAATCCTAGCAGTGTTATTTATCGTTATCCTCTCAGCATTTGTCTATTTCTTACTTAAAAAGTCTCTTAACCCTATAAAAACTATCCAGTCTAAGCTTGATGATCTATTTAAATTTGTAACTTACGAAGCAAAAGCACCAAGCAAACTAGAGGTAAGATCAAATGATGAATTTGGTGAGATGAGCAAAGCGATAAATGAAAACATCGATAAAGTAGTAGCTGGCATCAAAAAAGATAGCACCATGATAGATGAGCTAAATAAGGTAGCAAATTTAATGATCAAAGGAAACCTTGGAGCAAAGATAGGCTCAACTCCAAACAACCCATCACTAAATGAACTAAAAGAGCTACTAAATAAATTCTTTACATCTATCTCAGCAAATTTAAAGGGCATAACAAATGTTCTTAGCTCATATACTAAAAACGACTTTACAGCAAAGGTTGAGATAAATGACGAGCTAGAGGCCGATCTAAAGGCTATGATACTTGGAGTATCAAATATGGGTGAGGTAATTTGCACTATGCTAAACTCAAATTTAAATGATGCCAAGATGCTTGAAGAAAAGGCTACAACCCTAGCTTCAGCTATGAAAGAGCTTACACAAGGTGCTAGCACACAAGCAAGCTCACTTCAAGAAAGTGCAGCTGCAGTTGAGCAAATGTCAAGCTCAATGAATGCCATCTCTCAAAAGACAGCTGATGTTATAAGACAAAGTGATGAGATCAAAAACATCATAACTATCATTAGAGATATAGCAGATCAAACAAATTTACTTGCTCTTAATGCAGCAATAGAAGCAGCAAGAGCTGGAGAACATGGCAGAGGATTTGCTGTCGTGGCTGATGAAGTAAGAAAGCTAGCTGAGAGAACTCAAAAATCACTTGGTGAGATAGAAGCAAATACAAATGTATTAGCTCAATCAATAAATGAGATGAGTGAATCAATCAAAGAGCAAAGTGAAGGCATTAATATGATAAATCAAT
>NZ_PISC01000001.1:0-348623 GCF_003049065.1 Campylobacter concisus | reverse complement strand
TTTGACCAAATTCATCTTTAGATGTTATCTCTATAGGCTGTGCTTTGTTTGTCTTGTGATTTAGTAGATCAAAGAAAGATAGTAGGCCTGTTTTTAGTTTGAGGATGATTTTTAGGAGGTAAGACGATAGGTAAAGTGAGAGCAATAGTCCTAAAATAAGCACCACTACAAGCACTCCAACAGATGCATAAGCAAGTGAGTTTAGATCCTCTAAAAGCTCATCTTTGTCAAGCTCGCCGATAAGATACCAGCCCATACTTTTGATATATTTTGAGCCGATCAATAAATTTCTGCCATCCTTATCTAGCGATATGTAGCTGCCATTTTCGTTGATTAGCTTTTTAAGGTTTGCATCGCCAACTAAATCTTTTAGGTTGCCGCTTACATCTTTACCGATCTTGATGTCGCCTTTTTCATCGACTAGTAGAAATTTACCGCCACGACCTATCTTTTGTGACTGGACAAAATTTACTATCTCGCTTAAATTTACGCCAGTTGCTGCGATGCCATAAAATTTATCATCTTTTTGAACTTTGTAGTTTATATACATCATTATCTTGCCGCTGCCGTCTTCAGCCTTGTTGATGTCGATTAGGCTTAGGCTGCTGCCATCTTTTAAGGCGTAGTACCACTTGTCGTTTTCTGGGTTAATGACCTTTAAAATTTTATCTTCGACATAGTAGTTTAGGGTTCTGTCTGAGCCAAACATTATTGTATCTAGCTTTAAATTTTTAGCAAGAGTCTGAAAATAGTCAAACAAGACCTTTCTGCCGTGCTCGTCCTCGCCATTTTTGACCCAGTCTATTAAGAAGCTATTTTGAGTTATTTGATAAGAAGCGTCGATTATCTTATCGATGTAAGATTCTATTTTATAACCAACTTCATTGACAGCAAGTGGGAATTCTTTACTTTCGACCCTGTCGGTATATAAATTTTTAGCCATGTTATAGGTCACAAGACCAACCACACTAACACAAACCAAAAGCATGACACTTAGCACAAGTGCCGTTCTCATCCTGAGTGACTTCATTGCATTCTCCTTAAAGTAAATTGACAATTTTATTACAATATATTTAAATAATATTAAATTTTATAAATTAGAAATTTGTGAGATTTTTTGCAAGAAGCATCTTGCCTCTTGCAAATTTATATTAGGATTTATTTTTTAAGGTCGTATTTAGCGAGCATTTTGTCAAATTCGCCAGATTTTTGTAGCTCTTCGATCGTGGCGTCTATTTTTTTGATGAGCTCAGTATGTTTGCCCTTATCAAATGCCATTGCAAAGCCCTCTGTACCGTCAGGAAGTCTTAAAAACTCCTCTAGGTCTGGATTTTGTTTTAGATACTCTATACCTATCGGGCTATCAGTAAGCACAACATCGATCTTGCCGGCATTTAGTGACATTATAGCTGCCGCTACATTTTCAGCTGGGATTGACTGAGTTGTGATCTTTTTAGCTGCCTCTTCTTGAAGTGTGCCAACTTGAGCTGAAATTTTCTTATCTTTAAGATTGTCTTTATTTACATCTGAGCCTTTTTTGCGGATAAATAAATTCTCTGAAAAATAATATGGCTTAGTAAAATCAACAGACTTTCTTCTCTCGTCAGTTGCGCTCATACCGCTTATCGCGATATCGATCTTACCTGTTTTTAAAGCTGGTATTAGCCCATCAAAACTCATGTTTGCAACGTCAAATTTGATCCCAGTTTTTTTAGTGATTTCATTTAGAAGATCGATCTCAAAGCCAACGATTTGATTTTTATCATCAAGATATTCAAACGGAGGATAATCAGCACTTGAACCAACTTTATAAACTACCTCTTTGCTAGCTTCTGGCGCATTTGCAGCGGTTTTTTTGCCACTATCATCACCACAACCTATAAAAAACAGGGCTAACCCTAACGCTAGAACTTTTAACAAATTTTTCATTTTACTCCTTATTAGTGATTTAAAATTTTGCCTAAAAACTCTCGCAGACGCTCGTGCTGCGGATTTGTAAAGACGTTTTTTGGCGTGTCATCAACTGCTATCTTGCCTTTGTCCATAAAGAAAATTCTATTTGCCACGTTTCTTGCAAAGCCCATTTCGTGAGTCACCACAAGCATCGTTATGCCCTTTGCTGCGACATCTTTCATGATATCAAGCACCTCGCCGATCATCTCAGGATCTAGCGCGCTTGTTGGCTCGTCAAATAGTATCACCTCCGGCTCCATTGCTAGGCTTCTAGCGATGGCGATACGCTGCTTTTGACCTCCTGAGAGCTTATGCGGGTAGGCAAATTTCTTATCGCTTAGCCCAACACTCTTTAGCAGTTCATCTGCCCTCCTCTCAGCACTCTCTTTATCTAATATCCCAGCTTTTATCGGAGCTAGAGTTAAATTTTGCAAGACGTTTTTGTTTGCAAAAAGGTTAAAGTGCTGAAACACCATGCTCACTTTTTGACGAATTTTATTTATGTCTGATTTTTTATTGAGGATATCTTCGCCATTTATCTTGATATGCCCGCTATCTGGCTCTTCAAGGCGGTTTATGCAACGCAAAAATGTACTTTTTCCACCGCCGCTTGGGCCAATTATCGCTATGACTTCACCTTTTTTGATATCTACGCTAATGTCATTTAAAACACGCAAATCGCCATAGCTTTTGTTTAAATTTTTAATCTCAATCATGGCGATTTAGTCTCCTCTCAAGTAGTTTCACCAAAAGGGTGAAAAATTTAACGCTCACGTAATATACAATGCCCGTAAAAATGACTGGCTCTGGGCTGTAAAAGACCGCTTGAAGGCTCTTACTTTGCATCGTGATATCAACGACGCTTATGTAGCCAACGACTGAGGTCTCTTTAAAAAGCGAGATAAACTCATTTGCAAGCGCTGGCAAGATATTTTTAGTAGCTTGCGGGAAGACTATCTCACGCATCGAAACGTAGTAGTTTAGCCCCATCGCACGAGCAGCCTCCATCTGACCTTTATCGACGCTATTTATGCCGCTTCTTACGATCTCAGCGACATATGCTGAGCTATTTAAGCCAAGTGCGATCACAGCGACGTAGAAGTTATCACTCCAAGTGGCAAAAATCACCACTGAAAATATAAGAAGTTGAAGTATTACAGGCGTTCCACGCAAGATGTCGATATACTCATCTATGACGAAATTTAAAACCTTGATATCTAAAAATTTAATAAAAGCTAAAATAAATCCAAGTGTGATACCTATAGCGATACCGCCTATCGTAAGACCAAGTGTTACTCCGTAACTTTTGATATATGCGATCTCTTGCGCCTCGCTAAGATCTCTTGGATAGAAAAAATATGTTCCAAGTGAGACAATTATTATAAAAAATAGAAATTTGGCTAAATTTTGAGCGTTCAACTTCATCCTTTCTTTAAAATGTAGCCTTAAATGATACGAAAAAAAATATATCATTTTGCTTAAATGAATTTAAGGATTGTCTTAGCATTGAAATTTAAATAAATTTGTAATAACATAAGCGTTTTATTTTATTTGAAAGGAAATTTATGAGCTTTGGGTCTTATTTAGCCATCGCCATCTATTTTGGTTTCTTGCTCTTTATCGGACGATATTTCTACGATAAAAATGCAAGTATGAACGAGTATCTACTGGATAACCGCCAAATGGGTCCAGTCGTCACCGCACTTAGCGCTGGCGCTTCTGATATGAGTGGTTGGATGCTACTTGGCGTGCCCGGGGCTCTATACGCAACTGGCGTGGCAAATGTCTGGATGATAGCTGGTCTTATCGTGGGAGCTTACTGCAACTACTTATTTCTAGCAAAAAGGCTTAGGGTCTATACTGAGGTCGCGAGCGATAGCATCACGATACCAGACTTTTTGGAAAACCGCTTTAAAGATAGGACTAAAATTTTAAGGATCATCTCAGGTCTTATCATCTTGATATTTTTCACACTTTACGTAAGTAGCGGCATCATCGCTGGTGGAAAGACTTTTGAGAGCTTTTTTGGCTTAAAATTTGCATACGGAGCGGTCTTTACGCTCATAATCGTAGTCTTTTACACATTTTTTGGTGGATTTAAGGCTGTTAGCATAACTGACGCATTTCAGGGGCTTTTGATGTTTTGCGTCCTAGTTTCAATCCCAGTCGTGGCATATCTAAATTTAGACTTGCCAAGCGATACAAATTTGATAAAAGAGATAAGCAGGCTTGATGCAAATCACCTAAATCCATTTAGAGACCAGACTTTTTGGGGCATTTTAGGCCTTCTAGCTTGGGGCTTTGGTTACTTTGGACAGCCACATATCATCGTTAGATTTATGGCGATACGCGACTCAAAAGAGCTTGCAAAGGCAAGAAGGATCGGCATTGGCTGGATGACGATCGGCCTACTAGGTGCAATTATGAGCGGACTTATCGGCTTTGTCTATTTTAGCCAAAGAGGCGGACTAAGCGACCCTGAAACCGTATTTTTAAAGCTTGGCGAGCTACTTTTCCCACCATTTTTTATAGGTATCATCATCTCAGCGGTGCTTTCAGCGATCATGAGTACCATCTCAAGCCAGCTTTTGGTCACTTCAAGCTCGGTCACAAAGGACTTCATCTTTGCCTTTTATAAAAAAGAGGTGAGTCAAAGCACGCAAACAGCGATCAGCCGCTATGCAGTCGTGGTCGTAGCGATAATTGCCACAGTGCTTGCCTTTATCTCTACAGATAACGTTCTAAACGTCGTTGGCAACGCTTGGGCTGGATTTGGCGCGAGCTTTGGTCCGGTACTGCTTTTTAGCCTTTACTGGAAACGTATGAGCGCACTTGGAGCGCTTGCTGGTATGATAGCTGGCGGTGCTACCGTGATATTTTGGATAACATCAGGGCTAAATGCCTATGTTTATGAAATTTTACCAGGTATTTTAACCTCAAGCCTAGCCATCATCATGGTCAGTATCTGGGGCGACGCGATAAATAAAATGACTAGCGAGCCACACGAGCAAGTGATAAAAGATGAATTTGAAAAGATGAAGACAAGGCTTTAAATTTAAATAAGGTGGCTAGCTTTAGCCACCATCAAATTTACTCTAATTTTAAATTTCAAATTTCTTAAAACTAACCCTTGGATTTATAGTTAGCTTATCATGCGAGATAAACTCTTGTTTTAAGTATTTCTCACGTCCAGCTCTTGCTATCATCAGCGCATTATCAGAGCAAAACGCAAGTGGGGCTAGTAAAAGCTCACATCCATTTTTTTGACAAAGTGCTTCAAGCCTTTTTCGTAAATTTAAATTTGCACTCGCTCCGCCAACCACGCCAAATCGCTTGAAATTTCTTAGCTTGAAAACCCTTTCAAGCTTATTTAAGATGTGCTCACAAGCCGTATTTTCAAAGGCGTAGCAAATATCTGCGATATCTTTTTGTGTGATAGTTTCAAGCTTTGAAATTTCAACTCTGACTTGGTTTTTAAGCCCTGAAAAGCTGTATTCAAGGCGCTTATCGTGAAGAAGTGGGACGGTAAATTTAAACCTCTCTTTATCCTCACACAAAAGTGCGTTTTGCTGCACCACAGCACCGCCTGGGTAGCCAAGATCAAGCATCTTTGCCACCTTGTCAAAGCTCTCGCCAAAGCTATCATCACTTGTGCTTGCAAGCTCTGTAATTTCGCCATTTTCGCTAATCTCAAGTATCATCGTATGTCCGCCACTAACTAGCAAAACGCCAAGTGGGAAGGTGGCTTCATGGTCTAAAAATAGCGAGTAGATGTGACCAACTAGGTGATTTACGGCGATTAGTGGGATATTTAGGGCGATGCTTAGCGATTTTGCCATGCTGACGCCGCCTATCAGGCTCACGCTTAGCCCTGGCTCGTTTGTCACAGCGATGGCGTTTATATCTTTTAAATTTGGCAAGATATCATTTAAAAGTGCTGGCAGCGCCTTTGTGTGAAGCCTTGCCGCAAGCTCTGGGACCACGCCACCAAAGATAGCGTGCTCCTCTTCTTGCGAGATCTTTTTATAATAAATTTGCTCCAGCGTGCCTTCATCTATGAGCGCGACAGAGCTGTCATCGCAGCTACTTTCGATGCCAAGTATCATCTAAACTCCGCTAGTATCATGCCAGCAAATTTCTCTTTGCCATTTTCGCTTTTGTAAAACTCAACTCGGTAAATTTTGCCATCTTTATCTATGCTGTAGCTTTTGTTTAGGCTGTTTTTATCGATCTCTTGCTCGCTCTCATCAACGCTTTTAGTGCCATATCCTATGACGTTTACGCGCACGTTTTTGAGAGTTTTTACTTTAAAACTTTTTTTAACGCTAAATTTGTCGCCGCTTTTTAGCTCCTGCTCTTTGCCATCGATCAAAAGAGAAATTTTATCAAGTGGCTTTGCAAACTCGAAGTATTGTGGCTTTAGTCTTGTAACAGAGCGGTTGCCATACTGCACTTTATAGGTGTCGTTATCTTTTATGACGGCGATTAGCGGATTTGGCGAGTGGTAGCTTAGCTCGCCCTTTTTAAATGGCACAAAGCTTATCACTGGTTTTAAATTTTTAAGGCTAAGAGCGTAGCTGTCAAATAACTCAAGTCTGATCTCTTTTTCGATCGCTTTTTTCACGCTTTTGACATCAAGCTCAAATGGCCTAGTAAAGCTAATGCCAGCCTTTTTCATATACTCTTCGATCGCTACTAGGTGATAATATGTCCTTTGCTCGGCGTTTAAATTTTTGCTAGCTTCGTTTGCAAAGGCGGACTTGTTTTGCGTGATCGCGTAGTAGGTGAGGCTTTTTAGCATCTCTTTATCGCCCATCGCCGTGTGCGTGTTTTTGACGTGATATTGGTGTTTTGGGTCTATGAGGTGCTTATTTAGCACGTCTTTTACACTTGAGGCGATGCTTTCAAGCTCTGGATACTTTGAGCCTGGTAGCGTGCTTTGGTCGATGATGCAGGTGTTGCCCCATTTGTCTGGATTTTCGTCCTTGCTTATAAATTTATCTCTATAATATCCGCTGCCATCGTGTAAATTTAAGATGAGAGTGACGTTTTTGTCGGTGATGACGTCTTTTATCTTCATCACTGAGTTGTAGTCTGGATCGTCCTTTTCGACGTGAGCGAATTTTCTATTCATATCGCCCTTTGTGCCGCGACTTCGCTCGATGATGCTTGGGAAATTTAAATTTGGCACAACCCAAAGCGAGCCTTTTGTGATGTTATAGTCGGTTGCCACGATAGAAGCCGCCAAAAAGCCGCCTGGCTCGTCGCCTTGTATGCCACCGATTAAGAGCATAGTATTGCTACTTGGCTCACCTTTTTTGATAAGTGCATAGTCCAGTGCGCCTGCATTTGCAAGGCTTGCAGCCGCTAGAGCTGCTAGAAAAAGTCTAAATTTACGCATTAATATCCTTCGTAATGCTTTGTCTTTGGCAAAAGCAAATTTAAAACTATACCAGTAACCGCGCCAAGTCCGATACCTGAAAATTTAACCGCTCCAAGGTCAAGCACCATGCCGCCGATGGCGAAGATGAAGATGAGGGCTACGATTATCATATTTCTAGGGTCGGCAAGATCTACTCTGTTTTTTATAAGTGTCTCCATGCCAACGCTTGCGATGATGCCAAAAAGTAGCAACATGATACCGCCGATGACTGGAGCTGGGATGGTTGAGAGCACCGCGCCAAGCTTGCCAACAAAGGCTAGCACGATAGCGGTGATCGCCGCAAAGGTCATGATCGCTGGATTATACGCTTTTGTGAGGCTAACTGCGCCTGTGACCTCTGAGTAGGTGGTGTTTGGTGGACCACCAAAGGCAGCAGCTAGCGAGGTGGCCAGACCGTCGCCTAAAAGGGTATTTTTAAGACCTGGATTTTTCAAAAAATCCTCTTTTGTGACATTTGAGATAGCGAGCATATCGCCGATGTGCTCGATCGCTGGGGCGATGGCGATAGGTATCATATAGATGATCGCTTCGAGTTCAAATTTTGGCGCGCTAAAGCTTGGCACTCTAAACCAAGGGGCGCTTGCGATGGCGCTAAAATCAACCATACCAAAGCAGTAAGCCACGATGTAGCCAGCGATGATGCCAAGCAGGATCGGTATGAGCCTAAACATCCCCCGTCCTAGCATCATGACAACGATAGTAGCGATAAGCGAGGTGGCTGCAACTATCATCGCTACGTTTTGGGTGTAAGCCTCAGTAGCTGAAGTAGCCATCTTAACGGCATTTGGAGCTAGTATGAGGCCTATGGTCATGATAACAGGACCAACGACAACTGGAGGCAAAATTTTATGCAAAATTTTCTCGCCGCCAAAGCGAACGACAAGACTTAGCGCGACGTAGAAAAATCCAGCAAATATAACTCCGCCCATCGTCACTGGTATGCCCCATTTTTCGATGCCATACTGAAGCGGAGCGATGAAGGCAAACGAGCTTGCTAGAAAGATCGGTGGGACATTTTTTCTAGTTATTAGCTGAAAAAGCAGCGTGCCAAGACCTGCTGTAAAGAGCGCTACGTTTGCATCAAGCCCCGTAAGGATAGGCACGAGCACCAGCGCGCCAAAGGCGACAAATAAAAACTGCACACCGATCAAGCTTTGCTTAAGATCAAATTTATACCCCTCATACCTTTGCATTTAGCATCCTTTTTGCGTATTCTCGAACCTCTTTATCAACTTCATAAATTTCATCTACGCTTGAAATTTTTATATCTTTAAATTTCTTAGCCAAGCCCAAAATGAGCCTTGAGATATCTAAAAATGAGCACTTTTTCTCTAAAAAGCTAAATACTCCAACCTCGTTTGCAGCGTTTATGACGACACCTAGGTCAGGACTGGCTAAGACTTCATCTTTTAGCGAAAAGACTGGATATTTTTTAAGGCTGATCTTGTGAAATTTGATATTTTTTAGATCAAGTAAATTTGCGTGCGAGACGATATTTTGCTCAACTTTTTCAAAGATAGCATGCGCGATAGCTAGCTTCATATCTGTGCGTGAGAGGTGCATCGTGCTTGAGCCGTCGATAAACTCGACTACGGCGTGGATGGCTGAGGTTGGCTCTATCACGGCCTCGATATCTTTGATGCCATAAAGCCAGTAGGCCTCCATCACCTCAAAAAGCTTGTTTGTCATCATCGCGCTATCAATGGTGATCTTTGCGCCCATATCCCAGTTTGGGTGTTTAAGTGCGTCAGACGGCGTGGCATCTTTTAGAAATTTGATCGGTTTTTTATAAAATGCCCCACCGCTTGCTGTGATGATGAGCTTGCTTGGGGTAGTTTTGTTTTCTAGTAGAAATTTAAGCCCAAAATGTTCGCTATCAATTGGCAAAATTTCTCTTGTTTTTAAAAATTTACCGCCAACTACAAGGCTCTCTTTGTTTGCAAGTGCTAGCTTTTTACCAAGTGCTTGTGTCTTTAGGCTAGGAGCAAGTCCAGCAAAGCCAACAAGGGCGTTTATCACCTTTTTTGAGCTTGAAATTTCAAGCATTTCTAGCAGTCCAGCCTCGCCAAAAAAGATGTTTTTAGCCTCAATGTTTTTTACATTTTTAGCTAGCTTTTCATCGCCCACACAGACAAATTTTGGCTTAAATTTTAAAATTTGCTCGTTTAGAAGATCAACATTTTTAGCGCAGCTTAGCGCCTCAACCTCTACATTAAATTTCTCGCAGAGCGCTAGAGTATTTTTGCCGATCGAGCCAGTTGAGCCAAGTATTACCACGATAGCGACCAAAGTAGCGCAACAACGCCAAATAAATAACCATCTATCCTATCAAGCATGCCACCGTGACCTGGAAAAAGCGTGCCACTGTCTTTGACGCCGCAAAGTCTTTTTAGATAGCTCTCAAAGAGATCTCCCCAGACCGCAAAGACGCAGACTAAAAAGCTTGAAAATAGAATTTGAAAAAATCCATCTGTTACGAAATTTCCAACGACGCAGCCAACTATGGTGCCTACTACCACGCCGCCAACTGCACCCTCGATAGTCTTGTTTGGTGAGCTTGGGCTAAATGGGTGCTTGCCAAAGGCTTTGCCAATAAAAAATGCGCCACTATCGCTCGCAACTACGCTTAAGATAAGCCATACAAGATAGCCCATGCCATACTCTGAATAAAGCATCCACATCATAAATATAGGAGTTGTTGGATAGACAAAAGGGGCAACTAGCTTTAAATTTTCGCTTTTTATATGCGCAAGGATAGATGCTACCAGCATGATAGCTAGGATCGCGATGAAGATCGGATTTGTAAAATATGTAAGCACGTAAAATGCGAGCGCTGCATAAACTAGCTGTTTGTGATCGATGCCATAAAGCTTGAGCGACTCGTTAAAGGCAAAGTAAAGCACCGCGCCAAGCAAAATAAAATTTAAAATATAATTATCTATAAAAAAAACTACCAAAATAGCAACAAACATCAAAACGCCAGTGATAATGCGTGAAGACATACACTCTCCTTAAAATCGTTATTTTGCCGTAATTATAACACTTAAAATTTAGATGGCGTTTATAAGAGTGAAATTTGGTTTAAAATGTGTTTTGAGTTGGTAAATTTTAGATTTATTTGGGTGGCTACGCAAAAAATTTATGCGATGAAAACAAAAGATTGTTTATTCTTATATCTAGAAATTATTTTCCTCAAAAAAGTCGGTGTCGATCTTGCAAATTTCATATATCTGACCTGTTTGAACGCCTACTTTATACTTTATTATTAGCTCGGCCAGTCTGTCGCCATCTATCAAGACTACGCTAAAGTTTTGACTATCTTTGGCAAACGTTTGGGCCTCTTTTGTAAATTTTGCCGTTGTAATAAAGACGCCTTTTTTGGTATTTTTATTTGAGATAGCGCCGATGAACCGCTGTACCTCTTGCCTGCCTATATATTGCTACCATCCTTATATCTCTTTGCTTGGATGTAAATTTTAGAAAGTCCTAGCTCATCCATGACGCCGTCTAATCGACATCTAGTTCCATGGTTCATTTTTCTAAAATTTTTTTAATCTTAAAAGCTATAATCACCACATGAAATATGTAAGCCTAACAGAGTTTTTCTCTGATAATATCAACTTATTTATAAACGTGATCGCTTCATTGTTTGCGCTATTTTTTTGTTTTAGTGTTGGTTTTGGTCTTTTATTTTTTATTACTTTGCCGCTTGGCTATATAATGGGCTTAGTCTTGTCGTTTCCACTTTTAATATTTGTGTTTTTAGTATTTGCAGCGTTAGATATTTGTATCTGTATCTTGGTGTCAGTTTGCAGAGTTTTTAAATAAATTTGGGGCTTTTTACAGCCCCTTTGCTACTTTATAGCAGCCATTTTTCTACGCATATAAGCTATGCGGCTTTGAAGTGGTAGGTGTTTTGGGCAGTTGTCTTCGCAGCCAAGCAAAGTCATACAACCAAATACGCCATCATCATCGCCGATTAGCTCGTAAAAGTCCTCATCGGTTCTCTTATCAAGTGCGTCTATCTTAAATCTAGCAACCCTGTTTAGACCAACAGCGCCGATGAAATCAGGTCTCATGATAGCTGTTCCACAAGATGCGACGCAAATTCCGCACTCTATACAGCGATCAAGCTCGAAAACCTCTTGAGCGACTTCTGGCTCAACTTTCTCTTCAAGCTTAGAGATATCTGTCTCATGATCTGTGTGTATCCAGCTCTCGACACGCTTGCTCATAGCGTTCATCCAGTTGCCAGTATCTACGCTTAGATCTTTTAGTAGTTTAAAGACTGGCAAAGGCATAAGCTCGATGACACCGCTTTCAAAGTCTTTTGTTAGGGTTCTGCAAGCTAGGCTTGGTTTGCCATTTACTAGCATGCCACAACTTCCGCAAATTCCCGCACGACAAACAAAGTCAAAGCTAAGATCTGGATCAAATTTCTCGCGAATTTGATTTAACGCGATAAATAGCGTCATGCCATCAGTCTCTTCAAGCTCATAAGTCGCAAAATGAGGCTTTGAAACTTTGCTTAAAGGATTGTATTTAAAAGCTTTTATGGTTATTTTTCTACTCATTTCCTATACCTGCTCTTTCATTTGGTGCTTTATATTTTGGTTGAAGGTCATAGTGCATCAAAGCCTCTTGAATTTCTTGTCTGCTCTTGCCTTCTGCTTGCATTTTCTCGCGAATTTCATCGACCTCTTTTTGGCGGATAGCGCTGTTTGGATGCTCGATGATATTTCCTTTTGCACCATAACCTCTAAATGCTGGCGGCATCTCCATCTTCATGATATCAAGTGGCTCATAAGTGATAGTTGGCATAGTGTCGCCTTCTTTCCAGCTTGTAAGCGTTCTGTTTAGCCAGTTAAGGTCATCTCTTTTTGGATAGTCTTCACGGCAGTGAGCACCACGGCTCTCTGTTCTATCAAGCGCACCTTTTGCGATACAAAGCGCTAGTTTTAGCATCTTTGGCACGCGGTAAGCCTCTTCAAGCTCTGGGTTGCCAAATAGTGCTTTGTTGCTTACTTTTACATCAAGTGACTCTTTGTAGAGTGCTTCAAGTTCTTTAACAGCAAGCTCTAGACCTTTGCCTGTTCTAAATATCGCAACGTGCTCCCACATTACCTCTTTCATCTTGTTTTTGATATCAAAGACGTTAAATTTACCCTCTTTTGTGACAAGGCTATTTAGATAGTCTTCCTGTTTTTTAACAAATTTCTCGATATCAGCTGTGTTTATCTCGATCTCGTGGCTAGCACAATAATCTGCAAAATAATCACCAACGATCATACCAGCGACGACTGTCTCAGAAACTGAGTTACCACCAAGGCGGTTAAAGCCGTGCATATCCCAGCAAGCAGCCTCACCAGCGCTAAATAGACCTGCTAGTGTTGGGCTCTCGCCAGTTGGTTTTGTCTTGATGCCACCCATTGAGTAGTGCTGCATAGGTAGGATCGGCGCCCAGCCTTTGCCACGCTGATGTCCTGTCTCGTCAGTATATACTTCAGTATCAGCAGGATCGATGCCGTTAAAAATTTCGCAAATTTCTTGAACGTCACGTAAATTTTTCTCGATGTGCTCGCGTCCAAGGATAGAGATATCAAGCCAAACGTGATAACCATAAGGGCTAGGTACGCCTTTGCCTGCACGGATGTGCTCCATGATACGGCGGCTAACGACGTCACGGCTAGCTAGCTCTTTTTTCTCTGGTTCATAATCAGGCATAAAGCGGTATCCATCAACGTCACGTAAAATTCCACCATCACCGCGGCAACCTTCTGTTAAAAGAATGCCAGATGGGACGATCGGAGTTGGGTGAAACTGAACAGCTTCCATGTTGCCAAGCTGAGCTACGCCAGTCTCAAGTGCGATCGCAGCGCCGATACCCTCGCAAACAACAGCGTTTGTAGTGTGTTTATAAACTCTACCATAACCGCCAGTTGCTATCAGTGTGCCTTTTGAAACATAAGCTGTGATCTCGCCATTTACTAGGTCACGAACGATCGCGCCGTAACAGCGATTATTTTGGTGTATCAAAGCGATCGCCTCTTTGCGGTCGTGAATTTCTACATTGTGCTTAAGCGCTTCGTTTGCAACAGCAAAAAGCATGGTGTGACCAGTTGCGTCAGCTGTGTAGCAAGTTCTCCACTTTTTTGTACCACCAAAGTCACGTGAGTGGATAAGACCATGGACCTCTTCTTTTTCAACGATAGTTGTCTTTTGAGCGTTGATGATAGCGCTTCTTTCGCCTTTTGTGATCCTAGTCCAAGGCACACCCCAAGCTGCAAGCTCACGAATCGCTTTTGGAGCAGTTTGACAAAACATACGTGCAACTTGTTGATCACAACCCCAGTCGCTACCTTTTACTGTGTCAGCAAAGTGTACATCTTCGTTATCACCTTCACTCATTTTAGAGTTACCAAGGCTTGCTTGCATGCCGCCTTGCGCAGCAGCAGAGTGAGAGCGTTTTACAGGGATAAGGCTCAAAACTACGGTGCTTAAACCCTTTTCACCAGCAGCCACAGCAGCTCTAAGACCAGCTAGACCGCCACCAATTACCAATGCGTCATAATATTTTACATTCATCTTCTAGCTCCTTTTTAATGGCTGATCCACACGAAATCAGCGATCAAAGCGATCACAGCAAGTATGCCATAAATGACAAATACAACTGTCTTTGCCTTATTTCTTTTGGCAAACATTTCGTGTTTATTTACGCCATCAATGCTTACCCATTTGACATATAAGCGGTACATACCAACGCTAGCGTGAACGACCATGAAAACAAGTAGTGCGAAGTAGAAAATTTCTAGTTTGTGAAAAGCAGCAGCTGATTTGTCAGCAGTGATGTGTCCGCCAAAGATGATATCTATGAGGTGGGCGCTTGCTGCAAAAAATAGAGCAAAGCCTGTTAAAAACTGGAACCACCAAAGTGTGGTATCAAGGTGCTTCATGCGGTCTTTGTGGCCTCTAAACATTAAGTATTGTCTATAATTTGCAGGAAATTTTCTCATTGCCAAGAAGGCGTGAGTTACAAAAACTACAAAGATAACAGCAGCTATAGCATTTGTGATCCACCAAGTAGCCTCGCCAAATAAAAATTTAGCCTCTGCAAATCCTACGACAGCGTTAAATGCGTCTTTGCCAAGTAGTATAGTAGAAGTAAAAACCATATGGCACAATATGAAACAGGCTAGAATAAATCCTGTAATACTTTGCCATCTATCCCAAGCGGCTGGAGTGCGGCTTTTTTTGCCGTCCGACCGTTTCCCCAAAAAACCTTCTATAAGCCCGGTCATGAGCCCTCCTAAGAAATTTGAAATAAGTTATCATTTCTTAATACTAATTTAAACATTAGCATTAATTGATAAAGCTAATGTTATCAGAACTTTACTTTAATAAATTTTAAATATTGACATTAAATTTTCGTAAATCTCTTGTAGAGTTTAATATAGACAAAAATTCCGAACCCGCACATAATAAGTGATAAAATTTGCCCCATTGATAGACCAAAAATAATAAATCCAAGTCCAGAATCAGGCTCTCTGTAAAATTCACAAATAAATCTTGCAAATGTGTATAAAATGGCGTAAAGTGCTATGAGCTCGCCATTAAATTTCTTATATTTTCTATATAAAAATAAAATGACAAAAATAACTAAACCTTCTAAGAATGCTTCATAAAGCTGGCTTGGATGTCTTGGCTGGCCAAAGACATTTATCGCCCAAGGCACGTCTGTAACCCTACCAAAAAGCTCTTGATTTAAGAAATTTCCTATCCTGCCAAAGGTGTAGCCAAAAGGTATGCAGATGGCGCAAAGATCGAGTAGCTGCCAAGCGTTTTGCTTATATCTTTTGCAAAATAAAATTGTCGCTAGCAAAAAGCCAACCACAGCGCCGTGATAGCTCATGCCGCGAATTCCTATAAACTCGCCGTTGTGGATTGGATTAAAAATTTGCCAAGGCTGCGTTAGATAATATCCCGCTTCGCCAGAATAAACTAAAACCCAGCCAAGTCTAGCGCCTAAAATGACGCCTATTTCTACCCAAAAAAAGTAGTTATCTAAAAGTTGATTTGAGATAGGGATATCATCTTTTTTAACGAGATACTTTGCCATGGCAAGCGCCAAAACAAGGGCCAAAATATACATAAGCCCATACCAGTGCACGCTAAAGCCAAAGAGGCTAAAGGCGACTGGGTTAAAGTGGTTATAAATGTCGTTCCAAATTTCCATTTTTTACTTTCTTTTTAAATTTATGCGATTTTACAATTAATAAATAAACAGCGCTTTGCTGCCAAGTGGCAAGGCTAGAAATTTAAACTCGCTTGCTTCAAATTCTTTGCAAAATTTAAATAGCTCAGCAAACTCGGCTTCGTTTAAATTTACGCTCCAGATCGCTCCAGCATCATTAAATTCTCTTTCAAACTCGCTTAAATTTTTAGTGGCGAAGTAGTGCTCAAAGCGGCTCATCAACGAAAATGGCGTAAAAAATTTAACCTCATCTTTTATCTCAAATTTCATCACGCCACCATCTTTTATGGCTTCGTTTATCGCTTCATTCACAGCCCCTGAGTAGGCTCTAACAAGCCCTCCAGTGCCAAGCTTTATCCCGCCAAAGTAGCGAACTATCAAGACCCCAACGTTTATAAGCTGTGCTCCTCTTAGCGCGTTTAGGCTTGGCTGTCCGCTAGTGCCTTTTGGTTCGCCGTCATCACTTTGATTTTCAACGATTTGTCCGTATTTGTTTAGCTCCCTTGTCGCCCAAACTACATGAACAGCCTTAAAATGCTCCTCTTTTAGGTGTTCGTGCAAGCTTTTAAACGAGCTTATGGGGCACAAAAATGCTAAGAAATTTGACTTTTTTATATCAAGCTGGGCTTTAAATATCCTATCAATCGTCTGCAAAATTGCTCTTTTTTTAAAATTTTAAAAATCTTATCAATTTGCTAATTAAAGCCTTGTAAATTCAGACAAATTTATATTATTAAGGAAAAGATAGTAGAATTTTGCAATTTTTTACGAAGGACTAAAATGATACAAACTTGCCTATTTCCAGCGGCTGGATATGGAACGAGGTTTTTACCAGCTACAAAATCACTCCCAAAAGAGATGTTGCCGATCCTTACAAAACCGCTCATTCACTACGGCGTTGATGAGGCGCTTGAGGCTGGTATGGATAATATGGCCTTTGTCACAGGACGCGGAAAAAGGGCGCTTGAGGACTATTTTGACATCAGCTACGAGCTAGAAAAAGAGATCGCAGGCAGCTCAAAAGAGTCACTACTTAGCGAAGTTAGAAATTTAATGAGCTCATGCACATTTTCATTTACTAGGCAAAATGCCATGAAAGGGCTTGGACACGCCATTTATACGGGCAAAACACTAGTTCGAGATGAGGCATTTGGGGTCATTTTGGCAGATGATCTATGTATAAATGAAAATGGCGAGGGCGTGCTTTCGCAAATGGTTAAAATTTATGAAAAGTATCGCTGCAGCGTCGTAGCTGTGATGGAGGTGCCAAAAGAGCAGACCAAATCTTATGGCGTCGTAAGCGGTCGGTTTATAGAAGATAATCTCATAATGGTAGATGATATGGTTGAAAAGCCTGATCCTGCCGAGGCTCCGACAAATTTAGCGATAATTGGCCGCTACATCCTAACGCCAGATATTTTTAACATCTTAGAGCGAACAAAGCCAGGCAAAAACGGCGAAATTCAGATCACTGACGCGCTAAAAACGCAGGCAAAAGATGGCATGGTGCTAGCTTATAAATTTAAGGGCAAGAGATTTGACTGCGGTAGCATCGATGGCTTTGTCGAGGCTACAAATTTCTTTTACGAGCGCAGTAAATGATAGAAACTTCATTTAAATTTAACTTTGCAAGCAGCGAGGTCATCGACTCTTATGCCAAACGCATAAACGACGAATACGAAAGTGGCGAGATAGGCTACTACCACCTGCCAGTGCTCGGGCAAAATTTACTTGGCGAGATCGAGGAGTATGAAAAAGGGCTAGTTCATATCAAAAATGTAGTACTTGTTGGCATTGGCGGCAGCAGTCTTGGCGTAAAGGCGCTAAAATCAATGCTTGAAGGCACAAAGGGGATAAAAAGAGAGCTTTTATTTTTAGATAACGTCGATCCTTGCAGCTACAAAAGCACGCTTAGTGGGCTAAAATTTGACGAGACACTTTTTATAATAAGCTCAAAATCAGGCAACACGATCGAGACGATCACTATTTTTAAGTGCTTGCTTGATGACTTTAAGCCTCAAAATTTAGGCAAAAATTTCCTCATAATAACCGATCCAGGCACAAATTTAGAAAATTTCGCCAAAGAAAATGGGATTAAATTTTTTAACATCCCAAAGAACGTTGGCGGGAGATTTAGCGTGCTAAGTGCGATCGGCCTTGTGCCTCTTGGTATCTGTGGCTACGATATAAAGGCACTTTTAGAGGGCGCGCTTGCTTGCAAAAAGCAATACATCGAGCAAAAAGATAGCTCAATAGTCGCTAAAGCCTATCACTACGCCACTAGCAGAAATGCCAGTATAAATGTCATTTTTAGCTATTGCGATAGATTTTTTGAATTTAACGACTGGTACGTGCAGCTTTGGGCGGAGAGCCTTGGTAAAAAAAGAGGCTATAAAAGGGTCGGACTTACGCCAGTTGGACTTGTCGGCAGCCGCGATCAGCACAGCTTTTTGCAGCTTATCATGGACGGTGTAAAAGATAAGAGTGTGACATTTATAAAGATAAAAGATCACGCAAGCGACAAGACTATCCCAAATTTAAGCCTAAAAGGGCTTGAGGAGTGCGATTTTGTGGCGGGTCTAAGCCTAAATGAGCTTATAAATTTGCAGTGCGACGCGACGGCTATGGCGCTGGTGCAAGAGGGCATAAGTGTCGATACGATCACACTTGAGAGACTTGATGAGTTTCACGCTGGCTGGCTCATTTTTTACTACGAGCTACTAACCTCGGCCACTGGTATCATGCTAGGCATCAACACCTACGATCAGCCAGGCGTTGAGATAGGAAAGCGTATCTTAAAAACAATGCTTTTAAAGTAGAAAATGAAGAAATTTCTACTTTTGGCTCTTTTTGCCACGCAAATTTTTGCTTTTTCGGCGAGTAAATTTGTAAATGACGCTAGGTCGCAGATCGGCGTGACGCTAAGCTACGACCCAAGCTACGAAAAGCTAGCCTATCCTATGGGCGACGTGGATATCGAAAAGGGCGTTTGCACTGACGTTGTGGTAAGGGCGCTACGTCATCAGGATATGGATCTGCAAAGGCTCATTTTTGAAGATATGAGTAGAAATTTCGCAAGCTATCCTAAAAAATGGGGCCTTAAAAAGGCTGATAAAAACATCGATCACAGGCGTGTTTTAAACATCGCTACCTATCTAAAAAGAAAAGGTTTTGAGGTTAGAGATGATAAATTCTTACCAGGCGATATAGTCACATGGATGCTACCAGGAAATTTGCCTCACATCGGCGTGATCTCAGATAAATTTGAAGGCCAAACACCGCTTGTCATCCACAATATCGGCTCTGGCGTGCAAGAAGAAAACATACTTTATAGCTACAAGATCACGGGGCATTTTAGGCTAAAGTAGCAAAATGGCTTTTTAATCAAATTTTAGGCAAAATCGCAAAAAATAAATTCAAGGAAAATAATGTTAGAAGTTAGGGGACTTACTCAAAGATTTGCAAGCAGTTTGCTATTTGAGGATGTAAATTTAAAGCTAAATCGCCACAACAGATACGGACTAATCGGCGCAAATGGCGCTGGCAAATCGACATTTTTAAAAATTTTAAGCGGAGCTATCGAGCCAACTAGCGGCGAGATCATCATAGAAAATGGACTAAAGGTTGGCGTACTTGGGCAAGATCAGTTTGCGTTTGAAAATTTCACACTAAAAGATGCGGTGCTTTATGGCAACAAACGCCTATATGACGCCGTAAAAGAGAAAGAAAAGCTCTATATGAGCGAGGAATTTACAGATGAGATAAACGAGCGCTTAAGCGAGCTTGAAATGATAAGTGCTGAAGAGGATCCGAGCTACGAGTACGAGACTAGGATAGAAAAAATTTTAAGCTCACTTGGACTAAATGAATTTGATAAGCTCATGAGCGAGGTTGAAAACTCAGATAAAGTTAAAGTTTTGCTAGCTCAAGTGCTCTTTCCAAAGCCAGACATCTTGTTCTTAGACGAGCCGACAAACAACCTTGACATAGACGCGATCGCATGGCTAGAAAACGAGCTAAACCGCCACGAGGGCACGCTTGTGGTTATCAGTCACGACAGGCACTTTTTAAATAGGGTTTGCACAAACATTTTGGATGTGGATTTTAAGAAAATTCGCGAGTTTTCAGGCAACTACGACGACTGGTATATGGCTGCAAATTTGATAGCAAAGCAGCATGAGATGGAGCGCGATAAGAAGCTAAAAGAGAAAGAGGAGCTGGAGAAATTTATCGCGAGATTTTCAGCAAATGCGAGCAAGGCAAAGCAGGCGACCTCACGTGCAAAACAGCTTGAAAAGCTAGATATCGCAGAGATCGCAGTATCAAGCAGACGCGATCCTAGCATACTATTTCGTGCAAACCGCGAGATAGGCAATGAGCTAATTGAGCTTAAAAATATAAGTAAGAAATTTGATGATAAAGTGATATTTGACGGCTTAAATTTCAAGCTCGAAAAGGGCGACAAACTAGCCATCATCGGCCACAACGGCGTTGGTAAAAGCACACTTTGTAAGATCATAATGGGTGAGATAAAGCCTGACGCGGGCGAGGTGCATATAGGTGCGACCATCGAGCTAGGATATTTTGCGCAAGATACGGTAAATAAGATAGATGGCGAGCTAAAACTTTATGAATATTTGCAAGATGCCAAAAACAAGGACATAGACGAGATCAGAAAGTGCCTTGGCAGGATGCTTTTTAGCGGTGCCGAGCAAGAAAAAGCAGTCGGAGCGCTAAGCGGTGGTGAAAAACACCGAGTGAGACTAGCTCAGCTTATGCTTCATAGGCCAAATTTACTTGTCATGGACGAGCCAAACAACCACCTTGATCTTGAGGCCATCATCGCACTTGGCGAGGCATTTTACAACTTTAATGGCTCAGTCATCTGCGTGAGCCACGACAGGGAGCTAATAGATGCATTTGCAAATAGAATTTTACACCTAAAAGGTAGTGGCGAAGTCGTTGATTTCAAAGGCACATACGAAGAGTATAGAGCAAATTTAGGTCTTGAGAGTTAGTTTTTTACCGTTTAAACCGCGCTAAGCTAATTAAATTTGCTTAACACTTATTGCGACATAGACGAGCATTTTAGCCACTTATTAAAGGCGAGTAAAAAGCAAGCTCTGAGTTTCCAAAACCAAAAGAAGCAAGCTATCTTCGCTTTCCTATAGCATTTACATTAAGATAAATTTTAAGCTCATTTGAGCTTAAAATTTCTTAGATCAAGTGTTTAGATCAGGATAGTCCCAGCAGTTAAACTCAGCGTTCAAATCGTCATTTTCCTGCCCTTTGCAGCATAGCCACTCAAGCCCTGCTCGCCTCTCCATAACGACCTCTTCGTCAAGTCCAGCCACCTTCGTGCCATTTACTCTTGCATTTACACACGCCCAGTGGTAGCGATAAACTAGATCGAGCTTGCTTAAAATTTCATCCATGCTGCGAAGCTTTGAGCGGCTTTTTAGCCCGCCTTCTCTAAAGACATTCATTACAAACTCACAGTCGCAAATTTTATCCATCTGACCGATATCTTCAGCTATACCAAGCGCCCAAAGCAAGATCCAAAGTGACTCATATTTCCAGCCCATATTCACAGCCGTGTCCATATCGGCTCTGTCTTCAACGACCTCTTTTTCTTTTACGCTTAGTCCCTCGTAGGCATCACCCAAAAAGCTCTTTGCCCACGCCATATTTTCTTCGCCCAAAGAGCCCTCGTCACGGATCGTGCAAGCACACATGATCGCTGTAAATGAGCAAACTGCGCGCCTTACTATCTCATCAATATCTCTTGGTGTAACCTCACTATTTTCATAGCGAAGCGGCAAGCTCTCAAGCACCGCCACGCCCTCTTGCTTTAAAATTTTTATGTTCTCATCTTTTCTTTGTTGTGCTGTTTTTGGCATATCTGCACCTCCTTTAAAAATATCAAACACTCCTATTTCCTACCCAAAAAACTCGGCGTTAAATTTCTCTTCGTCGAAATTTTTGCCCAAAAATTTGCAAATTTCCTCCATATCAGCCCTCGCCGTTTCAAAACAGCTAGTAGCCCCCGGGCTTGGCGTCATATTAAAGCTTATGCCCTCGCCTGTGCTGATCTTGCCCTCGCCAAGCTCTAGTCTTTTTTTGTTGCGGTCGATCACCTGCGGTCTTACGCCACCAAAATTTACAGCGTAGCTTAGGTCGTTTTCGCTTAGGCTTGGCACGATCTTTCTAGCGTCTTTGACAAATTCTTTTTTGTTGATAAATGGCACTTCAAATAAGAAATTTCTTAGTATATATGACCTGATGTCTTCGTCTTTTAGTAAATTTGTAAAGACTTCAAGGACGTTTTTGTCAAATTTTAAGCACTTTAAGAAGTCAAAAAAGCTAGAACAGCCGTGAAATCTCTCAAGCTTTGGTATGACAAGAGCAGTTGGGCCAAAGCGAGTGTTGCCATTAGCTAGGATATCTGGGTCGCCGTGAAGTGCGGCAAATGGTAGCTTGTCGTTTTGCACCATATAGACTTTGCCGTTTAGCAAGCGCTTGTTAGCAAAGTAAAAGCTTCCAGCAACTGGCAGCGTGCTAAGATGCAGCCCGTAACCCATCTTGTGAGCTAGAAATAGCGAGTGCGCTCCAGCATCGACTACGACGTAGTTTGCTGTGATCACTTCGCCATCATTTATCTTGATATGAAAGGTATCACCCACCTTTTTCATATCAGTCACTTCTGAACTTAGGCTGATCTCATAGCCATCTCCGCCCAAATTTAGCGCATTTTGCACGAGCGAATTTGCCACGCCACCAAAGTCCATCGTCGTATACTGGCCATTTTGCGTGCCAATGGCGATGATATTTTCTGGGCGCTCATTGCCATTTGCGTCAAAAACGACGTTTGGCTCGATCTGCTTTAACTTCTCTTTGTCATAAATTTCAAGATAAGGAAATAGCTCTTTAAAGCTCTCATATCGCTCTTTGATGCGCTCTACTTCGGTATCTCCGATGGCTAGCGTCATCTTTTGATGAGCAAACATATATTTGCCCTCTAAGTTGTATTTTAGAGCGTATTTTACTGGCATATTTGCCACTTGTGAGACCTTTTTTGCCTTTTCTAGCGTGTAGTTTGTCTCGATATCGCCGCAGTGGATGGTCTGTGAGTTGCCCTTGCCGCTTGAATTTAGCGTCGCTACGCCGTCATATTTTTCTAAAAGTGCGACCTTTTTTATATCGCTAAATGCAGCCAACTCGTAAAAGAGTGCCGTCCCGCTAATGCCCGCTCCAACAATTGCCACTTCAAAGTGCTTTTGCCTCATTTTCTCCCCTGAAAGTTTAGTCGCATAAATGATACTATATTAAATTTAAATCAAACAGCAAAAAGCGAGGCATGAAAAATGGGCTGTGTAAAAGTGAAATTTGGCAAGGCTTTCACCTTGCCTTGAAGTTAAAATTTATAAGAGACATTTACTTTGAAATTTCTACCTGGCTCCCAGTCTATGTAATTTTGATTACCTGTATAGTCAGCCATTCTTTGTGACTGCGAAGCGTATGCCTTGTTAAAGAGGTTGTAAATTCCAGCATTTATCTCTAGCCCTTTAAATTTACCACTGCTTGGTGCATAGGTAGCGTAGATATCGCTAACTGCGTAGCTTGGTATCTTATCGCTCTTATCATTGCTGGCTGAGATGGTATTTTTTGATGCAAAGTAGATTAGGTTATAGCCTATTAGCGTATCGATCCTTGAAAATGCATACTCGGCGTTAAATGTGTATTTATCGCCTTGATCTCGGTAGCCGATGATGTTTGAGGTGTAGTAGCTGCCATTTGGTTTAGCGACCCTATCTTTATATTTTACCTTTTGATGAGTGTAGCTAGCAGCTAGGCTTAGTGCATCTAAATTTAGCCTTGCAAGTAGCTCGACGCCACTTATATCAGCCCCACCAGCGTTTATCCTGACTAGAGTTTGATTTACACCACCACCTGCTGCGTTGTTATCGACTATTAAATTTTTATATTTTGTCATGAAGTATTTTGCAGATAGGCTATATGAGCTAGCTTCACTTATGTCGCCATGGTATTTAAGACCGGTTTCGTAGCTATTGCCAGTGGTCGCTTTTAGGTCTTTATTTGCCGCCCAGTTTAAAGCCCTGCCCCTACTACTTCCACTTGCCATCATCGACTCCATAACGTCAGGCCCTCTAAAGACCCTCGCATAGCTTGCAAACGCGTGTAACCCTTTAAGTATCTCATAATCAAGCGCAAGCGCTGGGGTAAATTCGTTAAATTTATAGGTATAGCTCTTTACATTTCCAGCTCTGCCGTCGTAGCTTTTTAGCTCGTGATGAGTGTATCTGATGCCAGGAGTAACGGTTAGTGAGCTAAAATTTAGCGCATCTTCTGCGTAGATAGAGTAGTTATTTACCTTTTCAGGGTAGTGATTGTCTGGTTTGTTGAAATTTTTACTTTGGTAAAACTCAGCGCCGTATCTAAGCGTCTGCGTCAAAGCGCCGGTCTCGACTACGCTTTTAGCCTTTGCATTTATACCATTTGTCTTTACACCCAAAATTTTTAAGACTGGATCATCTTTTTTGTGCTCGGTGTTGTATGCCGTTACCTCTAAATTTAAAAGATCGCTAGGCTTATACTCGTATTTTAGCGTTGTCGTATCACGCTCGTATTTGCGGTAGTCGTCGGCATTTTGTTTATCGTGCCAGCTACCAAATTCTGCCCTAAATGGATAAATGCCTTTAAATTCATTATGCTCTCTTGAGATAGAAATTCTATGTGCATCAAGGAAGCTATAACCAAGTTTTAGAAGATAGCTAAGGTCGTTGCCATCGCCACCTATTTTATTGCCATTGCCACTTTTGCCGTAGTCATAGCCTTTGTGATTAATAGCTGCTATAAAATCAAGCCCTTCAACTGGGGCAGTAAAGAGCATAAGGCCTTGAGAAAATTCGCTGTTATTTGAGGCGTATCCAGTCTTTATCTTTGCACCGATCTTCTCGCCGCTTTCTAGCAAGTCTTTTGCATCGACCGTTTTAAAGGCGACCGAGCCACCAAGCGCGCCAGAGCCATTTACGACCGATCTTGAGCCAACCTCGACGTCTATTGCCTTTATGAGATCAGGATCGATCAGCAAGTCGGCGTTATGGTGAAAAGTATTTCCATTTTGTTTCGCGCCATCTATCGTGATATTTAGACCGCGGTCACTTACGCCTCTCATATAAATTTTTTGATTCATGCCGTTTGTGCCGCCCACATAGACGCCAGGGATGTCCCTCATCACGTCTTTTGCTAGGCCAGCGTTTCTAGTTGAAATTTTGATATCATCAACGCCGTATCCACCGCTGCTACTTGTCACCTCAACACCGCTTAGCACGCTCTCGTCTGCTGCGTTTGCACAAACTGCCACGCTTGCTGCAAGAGAGAGCTTAAATAAGCCCTTAAATCTCATCTCTCCTCCTAGTTTGATTATTAAAATTACTATTTTAGTTTATAGTCTAATTTTGAAATTGAATATTATAATTTTAAATATAAATTTCAGGTAAAAATTTAAAATATATGCGATTTTATAGCTATAAAAATATAAATTTGTATTTGTTAGTGTAGAAAAATAGCAAGTAAATTTTAGTGATTTTTATTTAAGAAAAATGAAATTTGGCAAGGCTCTCACCTTGCCGTAAATTTTAGTAAGCCCTTTTATAGGCATTTTCTATTTTGTCATTTTCGCCAAATTCTTTCATGGCGCCAAAAGCAAAATATGGGTTGCGCAGTAGCTCTCTGCCAAGCGCCACGCCGTCGCAAACATCGCCAAGCAGCAGCGCCTCGCACTCGCTAGCCTTTGTGATAAGACCGACTGCAAAGACTGGGATTTTGACTGCATTTTTCACAGCTTTTGCGTAGCCAGCCTGATAAAGAGGCGTAAATTTAGGCGCATTATCAACTTTTGCATAGACTCCGCCAGCTGAGACGTGGATGAAGTCAGCCCCATTTTTCTCTAGCTCACGCACTAGCTTTACGCTCTCCTCTACGTCCCAGTCGCCCTTAAGCCAGCTACTTGCACTTATCCTCACGCCAACAGTGATATTAGCGCGAGCCTTGATCTCTCTTAAAATTTCAAGCAGCAACTTTATGCGGTTTTCAAAAGTGCCGCCGTATTCGTCACTTCGCTTGTTTGTGCCAGCACATAAAAATTGATTTATCAAATATCCATGTGCCGCGTGTATCTCCACAGCCTCGTATCCTGCGCTCTTTGCTCTAATAGCCGCATCCACAAAGCTTTGCTTGACGCTTGCGATATCCTCTACGCTCATCTCTTTTGGCGTGCCGTAGTCTTCACTAAATTTGATAGCACTTGGCGCGATGATGCCCTCACAAGCACCCTTTCTACCAGCGTGAGCAAGCTGGATGGCCATTTTGGCACCGTATTTGCTGCAGCCTTTTACAAGCTCCGCGTGAGCCTCGATCTGCTCGTCACTCCAAAGCCCAAGGTCTTTTTTGGTGATCCTGCCACGCGCCTCCACAGCTGTCGCCTCAACGATAATCATGCCGACACCGCCGATCGCCCTTGTAGCGTAGTGGAGCTTGTGAAAGCACCTTGGACGGCCATCCTCTTTTTTGACCTCATACATACACATCGGAGCCATGATAATGCGGTTTTTGATCTCGATGCCACCTATCTTAAGCGGCGTAAAAAGCTTGTTTTGCATGAAAATTCCTTTAAATTTTTTGATTATTTTAGGATATTTGTTTAAATTCTTGGATTTATCTAAAATTTATCTATTACGACGTAGAAAGTTCAAGCAAATTTTAAAATTTCATGAACGAGTAATTTCGGCTCTAAAATTTGAGCTAAGCTGCAAGCGAAGCCAAATTTTAGTAGTCAACTCTTGCGAGTGAATGAAAGTTTAAAATTTGCAAAATAGCTTTTTAGAAATTTAAAGTTTTGCTTCTTTGTTAAGGGGGAAGAGGCTTGAATTACGAAGTCGCTCCCTTCCCCCTTAACAATCCCCTAACCCCTACGACGTTAGAGGTGCATGCAACGGTGCTGAAGCACTGCACGCGTTTAAAAAACTAGGACAAATTTTAAAAATTTATAAGCAAGCATATCACGGCTCTAAATTTAGTGCTAAACGAAGTGTAACCTAAATTTAGCAAGTTACTAAGGCGAGTGAGTAAAGTTTTAAAATTTGCAAAATAGCTTGATTAAATTTCTAAATTAATAAAGATTTAGAAATTAAAAAGCCAATAAATTTAAACCTTTTTTTTAAAGCGAAGTTAAATTTGAAATAGCCAGCTGCAAATTTAGCAGCCAGCTAAAATTTTAGTTTTTATGGATGCGAAGGTAGCTATTTAGTGCGCCGACGTAGGCTTTGGCACTTGCCATCATCGTATCGATATCAAGCCCGTGACCCATTACGGCTGTTTTGCCCTCGAACTCGACCTTTACATCGACCTTTGCAAGAGCGTCTTTGCCCTGAGAAACAGCTGTGACCTTATAGTCTTTTAGCGTGCCACTAATGCCACTAATGCGATCAACCACCTTAAATATCGCATCTGCTGTACCGTTGCCAAGGGCTGAGTCGCTAACGATCTCGTCGTTGTGTCTGATGCTCATAGAAGCACTTGCTAGGCTGCCACCGCTACTTTGAAGCAAGTCTGTGATCTCGTAAGCTTGCGGGATCTTAGTGATCTCTTCTGCCACAAGCGCCCTGATATCATCGTCAAATATCTCTTTTTTCTTATCTGCCAGGTCCTTAAATTTCTCAAACGCCTTATTAAGCGCATCGCTATCAAGGTCAAATCCAAGGCTAGCAAGCTTATCTTTAAACGCATGGCGGCCGCTGTGCTTGCCAAGAACGAGTGAGTTTTTCTCTAAGCCGATGCTCTCAGCACTGATGATCTCGTAAGTCTCTTTGTGCTTTAGTACGCCATCTTGGTGGATGCCACTCTCGTGCGCAAAGGCGTTTTTGCCAACGATTGCTTTATTTGGCTGCGGCTCGATGCCTGTGATGCTAGCGATCAGTCTTGAAGTCGGATAAATTTCTTTTGAAATGATGCCTGTGTAAAGCGGCGCAAAGACATCCTGACGAGTTTTTATGGCCATCACGATCTCTTCAAGTGCAGCGTTTCCAGCGCGCTCGCCGATGCCATTTATCGTGCCTTCAACCTGCCTTGCACCAGCTTTTATAGCAGCTAGCGAATTTGCCGTAGCCATGCCTAGATCGTTGTGGTTATGCACCGAAACTACCGCTCTATCGCCTATAAATTTTACTATTTCGCTAATGCGAGCTGTGATCTCCTCTGGATACAAGTAGCCAACCGTATCAGGGATATTTATGGTTTTTGCTCCTGCGTTTATCGCTGCGTCGCAAATTTCTTTTAAAAAGCTCATCTCGCTTCTGCACGCATCCTCGCAGCTAAACTCCACGTCATCGCAAAATGTTTTTGAGTATTGCACTGACTCAACTGCACGCCTGATCACCTCATCTGGGCTCATTTTTAGCTTGTACTGCATATGGATCGGACTTGTTGCTATGAAGGTGTGAATTCTTTTGTTTTTTGCTGGAGCTAATGCCTCGCCAGCTGCCTTGATATCACGCTCAACCGCACGTGCAAGCGAGCAGACAGTGATGTTTGAAGCTTGCTTTGCGATCTGATTTACCGCGTCAAAATCCCCTGGGCTAGCCGCTGCAAATCCAGCCTCCATCACATCTACACCAAGCCTTTCAAGCTGAAGTGCAATCTGAAGCTTTTCAGCTGTGTTCATAGAGGCTCCTGGGCTTTGCTCGCCATCTCTTAAAGTCGTATCAAAGATTATAATTTTATTTTTATCCATTTTTTGTCCTTTTATGATTTTTATATTTAAATTTAATGAGTTAAGTAAAGAAGAATTTGCTACCTAAGTAGCAGCAGTAGAGAGTTTTTGATTTCGATTTTTGGTAAAAATTTACGCGATTTTATTATGCCATTTTCGCTCATTCGCTCTCCTTTTTTTTGTGATTTTTGCTAAACATTATAGCCGCTCTAATAATACCATAAAGCACGTAAACACTCATTACTAAAGTTGCGCTCTCGAATGGATATAGATAAAGCATAGAAAAAACAACTACAAGTGCTACTAAAATTCGTATAACATGAGTTTGTTTTAAATTCATCTTTTTAAAGCTTGGATAGCGGATGTTGCTAACCATCAAGATAGCCAAAACTGCTTCAAGCAATATCAAGCACCACTCAAAACCCTCTAAAAACGTGTAATCTACATAAATGCCGATCCAAAGCACACTGACAATCGCTGCTGATGGTATAGGAAGTCCGATGAAAACATTTGGTTCGTATGTGCCGGTAGTGACGTTAAAACGAGCTAATCTAATAGCTCCAAAGACTACAAACATAGCTGCTATTAGCGCACCAAATCTACCAAATTTTGCACCAACTGTTAAATAAAATAAAATCGCTGGAGCCACACCAAATGCTACAAGGTCCGCAAGGCTATCAAATTCCACACCAAATTTACTTGTAGTCTTTGTAAGTCTTGCCACGCGTCCATCAAGTCCGTCTAAAATCAGTGAAAGAATGATGTAAATAATGGCCTTAAAATAGTTCCCCTGAATAGATGAAATAATGCTTATAACACCCAAAAAAGCACTTGCGGCGGTAAATAAATTTGGCAAGATATACATTAACTGCATTTTTTGTATGCTATTCATTTTATTTTTCCTCTTCAAAGTATCCAAGAAGTGAAGCAGCTTTAACGCTCTCGCCAACGCTTACACAAATTTTAGTATCTCTTGGCAAGTATAAAATCACTTCGCCGCTTCCTAAAAAGCCAAATTTTCTAGAGGCTTTTAGGCTGGTAATGTTATAAATTTCTAAACTTCTACTAAAAACTCCAGCTATGATCTTTATAGCAAATTTAATATTTCCTTTTTCAAAACGAATTATCGCTCTTTCGTTTAGCATCTCTGAAATTTTCATAGCCTGGCATAAAAAGAGCCCATGCCTTCTTTTAACTTCAGTGACGTTAGCATCGCTTATAGCCCTTAGCGTACCTACGCCAAAAAATGGCTTTGAGATAACTATCTTAGCCACCTCTTTATCATCAAAATTTGAAACGCTGATCTCTTTTATCTTACCATCTATGGGCGAAAGTAAGGCTAGCTTATCATCAGTAAAAGGCTCTCTTTCAGGGTCTCTAAAAAAATAAAGAGTCAAAAGAAGTAGTGCTAGAAAAAATAGTGGCGCAATACCAAACAATGCAGATATAGCAAATAAAATCAAAAAGAATAATATAAATTTATACCCTGCTTTTGCGATGTAGCCACTCATTTTTATTCCTCTTTTTTGCCTTTTTCCTCTTCTTCAAGCTCTACAAGCCTGCTTTCAAGACCATTTTCTTCTTCGTAGTTTTTGATGATCTCTCTAACTCGTTTTCCCTCGATAGTCTCTTCTTCATAAAGTGCTGAAACCATGTTTTCAATGGCGCCTTTATAAATTTCAAGAAGACCAAGCACAGCTGTATATCTCTCATGAAGAAGTGTTTTTACAAACTCATCGACTTTTTCAGCCATCTTGTCACTATAGTCTTTTATGCTTTGTCCGCCATTTAAAAATGTTGCGCGTTGCTTTTCAAGTACCATAAGACCGGCGACATCGCTCATACCATACATGCTAACCATAGCTTTTATGATATCAGTCGCACGCTCTAGATCGTTGCTAGCTCCAGTTGATATCTCTTTTATAAATACCTCTTCAGCAGCCCTACCAGCCAAAAGTACATCGACTTCTGCAAGTAGTTCATGCTTTTGCATCATAAATTTGTTCTCTTCAGGCGTATTTAGCGTATAGCCAAGCGCTGCAAGACCGCGCGGTACGACTGAGACCTTTGTCACTCTTTTTGCACCTTTTGTTAGCTCAGCTATCAAGGCATGACCGCTTTCATGATAAGTGACTATCTTTTTCTCTTTTGGATTTACACGGCGTGATTTTTTCTCTAAACCAGCTATCGATCTCTCGACAGCCTCCACTAGATCAGCCTGCTCGACAAAAGTCTTTGACTTACGTCCTGCAAGAAGTGCCGCCTCATTTATGATATTTTCAAGATCAGCACCTGCCAAACCAGTAGTAAGCCTTGCGATATCCTCGATATTTACATCTTTGCCGATTTTAACATCTTTCATATGGACTTTTAAGATGTCACAACGTCCTTTAAAATCAGGCTTATCAACAAGCACTTGCCTGTCAAATCTACCCGGTCTTAAAAGTGCAGCATCCAAAACTTCAGGTCTATTTGTAGCCGCTATGACGATGACTGGCGACTTGTCCGCATCAAAGCCGTCCATCTCAGAAAGAAGCTGATTTAGCGTTTGCTCTCTCTCGTCATTGCCACCCATCGGACCAGAATTTCTGCTCTTACCGATCGCATCGATCTCATCTATAAATACAATCGCTGGAGCCTCTTTTTTTGCATTTTCAAAAAGATCCCTAACCCTACTTGCACCAACGCCAACAAACATCTCAATAAAGCTTGATGCCGACATAGAGAAAAATGGCACGCTAGCCTCGCCCGCAACTGCTCTTGCAAGAAGCGTTTTACCAGTACCTGGAGGGCCAACTAGCAAAATACCTTTTGGAATTTTAGCTCCAAGTCTTAGGTATTTATCTGGACTCTTTAGATAATCAACTATCTCTTGAACCTCTTCTTTTGCCTCTTCAACGCCTGCAACATCGTCAAATTTAACTTTTGGCTTTTCAGAATTTATAAGCTTTTTTGCACTTCCTATGCCTAGTATGCCACCGCCGATATTCTTTTGCATACGACTAGCGATAAACATCCAAATAGCAAAAAATATAAACACCGGTATGATCCATGAAAATATAAGATCTCCAAACCAGTTATTTTCGCTATAAACGCTGTAAGTTATGCCGTTTTGCTCAAGTATGCCAATAAGCGTTGGATCATTTATGCGCTTTGCGAGGTAGATGGTTTTGTCATTACCAACGCCTTTTATCGTAGTTTCAGATATCGCAACCTCATTTAGTTGCTTATTTTTTAGCATATCTTTAAACTCAGAATAAGCTATCATCTTGCTTTGAGCGTTGCTGCCAAGCCCAAAAGTACCGCCTAGTCCGTCGCCACTAAAGCTTCTAAAAGCTAGAACTATAACTATTGCAAAAATAGCAAAGATAAAGATGGGATTTTTGTTAAAAAATCCGTTATTATCGCCATTATTTTGGTTATTATTTTGATTATTCATCCATTTCCTTATAAACAAAGCTAACCCAATCATTAGCCTGTTTTATCTCAACTAGCTCCAAATCCTTAAACGTATCTTTAATCCTATCTTCGTATTTGTTCAAAATTCCTGACAATACTAAATAGCCGCCTTTTTTAAGCGATTTTTTCAAGTCATTTGAGAGCATAAAAATGACATCAGCAATGATATTTGCTACGACGATATCATATTTTTGCTCTAAATTTGCAATAGAACCTGTCCAAATTTTATTAAATTTAACCTCATTTAGCTGTGCGTTACTTAGCGAGCTTTGCGTGGCCTGCTCGTCTGTATCGCAGGCATCGACCTTGCAGCCAAGCTTTGCTAAAGCTATGCTTAATATCCCGCTTCCGCATCCCACATCTAAAGCGCTATCACCACTTTTTGCATATTTTTGTAAAAGTTGCAAGCAAGAATTTGTGCTTTCATGGTGCCCTGAGCCAAAGGCTAGAGCTGGGTCGATTATGATATTTGTTACGCCATTAAGTGGCTCTTCCCAGCTAGGTCTAATATAAATTTTATCAACCAAAATAGGCTTAACTGCCTTTTTATATTCGCCTAGCCAGTCTTTATTTTCTTTTAAATTAAGAGAAATTTTTAAATCATTTGAAATTTTACGAACGTTAGAGAGCCCTTTTGCATACTCTTCGACACCCCAAGCTATATCTTTTAGATCATATTCTTCCCTGATGATGATCTCATGGTCTAGCTCTTCTACACAGGTGACCCCAAAAGAAAAAACTAACTCTAAAATTTCATCATAAAAATTTGATGTTTTGATGCTTAATTCGTAAAAATTATCTTTCATTAACCAAGAACGTCTTCAAGCTTCTCTTTTAAGACTTGTGGCGTAAAAGGTTTAACGATGTAGTTATTAACACCTGCTTTTAAAGCTGTTATAACCTCGGCTTTTCCGCCCTCTGTTGTTACCATTATGATAGGCATATCAACATATTTTTGCTCAGCTCTTACCTTTTTAACAAGCTCAAGACCATTCATCTCAGGCATGTTCCAGTCAGTAATAAGAACCTCAATACCCTCATTTTGTGTCAAGATATTCCAAGCTTCAAGCCCGTGCTCAGCCTCGAGAATTTCTTGATGTCCTAACCTTTGCAAAGTATTTTTTATGATCCTTCTCATTGTTGAGCTGTCATCTACAACCAAAATCTTCACATAATATCCTTTTAGTAAAAATTGCCCTATTCTAGCTAATTAAAATTTATAAAAGCTTTAACGCTAGCCAACTTGTTTGAAAGCTTCTTTTAAATCAAGTCGTCCCTCATAGTAAGCTTTACCAACGATCACGCCAGCTATCTCTTTTGTCTCTTTAAGTGCCAAAATGTCGTTTATATCGCTCACACCGCCACTTGCTATGGTCTCAAGCTTGCTGCTTCTAGCTATTTGCAAGCTAAAATCAACATTAACTCCGCCAAGCATTCCATCTTTGTTAATATCGGTGCAAATCACAGCTTCTACACCCACATCTGCAAATTTTTTTGCAAGATCGACTGCTTTTATGCTTGAAACCTCACCCCAGCCTTGCACCGCCACATAGCCATCTTTGGCATCTATGCCAACTACGACCCTGTAAATTCCAGCCATTTTTGCTGTAAATTCTGGATCACGAAGGGCAACCGAGCCAAGGATCACCCTGCTAACTCCAAGGTCCAAGTAGCGCTTTATACGCTCTTCATCCCTTATGCCGCCACCAACTTGCACCTTTAAATTTGTAGCTTTTACTATCTTTTCGATCGTCTTAAAATTTATAGCTTCTCCTGCAAATGCTCCGTCAAGATCGACCACATGCAGCCATTTTGCGCCGTAATCTTCAAATCTCTTTGCAAGCTCACTTGGCTCGTTGCTATAAATTTTAGCGCTTTGCATTAGCCCTTTGCTAAGCCTAACTGCTTGCCCCTCTTTTAGATCTATCGCTGGGAAAATTTCCATCACAACCTCGCAAAATTTTCTAAAATTTTAAGCCCAACCTCATGACTTTTTTCTGGATGAGGTTGAAAACCAAAGAGATTTTCGTGCTGCACCGCGCTTGTAAATTCATATCCATAAGTTGTCTTTGCAAGCGCAAATTTATCATCACAAACCACGTGGTAGCTATGCACAAAGTATAAATACTCAAGCTCTTTTAATCCTAATCTTAAAGGGCTGTTTTGTTTAAACTCGAGTGTGTTCCAGCCAACGTGTGGGATCTTTAGTGGTTTATCAAATTTAGCTTCATCAAATTTAACAACCTCTCCTGGCAAAAGAGAAAGCCCTTCATGCTCGCCAAATTCAAAGCTTTTTTCAAATAAAAGCTGCATACCAAGGCAAATTCCTATAAAGGCTTTTCCATTTTTTACAGCCTCTTTTATCGCTTCATCCATGCCATTAAATTTGAGCTTCTTCATCGCCTCGCCAAATGCCCCAACACCTGGTAAAACGATGTGAGAGTGCTCTTTTAGGCTCTTGGGCTCACTTAGCAAAACGCACTCATGTCCAAGAAATTTAAAAGCATTTATCACGCTTTTGATGTTTCCAGCACCATAATCAATAATAGCGATCATCTGTTCTCTTGTCTTTTTACACTAAAGAGATAAAAACTAAGTGCCGCCATCAGCATCGCTACACCGCCTATTAGATAGATAGCATTTATGATATTTTCAGGTGCAGTGATAGCAAATTTAAAGACTAGCATGAGCGCCTCGATCGCAAGTGCGATGATGATAGAGCCGATAAATCTAACCATTGTCTTATAAATAACGCTATTTTCTTCGTGATTTTTGCCTAAAACCTCTTCTTCAAATATCGTCTTAACAAGGTCAAAAATGGCAAGAGCCAGCGTTAAAATGATGGTTGATTCAAAAATTTCTTCGACATTTATATGCTCGATACTCTTTGAGATAAAGCTCTTTACGCCATGCCAAAATAAAAATGCGCAGATCATAAAAAGCGATGCACAAAAGAGCGCATAGACTGTCTTTAAAAATCTACCAAAATGCTCCTCTACAAAGCCGCTATCGACCATATTTAGGATATTTTCTAGGCTTATGTCAATGCAAGCGATAAATTTAAGCTCATTTTTTTCATTATAGATAGGCACGCTTGCTGTGACGCATAAACCTCCATTTAGACTTGATGGATATGGATCGCTTAAAACACACCTTTTCTCGCGCACAGCGGTGTAGTAGTAGGCTTTATTTGCGCGGTTTTCGCCTTTTGGGATTTTATACTTTTCATTTAGGCTGATCGAGTCTTCGATCTGTATGCCATTTTCATCTAAGATGTATAGTGCATCAAAATTTTCTATCTCGTGGCTGATCTTATCAAAGCCAGCTTTTATGTTTTCCAAGCACACTCCAGGCAGTCTGTTTGGCAAATTTCTGCTAAATAAATAGCAGATATACGCCCTTGCCTTGTATCTCGTGTCACTAAATCTCTTAATATCTTTTATAACCAAAACTAGCCTTTTAAATTTAATGCATGATTAAATTCTGGCACAATCACCTTAAGAGCAGGTGCCACCTCGTCATCTTCAAGCTGCAAAAGCCCATTTATCTGTGAATTTAAAAGGGTCAGATCATAAGGCTGTGAGTGTGTCACAAAGATCGACTCATACTTAGTTTGAACGTCGTCTTTGTTGATAAGTAGCTCCTCATAAAGCTTCTCGCCAGGTCTAAGTCCTACAAATTCGATACCAAGATGCTCTTTGTTTGAAAGCAGAAGCATCTTTTTAGCAAGATCGACGATCTTAACAGGCTCGCCCATATCAAGCACGAAAAGCTCTCCACCTTTTGCGATAGAGGCTGCTTGAAGGACCAGCTGGCACGCTTCAGATGTCAGCATAAAGTACCTTGTGATCTCTGGGTGAGTGACGCTTAAAGGCTTATTTGCAGCGATCTGCGCCTTAAATTTAGGTATGACTGAGCCACTTGAGCCAAGGACATTACCAAAGCGCACACAAACTATCTCGCACACACCTGCTTCGTTTGAATTTAGTGCGTAAAGCTCGCAAACACGCTTAGTTGTACCCATTATGTTTGTTGGGCGCACTGCCTTGTCTGAAGAGATCATGACAAATTTCTTAGCACCATATTTTTTAGAAAGATCGACTGCATTTTTTGTGCCAAGGATGTTGTTTTCAACTGCTGAGCGAGGATTTAGCTCGCAAAGTGGCACGTGTTTGTAGGCTGCAGCGTGGATGACGATCTCTGGTCTAAATTCTTCAAAAACCTCTTCAAAGTCTTTTAAATTTGTGATATTTACAAGCTTGCTAACAGTTCTTTTATCTCTTGTATCTTCGCCTATTTTATAAAGGTTAAACTCGCTGTGCTCGACCATTATAAGCTCACTTACGCCATATTTCAAGCACTGCTTACAAATTTCGCTTCCTATACTACCGCCAGCTCCAGTGACAAGCACTTTTTTATCTTTTAAGAAATTTGAAATGGCTTCTGGATTAAGGTCTTTTGGCTTTCTAGCAAGCAAATCTTCGATCGAGATATCTTTGATCGGCTCATTTTCGATAAGCGAAAAGAGCTTCATATCTCTTATGCCATATCCAGTTAGCTCATCAACTAAAGCTTGAAGCTCGTCTTGATCAAGTGCTAGTGCGATGATAGCAGTCTTTGCGTCGTAGTCTTTTATAAGGCTTGGTATATCTTTTTTATCTTGAACTAAAAATCCATCACAATATGTGCCAACAAGATCGCTTCTGCCATCTACCACGCCAACTGCGTAGTAGTCAAGATATCCCTGCTTTAAGCCACGTAAGACGTGAAGCGCCTTTGAGGTCGCGCCTATAACGATACAAGGCTCGCCTTTGTGAGGTCTATTTGAAAAGTCAAGCACCATACGCTTTGAAATTCTCAAAAGCCCGATAAGTAGGCATGAGATGAGAAGGTCGATAAATATGACGCTTCTTGGGTAAGGATTTAAAAAATCTTGTATGATGAAAAATACGATCGTAAATAAGATCGCCGCACAAACATGAGCTAGGAAAATTTTACGAGCTTCATTTAAGCCAAAAAATCTCCACGGCACCTTGTAAATTTTAAACATCCACATAAAAAAGAGCTTAAATACGATCAAAAATCCAGCCGTTACAAAAAGCCCTTGCACGTAGATATCTGGGATGTCGGCGTTAAATCTTAAAAGATATGCCGCATATATCGAAAAAACAAATATAAAAACATCACCAAGAAGGAAAAATACGAGCCTTTTTAACTTCGTTGCATGAAACATTTACGCATTTTCCTTGACTATTTTTATCACTCTTTCTTGTGTCTGCCCGCTCATATCGCTGCCGCTTGGCAAGCAAATTCCTCTTGAAAATAGATCTTGGCTATATCCATCGACAAAGCTTAACGCACCTTTAAAGACAGGCTGCAAGTGCATAGGCTTCCAAAGTGGGCGGCTCTCGATGTTTGCATCAGCTAGTGCTTTTATAACCTTTAAATGTGCATCTTTTTTAGCAAAAACGCCAGTTGTGAGCCATCTGTTTCCACGAGAATTTGGTAGCTCTGGCATAAATTCTAAAATATCGCCAAGCTCTTTTTCATAAATTTCAAAAACTTTTCTCTTTTGCTCGACTCTTTTTTCTAAAACTTCCATCTGAGCCACGCCAATAGCGCCTAGAACGTTGCTTAAGCGGTAGTTATAGCCGTAGTCCTTGTGTTCATAGTGAAGCAAAGGCTCTCTTGCTTGCGTGCTGTAAAATCTAGCTTTTTCTACAAATTCGCTATCTCCAACTAGCATGCCACCACCTGAAGTGGTGATGATCTTGTTGCCATTAAAGCTATATCCACCCATCACGCCAAATGTGCCAAGTGCCTTGCCGCCGTAAAATCCACCAAGCGCTTCAGCTGCATCTTCAACCAAGGCGATGCCCTCGTTTTGGCAAATTTCGCAAATTTCTTTCATCTTTGAAGCTTGTCCGTAAAGATGAGTGACGACTAATGCTTTTGGCTTTTTAGGTAAATTTGATATCGCTTTTTTAAGTAGCTCTGGGCTTAAATTCCAGCTCTCGTCGCTATCTATAAAGACCGGAGTCGCCTTTTCATAAAGTATCGGCGAGACTGAAGCCATGAAAGTAAAGCTAGAAGCTAGCACAAGATCGCCCTCTTTTACGCCAAGGACTCGAAGTGCTAGGTGAAGTGCCGCAGTTCCAGCGCATAGTGCAAGCGCATCCTTAGCGCCAGTATAAGCTTTTATGCTATCTTCAAATTTATTGACATACTCACCAAGTGGTGCTATGTAGTTGCTTTCAAAAACTTTTTTTATATATTCCTGCTCTTTTCCACTCATATTTGGTGGAGATAAAAAAACCCTATCCATTTTCATACCTTTCGTGATTTTTTGGCGATTTTAGCACTTATTTTTAAATTTATATCTTAGCACGCTCGCATGCAGGCACGCCATACGCCTTTACGCCATCTTTTATATCTCTAATGACCACGCTTCCAGCGCCGATAATGCAGTTTTTACCGATGCTTATGCCTTGAATGACACTTGAGCCAATGCCAACGTGCGTAAATTCGCCCACGCTCACATTTCCAGCAAGGGCTGCATTTGGGCTGATGTGAGCAAATTTGCCTATCACGCACTCATGCTCTATCACTGCGCCAGAGTTTATGATAGCGCCCTCTTTTATGCAAGCTTTTGCGTTTATCACGGCATTTGGCATGACGACTACGCCTTTTTCTATCACGGCACTTTTGCTCACAACCGCACTTTTATGGATCAAATTTACTATCTCAAAGCCAGCGGCCTCTACTTTTTGGCTGATCTTTTGCCTTGTTTTATTATCACCTATGGCTATTATGATGTCAGCTTTTTCAAGCTCTGGGTTAAATTTACGCTCGCTAGCATCGTCTAAAAAAGCTATCTCATCATAGCCGTTATCTCTAGCAATGTCAGCGATCACAAGACCATGCCCACTCGCTCCGTAGATGTAAATTTTCTTAGTTTTTGCCATTAAATTTCTCCGTAGTCGCCTGCCCCTCTTTGCTGACACCACTTCGTTTTAGCACCTTTTCGATGGTCTGCAAAGCGATCTTTACATCAAGCATAAAGCTTAAATTTTTAGCGTAATAGACATCGTATTCAAATTTTTTCTCCCAGCTTATGGCGTTTCTGCCATTTACCTGCGCTAGACCCGTGATACCAGGGCGCACGTCGTGGCGGTGCTTTTGCGTTTCGTTATAGATGGGTAGATACTCGACCAAAAGCGGCCTTGGTCCGATAAAACTCATATCGCCTTTTAGCACGTTAAATAGCTGTGGTAGCTCATCGAGGCTAAGAGAGCGGATAAGTTTGCCAAATTTGCCAAGACGCTGCTCATCTGGCAAGAGCTCGCCATTTGCGTCACGCTCGTCGCTCATCGTCTTAAATTTATAAATTTTAAAAATTTTCTCATTTAGCCCTGGTCTTGCCTGCGTAAAAATGACGTCGCGGCTTACCTTAAAATAGATAAAGATCGCCGTTGCTATGATGATAGGCGATGTTAAGATGAGCAAAAACAAAGCTCCCAAAATATCAATCACCCTCTTTAAAAAATTTCTATACATCTATAAATTTCCTATAAATTTCTATATATCTTTTTGCGATTTGCTTCTCGTCAAACTCACTAACTGCCCAGTCTCTGCCATTTGCTCCAAGCTTAGCACAAAGCGCTTCGTCATCAAGCAAAATTTTTATCTTACTAGCAAGATCGCTTGCGTCTTTTACCTTACATAAAAGCCCGTTGTAGCCATCTTTTACAGCTTCATTACAGCCTGTCACGTCGCTTGCAACGACTGCTTTAGCCATGCTCATCGCCTCTAAAACCGTTCTTGGAAAGCCCTCTTTGTAGCTTGGCAAAGCAAGTAAATAAGAAGCCTTTAAAAGCTGTGGTATGTCGTTTCTAGCGCCAAGATATCGCACTTTGCCACCTTTTAAAAAGCTCTCGTCTGCGGTTGATTTATTACCAGAAAAGCCCTCGCCCACAAAGACAAATTCGCAGTTTTTATAGCCATTTAAAATTTCTGCTGCCTCATAAAATTCACGAACGCCCTTGTGCCACATGGCTCTGGCGATCATTAAAATGACCTTTTTTTCACCCAAGTCCGCTGCCTGCGTGATAGCTGGGTCAAATTTAGCAGTATCGACGCCGACACTTTTTATGCGGTACACCTTGCTTTTATCTATCAAATTTTTAGAGATCAGATAGTCTGGATCTGCGTCATTTACGAAGATGCAAGCATCAGCCTTTGCAAAAGAGAGCTTATAAAGGCTCTCCATGACAAAACGCACAGCCTTTGTCTTAAGATCATCATCGATATAAAAGCTACCAAGGCCTTCAACCAAATTTATCACGTGCTTTATGCCAGCGTTTTTAGCGGCAAATGTGCCAAAGACATTTGACTTGTGAGCGCCAGTTTGAAGCAGGTCTAAATTTAGCTCGCCTAAAATTTGAGATAGTTTTTTTGAGTTATTTATCACGGTTAGCGGATTTAGGCTCGCCTTATCAAGCTCGTAGGTGACGGTGTGAAAGCTTTTAGCAAGCTCATTAGTAAAATTTCCTTTTGGAGCGATAGCAAAAACTTCATGCCCCATATCTTTTAAAGCCTGCATGATAGGGCGTCTAAAAAAGTGTATGCTCATATCAGCGTGGCTTAAAAATCCTATCCTTGCCATCTCTACCTCTTTAGCCTATAAACTTTTGCTGCCCCATCAAGTATGACTGGCTCAAAGACCTTAGGATCGTATCTTTCAAGCACGAAAAGCTGGATGTAGGCGCTATTTAAAATGCTCTCATCAAGGATGATAAATCTACCATAATCCCTCATAAAAATGACAGAAATGTTTGAGCTTTCATTATTTTTATACTCTTTGACATTTAGCTTGCCAGCCTCGTTGTAGTCGGTCTCTATGAAAGATCTTAGTGGTAAGACATTGCCATCATAGATCAAATTTGTGACATCACTTGTTAGAGTAAATCCACCACTTAGCCTAATGCCCTTTTCGCTTTGCGAGATCGCTCTTGTGGTGATGAAAAGTCCGTTGTTTAAATTTTTACCACTTTTTAGATCGATCTTGCTAAACTGCAAAATGGTCGGAAAGATGCTAAGCATCCTATCTGGCAGGTAATAATATATCTCTCTGCTCTTTGCTGGTAGGCTAAAATTTGCCTCTTTTATCTCGCTAAAAAACTGATCAACACTTAAATTTCTATCTTTTAAAATTTGAGCCAGGTTGCCATTAAAGTGCTCTTTGAAATTTCGCTCCGTATACTCAACATCAAGCCTTGCCATATTTGCCGAGCTCATCTCGTCGCTTCCAAGCGCAAAGCTCACGGCAAAATTTTCACGCCCAAGGTGCTTTCCGCCGTCAATTAGCGTCTTAACATCGCTGTAATATCTAATCGGATATCCATAGTCCCACCACGCAACCACGTAGTCCTCGCGTCCTGCGATACCTTTTAGCTTATTTAAAATTTCAACCTCTTTATTTACAAAGACTGGCTCAGCCTTGTAACCATAGATGTGAATGAGCGCTGGAGCAAGCACAAGAGCTGCTATGAAGGCTCTTATGAGATTTAGCACGGCTCCTTTTAGCTTTGAATTTGCAAGCACAAACTCTACTAAGTAACCAAAGCCAAGCGCCATGATAGGTACAGCATAAATGGTAAATCTAAGGCCGCTTTTAAAGGCTAAAAAGCCAAGTGCGAGCATGCCAAGCGAGACGGCAAATGAGCGGTGCTTGTAGCAAAAAAGAGCGACGCCAGCAAGCGAGATCAAAAATGTGATGACATTTGCGCTGATCCTCTCGCAAAATAGCGTAAAATCAACGACGCTTGACTCTTGGATAGTTTGATTGACATTAAAAAAGTGAAAGCTCATGCCGCCAACTTCAGGCGCATCCCTAAAGACGTAAAATTTAAGTTGAAAGATTATCGGATTTAGCCCGCCACGGATGACAAAAATGACAAAGATAATTGCCAAAATGCCAAGAGCAAATTTTAAATTTATCACATCTTTTTTAAGTAGGCAAAGTGCGTAAATAACGATGACAACGATGAATTTAAGAGTTAGATCAAGGTTTGAGATAGCAAGTAAAAGCAGCGAAATTTCAAGGTAAAAAAGTGGATTTTTCCTATCAAAAATGAGCGTGTAAAACAAAAATAGCCCAGTTAAAATGCTAATAAGCGAAAAGGCGCTCATATACCACCACATATAAATAAGCACGCTTAAAGGTGCTATTATCAGGCTCTTTGCGTCCTTTTTCTCAAGCACTCTAACAAGTCCCCAAACGACAAAGACGCTAAGCGGGATGATGAGCATGTCGGTGTCGTAGTAACCAGCCATCGTGCGGTTGTAGTAGCTATTTGCGATCACTGCAAGAAGTGCAGCGATGAAGCCAGCCATTTTTACTTTGTATTCATTTGCGATCAAGATAACAGGCACAGCCACAAGCGACGAGAAAAATACACTCATATAAATCATCGCCGCCTCAAGCTTGACGCCTAGAAATTTCACGATCCAGTAAGTAAGTGTCGAAAGCGGATAGCCGTAGTAGCTAAGGTCGTTTTCTTGGTGAAAGCCAGCTAGCATATCCCTTGCACCCTCGGCAAATGCGTAGCCGTCGTTTGTGCTGATCATCAGCTCGTTGTTCCAGAAAAAGACTGGATACTCACTCGCCCAAAAGACCCAGTAAAGCCTGCAAACCATGCCAAAGATGACTGCGGCAAATATCATAAGGTATAAAGAGTAATTTTTAAAAAATAATTTTCTATTCATTAGGATTTTCCAAAAAATTTATAAGCTTGCTCGCTATGTTTTCACTATCAAAAGATTTAGCCCGATTATACGCAACATTTTCAAAATTTTGCCTTATTTCACGCTCATTAAGCACTTTTATCATCGCCTCTTTCATCGCATTTTCATCATCAACAGGCACTAAGATGCCAAACTCGCTATCGCCCAAAAGCTCCTTTGCGCCACTCTTGTGCTCGGTTGAGATGATAGTTTTTTCGCACGCTAGTGCCTCCAAAAGCACATTTGAAAAGCCCTCAAAACGCGAAGCGCAAAGCAAGCAGGAGGCGTTTTTTATATGCCTAAAAGGATTTTTATCAGTGCCAAGAAGCTTTACTCGCTCGCCCACGCCAAATTTGTCTATCAAATTTTGCAGCTCATCCTTTAAAGGCCCTTTGCCAAGGATGCCAAGCGTGGCGCGAGGGTCGTTAATTGAAGCTATTATTTTTATTAGCATAGCTTGATTTTTACCGCTATCAAGGCGGCCTATGTTTATGAAAAATGGCTTAAAATCATCCTCAAGCGGCTCATCTTTTAGCAAATTTATAGTTTTTAGATCAAGGGCGTTATAAAGCACCTTTGTTTTTGCTTCGCTCATGCCAAAATTTCGCACCAGATCCTCTTTGTTGCCAGCTGCATTTGCGAGGATTAGATCAGCTTTTTTATAAAGATGAGTGAGTAAAAATTTATTAACTCGCCCGCTTAGATCGTTTTTATATAAGATCGACGGACAGCTTCGCTCGCTGATAACCAGCCTAGCCTTTAGCCCTAAAATCCTAGCAACCCCAGCGATATAGCAAGGGCGGTTCATCAGCACAAACTGCGTGTCGATGTTTAAGCTTTGACAAAGATTTTTATATTTAAAGGCAAGCATTGGCATCGCTAAAAAGAGCCTTGCAAGCTTCTTTAGCCCACTCTCGTAAGGATCGCTATTTTCTATAAAGTGGATCTGCACCTCGCTTGGGATCTCGTAAGCGATGACCTTGCTCATTAAGATGAGATGAACTTCATAACGTTTTACCAAAAATGGCAGTAAATTTGCCACATTTCGCTCAGCCCCGCCAGGTCCCATCGAGTATAAAAAAACGGCTAATTTTTTCACTTGCTAACAACCTTTTTTATAAATTCTCGCCACTGCTTGATGATATTTTCTTTGCTAAATAAATTTGCACTTTCGCTGGCGTTTTTTGCTAGTTTTTGCCTTAAATTTTCATCTTTTAAAAGCATTTCAAGCTTATTTTTTAGATCATTTGCATCGCCATTTTTAAAGATAAGCCCGTCTATACCGTCATTTATAAGCTCTCTTGCGCCCACGGTATCGCTACTTAGCCTAGCGCAGTTAAAAGCGCCTGATTCTATTAGCACATTTGAAAGCCCCTCGCTTCGTGAGCTAAGAGTAAAAATTTTTGCCTCGCTATAAAGCTTGCTAACATCGCTCATGTGACCTAAAAATTTGACGTTAAGCCCTAAATTTGACGCCATTTGCTTTAGCTCGGCCTCCTGCCTGCCACTGCCTGCGATCTTTATCTCCCAGCCATCAAGCAAGCTCTTATCCACCTTGCTAAGCGCCTCAAAATAGATATCATACCCCTTTACCGCCTCCAGCCTTGCCACGCTTAAGATGACGTTTTGCTTCTCGCAAATTTCAGGCACGCCGATAAAAAGTGGGTTGTGGATGACCTCGCGGTTTTTGGCAAATTTATAGTAGTCGTAGTCGCTTTTGCTTAGCACACTTAAGCCATCTACAAAGCGGTAGCTAATATCACGCATAGCGCTTGCGATTTTGCTTTTTAGGTAGCTGTGCTCGTGGTGCTCAGTTGCTATTAGTTTGCTCTTTAGCCCAGCATTTGCCAGCACGCAAGCGACATTTGTCCAGTCGATAAAGCTCATTATCAGATCAGCCCTTTGCTCTTTAAAAAGCGCTCTAAGAGCGAGGATTTTCTTAAATTTTAAAGCAAGCCCTGAGCCAGTGACGCTAAGGTTTATGATATTTATCTTTTCACTAAATTTATAAAGCCCAAGGTCCTCTTCAAGCAAAGCGATAGTGATCTCATTGTCCCTGCAAAGCTCATTTGCAAGCACGTTTAGCACGCGTTCAGCCCCACCATTTCTAAGCGCAGCGATGACAAAAAGAATTTTCACTTCACACCTCCAAGCTTTAAAAGCTCCAGCCATTTTTTATAAATTTGCTCCACACTAAACTCATCAAGCCTAGCTCTTGCGTTTTTAGCAAATTCGCCCATTTTTGCCTCATCTTGCAGCAAATTTGCAAGCTTTTTACTCATCTGATCAGCGTCATTTATCTCACAAAGTAAGCCATCAAAACCATCTTTTATAAGCTCTTTTGCCCCGCTAGTTCTTGTCGCAACCCGCACGCAGTCGTAGTTTATCGCCTCTATCAAGGTGTTTCCAAGACCCTCGAAATTTGAACAAGAGAGTAGCACCTTTGCCCTTTTATAGAGCGAGGCGATGTCGCTTACATTGCCTAAAAACTCTACATCAGCGCCCAAACTTTTAGCTAAATTTTCTAAATTTGCTCTCTCGCCGCCATCTCCAGCGACAGCGAATTTATAGCCGCTTTGTTTTAAGCTTGCAGCCACTCTTACAAACATTTCGCAGTTTTTTATCTTATTTAGCCTGCCAACAAAGATGATTAAATTTTCTTTAGCAAAGCTCTCACTGCGCACCTTTTCAAAGAGTGGGTTGTAAATTTTCATCACATTTTTGCAAAATTTAGAGTAGTAGTCTAGATCCTCGTCGCTTAAGACGCTAAGTGCGTTTGCAAATGGGTAGATAAGGCGTCTTAGCACCTTAAAAATGGCTCTTTTTGGCGCAAGATAGTTTGTGTGCTCGCTTATGATTATAGGCGTTTTTAGTCCAGCTGAGCTAAAGAGAACCAAGGTATTTACGGCGTCTAAAAAGGATATCACAGCGTCAAATTTGCCCTCTCGTATGAGCGCTCTTAAAGCAAGCACCTTTGAAACTCTCTTTTTTAAATTTCCAACAAAGCCAAGCTCATCAGCCCCAACGCCTAAATTTATGAGCTTCACGCCGCTTGCTAGCTCGTAAAATGGCTCGTCTTTGTCAAATTTAACAAGGCTTACCTCGTGATCCAAGCTAAATCTTGATGCGATCACCGCGCAAACTCGCTCCGCACCGCCACTTCTAAGCGTTGATGTGACAAATAATATCCTCATACGCCAAACCTTTGTTTTATCTTCACTCTAAGCCTTGAGAGTGCTGGTAAAATGCCACTTGGAAACGGGCTAAGCAGTAAGAAAATAAACGCCTCTTTACTAAATTTAATGCTAAGGCTTTTAAAGATACACCTTAGCATAAGGCCATATTCGCCCGCTATTTTGGCGTAGTAAGCGGCATTTTTATACTGCATAGCTAGAAATTTTGGCTCATTTTTTATAGCGATGTCGTAGTGTAAATTTGCTGTTTTGATGTAAGCGTTTGCCACATTTAGCGCGTGTTTGCCAGCATTTAGTGTCGCACTGTCACTTCTTGCGATGCGGTAGATGTAAAGTGGCTTTTTAAGATAGAAGACATTTTTTTCAAAAAAACGGATATAAAGCTCATTTTCGCCGCCAAAACTGCTCTCATCAAACCTAAAGCCGTCTATAAATTCACGTGAAAAAAGCTTAAAATACTCGCCATTTATCCGTCCACAATGATAATCAACCTTGCTCATCGCCCCACTCTTACTATATGGGCTTCTGCCAGCCACGACCTCGGTCATCACGCCATCTTTTTCGCAGATCGCGTCTGCAAAAACGCACGAATACTCGCCACTTTTTAAAATTTCATAGCACTGGGCAATCGCCTCTGGTAAAAGCTCATCGTCATCATCTAGCAAGCAGACAAACTCGCCTGTTACGTTGTCAAAGCCGTTATTTTTGTTACCATTTGGGCTCTTTTTGTGAGCACTGTTTTTTACAAATTTGATCCTTGCGTCGTTAAAACTCTTGCAAATTTCACTCGCACTCTCGTCATCGCCGTCATCGGTTACAACTATTTCTAAATTTTTATAGCTTTGAGCTAGAGCGCTTTTTATGGCCTTTTTTAAAAGCTCTGGACGCTTATAAGTCGCGGTTACGATGCTGATTAATGGCTCGCTCATTTAGCCCCTTTTAAAAATTCTCTCATAGCCTTGAAGCTTTTCAAGTCGTGAGAAAAGTATAAATTTAAATGTTTTTATGTATGCCTTTAAATTTGCGCTGTATCCTCTCTCAAGGCGCTCACCCTCGATGTTTGAGCCACTAAGATCAGTTGGGTGCGCAAAAAGATCGCAAAAATACATCTGCATATCATTAACGCCAAGCAAATAGTCCCAAACATCGGTCGTGCAAAGCGCACGTTTATGAATTTCAAGCAAATTTTTAGCACTTTTTTTAGTTAGCACATAAGCCCCTGCTCTATAAATGCTCGAAAATGAGTGCTTTGAGACCTGCCAAAGTGGCTTACTTAGGCTACTATCCACCTTTTTGCCAAAGGCGCTAAACCTGCCATCCAGCCCATCTTGCATGCCACATATCAGCACGCTATTTTCAGGCATCTTGCTGGCTGCTAAAAATGCCTCTTTTATGGCATTATCATCTCCGATCACGTCGTCTTCAAAGATGAGGGCACATTTTGCCTCGCTTGCCAAAAATGCCTCGTAGGCTTTTACGTGCGAGAGCGAACAGCCAACCTCTGCTGGGCTTAAAACCTTGCCGTAAGCTTTAAATGATGGCGAAATGATCTTATAGTACTCCCTCGCGTTTAGCTCCCTGCCATCAACTGCGTCTATTAGCTTAAAGCTATCATAAGAGCCAAATTTCTGCTGTAAAAGCTCGCGCCTTTTGGTATCTTTAGCCAAAGAGATCAGATAAATTTCATTCATTTAAGACCTTTTAAATTTTTTTAAAATTTTACGCCAGACTATGCCTCGCTCGAAGGCATTAAAAAACAAAAAATATCCCAAAACATAAGCTGCGCCGGCGTATATCGCAGCAAAGATAGCAAATTTTAGCCAGTTATTTAGGCTCACAAAGTCCTTGCAGGCAAACATCGCAAGCACGCAAAGCGCAAAAACGGCTAAATTTTTAAAATAAACCCCATAAAATGTGGTGAGCTTCACCTCTAAATTTAAGGCGGCATTTATGAGGTCAAAGCCGAGGATTCTTATGCTATAAAAAATGGCTGCGACGATGACGATACCATAAACGCCGTAGTCACTAAATTTAAGCAGTGCGATCTGCGCTATGATCGTGCTAACGCCAAGGATAGTGTTGGCAATGGCTGGGCGGCGAAGCTTGTTTGTCGCGCTATCAAGGTTAAAAAGCGAAAAAACAAAGCTTATAAATACGATAGGCACAAGCGTGATCATCGAGACATTGTAGATAAATTTAACCTCATCTGCGCTTTTAAAAGGTAGCCAAAGCGTGTAAAAATCAAGCCCAAAAACGACGAAAAATGCGGCTGGAGCGCTCATCACAAAGGCGATCACCTTCATTGAAAATTTAGCCTCTTTTATGAGGTCTGTGATCAAATTTTTAGAGTAAAGCTCGACAAATTTTGGCGCAAAGATACCGCTAAGCTGCGCTACAAAGCTCTCAAGTATGATAGGGGCGGCCTTAGCAACTGAAAGAAGGCCAGTGGCGTTTGCATTTACGAAAATGTTGCAGATAAAAAGATCCATGCCTGTTAAAAGTATGCGATTTAGCGCATTAAAGCTATTCCAAATGCCAGAGCTTAGAAGCTCTTTGATCTTAGAAAAGTCAAATTTACTAAGGCTAAATTTTAGCTCTGGCGTGATGCGAGCAGACATAAAAATGGTGCTAAAAAAGACAAAAAGGCTAGCAACTAGCGCTGAAATGGCGATGTATGAGATAAAGGGCTTAAAAAAGAAAAAAAGCGCCACGATGAGGGCTGCTAGAATCGCGCTTGAGATGGCGTTTCTGATGGAGAGTAGATAGAGCTTGTTTGTCACAAAAGCACAAACCGTCAAAACGCCGTTAAATAGCCCAACGCAGAAATTTATAAAGTAAAAAACAAGGGTCATTCTCACATCAAAGAGTAAATTTTCAGGGACGTTTAAAAAGCTTTGCAAATTTAGTATGAAAATGGAGCTTAGAGCCACGACAACGGCGCAAAAGAAGATATTTACAACAAGCACTGATGAGTAGTAGGTGTTTGCAAGACTTAGATCTTTTTTGTGCCACGCATGAGCGACAAAGCGCCCACTTACCGAGTTTATAGCTACACTTACGACCGCTGCATAGCTAACGATGGCGTTGCTAAGACCCACAAAGCCAAATGCCTCGTTGCCAAGGCTTTTTAAGATAAATGGCGTAAGAAAGAAATTTATGCCCATTGATACGACAAAAACGACGATTGAGCTTATTAGATTGATTAGCATTAGACTTTTAACCTGTAAATTTTTACGCCACTTGAGATGATAAATGGCTCAAAGTATCGCTCATCTGCTCGCTCAAATATAAAAAGCTGCACAAGGGCTGAATTTAAGGCATTTTCATCAACTAAAACCACGCGTGCATAGTCCTCTAAAAATAAAACAGAAATTTTCGCCTTTTCGTCGATAGTTTTCTCGTCTATTTGTAGCTCTTTGCCAGAGCCTTTTATCTTATAAAAGGACTTTACCGCAACTTTTTCGCCATTTTGAGTGATAAATTTTGGCTCTTTTAGCGGCAAGATATAGCCATTTCCAAGGTCTATGCCCGCTTCACTAACGCTATTTATAGGGCTAATGTAGTAAAAAAACTCCTCTTTTGGCCTCTCACCGCTCATAACGTCGATGTAGCTATATCTAAAGACATTTGGTGCGATATCTATCATGTCTGGCACAAGATAGTAAAAAACCTCTTTTTTTGCCGCTGGCAGAGTAAAATTTACTCTTTCAAGCTGGCCTAAAAAGAGGTTTAGGTCGCTTGTGTTGTGATCTTTTAAAATTTCTTCTAGCTCTCTACTTTTTTTCTCAAACGAGATGTCGCTATACTCGCTCACTACTCTAGCTAGCTTGGCTGAGGTTGCCTCATCTTTTTTTAAAGCAAGGCTAACAAAATAGTTATTCTCGCCGCCTTGCCTGCCAGGATCATTTAGTGTCTTAACATCAGCAAAGTATCTTACCGCATATCCATAATCCCACCACGAAAGCACGTAGTCATCGCGCTTAGCAGCTTTTTTTAACTGATCAAGTGCCATTGCCTCATCGTGCGTGATCAAAGTATGAGGTCTATAAGAGTAGGCGATCTCTAAATTTGGATCAAGCGCAGCAGCTGCAAAGATAAAAAAGGATAAATTTTTAAGAGAATTTCTAAGGTCAAATAAATTTAAAAAAAAGTGTAAAAAATACCCAAAACCAAGTGCAACAAGTGGCGTTACATACATAGCAAATCTAACTCCGCCAAAGAGCGCTAAAGCGCCAAGTCCAAGCAGTGGCAAGCTAAGTAAAAATGGGCGAAATTTAAAGCAAAGCGCCAAATACCCAACTGCTGCAGCTAGCAAAATAAGGATGTTTCCAGCCATGAAATAGACAAAATATAAAGGGCTAGCGCTTTTTACCTCGTCAATTAGCGTGTATTCGCTTATAAAGTGAAATTTATTTGCAACCTCTGAGCTGCTTTTTAAAACGTAACTGCCAATCTTTGAGATGATAAGATCAAAACCACCAAAATAGATAAAAATAGCTAGCATAATAGCTAGAAAAATGCTTAAATTTCTAGGTGAAAGTAGTTTTTTATATTTGCAAAAAATGGCGTAAAATGAAGCAATGCCCGCTAAATTTAAAATCAAAATTTTATTTGCGATGAGTGGATCTTTTGAAAAAATATTGAAGCTAACGATGCTTATAAACATAAAAAATATCGCTTGGTAGTTTTCTATCTTGTTTCGCATAAAAGCAAGCGTGTAGACAAAAAAGACAAAAATGATGCTCAAAATAAGAGCATAAGAGCTTTGATACCACCAAAGATAAAGCGATATAAAAAGTCCCGGCAAAACGATAAATTTTTGTTCATTTGCATTTAAAAGTCTGATCAAAAGATAGATGATGAAAAGCGCAAATGTGACATTTAGCATATCGCTATCAAAGTAACCAAGTGACGTTCTTACAAGATAGCCTGGCAAGATAACGCTCATAAATGCAGCCACAGCTCCAGCTTTTAGGGCTTTAAACTCATTTGATATCAAGATAACTGGAAGCGCGATAAGGGGTGCCAAAAACGCACTCATATAAAACATCACGCTTTCGATCTTGAAAGGTAAAATTGTGCAAATATAAAAAACTATGGTTGAGATTGGGTGATTAAAGGGGCTAAAGTCATTTTGCTGATGAAAGCCAGCAAGCATATCTCTAGCGCCCTCTGCGTAATAGTATGCGTCATTTGTCGTAAGCATAAATTCGCCATTAAAGTAAAACTCTGGCATATCCTTTGCCCACAATACCCAAAGCATCCTAGCTGCAAATCCAAACAGATAAGCAGCCAGAAAGATAAGTAAAATTTTACAATTTACGCTTACTTTGTGCACTAAATTCCTTACAGCCTAGCGTCAGCCTCTGGGTAGATATTTTTTATATCATAAACCAAGTGGCCTTTTAGGTTGAGCTTTTTAAATTCATTGTGAGCTACGGCGATCACGATGCAGTCGTAGTCGTCTAGGTTATACTCTTTTACTAGATCAAAACCGTACTCATGTTTTACCTCGGCGCTATCAGCCCAAGGGTCAGTCACATCGACCTTGCAGCCAAAGTCTTTTAGCTCATCAACTACGTCTATAACGCGAGAATTTCTTATGTCTGGGCAGTTTTCTTTAAATGTCATACCAAGAACAAGCACACGCGCTTTGTTGATAAGCACACCTTTTCTTATCATGAGTTTGATCACTTGATCGGCTGCGTATCTGCCCATATCATCGTTGATACGGCGACCTGCTAGGATCATTTCAGGGTTGTAGCCTACCTCTTGAGCTTTGTGAGTTAGGTAGTATGGATCTACGCCGATGCAGTGACCACCGACTAGACCTGGGCGGAAATTTAAGAAATTCCACTTAGTACCTGCAGCCTCAAGCACGTCGATAGTGTTGATGTGAAGCTTTTCAAAGAGCATCGCAAGCTCGTTTATAAAGGCGATGTTGATGTCGCGCTGAGTGTTTTCGATGACCTTTGCAGCCTCTGCTACTTTGATGCTTGAAGCTTTGTGAGTGCCAGCTGTGATGATAGAGCGGTAAATTTCATCAACCTTCTCAGCGATCTCTGGGGTTGAGCCACTTGTGATCTTTTTGATCTTTGTCACAGTGTGCTCTTTATCGCCTGGGTTTATGCGCTCTGGAGAGTAGCCGCAGAAGAAGTCTTTGTTAAATTTAAGCCCACTCTTTTCAAGAAGTGGCACGCAAATTTCTTCTGTAACGCCTGGATAAACGGTGCTTTCATAGACAACGATGTCGCCTTTTTTAAGCACTTTTGCCACGCTCTCAGTCGCTTTTACCACTGGAGTTAGATCAGGGCGTTTGTTCTTATCTATCGGAGTTGGGACGGTTACGATGAAGAAGTTGCAACTTCTGATGTCATCTAAATTTAGGCTAAATTTCATGCCATTATCGATCGCTTTTTTCATCTGCTCGTTGCTAAGCTCAAGCGTTCTATCATAGCCACTTTTAAGCTCTTCTATACGTTTTGCATTTACGTCAAAGCCGACTACTTCGTACTTTTCACTAAAAGCTGCTGCTAGTGGAAGTCCCACATATCCAAGTCCTACTACTGCTATTTTCATTTCTCTTTCCTTTTTAAAATTTTTGGTTTTATTGTTTCTACACGTTCATAAATTCTTATCTCTGCGCCCACGCTTTGTGGGGTTACGATCTTAATGGGGCTAATGCCAGGCAAAATTTGAGTAAATTCATAATAAATTTGCCTCTTTTTATTTTTGCCATTGCAAGGTTTAAGTGGCACATCTTCTGCGCTAAATTTATAATAAACCCCACTTTTATCCTCTTTTTTATCTAAATGTCCGCCCTCTAGCATAGCAAATTTGCAATCCGTTTGCACCTCTTTAAAAAATGCAACTTCATATTTAAAATAATCATTCGGCATCTTTGAGATGGGCAGCTCAAAAACCTGCTCTTGCGTCTTTGCTTCACTTTTACCTGCCACTTCGCTAGCTAAGAGCGAAAAAGGCAGCAAGCAAGCTACAAGAAAAGACAAAATTTGCTTCACGCTTTGACGCCTATCTGAAAATACTTAAATCCATGCTCGGCTAAAGCTTTAGCGTTATACTGGTTGCGTCCGTCAAATATGACAGCATTTTTTAGCCTCTCTTTGATCTCCATAAAATCAGGCGATCTAAACTCACTCCACTCGGTTACAAGCACCATTGCATCGGCACCATTAAGAGCGTCATACTTATTTTTAGCATATTTCACATCTAAATTTGGTATATATTTTTTAGCTTCTTCGCTCGCTTTTGGATCGTAAGCGACCACTTTTGCGCCAGCCTCGTCTAAAAGCTTTATCAAAGTTAGTGAGCTAGCCTCTCTCATATCATCGGTATTTGGTTTAAACGCAAGCCCCCAAAGTGCGATCGTCTTGCCCTTTAGATCGCCGCCAAAGAAGTTATAAATTTTATCAAATAGCACTCTTTTTTGGGCCTTATTTCTTGACTCGACCGCGTTTAAAAGCTCTGGCTCAAAGCCATTTTGTCTAGCTGTGTAGATGAGCGCCTCGACGTCTTTTGGAAAGCAGCTACCGCCATATCCGCAGCCTGGGTAGATGAAGCTATATCCGATCCTTGAGTCGCTACCGATGCCCTTTCTTACCAAATTTACATCAGCGCCCACACGTTCGCAGATATTTGCTATCTCGTTTATAAAGCTTATTTTGGTTGCCAGCATCGAATTTGCAGCGTATTTTGTCATCTCAGCTGATTTTACATCCATGCAAATGAGCCTATCGTGATTTTTCATAAATGGTTCATAAAGCTCTCTCATCACGCTAAAGCCCCACTCGCTGCTAGCTCCGATAACTACGCGGTCTGGCTTTAAAAAGTCCTCAACCGCCGCACCCTCTTTTAAAAACTCTGGGTTTGAGACGACTTCAAATTTAACATCTACATTTCTCTTTTTAAGCTCAGCCTCGATCACCTCATGTACCTTAACTCCAGTGCCTACTGGAACGGTTGATTTATCGACAACTATTAGCGGTTTGCTTAAATTTTCTCCGATTGATTTGGCAACTGATAGGACATATTTTAAATCAGCCTGCCCATCAGCGCCCATAGGCGTGCCAACTGCGATAAATAGCACATCTGCATGCTCTAGCGCCTCGGTTATCTGCGTGCTAAATTTAAGTGAGCCATTTTTGTAGCAGTCACTCACGATATCAGCAAGCCCTGGCTCATATATAGGCACGACGCCGTTTTTTAGCGCCTCGATCTTTTTACTATCGACATCGACGCAGATGACGCTGTTGCCCATTTTAGCAAAGCATGCACCACTTACTAGTCCAACATATCCAGTTCCGATTACTGCTATTTTCATGTTTTCCCCTAAATTCTCTTTTCCCACTCAAGGGCGGTTTTTATGATGAGCGCTAGATCGTCTCTTTTTGGCTTCCAGCTTGTTAGCGAGCGTAGTTTGCTTGCGTTTGAGATGAGGATAGCTGGGTCGCCGTCCCTTCTTGGCGCATTTAACACCTTAAAATTTACCCCACTTACTTTTTTTGCGGTCTCGATGACCTCTTTTACGCTAAATCCCCTGCCATATCCCACGTTAAAGGTTTCGCTGCCATTTTGACTGATGTATTCAAGTGCGCTTATGTGGGCGTCCGCTAGGTCGCTAACGTGGATGTAGTCTCTAACGCATGTGCCATCTTTTGTCGCGTAGTCATCGCCAAAGATACCCATGCTATCGCGCTTGCCAAGTGCTGTTTGCACGGCTACTTTGATAAGGTGCGTGGCGTTTGGATAGTTTTGACCGATAAGCCCCTCCTCGTCCGCACCTGCTACGTTAAAGTAGCGCAAAATCGCAAATTTGAAATTTTCATTTGATGCGGCGTAGTCTTTGATGATCTGCTCGCTCATGAGCTTGCTTCTGCCGTATGGATTTATCGGGTTTGTAGGTGTTGTTTCGCTAACCTCCGCCACGTCTGGCTCGCCATAAACTGCGGCAGTTGAGCTAAATATAAATTTATTTACGTTGTAAGTTTTTGCGTATCTTAGCACTCTTGCGACGTTTGCGGTGTTGTTTAGATAGTATTTTAGCGGCTCGCTCATACTCTCAAAAACCTCGATAAATGCTGCAAAATGGATGATTGCATCAAATTTGCCATTTGCGAAAATTTCGCTTAGATCATCCTCTAAATTTGCATTTATAAATTTAAAATTTCCTATATTTTTGAGTGCCTCAAGTGCTTTTTGTGAGCCCTTGCAGAGATTGTCGATGATGGTTATCTCATCTTTGCCTTGCTTTAAAAGTGCTTTTACTACGTGGCTGCCGATGTATCCAGCTCCACCTGTTACTAAAATTTTCAAGTTTAAGCCTTTCATTAAAAGTGTGTAATTTTATCAAAAATAGAGTAAAGCAAAAGTAAAGCAAGGTTAGTTTTTAAAATTTGCCTAAAAGCTGCAAAATAGATCTTTGCCTTTATAAATTTAAAATAGACTTACAATCTATTTTAAATTTAATCTTTATAATCCTTCATCTACAAAAAAGGATAAAAATGGAAGTCTCAATATTAAATTTACTACCGATAAAGCAAGGCGGTGACGCAAAAGCTGCCATAGATGCAGCCGTTAGACTAGCTATTTTTGCCGAAGATATCGGCATAAAGCGCTACTGGATCGCTGAGCATCACAATATGAGAAATTTAGCTAGCTCAGCCACACAGCTTATCATCGCGCACATCTTAGAGCACACAAAGAGCCTGCGCGTGGGCTCTGGCGGCGTGATGTTACCAAACCACAGCCCCTACTCTATCGCAGAGCAGTACGCCACCATTGAGACGATATTTCCTAACCGCGTCGATCTTGGGCTAGGCAGAGCTCCAGGGACTGACCAAGATACAGCTGCAGTGCTTAGACGAGGCGCAAGAGAGATAGAGTTTGACCTGCAGATAAACGAGCTAATGGACTATTTTAACGCCAAAAGAGCCGTGAAAGCCTATCCAAAAATTGAAAAATTTCCGCCCATCTACATACTTGGCTCAAGCATATATAGCGCATACGTGGCGGCTGAGTTTGGCCTGCCTTACGCCTTTGCGTCGCACTTTGCACCACGTGCGCTAGAAAAAGCGGTAGAAATTTATCGTCAGAATTTCAAGCCATCCCACTTTCTTGCCACACCTTATGTCATCGCAGGAGCAAATGTGATAATAGCCCAAACTGACGAGCTAGCAAAGAGTTTAGCAACTACGCAAACGCAGTTTTTCTTAAACGTGGTCACTGGCGAAAAAGAGTATTTGCAACCACCAAAAAAAGATAACGACGAGGTCTTTGCTGCCTCTTACAAAACAGGCATCAAAGCTCCACATTTTGGGCCGATCGACTTTAGGCAAATAGAGCTAAAAATAGAGAAAGAATCGTCACAGAAGAGATGATGGCGTGCTCTTTCATAGGCTCAAAACAAAGCGTTAAAGAGCAAATTTTAGAGTTTCAAAATAGGCTTGAAGTCGATGAGATCATGGCTCAAAGTTTCATTTTTGATGAGGAGGCGCAGCTTAGCTCTTTTAGGGTGTTAAAAGAGACCATAGATGAAATTTAATCCTCTCTAACCCTTAAAAATATAGGAAATCTTGGCTTGCCATTAGAGGTTAAATTTTGAAATTTATATGTGATGATAGAGCCTATCTTTGGGGGATTTGTGCGCTGCTCGTCGCTTAGTCCTGAGCCTATTTTAAAGATAGTGCCCTCTTTTGGCTCGCCAGCTTTTTCTTCTTTATCTTTGCCGCCAAGCGCCCTGCAAGTGAGCGAGCCAGCAAGATTAGCGTATTTGCCGCTGCCTTTATTTATAGAAACAACCTCGCACTCAGCGTCTTTAAATTTCTTAAATTTAAGTGCATTTTTGCTTCGTTTTCGCTCGTAGGGCGCATTTGGCTCACGCACGACTGCTCCCTCGCCGCCTTTTGCGACAATGTCCTTTGTAAATTTTAAAAATTGAGCGTTATCGCGCATTTTTATCTGTTTTATGATGATTAAATTGTCATTTGGCTCATTTTTTAGAAATTTAGCCAAAACTTCAAGCCTATCAAGCAAGCCGCCACTTGCCTCTGGCACGTCAAAAATGTGAAATTTAAGCCTGCTCCACGCCTTTTCATCTGGCAGCTTATCCATCACGGTCGCTTGAATTTCTTCAAATTTAAGCTCCTTTGCGTAAAGCTCGCCATCAAGTGCAAATTTTGGGAAATTTTTAGTAAAACTTTGCGGTGCATTTAGCCTTTTGCCCTGTCTTGAGAGTAAATTCTCTCCGTCCCAGTAGGCACGCACACCATCAAGCTTCTCGCTAGCTAGCCAGCCTGAGACGTTTTGATCTTTAAATTCGCTAAGGCGCAACAGTTCAAGAGAAAATGCAAAATTTAAAAGCACCAAAAGTGCAAAAATTATTCTAATCAAGCCTTGCACTTACAAAAACAATAGTCCATATGATCATCCACCACGCCCACGCTTTGCAAAAAGGCATAGGTGCTAACAGAGCCTAGAAACTTAAACCCTCGCTTTTTTAGCTCCTTTGCCACAAAGTCAGACATAGGCGTAGTAGCTGGCACTTGCTTGATATTTTGGTAGTGATTGATGATCTGTTTGCCGTCAAATTTAGGATCAAATTTTCTTAGCAAATGTCCCCAAAGATAATCATAAAAGCTACCAAATTCTTGCGTTACCGATAAAAATGCAAGGGCGTTTGCAGAAAGCGATTTTAGTTTTAATCTATTGCGTATAAGCCCTTCGTTTTGCATAAATTTAGCTATCTCAGCCTCGCCATAGAGCTTGATCTTTTTAGGATCAAAGCCGTCAAACGCCGCTCTCATAGCCTCTCTTTTTTGAAGTACCCCATGCCACGAAAGTCCCGCTTGAAAGCCCTCCAAAACTATCATCTCAAAAAATTTTCTATCATCTTTTATGACCTTGCCCCACTCATTATCGTGGTAGGCTATGTCAAGCTCGCCATTGGCCCACTCGCAACGTCTCATTTAAATTTTGATCCCATAAAACTCGCTGTACCACTCGACAAATTTAGCCACGCCGTCATTTACTTTTGTATTTGGCTTGTAGTCAAAGTCAGCCACCAAGTCGCTCACGTCCGCGAAGGTCGCTGGCACGTCGCCTGCTTGAAGTGGGAGAAAATTTTTCTTGATCTCGCGGCCGATCTTTATCTCAACTGCTTTGATGTAGTCCATGAGCTCAACTGGGCTGTTGTTGCCGATATTATAGACCTTAAACGGCGCTTTTGAGGTGGCAGGGTCTGGGTGCTTTGCGTCCCAAGCTGGATTTGGCTTAGCAGGGTTGTCGATGCACTTAATGATGCCCTTTACGATGTCGTCCACGTAGGTAAAGTCGCGCTTCATCTTGCCGTAGTTAAAGACGTCGATGGTTTTATCTTTAAGCGCGGCATCAACAAACAAAAATAGCGCCATATCAGGGCGTCCCCATGGTCCATAAACCGTAAAAAAGCGAAGTCCAGTCGTTGGCACGTTAAATAGGTGGCTGTAAGTGTGCGCCATCATCTCATTGCTCTTTTTGGTCGCTGCGTAGAGGCTTATAGGGTGATTGACCCCCTCGTGCGTAGAAAATGGCATGTTTTCATTTAGTCCATAAACCGAGCTAGAGCTTGCATAGACTAAATTTTTGATCTCATTGTGACGGCAGCACTCGAGGATATTCATAAAGCCTGTGATGTTGCTGTCGATGTAGGCTTTTGGATTTATAAGCGAGTAGCGAACGCCAGCTTGTGCGGCTAAATTTACCACTACGTCAAATTTCTCTTTAGCAAAAAGCTCTTTCATCGTCTTTTCATCAGCGAGGTCTGCTTTTATAAATTTTAAATTTGGATGCGTTTTTGAGGTGATGAGCTTGCCATACTCTATCTCGCTCACATCAAAGCCAGCCGTTTTTAGGCGCGCAAGCTTTAAATTTACGTCGTAATAGTCATTTATCACGTCATATCCAACGACCTCATCCCCACGCGCCACAAGGGCATTTGCAAGGTGAAATCCTATAAATCCAGCTGTTCCAGTTACTAAAATTTTCATATTTTTCCTTTCATTTTGACTTATTCGTCGTCTAAATTTATCTCAGGCACTTTCTCTTCAAAAAGTGTCTTGCTCTTTGGCTCTTTTGGCTTTAGATCGCTTGCTTTTTTAAGCAAACCGCCCAGCATATCGCGGTTTAGCTCCTCTTTGCTAATCGGCCTTACATCATCAAATTCGCTAAATTCCAAAGCCTCTTTATCTACCTTTATCTCATAGTCTAACTTGCCAGAAATTCTTGCTAGCTCGTCACTTATCGCAGAGCAAAAAACCTCGCTGTATCCTCTGTGAGCGCAGTTTTTAGCTAGAAATTCGCTCATCACGTTTAGGTGATTTATGTAGTCATCTTGCAAGATATTTGCCTGCAAAAGCTCAAATTTCAAAAATAGCCAGTAGGTGTTAAGCACGTCGCTTTCGCAGTATTCGTTTATCTTATCAAGCTCGCCTGCGTAGTAAAGCTCAAGCACCTGATCGCCGTGCACGTCGTATTTACCTGGTAAATTTAAGCTAGCGCAAAGCGTATCAAGCTTTAGCCCTCTTACGCTTCCAAAATCGCTTATAAAATCAAGCAGATCAAGGTGAAATTTAGGCGAATACCTGGCTCTATAATTTTCCCATTTGTTTTTGTTTAGCTCTTTGTTCTCGCTCTCGTAATATGCCGCTGCGTTTAGGTTGTAGCGCATCGCACGCACCATAAGCATTGGCAGGTCAAAACCACGGCCGTTAAAGCTAACAAGCCTTGGGTTATAGTCATTTATAAATTTTAAAAATTTAGCGATGATCTCGCGCTCGTCCTTGCCCTCCATCGTGCTGACTTTTAAAAATTTGCCGTATTCATCGGCCATCACCGCAGAGATCGCGACCACTCTATGAAACATCACAGGCAAAAACTCACTCCCGCTAGCCTCTTTTTGCAAGGCCATCGCCTGCACGCTCACATCTTCGTCGCTCCCGTCAATGCCGTAAATTTTTCTTATCAAATTTGCATCAGGTATCGTCTCGCAGTCAAAGACGCAGATGTAACTTTTCGCCATTTTAGCCCTTTTTTAAGCATTTTTTTTTAAAATCATACCAAAAATTTATATTTAAAGTAGCCAATGCAAGATAAAAATCAACTAAAAATAGCCATCGTAAAGCTTTCGGCACTTGGGGACATCGTCCATGCAGCCATCGTGCTTCAGTTTATCAAAAAGCACTGCCCAAATGCTCACATCACATGGCTAGTTGATGCCCGTTTTGCAAGCCTTTTAAAAGATCATCCCCTAATCGACGAACTAGTCATTTTGCCGCTTAAAGAGAGCTTTAAAAAGAGCTACAAGATCATAAAAACGCTTGGTAAATTTGACAAGATCATCGACCTACAAGGACTTTTCAAATCAGCCGTAGTCGCAAAACTACTTGGCAAAGAAATTTATGGCTTTAGCAGAGAGAGCGTCAAAGAAAAGATCGCAGCCAGGCTTTATAGGCATAAATTTAAGATCGACTACAACGAAAATATCATAGTTAGAAACCTAAGTCTTGTTGGATACGCTCTAAATTTTAGCTTTGACAGAGATGAAATTTTAAAAAAATCACCCTGCTTTGAAATTTGCAAAAAATTTAAAAATGAAAGTGGCAAAAAACGCGTTTTAATCGCTGCTTTTGCAAGCGAAGAGAGCAAAATTTATGACAAATTTAAAGATGTGATCAGACTACTTGATGGTTGCGAAATTTACCTTTGCTACGGGAGTGAGAGCGAAAAAACAAGGGCTGAGGCGATCATTTCAGGCACTAAAGCAAAACTGCTTGAAAAACTAAGCATAAAAGATATGATAGATTTTATCGCAAGCTGCGATCTGGTAATAGGCAACGACAGCGGTCTAACGCACCTTGCATGGGCTGTAAATAGGCCTTCTATCACGCTTTTTGGCAACCGCCCAAGCCACCGAAATGCCTACGTCACGGACAAAAACCTTGTTGTTGATATGGGCAAGGAGATAGATGCTAGAAGTATCGATAAAAATGACTTTTGCATAAGAGAAATTTACCCTGAAACGGTTGCGAATTTCGCAAAAAGGCTGCTAAATGGATAGGCTCTATCTAGCTGGCTTTTATACTTTGAAATTTCTTATATTTATATTGCCTAGCTCCCTTCAAAATATGCTTGCTAAATTTTTAGCATTTGCCTTTATGAAGCTTAAAAAAAAGAGATTTCATGTCGTGATGACAAATTTAGACCTTGCATTTGGTGAGACAAAAACCAAAGAAGAGAAGCTAGAAATCGCCAAAAAATGCTACTACAACTTTGCAAAATATCTTGGTATAAATTTCATTCTCAATCAAAACACGACAAAGCAAAAGATACTTGAGCAAGTTGTTTTTAAAAATGAGCACTTTTTGCTTGATGCGATAAGATCTGGCAGGCCTATCATCGTTACAACGGCACATTTTGGGCAGTGGGAGATATTTCCTCTAGCTGTTGCGGCGTATTTTGGGCCATCTTCGGTGCTTGGCAGAAAGCTTGATAGCAGCGTCATGGATAAAATTTTAAGGGCAAATAGAGCGCAGTTTAATGTGGAGCTAATCGACAAAGATGGCGGCGCAAAAGATATCTTAAAAGCGCTGAAAGCTAGGCGAATAGTAGGAATTTTAGTCGATCAAAACACCGCACCAAAAGATGGCATAAAGGTGCAGTTTTTTGGCAAAGATGTGCTTCACACGCCAGCTGCAAGCGTGCTAGCTCAAAAGACAAATGCCCTTATCATAAACGCATTTATCTACCAAAAAGGTGAAAATTTAAACGAAATTTGCTTTGAGCAGCCAATAGATATAAGCACGTTTGACAAAGAAGATGCTGTGCAAAAAGTGACGCAGATGCAGTGCAGTGCGTGCGAAGAGATGGTTAGAGCAAGGCCTGAGGAGTACTTTTGGTTTCACCAAAGGTTTAAGAGATTTTACGAAAATGAGTACAAATGCTAAGCGTTGTCATTTTGACTTTTAATAGCGAAAAGTACCTAAAAGAAGTGCTAGAGAGCGCTAAATTTGTTGATGAGATCATCGTGGTTGATAGCGGCTCAAAAGATAGCACAAGGCAAATTTGTGATGGCTTTAGCAACGTGAAATTTCACGAGCAAGCTTGGCTTGGATTTGGCGCGCAAAAGCAAAAGGGCGTGGATATAGCCAAAAACGAGTGGGTCTTTGTGCTTGATAGCGACGAGGTGATTACAGACGAGCTTAAAAATGAGATCATTAGCACATTAAAAGAGCCTAAATTTATGGCTTATAACGTTGCTAGGTTAAATTTTTTCTTTGGCAAAGCGATAAAAAACATGGGGCTATATCCAGACTACACGGTGAGGCTTTTTAATAAAAATTTTGCCAAATTTGATGGTAGAGCCGTGCATGAAAAGGTCGTTTTAAATGACGGCTCACAAAGGCTTGGCGCGCTTAAAAATCACTTCTTGCACTACGCGTATGAGAGCATAGAGCAGTTTATCGCCAAGCAAAATCGCTACTCAAGCATGGGCGCAAAAAGAAATTTGCTAAAGGCGCTTACAAGCCCGGCTTGGACATTTTTTAAGCTTTACGTGCTAAAAGGTGGCTTCAAAGAAGGCTTTACGGGCTATATTATCGCTAGACTTTACGCCCAGTACACATTTTGGAAATATATAAAATGAAAATACTTGTGATTAAATTTAGAAACATCGGAGATGTGCTTTTAACAACACCGCTCATTGAAAATTTGCACCACTACTACCCAGATGCGACTATCGACTTTGCCCTAAACAAAGGGACAGAAGCGATGATAGAAGGCAACCCTTATATAAATAAAATCCACATTTACGATAGGCAAGGTGCAAATTCTGGCTTTTTTAAAAAGCTAATTACCGAGCTAAAATTTATAAGAGCGATCAAAAAAGAGAAGTACGATATGGCGGTGCAAACGACCACTGGAGACCGCGGCGTCATCATCTCAAAGTACGCTAAGATAAAAAAAATAGTTGGCTTTTTAGGCAAGCACAAGGCGATAAACAAGCTTTTAAGCGTAAAGGCAAAATACTACGAAAATTTCTCTCATACGGTTGATCTAAATTTAAACGCGCTAAGGGCTTTGGGCTTTGAGCCAGTAAGTAAAAAAGTGAGTGTTTTTTCAGATGAGAGTGTGGAGTATCTAAATTTACCAAAACGCTTTGTGCATGTGCATCTAACAAGCCGCTGGATGTTTAAATGTGCAAACGACGAGAGCATGGCAGAGCTCATCGACTACTGCGAAAACGAGCTAAATGTAAAGGTCGTGCTAACAAGTGATAACAAAGAAAATGAGCTAAATAAGCTTGCAAGCGTGCTAAAAATTTGCAAAAGCGAGCCTATAAATTTAGGTGGTAAGCTAAGCCTAAAACAAACGATCGCCCTCTCAAAGCGCTCAAGCCTCTTTATCGGCGTCGATACTGCTATCATGCATATAGCCGCAGCAAACGATGTGCCAGTGATCGCCCTTTTTGGCCCAAGCAATGCTTTTGAATGGGGACCTTGGGATAATAGCTTGATGCAAAATGGCTACACAGCGCAAAATGGCATCCAAAGTATGGGCAAGCATATCGTATATCAAAAGGACTGGGACTTTGTGCCTTGCGACAAAGAAGGTATCACGAAGTATAATGTAGAAAAAACGCTGATGGATTTTAGCGACGAAATGCTAAAGATAAAAGAAAAGATAAAAGAAAAGTTAGGATCACAATAATGAATATACTTTATACAGAGACGCTTTATAACTGGGGCGGACAACAAAATAAAGTGATAAACGAAATGCAATCAGCGCAAGAGCTGGGTCACAATGTAATATTATTTTGCAACCCAAATTCTGAAATTTTAAAACGTGCTCGAGAAGAAAATTTTAAGGTTATTGAATGTGAGATGAACAAAAAAAATTTTCACAAAACTTTGCCGATACTTTGTAAAATTTTATGGCAAGAAAATATAGATGTGGTCATATCAAATGGCTCAACAGACAGCTGGGTAGCTGCTATATCGAAAATTTTTACTAGAAAAAAAGGTGTTAAATTTATACGAGAAAGGCACAATGAATTCCCAATAAAAGGCTTTTTGAGTAAATTTTTACACACCATGCTATTTGATAAGATCATAAGCGTAAGTCCTAACGTAACAAAAGTTTTACAAAAAATAGGCGTAAAAGATGAAAAAATATTTTTCATGCCTACCTTTGTGGATTATGATGCTCTAAATGCGGTGCAATCAACATTTAAAGAAGAATTTAACATCCCAAAACAAGCGATAACAGTAGGTATGTTTTCCTCACTTAGTCGCCAAAAAGGGGTATATGAATTTGCAAATGCGCTAAAAATTCTCATGCAAAAAAACAGCGATATATATGGCATTTTTGGTGGAAATATCAACAAAAATACAAAAGAGCAAATTTTAAGCATCTTTGATGAAGCAATGAGAGAAAAATTACTCTTTACTGACTTTAGAAGCGATATAGCAAACGTAGTAAAAGGGATAGATTATTACGCATTTCCTTCTCATACAGAAGGCCTTCCTACGGCTTTACTAGAGGCTATGGCTCTATCTCGCCCAATAGTCGCTTTTGATATCGCACCTATGAATAACTTGCTTGCAAATAACAGGGGTCAATGTGCTAAATTTTTAGACGTGCAAGATATGGCGGAGAAGATAAATGCGTACATACAAAATGACGATCTAGCCAGACAATGCGCAGAAAATGCCAGCACCTTTGTCAAAGAGAATTATGACACCAAAATTTTAAAAACATATATCAAGAGATTATTGGAGAGCCTATGAATAGTCCAGTCTGCATACTGACAGTTCACCACTGCAACAACAACAAAAACGACTTTGCTATAAGCCCGGAGCTTTTAAAAAAAGCGCTTCGCATGGCGCTTGATGAGGGATATAAATTTATAAATTATGCCCAGTTTAAAGATATCGTTGCTGGTAGGTTAAAAGCCTCCAAAAAGAGCATTTTGCTAACTTTTGATGATGGATATTTTGACAATTATAAATTTGCATATCCCATCTTAAAAGAGCTAAATATCCCAGCTGTTTGCTTTTTGATAACAGATAAGATCAAGGATTTTAAAAGGCAAGATTACGATTTTTCGTTTAAAAAACACAAAGAAATTGACTACGACAAAGACGCGGAGTATTTTTTAAATTTAGATGAGATCAGACAGATGCAAGAGAGTGGGCTTTTTGAGTTTGATAGCCACACAGCGAGCCACTTTTCTTGCAGAAGTGACGATGAGACAAGGTTAAGAGAGGAGTTTTCTAGCTCGCTTGCTAAGATAAAAGAGCTTTTCCCAGAAAAAAAAGAATTTGGATTTTGCTTTCCAAAAGGGCATTTTAACGAGCTTTCGCAAAGGATAGTTAGAGAGTATTACGGCTTTGCTTTTAGCGTGATAGATGGTGGATATTGCGCTGGGGATGATAAATTTAAGATAAGGCGTATCGATATCTCAAACAACGCAAAGAGCGAGAGCGACTACATTTTTAGGATAAAAAAGAAGCTTTTTATCTATTCGACCCCTTTTATAGGCAAAATTTACTCAGACTTTAGAAATAGAAGCTTTAAATAGCGCTTAGTTCTAACTCCTAAGAAAAGCATAAATAGATCCCAAAAAGTCATTTTGGTAGATAAACATAGTCTTTTTAAGCCATTTTTCATCGCGTTTTGTCACTATTCGTTTTATCTCCTCTAAGTTGCCATCGGCCTTGTTTATGCCACGCTTTGTCGTGAAAAATGCCTTGTAGCCATGCTTTTTAGCAGCACTTAGATACTCGTCACTATATTTGCCTCTTGGCCAGCAAAGTGCGTCATCTTCAAAGCCAAAATTTTTCTTCATAAACTCACGGCAAAGCCCAAATTCCTCATCCAAGCTAAGCTGTCCAAAATATCCATCAAAATGCTCGTGCGTATGCGAGTGAAAGCTAAAACAATCACTCATCTTCTCGATCTGCTCTAAATTTAAGATCACATCTTGCGGCCTACTTGGAGCAAGCCTCTTGCACTCGTTGTGATCAACGTTTAAAAAGCTAGCAGGCCTCAAGTCATGGGCCTTTTGCGCTGCCTCTATCCAGCCAGTTATTATAAATATATTTGCTTTTAGTCCAAATTCTTTCACGATAGGATAGGCATAGATGTAGTTGTCCATCCAGCCATCGTCAAATGTTATGCAAACACTCTTTTTAGGAACCTCAAGCTCACCCTTTTTGTACGCGATAAATTCATTTATACTTAACGTTTTATAGCCATTTTCGGCTAGAAATTTCATGTGCGATCTAAACTCATCCACGCTACTAGCGATAAATCCGCTCTTTTCAAGCACGTGATGATACATCAAAACTGGTACGCTCATTTTACAAGCTCCATATATAAATTTTGTGTGTTTTCTATCATTTTTTCGATGCTAAATGTCTCTTTGACGTACTCTCTGCCAAACTCGCCCATCTGCTTTCTTAAATTTTCATCTAAAATGAGCCTTTCAAGCACCTTTTTTAGCTCCTCTTTGTTGCCATTTTCAAATAAAAATCCGCTTTTGCCATTACTCACTGCCTCACCAAGGCCGCCCACATCGCTTCCGATGGTAGCTAGCTTGCACGAAGATGCCTCGAGTAGCGCCCCACCGATAGCCTCCATGTCTGAAGGTAACACGCAGATATCAAGCGAGCCCAAAAAGTCGTTCACGTCGGTTCTATTGCCAAGCATGAAGATATTTTTTTTATCTTTTATATACTCGTGTAAATTTTTATTTTGAGGACCGTCGCCCACGATAAAAAGGGCTGATTTTTCTAAATTTAGCTCGCTAAATGCATCGATTAAGAGCTTATGATTTTTAGCAGCTCTTAACACTGCAACAATGCAAACGCCCACTACATCGTCACTTAGGCCAAATTCTTTTTTCATATTTATCTTAAATTCTGGCGTGTATTTTTGCGTGTCGATGCCAGTGTAGATTTTTAGCACCTTCTCTTTTTTCACACCTCTTTTGATAAGATCAGCGCAAACTGAGTTGCAAACGCCAACCACCTTTGTGCTTAGGTTGTAAGGTATGGGAGAGCTTATAGGCAGCTGCAAATGCCTAGTACGAACCACGCTAACGCCACAAATTTTGCCCACGATAGCGCCTATGGTGCCGTCTTTACCCGAGTGAGTTGAGATGATTTTTATATTATTTTGCTTTACAAATTTGCAAATTTTTAAAATTTCAAGGATATTAAATGACCTTTTAAGGTTAAACTCGACAAATTCACATTCTATCTGCTTTTCAAAACTTTTTGAGCCAGGGTTTAGCCCATAAAAAACTTTAAATTTGCTCTTGTCTAATCCATTTATAACACGCTGTGTGCGGTGCTCTTGCCCGCCAAATCCCAAAGAGCTTTCAAGCTCAAGTATGTTTATCATTATTTTTCCTAGCTTCAATATCGCTTAAATTAGCGATTTTTAGGGCATTATAGCTAAAATTTTTTTAATTTTATTTTTAAGTATTTTACTATTTGTTTTTGATAAAATAAATCCCTTAAAATAAAAATCAAATGCCTTATTAATAATTATTAATGCTACTTATCTGGGCACTGGCTTTAGGAGTTATAGATGAAAAAAATAGTATTTTTAAGAACTAATCCAAACGCAGTTGGAGGTGCTGAAAGATACTTAAGAAGGCTTGTTAAGGCCCTAAATGAGCTTGATATCCAAACAGAAATTCGCTCATATCTTGGAGATGCTGGCATATCTTCTTGGAAAAAAGCGCTAAATTTTAACCGCCAAGTAAAACGCCAAAAAAAAGAGGACGAGTTTTATTTTAGCCTAGAGCGAGTAAGCTGCGCCGATATCTACAGGGCAGGAGACGGCGTGCACAAGGTTTATAGGGCTACAAAGAGCTTTTGGTGGCTAAACCCCCTAAATTTCGTCTATCCATACTTAGAGAAAAAGTGCTTTAAAAACTCCCAAAAGATCATCACAAACTCAAATTTCATCAAAGAGCAGATCATCGCGACTTACGGCATAGAGTCTGAAAAGATCACGACCATTTATAACGGCGTAAATTTACCCCAAAGGGTGCAAAAAGCTGAGGCAAAGCTCACGCTTTGTGAGGAATTTGGACTTAAATTTGAGCTTGCGACCCTGCTTTTTGTGGGAAATGGCTTTAAAAGAAAGGGGCTAAAAGAGTTCTTGCTCCTTGCTTCAAAGCTAAAAACGCCCGTAAATACGCTCATCGTCGGCAAAGACAAAAACATCTCAAGCTACAAACGCCTAGCTAAAAAACTTGGACTAAACGCCTACTTTGTCGGCGAGCAAAAGAGCACGGCTAAATTTTATGAAGCAAGCGATATCTTTATCTTTCCAACGCACTATGAGCCATTTTCAAATGTCGTGCTAGAGGCACTTAGCTTTAAAAACGTGGTCTTTACGACGGCTCAAAATGGAGCTAGCGAGATTTTAGAAGATAAATTTGTGCTTCAAAGCCCAAATGACGAGAGCGCGCTGGAGTTTATAGATGAAATTCTCACAAACCATGAGCTTTTAGCGAGCCTGCAAGAGAAGGCTTACGAGCTTTCTTTAAATTTTAGCATCGAAAAAAACGCCGCTCTTACGCTTGATGTTATAAAAGATGCCTTAAAATGAGAGTTTTTATCGAGCTTCCAACCTGGCTTGGCGATAGCGTGATGGCAAGCGCTGCGATCGAAAATTTAGTGCAAAATGAGAAGAATTTACAAATCGTTTTTTTTGGCTCATTTGTAGCTTGCGAGCTTTACAAAAACCATCCAAACTGCGAAAAAGTGGTCGTTGATGAGAGCAAAAAGGCTAAATTTAGACTTTTATCTCTTGCAAAAAGTGCAAAAAGTCTTGGCAAATTTGATCTAGCTTTTAGCTTTAGAAGCTCGTTTGCTAGCAAATTTTTGCTATTTTTTATAAACGCTAAGAAAAAAGCCATCTTTAAAAAGAACAAAACCGTCCTTCATCAAGTGCTAAAATATGCAAATTTTGTAAAAAATGCCCTTGGCTTGGGCGAAATTTCTACTCAGCTAAAGCTACATTTTACACCTCAAATTTCAACCAAAAAAACACTAGCTCTAAATCCAGGTGCGAGCTACGGAAGTGCGAAAAGATGGTACCCAGAGTATTTTGCACAGGTGGCTTTAAATTTTAAAGATGAGTTTGAGATAGTCATCTTTGGTGGCAAAGGCGAGCAAGAAATTTGTAAAAAAATAGAGCAAATTTTAAAAGAAAATGGTGCAGACTGCCAAAATTTAGCTGGCAAAACCAGTGTCAAAGAGCTTTGTGAGCGCATAGCTGGGCTTAGCAAAAATGGCATTTTCGTCACAAACGATAGCGGTCCTATGCACGTAGCTGCCGCCTTTCGTGTGCCAACGATCGCTCTTTTTGGACCGACAAAATTTAGCGAAACCTCGCCCTGGGGAAATGAATTTGCAAAGATAGTACATCTAAATTTAGCTTGCATGCCCTGTATGAAGCGAGTTTGTCCGCTAAAAACGCATGCTTGCATGAAAGATCTCAAGCCACAAATGGTAATAGATGAGATAAATTTACTAAGAAAAGAGAGTGGGATTTAGGCAAAAATAGAACGAGGCAGTTGCCTGCCCCGCTAGTTAGCATTAAGCCGACTTTTCTTTGAGATATTTGTTTATAAGAGTTGTGATCTCTTCGCCGTGTGGGAACCTTGACTCATCGTTTCCGATGCGATCTTTTTTAGAAAAGATAACGTTTCCATCAACCTCGACGATGAAATTTCCACCATCACCTACAACCAACTCGACTCTTGCATCACTAAAGTTCGCTTTTATTTCATCTTCTACACGAGAAGCTACCGGACGATAGTTTCAAGAGTTGCAGTAAATAATTTTTACTTGCATGCTCTGTCCTTTCTTGTGAAATAAGCTTTGATTATATAAAATTTATCCTAACAAACAGATAACACGAGAAAGGACGATTTTATGAAAAAGATAGCCGTAATCCTAGCTGATGGTTTTGAGGAGATCGAGGCGCTAACCTCAGTCGATGTTTTGCGTAGAGCTGGAGCTATAGCATCTATCGCTAGCTTAAAAGACGCGCAGATCAGGGGTGCTCACAACATAAATGTAAAAGCTGATGTCACACTTCGTGAGGTGGAGGAGCTTGGCTATGATGCGATCGTGCTTCCAGGAGGCCTGCCTGGTGCAGAAAATCTTGCAAATGACGCCAAGCTAAGAGAAATTTTACAAGAATTTGATAAAAAAGGTAAGCTAATTTGTGCCATTTGTGCCGCTCCTATGGTGCTTGAGCGAGCTCATGTGCTTAAAGAGCATTTTGTTTGCTATCCTGGCTTTGAAGAAAATGTAAGAAGCGACAAAAGAGGCTACGTGAGCGATAAAAACGTGCTAAAAGATCAAAACATCATCACTGGCAAGGGACCAGCTTTTTCTATGGAATTTGCACTTTTTATAGTGAAAAATTTGCTTGGCGAAGAGGCTTACCATAAAGTAAAAAATGATTTACTTTATAAATAGTTTATAAAAAAATTGTAATTTTTTATTTAATTATTCTACTTAAACTTAAGGATAAATTTTGTTTAGTGATAGATATTATAATGCCGTATTGTTGCGATTTGTTGCATTTAAGGATATTTTTTAAAAATTTGTAATATTTTTCTTGGTTTTTACATCTTTTTGACGGAAATAAGCTATTATTTCTCTAATCGATCAGATCGATAATTTTTTTAAGGAATAATCCTGTGAACATTTATGTAGGAAATTTGTCGTATAGAACGACAGAGGCAGAGTTGAAGGAAGCTTTTGCACAATTTGGTGAAGTAAAGCGCGCAAAAATCGTAAAAGATAGAGAGACAGACCGCTCAAAGGGCTTTGGATTTGTTGAGATGGACGACGCGAACGAGGGCCAAAAGGCGATCGACGCACTAAATGAAAAAGAACTTGGCGGACGCACTTTAAGAGTAAATGAGGCTAGACCAAGGGATTAATGACTATTTGCCACCATCTGGTGGCATAGTCTCTCGCATAGCACCGACGCCAAGCGGCTATCTACACGCTGGCAATGCCTACAACTTCATTTTGACTTATCTTTTGACGCGCTCACTGGGCGGCGTTTTACACTTAAGGATTGATGATTATGACCTTGGCAGATACCGGCGCGAATTTGTTCAAAATATCTTTGACGTGTTAGAATTTCTGGGGCTAGATTATGATAAAGGTGCTAAAAACGTTAGCGACTTTGAGCAAAATTTTAGCTTCAAAACAAGAGCCAAAAGATATGAAAACGCACTTGAAAAGCTAGATGAAATTTACATTTGTGAGTGCACAAGAGCTACCAAAGATGCCTATAAAAACGGCATTTACACTAAAATTTGCAAAGACAAAAAGCTAAAATTTATAAAAGATAAAACCGCTATCAGACTAAGCGTGGATGAAAATGATGAGCTTGGCAGGCAAGTGGCAGCGCAGATGGGCGATTTTGTCATTTATAAAAAGGATCTTACTCCAGCTTACAACTTTGCAAGCGTCATAGACGATGAGGATATAGGGGTAAATTTAGTCGTTAGAGGCGAGGACTTGCTGCCTTGCACGCTAGCTCAAAAATACCTTGCAAAAAGGCTAAATTTTAGCTTTTTAAATGCTAAATTTATCCACCACAAGCTACTTTTAGACGGAGCCAAAAAGCTTTCTAAAAGCTCCAAGTCGCCGCCTATTGATCTAAGCCAAAATCCTCAAATTTATTACAAAATGTTAGCAAGTGATCTTGGATTAAATTTAAACTCAGCAGATAAAATTTCAAACCTGCTTTATGAATTTAGGCTTAAAAATATGGCTGAATTATTGCTAAATCACACCTGAAATATTTACGAGCCTATTAAGATCATCAAATTTAAAGCTAAGTTCATCTTTAAACTTAGCTACGATCTCATCTTTGTTTTCGCTAAATTTTATCTCGCAGCCCAGCAAAAGTCCTTTTATAAAAAGCTTGTGATCTAGCTCATAGGCGCTTATGCACTCATTTACTACGCTTACTACTTCGTTTGCTAAAACTGGCTCTTTAAAGATAGCCTCCGCCCTAAATGCCACGTACGCAGCACCTCCGTCGTAATCGATCCTATAATAGCTTAGCTCCTCACCAAGCGCCACGCAAGCAACCATGCTGAGCGTATGACCATTTACATTTTCATCTAGCTCAAACTGCGCCGTGCTAAACGCTTCAAGCCCAAATTTCTCGCCAAACTCATGCGCCCTATTTGCAAGGCCAAGCAAGCGCTCATCAAAGCCATTTACATTTTCATAGCCCCAAAGCCAAGTGTTAGACGAAAAGCTCTCAGAGCCGATAAACTGCATATCAAACTCCTGCTTGTCAAAGCAAATTTTGCCACTTTCAAAGTCAGCCTGCCACTTGCTAGCCTCAACCACTTGCTTAAATAATCTCTTTTGAAGCAGCATCGCTCTGCCAAGACAAGCGCTAAAAAGCTCACTCCAGTTACCTTTATCTATGCCAAGCTCGTCTAAAAAATGGCTCTTTTTTCTAAAAATATCAAACATTTATCGTCCTTAAATTTACGCCGAAGCAGCGAGCTTTTCTATCTCTTCGCCCACATCGTCGCTTATGATAAACTCAGTCTTATAGATGAAAATTTCGCCTGTCGTTTCATTTTTTATCTTCAAAATTAGCCGTTTTTGATTATTTGGAGCATTTTTGCTAAAAACTAGCGAGTAAATTTGCTCCAGCTTTTGCCTGCTAAGCTCGCTAAGGCTTAAAAGCACCTCTAGCTCGGCATACTCTCTTACTTTTTGAGGGGCGCTCGCCTCGTCATTTTTGCTAAATTTAGAGTTTTGTTTTAGCTTTCTAGTCTTAAAGTCTAAATTTTGCGCATCTTCTAGGCTATAAACCTCGTTTAAATTTGTCCTTACAAACTGATCGTCGCGCGAGATATTTATCCTAAATGCATAAGGCAGATCGCGTTTTGCCTCGTCTTTTACGATATCTTCGATGTTGCCAAGCTCCCTTTCAAAGACGGCGATCTCGATGTTGCCGTGAAAGTCCAGCACATTTATAGTGCCCATTTTTTTGCCACTTTTTGTGATCCTTGTGCTAAAGTCCTCGATCTTGCCGACTACCAAAATTTCAGCACTTTGTGGCAAGGTCTCAAACTCCGAGCTTAGCGTGTATTTGATCTTATTTATCTCATCTTTATAGTCATCAAGCGGGTGACCTGAGAGGTAGATGCCAACGCTCTCTTGCTCAAATTTCAAGATCTGTTTGATGTCAAATTCATCATCTATAGTGACGAAATTTATCTTCACATCATTCATACTATCATCTTCGCCAAAGAGGCTCTCAGCCGCATTTTTACGTATCTGAGCTGCATTTTTGCAAGCCTCTACGATATTTTCTACATTTTGCAAAAGCATCTTGCGGCTAAAGCCAAACTCATCGAAGCAGCCAGCTTTTATAAGGCTTTCAAAGACCTTTTTATTGACCTTAAATGGATCGATCCTTGAGACAAAGTCGTCCATGCTCTTAAACTCGCCCTTTGCGTCACGCTCAGCGATGATGTTCTCAATTGCCGCACCGCCAACGCCTTTAATCGCTCCAAGCCCAAATATAATGCCATCATGATCACCATTTTTAACGACGCTAAATTCTTTGGTTGATTTGTTGATAGATGGTGGCAAAGTATCGATGTTTATGCGTTTTATCTCATCGATGTAGCGAACGATCTTATCGACGTTGCTCTCCTCGCTTGTTAGAAGTGCCGCCATAAATTCAGCCGGGTAATAGGCCTTCAGATAAGCAGTCTGAAACGTGACATAAGCGTAAGCTGCCGAGTGAGACTTGTTAAAGCCATATCCTGCAAATTTAACGATCAGCTCGAAAAGATCGTCCGCTTTTTGGCCATTTAGCCCTTTGGCTTCAGCACCTTTTACAAACTCGCCCTTTAGCCTATCCATCTCTTCTTTGATCTTTTTACCCATCGCACGGCGCACAAGGTCTGCCCCGCCTAAGCTAAAGCCGCCTATGGCTTGCACGATCTGCATGACTTGCTCTTGATAGACGATGACGCCGTATGTTGGCGCAAGGATCGGCTCAAGCTCCTTAAATGCGTATGTTATCTCCGCCTCGCCATGTTTTCTCTTGACGAAGTCATCAAGCATACCACTCTCCATCGGTCCTGGGCGGTAGAGTGCTAGCATCGCGACGATATCCTCAAAGCAGTCTGGGCGTAGGCTAGTTCCTAGCTTTCTCATACCCTCGCCCTCTATCTGAAAGATGCCGATAGCTTGGCCACTTTGTATCATTTTATAAACACCAGAGTCGTTTTTATCGACCTGCTCCCAGATGATATCTCTGCCAGTACGCTGTTTAACGAGCTTGATCGCGTTGTCGATAACCGTTAGCGTCTTAAGACCAAGAAAGTCAAATTTTATTAAATCAACGTCTTCTAGGTATTTGAGGCTATACTGCGTGACAAAGCGATCTTCTGGGCTGTTTGGCTGGCGAAATAGCGGGGTTTTGTTCCAAAGCTCTTCGTTTGAGATGACGACACCTGCTGCGTGCTGGCCGGCGTTTCTGTTTAGCCCCTCAAGGTCAAGGGCAAATTTCCAAATTTTAGCCGCCTTTGGATTTTGACTTATTAGCTCAGCTATCTTTGGCTCTTTATCATAGGCATCTTTTAGCGTGATGTTAAGCTCATCAGGGATAAGCTTTGCCATCGCATCAGCCTCCGCATAAGGCATGTCGCAGACTCTAGCGACATCTCTGATGACACCTTTTGCGAGCAATTTACCAAATGTAATAACGCCAGCAACGTTAAATTTGCCGTATTTTTGCGTGACGTAGTCGATGATCTCGCCACGTCTGCTCTGGCAAAAATCCACGTCGATATCTGGCATGCTAACGCGCTCTGGGTTTAGAAATCTCTCAAAAAGCAGGTTGTATGGGATAGGATCAAGGTCGGTGATCTTTAGCGAGTAAGCGACCAAGCTACCAGCTGCGGAGCCACGCCCTGGACCAACTGGCACGCCTCTGCGCTTGGCTTCGTTGATGAAGTCCCAAACGATCATCATATATCCTGGGAAATTCATCTTATTGATGATGCCGATCTCTATCTCAAGGCGCTTTCTATACTCTTCATGTAAATTTTCAGGTACAAATTTCAGCCTCTCTTCAAGGCCCTTTCTGCACTCATGCTCGAAAAATACAGCGTCATTTTTGAAGCTATATCTGTTTTCTGGCTCTGGGAGTGTCAAATTTCTCTCCTTAGCGCACTCAAGAGTAAATTTAAAATTTGGCGGAGTTGGGTTGCCAAGCTTGATCTCAAGGTTGCACTTATCCACGATCTCTTGGGTATTTTCTATCACTTCAGGGATGTCTAAAAATAGCTCGTTCATCTGCTCTTTGCTTTTAACAAAAAACTCATGGACGCTGTGGCGAAGGCGGTTTGGATCATCTAGGGTTTTGTTCATCGCGATGCACATGAAAACCTCGTGCGCAGCGGCTCTTTCTTTAAAAGTGTAGTGGGTGTCGTTTGTAGCGATGACCTTGATGCCAGTCTCTTTTGCGATACGCAAGATGTCATCGTCTATGCGCCTTTGATCGCCGATGCCGTGGCGCATGATCTCAAGGTAAAAGTCATCTCCAAAAATTTCTTTATACTCAAGCGCGACCTCTTTTGCCCGCTCGTAGCCTTTAGCGCCAAATTTAACGTTGCGCTCGCTTAAATTTAGATGCCAACTCACCTCGCCCTGCAAGCAAGCAGAGCTGCAAACTAGGCCCTCGCTGTGCTCTTTTAAGATTTTTTTATTGATACGAGGATAGTAGTAAAAGCCCTCGATGTAGCTCATGGAGCTAAGATACATCAAATTTTTATAGCCAGTCTCGTTTTTGGCGATTAGGATGAGGTGAAAGCGCTGTTTGGTGCTCTTATCATCAAGCTGCTCGCCGTTATGCACGTATGCTTCGATGCCAATTAGCGGTTTTATCCCATTCTTTTTCATCTTTTTGTAAAAATCAATCGCGCCAAACATGTTGCCGTGATCCGTGATCGCTGCTGCTGTGTCGCCTCTGTCATGGAGCATGTGAGCTAGCTCTTCTATCTTGTTTGCGCCGTCTAGTAGGGAGTATTCGGTGTGTAAATGTAGGTGTGTAAAGCTAGAATTTTCACTCATTTTTTATCCTTTTTAATGAGCGGATTTTACAAAATTTTGGCTAATAAGGCGCTTGATGAAAGCTTAATGATAGCTTTAAAATTTAGAGATTTTTTCAGTCTATGGCAAGAGCAAAGCGCATGGTTAGGCTGTCATGCTGCGCTATTTAACGTTTGAGAAATTTTAAAATTAGAGCAGACATATTACATTGTCAAATTTAACCTCGATAAAATTTTAAACTGCATGCGCTACGCTAGCACAATCGCATGCAGTTAAAAAACTCGAGCAAATTTTAAAATTTCATGAACGAGTAATTTCGGCTCTAAAATTTGAGCTAAGCGGTAAGCGAAGCCAAATTTTAGTAGTCAATTCTTGCTAGTGAATGAAATTTTAAAATTTGCAAAAAGATTTTTAGAAATTTAAAGTTTTATTTCTTTGTTAAGGAGGAAGAGGCTTGAATTACGCTCTGCTTACAGTTGCGAGCTAGCGAAGCAAAGCCGTCCCCTTATCCCCCTTTTTAAATCCCCCAAACCCCTCGCACGTTCAAGGTGCATGCGATAGCGTTTTGCGCCGCATGCGTTTTATCATCATGCAAGTGTCAGGCAAATTTTAAAATTTATGAGCGAGCATATCACGGCTCTAAATTTAGTGGCGAGTTTTACGAAACCTAAATTTAGTAAACTGCTAAGGCGAGCGAGTAAGATTTTAAAATTTGCAAAACGAAAAGATGAATTTATTAAATTAGATCGCGGACTAAGCCGCAATCTATTATAGATAAACTGGGATATTTGTATGTTCTAAGAAAAATCTTGATGTTCCGCCAAGGACCATCTCCATTAGTCCGTTTTCGCCGTATCTGCTGGCTACGATAAGATCTGCATTTCTATCATTTGCAGCTTTTAAAAGTGCCTCGCCAGGTATCGTTGTAGTTGCTATAACTTCAAAACTAGCACTGATATTATGAACCTTAAAATACTCTTCAAGCTTTTTAAGATTTAGCTCGGCATTATCACCAAGGCTTGCTTTTGAAGTGATGCATTGAACTCTTTTGGCGCTCTTTAAAAGATCGATCGCTCCAGTTAGGGCTCTTGAGCTTTGTGTAGTGCCTGTCCAGCTTACAAGGATGTTATCAGCCCTAAATTCACGCATCTTTCTAGGGATAACGATCGCATTTTTGCCGCTTTTTAAAACAGCTGACTCAAATGTGCCAGTGATCTTGCCATCAAGTGGCACTGCAGCTACGACTAGATCGCAAAATTTACTCTCTTGCTCGACTATGGCGCTTCTTTTTCCATTATGGATCGTGAAATTTGCAGTGCAGACATCTTCGATGACCTCGTCGCTCACCTTTATGCCTAGCTCGGCGCAAATTTTATTAAAAAGCTTTTCGTTCTCTTCATGCTCAACCGCAAGCTCAGACTTGGCTGATTTTAAAAATTCCTCAAAAAGCACTCCACCACGAAGCGTCATTTTCATATTATAAACCACGCTTGGATCTAGTTGGCAAGTGAGGATCTCCATGTGAGCTTTAAACCATTGTGCAACCTTTAAAGCACCGTAAATTCTTGGCTCGATATCGTCCCCTGCTCCTATTGGAAAAAGCAACTTTTTGTATTTCATCATCTATCCTTTAAAAATTTATTCAACCAAAGAGAGCGAAATTTTGTTTCCTTTTTGCTCGCTCACACACACTTTTACCTGATCGCCTACGTTTAATGGGCTCTTTATCTTTGAGATGTGAAGCAGACCATCAACACCGTCTTTTAGCTCGATAAATACTCCAAAATCAACCACGCTTTTTACGCTTCCAACAAACTCATCTCCGATATTAAATGTCGGTTTTACACGCTCTTTATCGTGTTTAAACGGCTTTTTGCCAAATGAGCGAGAGTTCTCTTTTGAAGTGATCGAGATGATGTAGTCTTTTGCTGCATCGACGTTTTTCTTAGCACCGCCTGCGATTTTAACCTCGCCTTTTTCTCTATCAAGGTCGATCGAAACTTCAAATTTCTCGATGATCTCTTTTATAGTCTTGCCAGCTTGACCGATGATATCTACGATCTTGCTTGGATCAACGTTAAATAGCTCAAGTTTTGGAAGTACATCTTCGTTTATCTCTATGTTTTTATCAGCCTGTGTCATTAGTGCAAGGATGTGCTCTCTGCCGCGTTTTGCTTGATAAAGCGCCTCTTTTAGCACCTCTAGGCTGATGCCTCCAAGCTTGATGTCCATCTGAAGCGCTGTGATGCCATCACTTGTGCCAGCAACTTTAAAGTCCATATCGCCGTCGTGGTCTTCAAGGCCCATGATATCAGTTAAAACAGCGTGTTTCTCGCCCTCAAATATAAGACCCATAGCAACACCAGCGACTAGTTTTTGGGTATTGACCCCAGCTGCTCTAAGTGCGAGCGAACCACCGCAAACGCTAGCCATAGAGCTTGAACCGTTACTCTCTAAAATTTCTGAAACGACCCTTATCGTGTATGGAGATGCTAGATCGATGCTTGGTGCAAGGGCACGTTTGGCTAAATTTCCATGTCCAAGCTCACGTCTGCCAGGAGCTTTAAGTGGGCTTGCTTCGCCGACGCTAAAGCCTGGAAAGTTGTAGTTAAACATAAATTTCTCAACCAAAGGAGCTTTTTCAGTTAGGATGTCATACATCTGAGCATCACTATCTGTGCCAAGAGTGGCGACAACTAGCGCCTGAGTTTGACCTCTTGTAAAGAGACATGATCCGTGAGCATTTGGAAGGACATTTGTCTCTATGCTAATAGGTCTAACCTCTTCAAGTCCGCGTCCGTCGGCTCTAACGCCCTCGTTTATGATCTGCTCTCTTACTATTTTCTTTTTATATTTACCAAGAACATTTGAGATGACAGCCTCGTCCCAGCCCTCTTTTTGAGCTACCTCATCGCTTGAAATTTGTTTAGCGATCTTGCCAAGCTCGCTTGCACGCTCGCTCTTTGCCATTTGATTGATCGCGTTTTTAACCTCTGCTTTATAAAATTTATCGATGTAAATAGCGATATTTTCGTTTTCTATCTCTGGTTTTAGCTCAAGTGCGGCATCCTCTTTTTTATGCTCTTTAAACGCCTCTTCATAAGCGCTGCTAGCTCTTAGTATAGCCTTACCAGCAAAGTCAATGGCCTCAACCATCTTATCTTCACTAAATTCATTCATCACTTGCTTTTGCGCCATGCTATCGCTTAGGCTAGGATCTATCATCGGCTCGATCGCTACCATCGGTATGAGTTGCGTAGTTTGCTGAGGCAAGCTTCTCATCTCGATCATCAAAAGCTCATCTTTTGTGCCAGCAACATAAAGATCGATCGCGCTTTGTTTTAGCTCAGAGTTGCTTGGATTGATAACAAATTTATCATCTATATAGCCAACTCTTACACCACAAACTGGGCGATTTACAGGAATGTCGCTAAGGTAAAGTGCAACTGAAGCCGCATTTAGGCTCACAACTTGCAGATCAACCTCAGGATCAGCTGAAAGCACCATGACAACGATCTGCGTTGGGTATGCGTAGCCTTTTGGAAAAAGTGGGCGAAGTGATCTATCTATAATGCGAGCTGTTAGTGTCTCAAAGTCGCCTGGCTTGGTCTCACGCTTGACGTAACCACCTGGTATTTTGCCAGCTGCGTAAGCTTTTTCGATGTATTGCACCGTTAGAGGCAAAAAGTCCTCTTCAACTTGCACATCTTCTCTTGCCACAGTTGCTAAAACTACGGTGTTTTTCACCCTTAAAAGTACTGCCCCGCTAGCTTGTTTAGCTACTTTATTAAGGTCAAAAATTTCGACCTGATTATTGACTTCTATACTATATTGCATTATTTTTATCTCCTTGTTGTTTTTGTAACGGTAAATAGTGAGGGCTCTCTTCTAATATCGACATGATGCGCTCGCTCGTAGCCTCGATCTTTTTCTCGTAATACGAATCCACATCGATAAAATCAACGATCTTGTTTATCGTGTAAATTTCATCGACCATATCATTTAAATTTGCAAAGACATCAGTGGCTATCATCGGCGTTGCGTATGAGATGGATTTTACCTTCACATCAAGCAGCGTCTTTATACAAATGAGTGCCGTCATGCCAGTCTCGCACCCCTCATCGATCAGTAAAATATTCTTGCCCTTTAGCTCTCCTATCAAATTTCCTTTTCTGTATTTATAGACATTTTTTAAAATTTTCTCTTCATATTTTCTATGTGCTTCGCCGTAGATGTAGTCATAGCTTATGTTAAAAGCCTTTATGAGAGGATCGTTTAGCACGATGTCCTCAGTTTCGCTAACTATCGCTACGTCGCATTCGCTGTTGTTTGGCGCAGGGATTGGCTCGCTAAAGAGCATCTCATAGCTTAAATTTAACCCCCTGCAAACCACATCAGTCAGGATAACAGACTCAAGCGACATGCAAAGAACTATCGTCTTAGCGTCATTTAGCTCTTTTTTTGGCAGGATCTCGATGAGCTTGTTAGCTGCATCTAGTTGATCTTTAAATTTAACGCTTGCCATTTATCTAGCCATCTTATTTGCTACTTGATGAAGTGGTGCTGCTTTGTGAAAAGTCATAGTGCAAGCCGCCCATCGGATAGAAATTTATAGTAAAGTAGATGCCGCTTTTCTTGGTTGAGGCTGAGCCATTTGTCGTTGTTGTTGGCTCGACATCGTGTTGATAAATTAGCCCGTAGTTCCAGCACTTCCTTTGATGAAGCACGCCAACTCTCCAGCTCTTTGTGTAGCTCCTTTCAAGGTCGTATTGCCAGCCGCCAATTAGGCTATACTGATGCGGGAGTTTTACACCAGCGCTACTTGTAAAGTAGCTATCTTTTGTTGCACTATTTTTAGCTTTGCTATCACTCTTTTTCATCGTATGGAGCATATTTATCCAAAATAGATCGTGCGTATAGTAAAGTCCGTTTTGCACCTTTTTAAGCTCTCTATCTTTGTGTGAGTATTCAAGCTTGTTATAAACGCTAAAATTCTCAAACGGATATAGATAGATGGCATTTTTTAAATTTGAATACTCATCATCTTTTGTGTAGTAGCCTTGTGAGATACTGTGTTTGACGACCTTTCTGCCACTGCCGTTAAAGAAATACTGCGTCAAATAGCCAGAAACTTCTTCTTTGCTCTGATCTTGAGCTAAGAAATTTTCATACTCATTTAGATCTTTGTCATAGATAAACTCGTCGTCTAAATTTCCTTTTCTATATCCTGGTAGCAAATACTCAGCACCAAAATTTAAAGTGTGATAAAAGCTCTCATACGCCTTTGCAAGGTCTGTGTGAAGAGCAAATTTATGGTAGTTATTTACAAAATTTGCGTGTTTATCTTCTCTTTTGTCATCAAATGAATTTATCTTGTTTTCGTAGTTTATCCTTGAAGCGTAAAGGTACTCGTAAAATGAAAACGTTAGGCTATCATCAAACAGTGGCACATGCACTGAAGCTGGCAGCGTAAATTCATACTGAGTTGCTCTAACGCCTATCTTCCTATCATATCTATGCGATTGAAGATCGATTGAATATAAGATATTTGGCAAGACTATGTCATCTGTAAATTTATGATACTGAAGCGATGGAAGCTCTTGAAGCGTATCTTTGTTTTCATTCTTTGAGCCGATCTTTTCGGTGTCTATGTAATATTTCGCATAGGCACCAAAGTAGTGATCGTCATTTGCTATGAAGTAGTTAAATTTAGAGGTCACAAGCGAGTCGTAGTCATCATCTCTGCCCTTTAAATTTAGATAGTCTATGTCATTTAGCTTGGTTGCATCTATCCACATGCCCTCTTGCAGATCGGCCTCGCTAAGGTATTTTATGAGTTTATCTCTTTCATATTTTAGCCCGACACCTTTGTGAGTTTTGTTTTTTAGCTCAGCTCTGTTTGAAGTCTCGCTTTTTTGCTTGGCTCGGTAGCTGTTTTTATCAGTAAATGAACCAAAGCTGATCTCACCTCTAGAATCGGGCGAATCAGTAAATCTAAAAGCACCGTAAATTCCAGCGCCCCTGTTTGTTCTTATCTGCGGATCAAACTCCAGATCCCACTCATTATAAGGTGCAAAATATACTGGCTGCTTGTAGTAAAAGCCCTCTGACTTGCCATATCCTAGCTCTGGTGGCAAAAGTCCTGTCCTTCTTGTAGTATCAGTTGAGAAGCCAAAGTATGGCAGGTAAAAGACTGGCACGTTTGCTATGCGAAAGACTGGGTTAAAAAGGTGCAAAAATTTACTCTGTTTGTTTAGCATGGCTGAGCTTGAGGTGATGCTCCAGTCAGGATCTTGGACGTTGCAGCTTGAAACCATCGCCTTTCTTACTCTGTAGTACTCGCTATCAGAGCTGCTCTCATCGCTTCTCATCCACACTTCCATGTCTTTGTTCATCATAAAAAGTGACTCAAAAGCAGCGTTGTTGTTTTTTAAATTTAGCTTAGCGTAGTTTGAGCGAGAGACCTCATCTTTGCCCTTCATCATATTGACATTGCCAAAGAGCTCAATGACTGAGTTGTTTTGATCATAAACAGCACAATCAGCCGTCACAAGATACTCTTGCGAATATACAACGACGTTTTTGTTTGCCGTTACGATGCCCTTATCTTGCTTCACATCATCAGCCAATAGCTGCACATCTTGCACTGCTGCACTTAAACTAAAAACACAAACCGGAATTAAAAATAAAATTTTACGCATTTATCACCACTGTTTTTGCTATTTTGTCTTGCCACGTCTGCCTTGCAGGGTTTGAAAGTGCCCACGCAAAGCCAAGATAAAAACAAGCTTCACTAACTATCCTAAATATCGCCCTAACAAGACTTTGAGTTAAATTTGGCTTATCTAAAATTTCTACATTTATACACATCGTCTTTGTTATCATCTGCCCGGGGCTTGCGCCATAATACCAAACAAAAAATGTGTGATAGATGACTTTTAAAGCGACCACTTGCCAAAATAAATTTAATACTAAATTTCTAGCGTCATCATAGTTGGTGCTAGTAGAAAGAGGCTCCCAATAGATGATCATAAAAAGAAACGAAACTATGATCTCATCGATAGAAAACGCCATGATCCTCTTAGCAAAAGGAGCAAGTGAAATTTCTTCGTTTTGAAGCTTCTCTTCTATCTGCATACTCATTTTAGAGCCTGCCACGCGATATCTTTTCTAAAGTGTGCTCCGTCAAATTTGACATTTTCGCAAAGCTCATAGGCCTTATCACGTGCCTCTTTTATGCTCTTTGCGGTCGCCACGCAGACTAGCACTCTGCCGCCATCTGCGTAAATTTCATCACCCTCTTTGCTCACGCCTGCGTAAGCTATATGGGCATCTTTTACATCATTTAAAACTGAAATTTTAGCCTTTGGGCTACTTTTATAAGGATAGTTTTTGCTAGACATCACGACGCCAACAGCAAATTCATCTTTTAAACTAATAGGCTTTAGCTCGCCTTTTGCAGCATTTAGTAAAATTTCACTCAAATTTCCATCTATCAAAGGCATCAAGACCTCGCACTCAGGATCGCCAAATCTCACGTTAAACTCAAGCACATAAGGCTCATTTTTCACGATCATCAGCCCCACAAAAAGCACTCCACAAAACGGACTGCCCTCGTTTTTCATCCCTTTTAATGTAGGTTTTACCACCTCTTCTTCGACCCTTTTTATCAGCTCTTTTGATGCAAGCGGACTTGGAGCGTAAGCGCCCATGCCACCAGTATTTGGACCCTCATCGTTATCAAGTAGGCGTTTGTGGTCTTGCGCCACTGGCAAGCTTACGAAATTTTCGCCGTCACAAATGGCAAAAAAGCTTAACTCAAAGCCGTCTAAAAACTCTTCAACCACCACAAATTTACCAGCATCGCCAAAGCTAGCTCCACTTAGCATGTCGCTAACTGCCTCTTTGGCTTCTTCTTTGGAATTTGCGATGATCACGCCTTTTCCAGCGCAAAGTCCGTCAGCCTTTACGACCATCGGAGCGCTTAGGGTATCAATAAATTTAAATGCTTTTTCTTTATCATCTGTGTTTAAATATTTTGCAGTTTTTATATTATTTCTAGCTAAAAAGTCCTTCATATAGGCCTTGCTAGCCTCAAGTCTAGCTGCTGCTTTGCTTGGTCCAAAGATGAGCAAACCCTCTTTTTTAAAGAAATCCACCACGCCTTCACTAAGAGGCGCTTCAGGTCCCACGATAGTTAGCTCGATACTATTTTTTTTGGCAAAATTTGCTAGTTCATGAAAGTCTTTTATGTTTAAATTCTCACCAAGGCGTGAGGTCGCACCATTTCCAGGCGCAAAGTATAAATTTATATTTTTTTCGCTTTTTAGTTTTAGAGCAATGGCGTATTCGCGGCCGCCACTTCCTATTATGAGAATGTTCATATTATCTCCGTAAATTTAAAAACCCAAGTGGGCGTCGCATAGAAGAGTGGCCCATAAACAAAGCCAATCTTGCAAATAGATGGATACCAAAAGGTTGCAACTTCTCGCTGTTTAAGGCTCAAACGAAGCCACATCGCAAGGCACCCATACCTTTTCGCTAACAAAAAAGTGTTGGACCCCGTAAAATGCTGACTCGCTTCACTCAGGCAATAAAATTATATAAATTCTTTGCTTAAAGTAACGTTTTGGCAAGTGCGATACAAGCGTTTATATCTTGATTTTGACTAACAAGTGGCTTTGTAAAATTTAGCTCTTTTGCAGTGACCTTTCCGATGCTTATCGTCTGATAGCTCTCATCCCAGCCAAAATTAGTTAGAAAATTTCTCACATTTATCGGAGATGCGAAGATCAAAATGCTATTTTTTGGTGGTTTTAGCTCCATTTTGCAAGGGTTTAAGACATTTTCATAAGCGATGACCGATTTTATATTTACGCCACCCTTTTGTAAAATTTCTAAGAAATTTGAAGCGCTATCTTTGCCTTTTAAATAAAGCACCTTTTTGCCATTTAAAAGTGGCAAAATTTCTCTTGCAAAGTCATCTCCATGAGCATTTTGCCCAGTGTAAATTTTACTAAAGCCAAACTCTCTTGCCACCGCTGCACAACTATTTGCGATAGCAAAAACTGGTAAATTTACACATGAAATTCCATTAAATTTTAAAGCCTTAAAGGCATTTTTAGAGGTTGCCACAAACGCGTCAAATTCACTCAAATTCAGATCAAATTTAAAAAACTCTATCTTGCTAACACTTAAATTTACAACGCTCTCATCAGCCGTCTTTGTGTTTGAGACAAGATAAATTTTACGCAACTCTTTTTAGTCCTAAAAATGAGATAAAAGCAAGCACGCTGCAAGCTAAAATAGCTATTGAAGTAGAGTAAAAAATGTCGCCAAGACCAACTAGTGGCGAGATGATGCCGCCTAAGAAAAATGGGCAAAATCCAAGCACCGCTGAGGCTGAGCCCGCGTACTCCCTGCCCTCATTCATCGCTAGTGATGAGGCCGTTGGTAAGATAAAGCCAGTAAAGAGCAAAAGCAAGAAAAATGCGATGATAACGCCGATCACTTCAAATTTAAAGCAAAGCATAAACGCTATAAAAATGCTAGCAAACAAGGTGCCAAAAAGCCCAGTTTTTAGTGCTTTTCGCTCGTTTAGCAAGCTTGCAAGCCTAGCACCTATGACGATGGCTAGGCCATTTGCCGCAAAGCAAAAGCTGTAGCTTACTGGGCTTAGCAGGTAAAACTCTTGTAAGATAAAAGACGATGCCGCGATATAGGCAAACATCGCAGCCATCGTAAATGTCTGAATCGCAATAAATAGCATAAATTTCTTTTTTCTTAAAATTTTGCCAAAGACGCTGTAGGTCTGAAGCAAAGGCACTTTTAGGCGGTTAGCAGGGCTTAGGCTCTCTTTGAAGTAAAAATTTGCGATAAATAGCAAAATGCCAATGATCGTTAGCGCCATAAAGATGCCGCGCCAGTCGGTAAATTTAAGTAGCAAGCTGCCGCCTATTGGTGAAAATATCGGAGCAAGACCATTTACAACCATCATAAGACTAAAAAATTTTGTCATCTCGTGACCCTTGTAAAGGTCGCTCACAACGGCTCTTGAGATAACCAGACTGCCCGCACTTGCAAGCCCTTGGATGATGCGCATAAAGATAAAAAACTGGATATTTTGCGCAAAAAATATAAAAATCGTGCTAATCGTGTAGATGATGAGCGAGATGGTAAGTGGTGTTTTTCGACCAAATTTATCGCTGATTGGACCAACTATTAGCTGACCGATCGCAAGGCCTGCCATCGAGGTCGTAAGCGTTAGCTGGGTTGCTGAAACGCTTGTGCCAAACCACTCAGTTATGGCTGGAAGTGCTGGCAGGTAAAGGTCTGTGACAAATGGTCCAAATGCTGAAAGCGCGCCCAAAAATAGTAGTAAAAATAGTTTGGAATTTTCTTTTTTCATAGCTCTTCTTTAAATTTTAAAGGGATTATATTATGACTTTGCTTTTTGGGTTATTAAGGGTAAATTTAATGTGATTTATAAAAGAGAGAAGCCCTAAAATAGGGCTTATTTTACATTTTGTCTTTTGTGACGATAAGTAACATTTTGAATTTGTCTTTCACTTTTAGGCCATGTGGGATCTTGCCTGGAAGCACGATGCTATCGCCTTTTACTAGATGAAAACTCTCATCAGCTATCTTTAAATCAAGCTCGCCATCAAGCGCGATAAGTAGCGCATCTCCAGGGGCAGCGTGGGTTGAGAGCTCTTGGTCTTTGTCAAAACTAAGCAGCGACATCGAGCCATTTTCGTTTTTGACAAGCGTCTTGCTAACTATCTTGCCACTCTCGTAGCTAACGGCATCTGCGAGGCTAAAGACACTCGCTTTGTCTAAATGATCTATCATAACATTCTCCTTAAAATCTATTAGTAAATATTTTGTCTTCTTTGTAAATTTGAGCTTTCGCCAGGTTTTTGCCTCGATAAGGCAGGCTTCGTCGCGCCCAAGCTTCATCTGCTTTTCGCCATACTCAAGCTGCGCTTCGCCGTACGAAGGCAAGGCTATCTATAAAAAGCATCTCGTGATCAAGCTCCTCGTCCTCGTCAAATGCGTATATATCTACGCTTGCGTTTTTGTTTTGAAAGAGCCTTTTGCTAACGACGCTTTTTTCAACTATCTTTGTGTCTTTGTCAAGATTATAAATTTTGCTCAAGTTGTATCCTTTTTTGCGAAGGATTATAATGCAAGTTTTGATAATAGTTCTTAACTTATGTTAAGGAATTTGACTATTTTAGTCCTTTTTTTAGCTTTCTTATCAAAAATCTAGCAGGGTGTAGCTCGTAAAATAGCGATCTTTCTATGCAAAGTGGGCGAGCAAGCACAAGATCCGTTATCAAATTTGCTCCAAGTATCGCCGTACCAAGGCCGCGCGAGCCGTGAGCGAAATTTACAAAGAGATTTTTTTCGTAGCTTGCTTTTGGATTATTATCTTTATTTTTGCTCCAAAATAGCCCTTTGTAGTTTTGCTTGTAAAACTCCTCGTCATGTAAAGCGCCAATTATCGGAAATCTATCTCCGCTGTAACTTCTATATCCCACACGTGAGCCGATGATGGTGGCTTTTGTGGCGTCAAAAAACTCGCTCACGTCGCTTAAATTTTTAGCATTATCCTCATCTTTTGGCGTGTCGCAAATTTCATTTCTAGAGTAGGTTGCACCGATGACTTGCACACCTTTGACGGCTGGACAGATGTAGCCTTTTGCGCTTAGTGGCAGAGTGTTTTTTAGCACTGGCTTTAGGTGCGTGACTTGGCCGCGGACGCTGCTTATTTGCATGTCATAGTCTTTAAAAATTTCACTACTTCTGCTGCCTGTGCAAAAGATCAAAATATCAGCCTCCAAGCTTTTTTTATTTTTAAATTTAACGCTTATCTTGCCATTTTGCAGGTGCGTCCTGCTCTCGTACTCGTGGTTAAATAAAATTTCAAAACCGCCTGATAGAAATTTACAAATTTCTTTTGGTCTAGCATAAGCCGCCTCTTTTATAAATATCCCAGGATATGGCTTTAAGCTCTCATCAAATTTAAAAACATCCTCCGCGTTTTGACCCTGCCATGAGGCGTACCTTTTAACTAGCTCATCATCAAACGCATAGTCGATGCAGCCATTAAATTTGATAAGACTTTTTGGTAAATTTGCCTTGTAAAATCTCACTGCCTGTAAAAACGCATTTATGTGCATGCGGCCTAAATTTACCCCAGGCTTCGTAACTAGTGGCATCAAGGCGCCGCAGTGGTTACCTGAGCCATTTGCCGCGACCTCACTCTTTGCCTCGGCGATCACCACTTTAAAGCCATTTTTAGCTAGCTCTCCAGCGGTAGCAAGCCCAGCCACACCTGCTCCTATAACAAGCGCTGTTTTGCCTTTTACACTGGCAACTGGCTCGCACCTAGCAAACCAAGCGTCCTTTAAATTTTCATCCTTTTTCTCTAGCACGGCGCTACTCATCTGGCGTTTTCTAGCGTAGCCCTCTTTTAGGCTCAGCAAAAAGCCAGCATTTTTTAGCCCATCTTTTACTATTTTTGCGCACGAGTAAGTTCTAACTATGGTGCCAACCCTGCTTAACCTTGCGATCTGTTTAAAGACCTCTTCGCTCCAGATCGAGCCATTTTTGCTTGGGGCAAAGCCGTCTAAAAACCAGATATCAGCGGCAAAATCAAGCTCGGGCAAAATTTGATCTGCCTCGCCGTAGCAAAGATCAAGGGTGATATTTGGCGCGAAATTTATGCGGTGTATGCCAGAAATTAGCGGCGGATAGAGCGAAACTAGCTTTTTAGCATAGGCCTTAAAAATGCCTAAATTTTCATAAATTTTTAAAATATCTTCTTTTTTAATGGGGCTTTTTTCGATGCTAACGAAGTGAAGTTTTTTAGAGCTATCTTTAAATTTCTTACAAAGTGTGAAGAAATTTAACCCAGCGCCAAAGCCAGTCTCAGCGACTATAAAGCTATCTTTGCTCTGCCAAATTTCATCAAGTGCGCTCGCAAAGACAAATTCGCTCTCAAGCCAGGGCTTGTCGGTGTTAAAGTAGATATCGCCAAACTCTTCGTTAAATGGAATTTGTCCTTTAAAGCTTAAATTTGCATTTTTCATCTATTTTTTGCGAAATATCCATCTATGCCATTTGCGATGCCGTTTGCAAGTGCTTTTTGATAGGCCTCGTCAAAGAGTTTTTCGCCCTCGACTGGATGTGTGATGTAGCCGATCTCGACAAGAACTGCCGGCATAAGAGCGCCCACGAGCACCCAAAATGGCGCCTCTCGCACGCTGCCGTCGCTGGCTGCATAGACCTTTCTAGCGCTTGCTAAAATTTCTTTTTGGATGTCGATACCAAGCTTGTTTGAGGCGATGATCTTCTCGCGATTTAGCACGTTTAGAAACGTTTGCTGCGAAAAGTAGTTCATCTCTTCGATGTCTGATTTGTTTTCAAGTGCGGCTGCGTTTTTGCTGCGCTCGCTCCTTGCAGGCGATAAGAAAAATGTCTCGATGCCGTGCATGCTCTTTGCTTTAGCAGCGTTTGGAGCGGCGTTTGCGTGGATGGATACAAAGAGGTCAGCCATCTTGTCGTTTGCAAATTTTGTTCTTGATCTTAAATTTATAAAAACATCAGTTGATCTGGTGAAATAGACCTTGTAGCCACGAGATTTTAGTATCTCGCCAAGCTTTTTGGCTACACCTAAAACGGCTGTTTTTTCTTTTAAACTGCCATTTACCGCACCTGGGTCTGTGCCACCATGCCCTGGGTCGATGACGATCGTTTTGTTGCGTGAAAACTTACCCGCAGCAACTGGAGGCAAAGGCTCTTCTACTGGCTCACTTTGTGCTGGCTCAGACTTTAAATTTGGCTCTACTGCGCTTTGTGCTGGCTTTTCATTTTTATTTTTAAGCTTATGAAGCGGTGCTCTTACATTTTCATTTGAAATGAAATTTTGAGCGCTGATTATTAGCAAATCCCCAGTCGCATTTGCTTTTATCGTCTTTTGCACCTTGTCAGAAAAGATGATCCTGACGGTGTTTTTGTCATACTGAGAGATGTGAATGTAGTCTGAGATGAAATTTTTATAAGTTAGTGGATTGCCATTTAGCCTGCCATCAATGTCCATGATATTTTTGTAGGCATTTTGCTGTTTGGCAAACGATGTTTTTAGCCTTGCGGTATCTAGCTTTGTGTTAAATTTAAGCACCAAGGTGTCATTTACCTTTGTGGCGCTTAGTAGCGTTAAAGCTGGCGAAACCACTGGCGCGCTGGCACCTTTTACGCCGTTTATCGCATTTAGGTCCCTTATATATGCGCTTGAGTCAAAGCCAAGCGCCTTTGAGCTTGTTATTAGCCTAGTAAGTGCCTGCTTTTTCGTGTTTTTGTCGTTTTTAATGATCGCATCAACGTAGATATTTTTTATATCATTATGAAGCTTGATCTTAGCGCTTCTATTTAGAGCCATAAAATTTCTATCAAATTTGGCAAAAGTCTCCGAATTTGTCGCCGCAAAAAGAAAGCTAAATGCCAGAAAAAGAGATATTAAAACCCGTTTCATTCACCATGTACCAGCTTATGCATTAGCTCTTTTACGCTTATTAGCTCTTTTAGTTTGTAGCCGTTTGCTCCCGTGAAAAATAGCCCGCTCTCTTTTTTGCCGCTATATGCGTCAAATAGCCTATCTGCGATGCAGTATCCAACCTGCTTTGCCTCTTTGCCTCTTTGGCAAGGGCTCACGCAGTTGCTTATACACTGGATCTTTGGACCCATTCTTTTATCGACTAAATTTATCAAATTTGTTCTTATCCCGCGAGCTGGGTAGCCAACTGGGCTCTTTATAAGCTCGATGTCTTTCTCTTCAGCCGCTAGCAAGACCTCTTTAAAGCCGATGTCTGCGTCGCACTCGTGAGTGCCTATAAAGCGTGTGCCCATCTGAACGCCATTTGCTCCAAGCGATATCGCCTTTTCGATGTCGTTTTTATCCCAAATTCCACCAGCTGCGATGAGAGGGAAGTCGCCCCACTCTTTGATCTCAGCTTTTACCTGCGGGATGAGATTAAATAGCGAAAACTCAGGATCAAGGCACTGCTCGTATGTAAAGCCCTGGTGGCCACCACTTAGCGGTCCTTCAAGCACGACAGCATCAGGCAAGCGCTCATATCTTTGAAGCCAGCGCTTACAGATGATCTTTAGTGCTTTTGCGCTTGAGACGATCGGAACTAGTGCTATCTCTTTAAAATTTTGTGTAAATTCAGGTAAATTTGTAGGCAAGCCTGCACCTGAGACGATGATATTTATACCAGCCTCGCAAGCGTCTTTAACCACCCTTGCGTAGTCGTTTGCAGCATACATTATATTTACGCCAAGTGGCAATTCGCCACAAATTTTACGTGCATTTTCTATGACTGCTCGAAGCCCTCTTGTGGAGTAGAAATTTTCGCTTCCAAAAGGCTTTGCATTTAGCTCTTTATCTATAAATTTGCGGTTTTCATAGTAGCCTGTGCCAACTGAGCTAATTATGCCAAGACCGCCTTCTAAGCTCACATTGCCAGCTAGTTTGTCCCAGCTGATGCCAAGCCCCATACCGCCTTGAAATATCGGGTATTTTATCTCGTATTTACCTATTTTTAATGGCTTTAACTCCATTTATTCAACCTTTATCTTCGCAAATTTACGCTTACCAACCTGCAAGATATACTCGCCTGCTCCTAATTTTAACTGCTCATCACTAATTTTTTCTTGATTGACGCTAACTGCGTTTGCTTTTATATCTCGCCTTGCTTGAGAGTTTGACTCACTTAGCCCGCACTGAGATAAGGCTTCAACTATCCAAATCGGCGCTTTTAAACTAAATTCTTTCATATCAGTTGGGAGCTGATTTTGAGAGTGCACGCTGTTAAATTCAGCCATAGCAGCCTTAGCAGCCTCCTCGCCATGATACCTCGCTGTTATCTCATAAGCAAGATCCTCTTTCGCCTTTTTTGGATGATATTTGCCACTATTTACGTCGTTCATCAGTTCTTCTATCTCGCCAAGTGTTTTTGTGCTTAGTAACTCGTACCAGCGCCACATAAGCTCATCACTTATACTAAGCGTTTTTGCAAACATATCATTTGCATTTTCAGTTACGCCGATGTAGTTGCCAAGGCTCTTGCTCATTTTATTTACGCCATCAAGTCCCTCAAGAAGTGGCATCATGATGACAGCTTGCTCTTTGCCGATATTATATGTTCGCTGCAAAGTTCTGCCCATTAAAAGGTTAAATTTCTGATCCGTGCCGCCCATCTCGATGTCGCACTTCATCGCCACGCTATCATAGCCTTGAAGAAGTGGATACATAAACTCAGAGATTGATATAGGATTGCCCGCCTTTATCCTCTTTTCAAAGTCATCTCGCTCTAGCATCCTAGCTACTGAAAATGTGCTAGTTAGCTCGATTATGCCAGTAGCACCAAGCTCATTTGACCATTTTGAGTTAAACATTATCACAGTTTTTTTAGGATCTAAAATTTTAAAAACTTGCTCTTCGTAAGTTTTGGCATTTTTTAAAACAGTCTCTTGATCTAGCTTTTTTCTAGTGGCTGACTTGCCTGTTGGATCGCCTATTTGAGCGGTAAAATCGCCTATCAAAAACTGCACGATCGCGCCATGTTTTTGAAGCAAAGCCATCTTGTTTAAAACGACTGTGTGACCTAGGTGAAGGTCTGGAGCTGTTGGGTCAAAACCTGCTTTTACGTAGAAATTTTCGCCTTTTTCATAATAATTTTTAACCAAATTTTCAACTCTCTCAGCATCGATCATCTCGGCAACGCCGCGGTTTATCTCTTGTAAAATATCGTCTATATCTTGAACCATTTTTCTCTCCTAATTATGATATGGGTCGCTTTGCGAAACAAAATCAATAATCTTATATCTATCTTTGATCTTCTCTTTGATCTCGTTTGCATCGATGTTTTCTGCTATTTCGACGCTTATTTCAAACGTATCTCCGCTAAGATCATTTGCTTCGTTTAGCGAGATTGTAGCTAAATTTATATCAAGTCTAGCAAGATATGTTAAAAATTCAGCCAACGCACCTTTTCTGTTTTCTAAATTTAATAAAATTTTATACCTATGTGGGGCATTTCTCGTCCATTTGACGAAAATAATCTCATCGCCACTCTCCATGAGCTTACCAGCGCGCTCACAAAGCTTGTGATGCACTGTCACGGTGTGACCATTTTTAAAGCCAACTATGCTATCGCCCCTTTTTGGATTGCAACAATAATCAAACTCGACATTTGAAATTTTGTGGTTTGAGTAGATCACTATGTTTTCAAATTTTTGCTTTTTGATCTGGTATTTGTCGCCCAAAGAGATCATAAATGGGCGCTCTTTTCTGATGTATTTTTTAAGCATATTTGCCACTTCTTGCAGATACTCGCTATCAGTTGCCGCGCGAAATACCTTTTTGCCTAAATTTTCGCACTCTACCCACTCTAAAATTCTATCTTTTGAGACGTTAAATACTGATTTTAAGATATCTATCGCCATTTTGTAGTTTATATCTTTGATCTTTTGCTTACAAAATGACCTTATCGTCGCCTTTGCCTTGCCTGTTCGCACGCTATTTATCCACGAACAGCGAAATTTAGCCTCTTCGCCAGTTACTATCCTAACGATATCGCCATTTTTTAGCTCTGTTAGAAGCGGCATCCTAACGCGGTTTATATAAGCCTCTTTTGCGTAAAGTCCGATCTCTGAGTGAATCTCATAAGCATAATCAAGCGCCGTAGCACCTCGTGGCAGAGTAAAGACCTCGCCCTTTGGAGAATAAACTGCGATATCTTCGATATAAAGGCTATCTTTTGCGTATTCATATAGCTCTTCGACGTTGCTCTCGTTCTCGCTATTTTGCATGCTGATGTCATTTAGCCAGTCAAGCTTTGGATTTAAGAGGCTGCCCTCGCCGTTTTTATATTTCCAGTGAGCAGCAACGCCGTATTCGGCAGTTTTATGCATATCATAAGTGCGAACTTGCGCCTCAAATATGCTTTTGTTATCAAAAATGGTTGTGTGTATCGTTTGATAGCCATTTTGCTTTGGAAGTGCGATATAGTCTTTAAATCTAGAAATTAAAGGGTTGAAATTTATATGTAAATTTCCAAGTGCTAAGTAGCAATCAAGCGGCTTTTCCACGATGATCCTAATGGCAAGCAAGTCAAGCACCTCTTCTATGGAAATACCCTTTCTTTGCATTTTTAGGTAGATCGAGTAGTAGTGTTTTATGCGTTTTTGTATCTCAAAAGTGCCCTCGATAAAGCCATTTTCAAGCAAAATTTGACTTACTTTTTCATTAAAAGCATTTAGTTTTAGGCTAAGCTGCTGCTTATTTTTGTTTAGGTAGCTATCGATCTTTGTGTACTCTTCTGGCATCGCATACTTAAAGCTTAGATCTTCAAGCATGTTTTTGATCGATGAAATTCCCAGCCTATGAGCGATCGGAGCATAGACCATAAGCGTCTCTTCCGCTATGCGTTTTTGCTTTTCAGGCCTTAGCGCTTCAAGCGTTAGCATGTTGTGAAGTCTGTCGCAAAGCTTTACGACAAGGACTCTGACGTCTTCTATGGAGATTAAGAGCATCTTTCTAAAAGTTAGCGCCGAGCTTGCTAGTTTTTCGTTGCTATCTGAGCTTGCAAGCTTGTTTTCTCTAATGGCAACTATCTTTGTAAGTCCCTCAACCAGCTTTGCTACCTCATCGCCAAATTCAGCCTGAAGCTCACCTAACGTTACGTCGGTATCTTCGACCACGTCATGAAGGAGTGCAGCTATAACCATGCTCTCATCGCCGCCCATATTTGCTACGATAGAGGCTACTAAGATGGGATGGATGGCGTATGGTTCGCCGCTTTTGCGGTATTGTCCAGCGTGAAATGTGACGCAGCTATCTACGGCTTTGTCTAAAATTTCACTTCTTTCACAAAGAGAAAAGAGCAGTTTTATCGCTTCTGAAACGTTTTTGCAAGCTAAAATTTGCTCTATTAACTGCTCTAAAAAAAGACTATTTTCCTTCAACTATTGCCTCTAAGCCTATTTTGCCCTCAGCCACTTCAAGTAGTGCTATGTCGGCAAATTTCATCTTTGAAGTATCAGCATCAACTAAAGCTATGGCGCCATTTGCTAGCGCTTCTGCACGCTTTGCAACGATAAGTGAAAGCTTATATCTATCATCTCCTACTTGTTTTAGCGCTCTTGCTGTGATTTGTTCTGTTCTCATTTTTATCCTTTTTGAAATTTATTTTACAACTGAGTATAGGGCTGCTTCTTCTTCATTTATTATTTTTAATAAATTTCCAGCCTTAAACATATTACAAACTAAGATCGGCAGTGCGTTGTCCTTTGCTAAAGCTATGGCAGTATCGTCCATAACCTTGATATCATCGCTCATCGCCTTTTCGTAATTTAGTGATTTTAGAAGTTTTGCATCTTTGAATTTTTTAGGATCTTTGTCATAAACGCCATCAACTTTTGTCGCTTTTATGATCATATCTGAGCCGATCTCGATAGCTCTTAGCGTAGCTGCTGTATCTGTTGTGAAGAAGGGATTGCCCGTGCCTGCAGCAAAGATGACAACTCTGCCCTTTTCTAAATGGCGCTGCGCACGTCCCACGATAAATGTCTCACAGATCGCCTCCATCTTGATCGCGCTTTGCACTCTTACTTCAAGCCCGCTTCTCTCCAAAGCTTCACGCATCGCGATCGAGTTGATGACAGTTGCTAGCATGCCCATGTGATCGCCACTTGTTCGTTTGATGATACCATCTTTTGCAGCGCTCACACCGCGCACTATGTTGCCACCGCCTATTACGATGCCAACTTCGATATCATTTTCTATAAGCTCTTTTATCTCGCTTGCTATAAATTTAAGCACAGCTGTGTCTATACCAAAACCATTTTCTCCAGCCAAGGCTTCGCCTGAAAATTTGACCAATACGCGTTTTCTCTTACTCATTGTCATGCTCCTTGAAATTCACGCATTTTAGCCAAAAAGGCTTTAAATTTAGCTAATAACGCTTACAAAGTGACTATTTTGAGATCATTTCAAGCGGGTCGATATGGTAGTTTCTTTGCGTTACTTCAAAGGTTAGATCGTTTCTAACTCGGCCTATGACGTAGCCTTTTTGCACGATAGAGCCTACTTTTACAGTTGGTGCGATCTGGCTTAGGTGGGCGTAGATCGTGTGGATGCCATTTTCATTTTCGATGATGACGACATTTTCGAGCATTGGAGTCGCTTTTGCAAAGACCACCTTGCCATTTAGCACGCTTTTGACCTTTGCATCTGGCGTGCTTGAGCGAAGTATGACTGACTCATTGAAAATTTTGATGTTATATATCGGATCTACGTAGTTGCCAAATTTTTGCTTTACAGAGTAGCTATCAAGCGGAGCGATCGTCCTTGCGCCTGAGTATCTCTTAACTGAGCTTGTCTGATAGCCCCCACCCATTGGCTGGCTCTTTTCGCCCTTTTTGCTACCTTTGCTAGCTGCTCTTTCTTGCTTTTCTCTGGCTGCACGTGCGGCTTCATCCTCTTGCTTTTGCATGATAGCAAGCTGCTCAAGCGTCTTTCTTAGCTCGTCTTGTTGGGCTTGAAGCTTGGCTAGTTTTTTGCTGTAAATTTCTTTATCACGTTTTAGCCCGTTTATTGTATTTTTCTGCGTGCTCTCTAGGCTTTGTAGATCATTTTGCTTGCGCCTATAGTTTTTTATGCTTGAGTTTATCTCATTTATCTTGCTTGATTTATTTTTTATCTTTTCTATCGTATCTTCGTAGTTTTCGCTAAGCCTTTTAAAGTCCTCTTTTGCTATGGCGTTTAGCTTGGTTAAAATTTGCGACGAGATAATGCTCTCTTCGCTTTGTTTGCCCTCGCTTGCTGACATCATAAGATCAAATGAGAGATCTTCTGCGATGATCCTTATCATATTTTGCTCTAGCTCTTTTTGGGTGCGCTCTAGCTCTTTGTTTTGCTTTGTTAGATCATCAAGCTCAAGAAGCGCTTTTGAAGCATTTGTCTCAAGAACTGAAATTTGACCTTTTAAATTTGTGATATCTCCGCTTATGCCACGAAGTTTTTTCTCGCCATTTACGATATCGCCAGCCAAGTCATCAAGCTTTTTACTAAGCTGCTCGCTCATAGCCTGTGTCGATCTTAGCGAGTTTTTGGAGTCTTTTATCTTCTCTTTAGTATTTGATGCAAAAGCTAGACTAAATGCTAGCAAAAGTGTAAAAATTCCTTTTTTCATATCGTGCTTTTTCTAGCCTTACTCATCACTAAACTAACAGCAAAAATGCTTAAAACCACAGCCACGCCAAATAAGATAAATATATCTCTTGAAAGATCAAGACTAGGCAAGACTACATCGATGCTTGCGGCATTTTCTCTAAAAATTTCAATGCTAGGCAAGAAAAAGAAAAATGCGCCAACAACAATGGTCGCAACTATGCTATCAACCATGGCTGATTTATAGAGCATGGCTGATTTTAGCCAAAATGGCGCGCCAAAAAGCGTCATGATCTCGATGCGCTCTCTATGCTCAAATAGCCAAATTTTAGTCTGCTTAAGCATAAGCATAAGCCCTACAACACAAAGTATCGCCATAAATGCATACGATATGCTTTTGGCTAAATTTAGCATCTTAAAGACCTTGTCATGGGTCTTTGAAAATGTCTCGACCTTGCTTATACCATCAAATTTCAAAAGCTTTTGCTTTATCTCCTCCATATACTCTGGCGATGGAAATTCGCTTAATCTTAGCGAGTAAAATTTAGGTAAGGCATTTTGCAGGATCGATAAATTTTTAGCCGAGATGTCGTTTGATAGGCGGTCTATTATCTTTTGTGGGCTTAGTGGCTCGACACTTGCTAGCGTGCTAACTACTGGCTTTAGCACTGGCTCGCTTAGCTCTTTGTTTGAGACCACCACGATGTTGTAGTCATTTCCCATAAGCCTCTCATACTCTCTTACGATCTTGTCTGCGGTGAGGCTAAACTGCACTGAAAATAAAAGCGCTATTAATGGCAGGATAAATCCAAGGTGATTTTTAAGCGATCTCATGCACGCCTCCATTTTCTATGACGAAGTGGCGGTATGGGATGCGAAGCGTTGATGGGATGTGATGCGTCACCACGACCACGCTTGTGCCTAGAAATTCTCTGGCTGATTTTAGAAGCGACCAGATGACGTCGCTTGAGTATTCGTCTAAATTTCCCGTTGGCTCGTCGCATAAAAGCAAATTTGGATTGTGCGCGAGTGCTCTTGCCATGGCAACTCTTTGCTGCTCGCCGCCACTTAGCTCGCGAGGGTATTTATCGGCTTTGTGAAGCATATTTACGTGCTTTAAAAGTTTAGCCACCTGCTTTTTGCTCACATTTTGATTGACGCCTTTGATGATGAGTGGCAGCATTACGTTTTTTTCGACATTCCACTCATTTATCAAGCGGTAGTTTTGAAATATAATGCCAACTCGCTGCCTAAGCTCGCAAAGTCTTTTGTCATCGATATCGTCCATTTGCGTCATGCAGACATTTAGCTCGCCTGCTAGAGGTGAAATTTCTCCGTAAAATGACTTTAAAAGCGTGCTTTTTCCGCTTCCACTCTTGCCTGTGATAAAGACAAAGTCATTTGCGTAGATGTCTAAATTTACGCTATTGATCACAACCTCGTTGCGCTCGTAAGCTAGGCTTAAATTTCTTGCACTAATTATCTCTTGCATCAGCCAAATACTCCTTCAAAAGCTCGTGTGCTGCTAAATTTTCACGTATTAAGATCGGTTTTTTTATAAAATATTCACTTTTCTCATCGCTTATCTTGATGAAACACTGCTCTGGTTTGTTAAACGCTCCAAAGGCTATTTTTAGCAAAATTTCACTCTCATTTATGGTGTAAATTTCTTCAAAATGCAAAAAGTGATCCTCTTTTTTTATGATGAAATTTTTGAAATTTTTAATGATATTTTTTACGCTTGTCTTTTCTTTAAAGCTAAAATCCCCAGCCAAAACACTCTCGCTACTTTCAACCTCACAAGTATAAATGACATCGTAAATGTCCTTATCTTGGCGTCTCCAGCGGTCTTCATATTTGCTTGTTACTTCTAAATTTCTATTTTTAAAAGCTTCGATTTTTGAGTTTGTGGGCTCTAAAAATTTACTCAAACTAAAGTCGCAATACTCCTTGCTATCAGTCCGTAGCTCAAATTTACCACCAAGCTTTAGTATCCTCTCGCACTCAAGCGCAAACGCCGTTGAGACCACGCGTCTATGCTCAGCCTTATCCCAAGGCACTGGAAAGTGTAAAAAGACTCTATCAACTAAATTTGATCCGACAAGCGAGAGTAAGAGCCTTGCGTCAGTATTTATGAGACGCACGTTTTCTAGAGCATTTGCCCTAGCAAGCTTTGCTACTTGCTCGATGCTTGGTTTATAGACCTCTATGCCGATAACTAGGGCATTTGGGTTGTTTTTAGCCTGATAGAGCAAGTGCCTGCCAGAGCCAAAGCCGATCTCGATAAAAATCTCTTTAAATTTATCTTTTAGCTCACAAAAAGCTGGCACAAACTCTTCAAGGCTTAAAATTTCACTCACTTTTTTGGTCAAATTTGTCTTTTTTACAGCAAATGCTTGGCTGATGATGCCGTTACAACTTTGCTCTTTAAAAAGCTCAAGCGCTTCTTGCAAAAGTCCGACCTTAGCAGGCTTTGTAAGCTTTTCTCCTTTTACGACGACGCCATTTTTGCCTGGCTTTACGACTAGAAAAAAACCTTCATCTTCATTTTTTGTGTAGATGAGCCTCTCGTTTCGGCCATTTGCCTGCCAAAGAAATTTGATCTTGTCGTTACCAAATGGAAACGAGAGCTCTTTTAAGGACGAAGCGATGAAATTTGGCATTATTTTATGCTAACTTCTGCTTTTGACGACTTATCAGAGGCGATGCCGTATTCATCGACTGCTACGACGCTGTAAGAGTAGCTAGCTCCTTTTTGGACGCTGTCATCTCTAAGCCCAGTATCACTTATACCGCTAAAGACTTTCTCGCTAGCACCGCTTCTATAAACTGTATATGTGCTAGCTCTATCTACTGCACTCCAGCTTACATTTACACCGCTGCCATCGTAGCTAGCGCTTATGCTTGGAGTTTTTGGTGCGCCAAGCGTGCTACCAACGATTGGCTCTTCTTGCTTTAAGCTCTCAAGACCGTCTTTATCGACAGCTGTGACCCTATAATACCTTGTCGCTGCGTTTGTATTTATGAGATCCTCATAGGTGTTGCTAGTCGTTTTTGCTAGGTATGTGTAAGGCAAAATTTTACTTGTCGTTCTATAAACCTTAAAATAAGCAAAATCCTCAGCCGGCGCGTAATCCCACGTTAAGATGATCTTTTTTGGCGCATTTTTGGTCGCTTGGACGTTTGTTACTGATTTAGGGTAACTCCTTTGTTGTGGCGCTTATGTTTTGGCTTGGTTTTGAGATGACGCCAGAAGAAGTTTTAACTAAGATCCTATACTCATAAGACCTACCAGGTTTTACCTCAGTGTCGATATACTCGGCATTTAGTCTGCCATTTACCTCTGCTACTTGGCTAAATTTATTAGCTCCTGCATCGCTTCTTTGGATGATGTAGCTTGCTACTGTGCTATCAGGATGTGGTCTCCAGATCACTTTTACACGGCCTGGAAGTCCTGTGATAGCTTGCGCAAATGGCACAGACTCAAGTAGTGGCTTAGTTGTTGCAGTTGCGATCGCACCTGGTTGAGAGATGGCGTTGCTTGAGTAGGTTCTCATTTGGTATGAGTAAGTGGTCTCTGGAGCTAGGTCGCGATCTACATAGTGCGTAGCAAAGCGGTCTTTTATGTTTGCAACTAGTTGCATTTTTGAGTTTGCATCGTTTGGATTTGAGCGGTAAAGGTAGTAGCCAACGACGCTCTCGTCGCTCACTGGGTTCCACTCGAAGCCAACTTCTGTCATGTCTGAAATAGTTTTTAAGCTTGTAATAGTTGGTAGTGACGTGCTTTGCTGAGTCGGTACGCTAGAGCCGCATCCCGCTAAGAAAGCTACTAAAAATGGTGTCAATATGCGTAGAGCAAATTTTTTCATCAAAAATCTCCTTGGGAATTTTTTTGTAAATTATTTGGTTAAAGTCATCATACGTTTTTGCGGTAAATTCTACCCTTTTGCCAGTTCGCGGATGGATAAAATAGAGCATATAAGCGTGAAGCATAACCCTGCTTATTTTATCGCCTTGGCTCTTAAATCCGTATAAATCATCGCCTAAAATGTGGCGATTTATGCTGGCAAGATGCACTCTTATCTGGTGCGTCCTACCTGTAAAAAGCTTTGCTGCTATCAAATTTACTCCGCTTTCACTTAGTAAATTTACAAAGGCGCTTTTGGCAAATTTAGCGTCTGCAACGATCGCTTTTTTTAGGCGGTTGTTTGGATTTCTGCCGATTGGCTTGTCAATGATGACGTCCTCTTTTAGAGGCAGGTCGGTCAGCGCTAGATAAATTCGTCCCATGCTCTTATCACTTAGCTGCTCGCTTAGTTTTGCGTGGGCGAAGTTGTTTTTAGCAACGACGATAGCACCACTCGTGCCCTTATCTAGGCGGTGGACGATGCCAGCTCTTACGTCACCGTTTAAATTTGAAAGCATAAAGCCTTTTTTATTTAGCCACTCAACAAGTGTCGCCTCTTTGACGCTTGGGGCTTGGTGAACGACGATTTGAGGGGGCTTGTTTAGCACTATGAGATCATCGTCTTCATATATAATCGGGATGTCAAAATTTACTTTGTATTCGTTTTGCACCTCTTTTTTTGGGGCAAAATTTACGCAAATTTCATCGTTTTCGCTCAGCAAAAAGCTTGGTTTTGAAACTGGTTTTAAATTTACGCTTACAAGGGAGTCTTTTATCAAATTTAAAGCTTGATTACGTGAAATTTGAAGCTCTTTGGCCACTGCAACGTCGAGTCTTGAGCTATTTAAAACATTAAATTTAACCAAAATCAAAGCCTTGTTTGTGATATAATCTAGCCCAAAAATTAAGGTTTGCTTCTTGATAAAACTAGATCGGCGTATTTTAACACATTTTGATTTTATTCAGCCGTTTTTAATCATCCCAATCATAGCCATCTCATACATTCTAGTCTCCGAAGCAAACGACATTTTGGCAAACAAACAACTTGTATATTTTGGCATCGGATTTGTCTCATTTTGCATCGCATTTTTGCTGCCTATTAGACGCATCGACTGGATCATCCCGATGTTTTACTGGGTCTGCATCGTACTGCTTTTAAGCGTTGATATATTTGGCGTTAGCAAGCTTGGAGCTAGGCGCTGGCTTGAAATTCCCTTCGTTCATTTCACGCTTCAGCCCTCAGAGCTCATGAAGCCAGCCTTTTTGCTGATGCTGGCCTATCTAGTTAAGCAGCGCCCGCCAGATGTCGATGGATACGGACTAAAAGACTTTTTAAGGCTCAGTTTTTACATACTTTTGCCATTTGCGCTCATCATGAAAGAGCCTGATCTTGGCACTGCACTCATACTTTTGATAGTTGGATACACCATCCTTTTTGTCATCGGCGTAAATAAAAAAATTTGGATCTGCATCATCCTTGCCATAGGATTTTTGGCGCCAGTTTTGTATGAAAATTTACATGATTATCAAAAAAAGAGGATCCACGACTTCATCGCTGAAGAGCCGAGTTACCATGTCAAACAAAGTATCATTGCCATAGGTAGCGGCGGGCTAAAAGGCAAACCAAAGGACGAGGCTACGCAAACGCACTTTAAATTTTTGCCAATCGCCACAAGTGACTTCATCTTTGCCTATAATATCGAGCGTTTTGGCTTTTACGGAGCGCTTCTTTTACTGGGGCTTTATGGAGCGCTTATAACGCACTTACTTAGCCTAAACTACGGGCTTAAGAATGATTATTTCACGCAGGTGACCGCCACTGGCATAGCTGCGCTCATCTTTGTTTATGTGGGGGTAAATGTCTCGATGACGATCGGTTTTGCGCCGGTTGTGGGCGTGCCGCTGCCGTTTTTTAGCTATGGCGGAAGCAGCTTTGTCACCTTCATGGTACTTTTTGGGATACTGCAAAATCTGCTAACGTTTAGGTTTGATCAGACCTACCGCTCGGTGAAATTTAAATTTTAAAATTTATAAATTTATTTTGTCAAATCAGACAAGCGTCAGGCAAATTTTAAAATTTCATGAACGAGTAATTTCGGCTCTAAAATTTGAGCTAAGCGGTAAGCGAAGCCAAATTTTAGTAGTCAATTCTTGCGAGTGAATGGAATTTTAAAATTTACAAAATAGCAAATTTCTCTTTTAAAAATATAGACCTTAAATTTATAAACTCTTTTATTCAAAAGGGAGACAAGGGGACTCGAGTTACGAGGCCGTCCCCTTATCCCCCTTTTTAAATCCCCCAAACCCTTCGCACGTTAGAGGTGGCATGCTTCGGCACTTCGCACCGCATGCGGTTTTGTTACAAAAAACTCTATCAAATTTTAAAATTTCATGAACGAGTAATTTCGGTTCTAAAATTTGAGCTAAGCGGTTAGTGAAGCTAAATTTTAGTAGTCAATTCTTAGGGGTGAATGGAATTTTAAAATTTGCAGAATAGTTTTTTAAAAATTTAAAGTTTTGTTTCTTTGTTAAGTTGCTAAGGTGAGTGAGTAAGATTTTAAGATTTGCAAAAGCTAAAATTTACAAAATCAATCCTATTTCTCCTCCTTAAACAAAGAAGCAAAATACTCATCAATATTAACGCCATCTTTTTTCATCTCTTTTAGTCTTAGTCTTACGTCGGCGTCTTGCCAAAGAAGCGGTGGTAGCGCAAACATCACCTTATCAAGGCTAAAACCTCTCACGTCCTCACGCCAGCCATCCCAGCGGTAAAGCTCATAAAATTTAAATATATCCCCACTTAGCGCCCAGTATAAAAACTGCGAGTAACCAAGCTGCGTATCTTCCCATTTGCCGCTATCTGGTGCGTAGTAAAAGACGTTGCCAGCTTTGCCACCAAAGACGCCGCCATTTACTGCGAAAAATCCGCCCAAAACATCATCCGCCACGAGCAAATAGCTAGGCATCTGTCCTACTTCGCTAAAGCTTTTACCAAGGTTGAAGCTGTAAATTCCGCGCTTCATCTGCTCGCATCCTGAACCAAGCAGGCGCAACCAACCGCCATCTATCACAATGCCGCCACATCCATAAACAAGCGCTCCCATCGGCAAGCGAGTGGTGACCTGAAGCCCTAAAAGCTCACTTTGTGCCCTGCTCTCATCTCGAGGCAAAATTTCATAGTCGTTTTTGGCCTCTTTTAGCCACTCTTCGATCAGCGCCCAGCCTGGCTCATTTGTGTCTATAAGTTCGTCTAAAGCCCTCATTTTCTGTCCTTGCGATAAATTTGGTGAAATTTAAAAGAAGAATTTGGCGAGTCGCCCCGCCAAAATTTATATCAGTAGATTATTTTGCGTCCCAAGCTAGGATCGTGTTGCCCTCGGCGTCGGTAGCCACGTCGCCCATACCCATGATGTTGTAGCCGCAGTCTACGTAGTGGACTTCGCCTGTTACGCCGCTAGCTAGGTCGCTAAGTAGGTACATAGCGCTGTTGCCGACGTCTTCAGTGGTGACGTTGCGTTTTAGCGGGCTATTTACTTCGTTGTAGCGCAAGATCATCCTAAAGTCGCCTATTCCGCTTGCGGCAAGCGTTTTAATTGGGCCTGCGCTGATCGCATTTACGCGGATATTTTTAGCGCCAAGGTCGTGCGCTAGGTAGCGAACTGAGCTTTCAAGTGCTGCTTTGGCAACGCCCATGACGTTGTAGTGTGGCACAAATTTTGGTCCGCCAAGGTATGTAAGAGTTAGCACCGAGCCGCCCTCTTTTAGCACCGGTAGGACCGCGCGAGTAAGGCTTAGTAGCGAATAAACGCTAGTGCCCATCGCTATGTCAAATGCCTCTTTTGTGGTATTTACAAACTCGCCCTCAAGCGCCTCTTTTGGTGCGTAAGCCACTGCATGCACGACGAAATCTATCTCGCCAAGGTCTTTTTTGATCCTATCAGCAAGGCCGTCTAGGTGTGCTTGGTTATTTACGTCAAGCTCGTAGACAAATTTGCTACCAAACTCCTCAGCGATCGGCTCTACGCGCTTTTTAAGAGCGTCGTTTAGGTATGTAAATGCCATCTGCGCGCCTTGATCATGACAAGCTTTTGCGATGCCATAAGCTATCGACTTGGCGTTGGCAACGCCTACGATTAGACCTTTTTTACCTTTTAGTATCATCATTTCTCCTTTTATTTTGTTTGACTTTTAAGCGATATTTAAATTTTAAACCAAATTTAATAGCGGCAGTATCGTGAGATGAATTTTAATGTTGTGTAGAAATTTTAGGTCAAGACTAGGCAAATAGCCTGTCGCAGACTTAAAATTTCGAACTCATTAAAAAGCGCTCACGAGACAACGCGTATCAAATTTAGAAAATTATTCGCATCCCAGCTGGCTGTGCCTACTAAAACCCCATCGCAGCTTTTTATACCTGCGATATCAGCGATATTTGCTGCATTGACGCTTCCGCCGTAAAGTAGCGGCACGTTTGCCTTTGTCTTTAAAAAACTTAGCACCTCATCTATCTGCTCTATGCTAGCGCTCTTGCCGGTTCCTATCGCCCAGATCGGCTCATAGGCGATGACCAAATTCTTATAGCCAAGGTCAATGTTTTCAAGCTGGCGGCTTAGAAATTCTTTGGTAGCTCCGCTTTCATTTGTGCTTAAATTTTCGCCGATGCAGTAGATGACATTCCAGCCATTTTTTGCTGCAAAGCCAAATTTCGCTCGCAAAAACTCCTCGCTTTCGTTTAAAATTTCACGCCTCTCAGAGTGGCCGATCAGCACATCTTTGATATCAAATTCATCAAGCATCGCCTTGCCGATCTCGCCTGTAAATGCCCCACTCTCGCATGGGTAGAAATTCTGCGCTCCAAGCCTAAAAATATGCCTTTTTTCATCAAAGGCACTAGCTGGAGCAAATACGCTCACGTCGTCGTTTGCGCTTAAATTTTCGTCTAAAATTTTCGCGTACTCTCTAAAGCTTGCTCTTGTGTGGTTGCACTTTAAATTCGCTAGAAATTTCAAGACCTACTCCTCTTTTCTAAGCGGTTTTATGCCAGGCAGCTCTTTGCCTTCAATGAGCTCCAAGCTTGCACCGCCGCCAGTTGAGATAAATGTCATCTCGTCGGCATCCCCAGCGCGCTCGACCACATCAGCCGTATCGCCACCGCCAACGACGGTTGTCGCGTGAGTATCGATGATAGCGTGGCTCATTTTGATGCTACCCTTGCTAAATTTATCCATCTCAAAAACGCCCATAGGTCCGTTCCACCAGATGGTTTGCGCATCGGCGATGACCTCTTTAAATAGCCTAATAGACGCTGGCCCGATGTCAAGCCCCATCCAGCCATTTGGGATCTCTTGGGCAGGGACATATTTTACAGCACTTTCAGCTGAAAATGTCTGAGCAGCGACGACATCTACTGGCAGGTAAATTTTCACTCCTAGCTCTTTGCCTTTTTGTAAAATTTGCCTTGCATCTTCAATGAGCTCTTCTTCAAGGAGCGAATTTCCGATGTTTTCGCCAAGTGATTTTAAAAATGTAAATGCCATGCCGCCGCCAATTATGAGCTTATCGACGCGCGGCAGAAGGTTATGCAAGGCTTGAAGCTTGCCACTTACCTTTGAGCCACCCACGACTGCGACAAATGGACGTGATGGATGTTTTATCAAATTTTGAGCGAAATTTATCTCTTTTTGTAGTAAAAATCCCGCCGCCTTGTGCTTCTCATCATAAAATTTAGTGATCGCTTCGACAGATGCGTGAGCCCTGTGGCAAACGCCAAATGCGTCATTGATGTAAAATTCGCCAAATCCTGAAAGCTCTTTTGCCAAAGCCTCGTCATTTTTGGTCTCGCCCTTTTCAAAGCGTAAATTTTCTATCATCAAAATTTCGCCTGGCTTTAGAGCCGCAGCCTTTGTTTTAGCGTCATTTCCGATCACATCTTCAGCAAATATCACCTCTCTATCAAGCAGTCTTGATAGCCTCTTTGCCACGCCTTGAAGTGAAAATTTCTCTTCATAGCCGTTTTTTGGACGTCCTAAGTGACTGGCCAAAACCACGCTGCAGCCATTATCCAAGCAGTAGCGGATAGTTGGTATCGCTGAGCGGATCCTGCGGTCATCAGTGATGTTTAAAAACTCGTCCATAGGCACGTTAAAATCGCACCTTATAAAGACTTTTGCACCATTGAGCTCAAGGTCGTTGATCGATAAAATATCACTCATTTTTCACCCTTTAAATTTACTTTGTAGCCACGATCTTAGCAAGATCAACAAGCCTTGTTGAGTAGCCCCACTCGTTGTCATACCACGCAAAGACCTTCACCATATCATCAGCGATAACCTGCGTGGTGTCGCTCGCTACGATGCTGCTAAAGGTGCTTGTGCAAAAGTCGCTGCTAACTCTGTAGTCGTCATCGACGAATAAAATTCCCTTTAAATTTGACTCCGCAGCCGCCCTAAACGCCTCGTTTATCTCCTCTTTGCTAGCTGGTCTTTTTAAAACCGCCGTTAGATCGACCATAGAAACGTTTGCCACTGGTACGCGCACTGCTTGACCGTGCAGCTTACCGCTTAGCTCTGGAAGCACTTTAGCGATCGCTTTTGCAGCTCCGGTGGTCGTAGGTCCGATATTTAGCGCTGCTGCGCGTGAGCGGCGGAAATCTTTAGCCTTTACATCAACTAGGCTTTGACCATTTGTATATGCGTGGATCGTAGTCATCAGCCCTTTTACGATGCCAAATTTATCGGTTAGCACCTTTGCCACTGGAGCTAGGCCGTTTGTGGTGCAGCTTGCGTTTGAGACGATCGCTTCACCTGCGTATTTATCGTCATTTACGCCAACTACAAATGTCGCCGTGTCGTCTTTTGCTGGAGCGCTCATGACGACTTTTTTAACGCCGCGAGCAAGATATGGCTCACATTTTTCGGTGGTTAAAAACTTGCCAGTGCACTCTAAAACCACGTCTACGCCGTAGTCTGCGTAGCTAAGCTCGTTTAGATCTCTTGTAGAAAAAACTCTTATCTTTTTGCCATTTACTTCTATAAAATCGTCGCTTATCACCTTAACGTCTTGCTTAAATTCGCCATGAACGCTGTCGTATTTGAGCAAATACCTCGTCATATCCCTTGTTGCGGTGTCGTTAATAGCGACAAGCTCAACATCATCACGCTCTAAAATAATACGAGCAGCACACCTACCGATACGCCCAAAGCCGTTTATTGCTACTTTAACTGACATCTTAGCTCCTTTTGATATAATTACGCCTAATTCTACAAAAAAGAATTTTAAAACAAATATAAACAAGGCACTTTAATAGATGAAGTTAGCACTTTTTGGCGGGAGCTTTGATCCGGTTCATTTAGGACACGATAGCATTGTGAAAATGGCACTAAGCGGCCTTGACATCGACAAGCTCATCATCATGCCAACTTTTATAAGTCCCTTTAAGAGCGAATTTTCAGCTCCGCCAGAGCTTCGCCTAAAGTGGATAAGAGAAATTTGGGGCGGCCTAGAGAAGGTCGATATCTCAGACTATGAGATAAATTTAGCCCGCCCAGTGCCTACCATAGAGACGGTTAAGTATTTGTATGAGAAATTCAAGATAGAGAAATTTTATCTCATAATAGGCGCGGACCACCTAGCCACGCTTGATAAGTGGCACGGCTACGAGGAGCTAAAAAATTTAGTGCAGTTTGTGATCGCCAAACGCAATCACATAGAAATTCCACAAAATTTACAAAAAATGGATGTGCACGTGGATGTTAGCTCGTCGCAGATCAGGCACCAAAAGGGGCTTGATGAGCTGCCTAGCGAGATAAAAGATGAAATTATAAATTTTTACCAAGGATTAAAAATGCAAGAGAGATCGATGCAAGAGCGCACCGAAAGTATAGTTAAGGTTTTAGACGCAAAAAAGGCTGAAGAGATACAAGTCTTTGATATGAGCGGGGATGATTATTTTGTAAAGGCCGTAGTTATCGCTACTACGCTTGGCGAGAGGCACGCTTACTCGCTGGCTGAGGATCTAAAAGAGGAGCTTAAGCCTCTTGGGGAGAAATTTATAGGTACGGAGAGCTCGCCTGATTGGATCGTGATGGACCTTGGTGACATTTTGATACATCTTTTGAGCCCAGCTTACAGGGCAAAATACAACATCGAAGAGTTTTTGCAGAAGCTAAAAACTAGCAAAGAGTCTTAACAAAGACAAGCGATGAGCAAATAAGCCATAAAAATATAAAAAATGCTAGCAAAAATGGCTTTTTACCCGTCGCTTTAAATATACTCCTATCTATCCCAAATCCTAAAGCACACATCGCAACGCAAAGGCAAATGCTGGCGGCTAGCTTTAAAATCTCCACTAAATTTTCAGGGAAAAATGGCAAAGATCTAACGCAGATCGCCACTAAGAAAAATAGCGCAAACCATGGTATGCTCTTTATTTTTGAGCCACCGCTATTTTGACTTAAATTTAAGAAACTTAGCAAAAACAAAAAAGGTACTAGCATAATGACGCGAAGCATTTTTATGATGACGGCGGTGCTGCTTACTGCGCTGTCAAATGCTGCTGAGGCTGCCACTACGTGGGCTACTTCGTGAAGTGAGCCGCCGATAAAAAAGCCAGTTTGGTGCGGCGTGAGAGCTAGAAATTTAGCGATAAATGGATAGATAAACATACCAATCGTCCCAAAAAGTACCACCGTGCAAATGGCGATAGCAAGCTTGTTTGCGTCTGCTTTTATCTCATTTTGAGTAGCCATAACAGCAGCTGCGCCGCATATGCTAGCCCCTGAGCCAATGAGCACAGCACTATCCTTGCTAAGCCCCAAAGCTTTAGCGGTAAAAAGCGCAAAACAAAAGGTCGCAAAAACCATAAAAGCTGCGTATATCACGCCTAGAGTGCCGACACTTGCGATCTCGCTAAGGCTTATATTAAAGCCAAAAAGTATGATGCCTAGCCTTAAAATTTGCTTCCCAGCGATCGCTACGACGCCACTACTTTTTAAAATTTGAGTCTGTTTGGCAAAAAGATTTGCAAAAATGGCGCCTAAAATGATAGAGATGATGAGCGGACTTGTGTGAAATTTAGCCAAAAGTGTGTTTGAGAGCGCAAAAGAAATGGCGCATATGAGCGCTAAAACAAGTACAGCGAGAAATTTATGAGACATATTTTAACCTTAACTCTTTTTTTAAAAATGCAATTAGCACGTTTGGGTATAATTAGACGAATTTTATAATGCAAATTTAAAATAAAGATAAAGGGATAGGCCTATGATCATCCTTGGCGAAAAATATACTTTCACCAAACTCGAGCTAGAGAAGCTTAGGAAGAAATTTGGCCAGGTGAATTTTTTATCCCATGAAAATAGCTACGCAAAAGCTTTGCGAAGCGCACTAGAAAATCTCATAAAATCAGGCGATCAAAGGCTGATCGTGCTAAATACCCAAAAGCCAGTTGATAGCAAACTGGTGAGATTTCTCACGCTTTTGCAGTTTAAGACGAAGTATAAAAAGATCAAATTTCTAAATGTGGAGAGCTTTTTAGAAATTTACTTGCAAAAGTGCTACATCCCAGAAAATGGCGAAAATTTAAACTTTTTAAACGATATCAAGCCTTATAATGCCTTTGAGTACGCCTTAAAACGTGTGATCGACTATGCAAGCTGCTCGCTGCTTCTTGTGATACTTTTTGTACTTAAATTTTATGTAAAGAAAAAGATAGACGAGCAGTCTCCTGGCAGCCTTTACTTCTTGCAAAATAGGGTCGGGCTGGATGCTAAAATATTTAAATGCTATAAATTTAGAACGATGCATGAAAACTCGGAACACAACCCATACACGCAAAAAAATGACACAAGAGTATTTAAATTTGGCGAATTTATGCGCAAGACTAGAATGGATGAAATACCTCAATGTATCAATGTATTTCGCGGCGATATGCACCTAATAGGACCACGTACAGAATGGGATATATTAGTTCATGACTACGAAAAAAAGATCCCTTACTACAATGAACGCCACATCGTCCGCCCAGGGATTACCGGCTGGGCGCAGGTAAACTACCCTTACGGCGCAAACACTCACGATGCCAAGCAGAAACTCATGTATGATCTTTACTACATCAAGCACTGGTCACTTTGGCTGGAGATAAAAACTATATTTAAAACATTTGAGATAATACTAGGCAAAAAAGGTATCTAGCTGTTTAGTCCATAATAGCTTTTGTATATTTTTCTAGGACGATATTCTCATCAAAAGATAAAATCATTTTTTTTCTGCCATTTCTACCCATTTGCTCAAGAATACTTTTATCAAGATTTAAAATTTTTTCCATTTTTTCAGCGAGATCTATAGAGTTTTTTGGCTCACACAAAAAGCCATTTACTCCATCATCTACTATTTCTTTACAGCCACTAACATTTGTAGCTATTAATGGCTTTGCCATGGATGCGGCCTCTAATAAACTTTTTGACATTCCCTCTTTATACGACGCCAGTACGACGCACTCAGCACTAGCTACAACCTTACTTACATCATCGCTCATACCAAGATAGTCCAAAAAGTCGTTTTTGAGCCACAAATTTAACTCTTCGTCGCTAATGGCAGTATTATTTTTGACATTTTTTTCTCCGAGTAGCAATATCTTAAAATCATCTCTTTTTTTTCTTAAAATTTTACCAGCCTCAACTAACTCAACAATACCTTTATCTTTTATAAGTCTTGCTACACACAAAAATTTAAATTTTTCGTCTCTTTTGCTCTCTTGTCTTGGGGCAAATTTATTTATATCTACACCACTTCCTGGTAGGAGGTCGCATTTTTCTTTTGAAATAATGCCCAAATTTACAAATAGATCTTGATCATCTAAATTTTGAAAGAAGACAACCTTGTTTGCATTTAGCGATATCTTATAAAGAAATTTAACTATGCTTGTTACAAAACTTTGTTTTATAAAAACTGTCCCAAGCCCCGTGATATTGCTAATACAACAAATACCTAAAATTTTACAGGCAAGTGAGCTATAAATATTTGGCTTAATAGTAAAATTTAGGACACAAGCTGGCTTCTCATTTTTATAAAGGGTTAGCAAGCTAAAAAAAGTTTTTAGATCAACTAACGGATTTATCCCTTTTGCATCAAAATTTATATGAAAAACTTCAAAATTTTCTTCCAATAAAGTTGAGTATTTTTCATCATATGGAACAACAAACGACACTTTAAAACCATTTTTCTTTAGGTGATTTGCAAGGCTCAATCTAAAGTTGTACCCACTCCAAGCACTATTTGTCACTATAAAGACGCTTTTACTCAAGCCATCTCCTTTTCCACATTTGATAAACCACTATAAACCAAATAAGACTTTGAAGCTCTTCTCCAGCATAAAATCTATCTTTTAAAATTTGTATTTGTTTTACATCAAATATCTCATCATTTAAAGCCCTAGAGTCCAGATTCTCTTCAACAAGCCATCTTAGATCACCCCTTAACCACTTTGCAAGCGGGATCTGAAAGCCTGATTTTGGCTTGTCTATTATATCTTTTGGGATATATTTGTACAGAATTTGTCTTAGCAAATATTTTGGCTGATTATTCTTATATTTTATACTTACTGGAACGCGTGTCAAATACTCTATCAAACGATGATCTAGTAGTGGCTCACGCCCCTCTAAGCTAACACTCATTGTAGCACGATCAACTTTTGTAAGCACATCATCGCACATAAAAAGTTTATAATCACACATCATCATATGATCTAAAAAATCAAGATTGAGCTCATTTTTCCACACATTCATATACTCTTGTTTTAGCCCTATTTTTAGAAATTTAGTTACGTCCGACCTATCTACATAACTACTTGCATTTATAAACATTTCGTCTAAATTTTTACTATTTATAGCTCTTTTTAACTTTAGAAATTTATCTCTGAAATTTGTCTGGCGGATATTATTTGGCAGGGCTTGATTTGCAATATCAGCAATTTTTTCATTTATTAAATTTAATCCAATTTTTATCAAATTTCTCTTGAGCGAAGTAGAAAAAATACCCTGAAATTTATGTAAAAAGAAATACTTGCTATATCCACAAAAATGTTCATCTCCACCATCTGCGCTAAGTGCAACTGTTACATCTTGTTTTGCCATTTTTGAAACTGCCATGGTCGCTACCGCAGAGCTATCTCCAAAAGGCTCATCATAAAAGAAAGAAAGAGTGTCGATATATGAAAGCATGTCGGCTTCATTTATATAATACTCATGATGATTTGTACCAAAGTGCGTGGCCACTTGCTTTGCGTGGGCAGCCTCGTTAAATCTAGCGTCATCAAAACCTATGGTAAATGTATCAATCTTTTGCGTTTTGCTTAGCAAAGCAGCCACCAGTGAGCTATCATATCCGCCACTTAAAAAGACGCCAACTGGCACATCAGCGATAGTACGTAAATTTATTGCACTGTCTAAAAGACCTTCGAGTTCGTTTAAAATTTCACTCTCATTTTTATTAAATTTTGGCTGTGCATAAAAATATCCTACATCCCAATATTTTGTTATTTTAAATGTCGTTTTGACAATATCAAATTTTAAATAACAACCAGCAGGAAGTTTAAAACAATCCTTAAAAATACTATAAGGCGCAGGAATATAGCCAAACTGAAAAAAATAAGCTAGCGCATCTAAATTTTGCTCTTTCTTAAATTTTGGATGCTTGTGAAAAGATTTGATCTCAGAAGAAAAAATAAAATTTATACCATCAAAATAGTAATAAAGTGGTTTTACGCCAGCTCTATCACGGCATAAGAATAGCTCATTTTTATTTTTATCCAAAATAGCAAATGCAAACATTCCTATAAATTTAGCAAGACACTCATCACCCCACTCTTTATAAGAGTATAAAATAACTTCGGTATCAGAATTTGATACAAATTTATAGCCAAGGGCTAATAGCTCTTCCTTTATAGCTTTAAAGTTATAAACCTCTCCATTAAAAACTATCACATATCCACCGCAATCACTCACAAAAGGCTGGTGTCCATTTGAGCTTAGATCCATTATAGATAGGCGGTTGTGTCCAAGGTGAACGCCACTTTTTTCATCAAAAAAAACACCTCTATCATCTGGACCGCGATATGCCTGCATCTCTAGCATATCTACTAAAATTTGCTCATTTTTATTTTTATCTATAAAACCAACTAACCCGCACATATTACTTCCTTGTATCGTTTTATAATACCATCAATGTTAAAGTCATTAGCCCTTTTTTTAGCAACTTGTTGGTACTTCTCTCTTAACTCATTATCACCTATTACAACTTCTATCGCTTTTGTCAAATTTACCTCATCTTGCAACGGTACTAACACTCCAAATTCTGCAAGTTCGATATCATCTCTTAATTCAAATTTAATATCACTTTTTGGCGCTAAAATCTCCCTTGGACCACTAAGACAATCCGTGCTTATAACTGCACATCCACAAGCCATTGCCTCTGCCAGCACATTTGGAAAGCCTTCAGCATTTGACCCGAGTATAAATATACTGCATTTTGAAAGATACTTATATGGATTATTATCAAAACCCAAAAAAACCACCCTCGTGGCGATACCAAGCTCTCTTGCAAGAACTTTTAGTTTACTCTCGTTTTCGCCTTTTCCCAGTAGATATAATACATAGTCGTTATCAACTATTCTTGCAAATGATCTTAATATCAACTGCTGATTTTTCCTATCGCACAATGTTCCAACTGCGATTATACTTTTATTGTCAATATCAACGCCAACTTTTTCGTTGGCCTTATTGTTTATACTCTCTATATCATATGGGTTGTAAATTACCACCTGTTTAACACCAATATTAAAATTTTCAATCAAGTCAAATTCTATTGCTTTTGAAACCGATATTATCAAGTCTGCCTTTTTATATAGTGTTTTTAATAAGATTTTACTAATTACATCTTCGAGAGAATTATTACGATACATCGCACTAGGAGCTATTCTCTCGCTAATAACAACCCTATGTTTTGCAAAAAAACTAGATAATATATTTATATAATTTGCCCTATACAAAAAGCTTGTTACCTGCGCAAAACCAAATTTCTTAATGATTTTAGCTAGCTTAAAGGCCAAAAATGGAAGCCTGATTAATTTTTTTATACCACTTAAATTTACATCTTCATTTAAACAAATAACATTTATTCTGTTATCAAGCAGATAGTCTATGTTGTTCTCTAATAAAATCAGATAACATTCATATTCGAAACACAACTCGTTCAATAAGGTACTAACGACCCTCTCTGCACCACCACCGCCAAGAGAGTTGATCAATATAGCTATTTTTTGCATGATTTAAGAATTTATATTTTTGTATATTTTTTCTAATTCTGAAAAATATTTTTCGATATTAAATTTATCGACTACACTATCATATAAAGCATTTCCGTATTTTTGCCTTAGCGCGTAGTCCTGCTCCAAGTTAATTATATGATTTGCCAATTCATCAGGTTCTATCTCTTTTGGCTGTTGTAGCTTTTTTGTTTTTGGATTGACCACATATTCTGGCATAGGAACAGAATTGATAGGTATCTGACTAATACTAATTTCCTTTTTGGGCTCTATAAGCACACCGCTAATCCCATCGTCTATAATTTCTGAAATTCCATCTACACATGAAGCAATTACAGGTTTTTTACAAAACCCAGCCTCAATTATGGTATTGCCAAGTGGTTCTCTAATGGATGGCACAATGATTAGATCCATGCTATTTATAAAATCAAGCGGATTCTTCACTCTACCAACGAAAAATATATTGTCTCTTTTGTCCGCCATATCTTTTAGTAGTAGCTCCCATGGGCCATTTCCAGCTATAAAAAACTCATATTGTGGCAACTTTTTTGCAACCTCTATAAAAGTATGAACTCCTTTTGGGGTATCAAGCCTGCCTATATATCCGACTTTAAATTTATTAATATCATTAGTAGCAAATGCGCTATTGTTTAAAATCATATCACCACTTAAAAAACCATTATACAAAACATGAATTTTATTTGCATCTACGCCAAATCTCTCAATCATCATAGTTTTTGATGCATTAGAATTTGCAAGCAGTAAATTTGCTTTATTGGCATTATCTCTATACACACGAATATCTTCATCTTTTAAATTCCAAGCAACTCCCCTTTCGTGCAATATAATATTTGACAAAGGCAGTGAATTTAAAATTCTATGCAAAGAGTGGCTTCCTATATTATTATAAAAGTGTACTATGTAGTCTTTGGAGTATAAAAAATAGATAAATTTTAGTTTGTTAAATACGGAACTTCTTATATTTTTATAATAACACCCTATTTCCTTAAAATAGTCGTCTAATGGATGAGTGCCATAGATCTGATGGTCAAACTCACTTTTTTGCAGCGCCATCTTAAAATATGGAACAAAAGACTGCTGAACTCCTCCTATGCCAACAAGCGATAGTTGATGAATAACTATTTTTTTATGCATTTACTAGTCCACATATTATTTTGTAGTACGCCTCATCTATAACTTTTGTAGATGCCCTATTTATAATATTTTCTGCGTTTTTAGTAAGCTTTTCTTTTGGAATTTTTAATGACATTATTATTTTATTAGCAAATTCTTTCGGATCCAAGCTAGAGCAATACCCACCCTCTCCATCAACTATCTCAACATCAGTTATATTTTCTATAATATTTGCCACTATAGGCACTCCACAAGCTTGGGCTTCTATGATAGGTGTTCCAAATCCTTCAGCTTTTGATGGAAATGCAACAACATCACTTAGTTTTATGTATTCATCCATATTATCAACAAAGCCCATTTTAAACTGCACTCTATCTTCTAAACTAAATTCCTTTATTTTACTGATTATATTATCAAACATATAAGGCTCTCGTTTATTTTCAGGACCACCTATTACTAATTTAAAGCAATCTGGCAATAACTTTAAGACATCAAGTAAAAAAATATGATTTTTTCTATCACACAAACTACCAATGTGACACAATACCGTATCTTGATCAGAAAATTTGGTGTATTTTTCTCTCAATATACTTTTTAACTCTTCGCTACACAGATTAAATTTATCTTCATTTACAGGATTGGGTCTTGACCATATATTTTTAATAGCAAATTTTCTTGCTAGGATTTCAAGCCGCTTAGATATAGCAACAACCACAGTATTTTCTTTTGAAAAAATCTTTTGCATAATTCTTGAAAACTGTATGGGGTAAAATGGATCTGACATATCATTGCAAAGCTCTCTTATGATGGGCTTATTTTTTTTAGAAAAATACCATGTCAAAAACCCTATGGTAAATGTATTTCCAAAAGTATGTAACAAGTCATATTCTTTTATGTTTTTTCGTATATATAGCCAGCTATAAAAAAACTCCCAAATCATATCAGCTAAAACTATAACGCTTCTTTTTAGTGATCTTTTTTTAGGAACATTAAATGGAGATGAAATTCTATACACATCCACATCATTATATTTATATTTTAGATTATTATTAAGTGATACAGAATTTGATACAACATCAAATTTAATACCATATTTATCAGAAAGTCTTTTGTATGTATTATAAGCCCGCAGTCCAGACCCAGAATACTCCTCTATAAATTTACTTGAAACTACTAATACTTTTATCTTTTTAGCACTATTTGACATTCTTATTCTTTTTCAATATAAAAATTGTCCATTTTGGCCTTTTTGATCTAAAAAATAGGTCAAAAAATATACTAAAAACTCCAAAAAAACCTTTATGTGGGTTTAAATGTACAACTTCCACGATCTCAAGATCTGTATATGTTGTTAAATTTTTGAAATCTATAGTGTCTAGCTCAAATATATGATAGTTCTCTAACCTTTTAGTTGCCGTATCCTCTTGTTGTTTTTTTAGTACATGACTGTTTTTTACATAAGGTATAGATAAAAATAAGTAGCCACCATTTTTTATATATTCGCAAATATTTTTTAATACCATCAACTGATTTTCTACATGCTCAATAACCTCAAAAGCAAAAGCACTATCAAATTTATTTTCAAGAGAAGACAACTCATCTACTGTATATGCTTCTATTCCCTTTGATTTCATATGTTCAACGCATTTTTTATTTATATCAACACCAACGCCACCCAATCCCAAAAATTCCAGAAAAACACCATTTCCAGCTCCAAAATCAACAATCTTATTATTTTTTATATCAATGTATTTTTCTATAATTTCTTTTGTTTTTATATACCTATAAACAGAAGAATATAATCTATACTTATTCTTTGTATTATTAAACCACTTTTCCTTATCTACTAAATCAATATTCCTTTCATTTAAATCGATTATATGATTTTTAATAGAATCAATAGCTACTATTTTTTCAATATCTATATTCATGTTATTTAGTTTGTTCAAACTGCATTTACACAAATATAATTCAAGTAACTTAATGTATGTCTTTTTCATTTTCTAAACCTTGACAAATAATCTTCAGTCTGCCATGAAACATGACTTCTTGGCTTCTTAAATATATCTTTCATAGCTCTTGTATACTTTACAGTATCCATCATATGAGTAACATCCATCCAATAATAAAAAAAGCTTATCTCAAAATTTCTCCAATATTTCTTTGCGTTTTTACCAAAAAAAACAAAAGGAATTTTAAAAATAAACCTTAACGGGATGACCCAGCTTGGGACAATACTTTTTTTATTAACAGGGATATCATCACCCCACACATTACACATATTTTTATCTTTTAACATACTAACATATAGATTTTGCTCATCTTTAAATTCTGCTGGAACCTTTTGCCAAAAAAATAAATATTCATCATCCCATAATGGCATTCTCCACTCATGTCCATAATACTCGTAAATTCTTTGACCAGATATTACATACTTAGTTTGCCTATCTATAAACTCAGAATACTCGTAAAACAAATGATCCTGGGAACTATCACTCTTTAAATCACCGCAGGCCAAGACGATTTCATCCCACAACTTTTTCTTGATCAATGATATATTTTTCTCTGTTTTTAGATACCCCCAAAGAGAAAAATGCTTATTAATAAGGTTATTTAAAATATTTTCTTTTCTATCTTCATATGAGGTTAAATTTTTTCCACTCTCCATCATCTTGCTAATATGTGCACCTGAAATAAAATCGCCACTATTTCCATTTATAAATATAGCATCACTATCTACATAACCAATATCTTTTAGATATTTAAGTGCAGATAATCCTTGTATATACGGCACTGATGCAAAACTTTCACTATATTTTAAGTATTCAGCATAATCATTTGAGCTATAATAATGTTTCTCAGTACAATGAGTTAAAGGAATAAAAATCCACTCATAACCTAACTTCTCAGCCACAATCTTAGCAACTTTTGCTTCGGAATTATCTTGTGTACCGTAAGAGAAGCATTTAACATTTTTAGCAGACAGATACTTTAGAGCAGACACCACTAGCCTAGAATCATTCCCAGCACTCAAAGGCACTACTATCTGTCTATTACCTATGTTTTTTAACATTTTTCTAAAAATTTTTAATGTTACATCAAATAACTCTTCTTGATAGGTTTTGTAATCTTTTTTTTCTATTTCTCCAAAATATTTATAGTACTGTATATACTTAAAATTATCATCTTTAAAAACTACTAACTCTCCAGCTTTTAAAGCATATAGCCCTTTATAAAAAGTTTTATTACCTATCGTATATCCAGACATAGAAGCCTCCAAAAGCACTGTTGTATCAACACCTACTTTTGAGTCATTTTGATTAATTATATTCTGTGGGTTGTTACTAATGTAAAAATTTTTATCAAATTTATAAAAAAATAACGGTGTACTTCTTATTTTATCTACCAGTATAAAAGATAGATCATTTTTCTGTACAGCAATAGCAAAGTGCCCATCGATACTATGTGATAGTTCTGCTATGCTACTTTCATCCTCTATACTATAAAGTAGCTCTATTAATTCATCTATAGAGTGAGAATATATGTACCCTTTTAAATATATACTCATCCCGTCTTTTTCAAATTTGTTCCAAAATTGATCTTGTTTTATATCTATAACTACCATATCATTCCTATCTAATCCATAAAAATACTCTGCTCATTGCACATAGATCTAAATTTAGAACTTTGATCATATAAATTTTTAAAAGTGCCACAGCTTAAAATTTCTCCATTTTCCATTAATAATATTAAGTCGCTGCCCATTACAGAAGATAGCCTATGTGCTACGGTTATAATTATCTTATCTTTTTTTATGCCATTTATAACACTTATTATACGTTTTTCTGTGATCGAGTCCAGAGCACTAGTAAATTCATCCAATATTAAAAGATCTGGCTCCCTATATAACTCTCTAGCTAAAGCAATAAGTTGTCTTTGTCCACCAGAGATATTTGTTCCATTCATATTTAGTTTTTCAACCCTTATCTTATCTATTCCGAGTAAATTTACTATGCCATCATACTTTTCTTTTTCAAACAATTCACCAAAAACAATATTATCCATAATACTTCCATCAAAAATAATGACTTCTTGTGATACATATCCGATCTTATTTCTAAAACTTAGATTATCGATACTATTTTTATTAATAGTTAGTTGCCCCGATAATGGCCTATATAAAAAAGTAAGTGTGTTTAAAAGAGTACTTTTACCAGACCCAGATTGTCCAACTAAAGCGTAGCTATTACCCTTTTTAAATTCAACATTTATATCCTTTAGTATAACCTTGCTATCTACAGAAATGAAGACATTCTCCATTTTGGCAGAGCCTATGGTTGAAATATGTTGTAAAGTATCATTTTGGCTTTGTTTTTCTACATTTTTTAAAATATAATTATATACATTCATAACAACTTCCACTGAGCCTATATTTATTAAAAAGTCTTGATACGAGTGCTGTATACTAAGTATCTTAACCAAGGTTCTATATAGTAGCAATCCTAAAAACACAACCGTCACAGTACTTTCATGAAACATTATTTCGTTGATAATAATTGTTGCCGAAATAGCCATTACACCAATAAATTCGGACATATTCTTTGGTATGGAATTTAAAAAAGACATTTTTTCCATATTATTACTATAGTCTTGTGAAATTTTATTAAAATTTATATTGTTATATTCACACCTATTGGTAGCTTTAATATATTTCATGCTATTTAATATTTGCAGTACTGCAAGATTTGTCTTGGCACTATAATCAACAACCGTTTTAGAATACCTAATAATAGCTTTTGTAATTTTTCTTTGAAGCACAACCACGACTAATCCGACCCCCAAAGACACTAAAACGAGCGTAAAACTAATATACATGGCAAAGAACAAATATGCCAAAGAATAAATAGCATTAACCCAAATTTGGAGAAAGTAACGTATAGACAAGGCACTCTTTTCTATCTCTTTTACAAAAATATTATTTAATACATCAATGCCCATTTTGTTATATTCTACAAAATCCATACTATACAAATTTGTCATAATGTTCTTTTTTACATTAAACATAAACTGATAACTAGACTTATAAATATAGAAATTTTGAATGTTTAAAAATATAAATTTAACAACAAATACTACAACAATTAAAATAGCAATATTAATTGTTGAATATTGTAAGCCAATGCTAGAAAAAATAAAATTGATTATATTAACAAGATCAGAACTACTCTGAGTATCCAAGAGAGGAATAAAAAAACCGATTCCAACTATCTCAAAAAGTGCACTTATGATCATTATAAAGAATAAAATAAAAATTGGAATTGGGATATTTTTTCTAAAATAATTTAAAATCTTTATACTCATGTCTATTGAAACCTATAAGCAAATTCAAAATCCATAATATACTTTCTATTAAAAGCTTCGGCAAATTGATCCTTATTGATTGTAGCCAAACCATTTTCAAAAGAACAATCAACAAAAGCTACTCTATTTTTTAGTGTTTCCTTTGCCTCAGATGTAAGCCCTGCTTTACATAAATCTATTAAGATCAACGGAGTATTAGAAGAAACAACTTCATTAAAAGATGTAGAATCAGCAAACGGAGTAATAACACAATCTACACTTTCTAAAAATTTATCCATAGGGCATTCATCCACATAACTAACATTATTAAATAATGATAATACCTTATCCTTAGGCCTTAAGGCCCCTTTTGGATGTGATTTTATACATACTTCGTAATCTTCGCCTATTAACTTTAATAACTTATATTTAAATTCGAAATATTGCAAATCACTAGGGTTAAAAATAGCCCTTCTGTTGACCCATAAATTTGAAGAAAGTATCCCTATTTTTTTAATATTTTTACCTTCAACAACCACATGCCCTTTATTGCTGCTACAACCAACACTTTTTTTTGTTTTAAGACATTTAAATTGTATGCTTAGTCCGTATTTATGTATCCTTTTATGTATTGTATCGACATCAAATTTATTAAATATATAAAAATTATTAGGTATTAAATATTCTATATACAGCCTAGGATCAAATTTATAATCAATATGAGAAATGGAGCCAGAATGCATACAAGAATTTGTTTCTACGCCAAAATTCTTAAGAACAGAAAAAATGACCCTGCTTTTGTAATTACCCATCGTTCCAGTAAATATTTTACTAAAATATATTTTCTTATTTTTCATTGCATTTTTGCAGTTTTTATAATCAATATATCCCTTATAAACTATTTTCTTTAAAATTGCCACCAAAAGATTGTAAAATTTATCTTTATCTATCTCTTCTGAGATTATTTGGGTTATATTTTTTGATATGTTCTCAATGAAACTATTCAACTTAGGATCATCAAATTTCACAATATCGTTTACTTTTATCTCGTCAAAAAAATATTCAAAGTCTATAATTGAATATTTTATATTTGAACTATTTAAAAACTCTATTAGCCATTTATTTCTATTTAAAACAACAACCTGTTCTTTTTTTGAAAAAAATATAAATATCTTTTTCAAAAAATACTTATAGTCCTTTTTATTATATATCTCAGATAAATAAAAATTAACAAATGGCACTTCTTTTCCACCAGAATACAGATCTGGCAAATAATATGGGGAGAGACATCTTTTGCCAATCTTGCTATCAATTATATTTTTATCAGTATAGATTACATCAAAACCACTTTTTTTTAAACGAGCATCTGCAAGGATATTAGAATATAATGCGATCAAATTTGAGATAATAAAAGGACATGTTATTTTTAAAACATCAGAAATCTCATCATTTTGATTTTTTATATAGTCAAAATAAAGAAAATCAAATACTTTTTCAACAAACCCATCAACATCATCACAATCAACAGGATCCCCTTGATTAATAGAAGATTGATATGATATATCTGGAGAGCAGTAAATATCTAAATAAAACTTCATGTCATACTTTCAAAAGAAGAAACACATGCCTCTCTAAAGCTATCTATATCTTTTAACAGTAAATTTTTATCAAAATATTTTACACCTCGAAATATTGGCACCATTTTTGTACCCATGCCTCTTTTAAAATGTGCTATATTTATCTGTTTTTCGTCCAAATAGTCTAAAAATCCATCCACTAAGTTATACCCTGCAGGCTGAGAGTACTCCATATGCTTAAAACCCATATCATGAAAATACTCGGTGGCTTTTTGCAAAATGGCGTGATATATAGGAATTCTCATATTTGTAAATTCTGGATCATCTGCAGCACTCATATATACAACAACTTCGCTCGTATGTAAAAAATAGCAAAGACCTATAAATTGGCCTTTATATCTTAATCCTATAATAGTAGCATTGCCATTTTGTAACATTTCATACTGCTTGTCAAATGTTATTTTAGGTCTTGTCTCTCTACCTGCGGCCTTTTTGTGAAGCTCTCTATATGCCTCATGGATTTCATAACTTGGATTTTCTTTAGATACGACAACAAAGTCATATTCACTATTTTTAAAAATTCCATTTATTAACGGCTTATAGCACTTTCTTAGTCTTGACCACAAAGTACTTTTTTCATCGCATAGATCAAGCACGCAGTTGCTGCCAGTAGCGTCTATAAAGCCATATTTGATAAGAAAGTTATATTTGTTAAAAAACTCCATAACTAAAGAGTCCAAATAAAACATTATCTTACTAACATTATAGCTTTTACTTATCTCAAAAATTTCTTTAAAAACTATGTCATAAACTCTATCGCTTATAGCAAGCGGAGCAACCGTAAAATATCCAGACAAAGATATAGAGACAACGCCATTTGCTTGCTCTACTGGCAAAAAACAAATTCCAACACACTTGTTGCTCTCAACAACCACAAAGCTTTCATCGCTAAGTATATCTTTAGAATAAAATTTCATATAGTCCAGATATGAGCTTAGATATCTTGGGCTGTGAATATTTTCTGAGATATATTCCTGCCATCTAGCTTCAAATTTCTCGCGATCCTCTTTATGGCGCACTATCATATGCTAAATCCATCATCAACTACGATATTTTGACCATTCACATACCTACTCATATCGCTAAGTAGATATACCAAGGTGCCTTTTAAGTCACTATTGTTTAGCATGCCCTTGTTCAGACACTGATCTTTATATTTTTCCAAAAAAGGCTCTGGCTGGTTATCAAATATACCGCCAGGACTTAGCGCATTTACCTTTATATTCATCCCTTTAAAATACTTTGCCATATATTTAGTAAGGTGAATAAGTCCTGATTTTATGGCAGCATATTCAACCGGCATAGTCATTGTTGTGTTATTATATATTTCAAATTTTGGAGCAACCACGCCATAGATCGAGCATATATTTATGATATTTCCATATCCTTGCTCTTTAAAATATCTTGCAAACTGCTGAGATGCGGCGAAATAACCACCCAAATTTAGTCCCAAATTTTCTATAAAGTCACTATACTCAACATCAAAAAAGTGCCTTCCATAGTTCTTATTTCGAGGGTATGCATTATTTACTAGTGCATCTATCCTTTTATACTTATCATGCAAATATTTTATACAAGCCTCCAAAGAGTCTTTAGAGGTGATGTCGAGTTTTACAAAGTCTATATTTTTTGAATTTAGCTCTTTAGATAGCGCCTCTTTTGCCTCTTGCCCTATTTTTTCATTTATATCCGCGATAATAGCTATGCCGTTGTTTTCAACAATGGCTTTTATAAATTCTTTACCAATAAGTCCAGCTCCACCGGTAACGACAACTACTTTATCTTTTAACACTGCTGTTCCTTATATAAATTTTACTTTTAGTTAAATTTTCTAAACACTGGCTTGATAGGGCTACCTACTAAATATCTTTCATATCCCTCATTAACTGCCTTTCTATAAACTTCAAAAGTTTTTTCTAGTGCGTTTTTAGTCTTTGTAAGTTCATTTTCTCCGTGAGCATAAGAAAGTGCCACCCAAGGAATAAGCACACCATTTTTGATCATTTCTTGAGAAAAAAGAGTTCTTAGCCCTAAAGAATTTTGACCATTTTTATCAAAGGTCAAATAGTACGGGCTGCACTCGATCCCGCCTGCTACGAAATTTCTTTCGATTTCATATTTTTTTGCAAGCTCATTTATCATCGAGATTAGTTTTGTGCCATAGTTCCAAATATACTCAACCACATTATGCTCTTTCATAAATTTCATAGCCGCAACAAAAGCACCTAAGCCACTCATCTCAGCGCCGTGTGTTGTTGATAGTAAAAAAACTCTCTCTTTTCCTTCAAATTCTATACTGCCAAGCTTCATTATCTCTCTTTTTCCAGCAATAGCCGCAACTGAAAATCCATTTGCCATTGCCTTTCCGAAAGTGCACAAATCAGGCTTAATGTCGTAATAATATTGAGCCCCTTTTAAATGCCATCTAAAGCCAGTTATCATCTCGTCAAGTATAAATACTGCTCCATTTTTATGGCACAGATCTCTTACTTTATGTAAAAAGTTATCTTTTGGATGCTCTGTTGCCGCTGGCTCTAAAATCACACAAGATATTTGATTAGGAAATTCATCAAAAAGCCTCTCTAGGCTTTCAATGTTGTTATAGCCAAACGTTTTTGTACCTTCAGTATCCTTTTGCGGTATACCCTTGGTAAGTTGCGTAGAGCCAATAAACCAGTCATCATAGCTAAAAAATGGGTGCTCTGCACATCTTGCAACCAACTCCCTTCCAGTGTATGCTCTACTAAGTTTGATAGCTGCTGTTGTTGCTGTTGAGCCATTTTTAGTAAATTTAACCATATCAACACTATCTATCATATCTATTAATAATTCAGCAGCCTCTAGCTCAATCATACTAGGCTTAGTTAGATTGTTTCCAAATTCTATTTGCTCGATCGCGGCTTTGTTTATTTCTTCATTCGCGTAGCCTAAATTTACAGCCCTAAGCGCCATTCCATAGTCCAAAAATTCTCTACCATTTTCGTCATATACATATGCGCCTTTCCCTCTTTTTAAAATTTGTGGGGCATTGGCTGGATACTGATCAAACCCTCTGCTATAAGTATGGGCACCGCCAGGTATTGCTTTTAATAATCTATCTTGATAAGTCATTTTTTATAACCTTTATAATTCATTATCGCTTCAACCATTACAAAATCATCAATATCATCTACCTCTAGTGATTTGTATTTTGGAACTTCATAGCCCATGGTGTTGTTATGATAAAATGTTTTTTTATCAAGCAAAACATCCGTCTTAGAGACATAGATCGTTCCTTCAAAGAAATAAACATCTTTTATCTCTTGTCTTCTTAAAACCCTCATATCTTTATTTTCATATCCAGAAATTAAGCCTTTTTCATCTTTTGAGACTAAAAAAGCTGGATTTTGACTCTCTGTTTTACAAATTCCAACAATCGAATCCGCTTGTGACTCTAGTAAAATTTCAATAGCCCTATCTATATCACAAACTTCTCTCAAAGGCGATGTAGGCTCTAACAAAACGATATAGTCAAACTCTTTTTTTAATTCGTTTTTATAATAATCTATAGTGTGTTTTACAGCATCAAAGGTTGTGGCGGTATCACTTGCCAACTCACTTGGTCTTAAAAATGGGACATTTGCACCATACTTTTTTGAAATTTCTGCGATTTTCTCATCGTCAGTGCTAACCATGACCTCATCTACATATTTACTTTTTTGTCCAGCCTCTATACTCCATGCTACAAGCGGCTTTCCGCACAATTCTTTAATATTTTTTCCAGGCAGACCTTTGCTACCACCCCTTGCTGGCACAATCGCTAAAAAACTATTATTTTTATACATTAAAAAACTTCTTTATACTCTTCATTTGCTCTTTGGTATTCTTCCATACGCCCAATATCAAGCCAATACTCTCTGATCGGGAATGATATAACATTTTTACTTAATTTTATAAGCTTTTCAAATAGCGCAGGCATGTCGTAAAACTCATCTTGTGGAATAAGATCTAAAATTTCAGGTGAGAGCATATATATCCCAGCACTTACAAAAAATTTCTGCACTGGTTTTTCTGCAATAGCAGTTATTTTATTATCATTCATCTTTACCACGCCGTAAGGTACCTCATAGTCGTACTCTCTGACGCACATTGTAGCTGTGGCTTTATGTAGCGTGTGATAGTTAAAAATGTGCTCGAAATTTACATTTGTAAGAAGATCACCGTTCATAACAAAAAATGGCTCACTTGGACGCTCTTTTAGCAAGCTTAACGCCCCTGCTGTACCCATCCTTTTTTGTTCTAAAACATAGTCTATATTTACACCAAATTCTTTTCCGTCGCCAAAATAGTCTCTAATAATGCTTGCATTAAAATTTACACACATCGTGATATTTACAAAGCCATACTCTGCAAATCTCTCGACTATCGTTTGAAGGATCGGCTTGTTTCCAACCTTTAGCATCGGCTTTGGCGTATCTTGTGTGAGCGGCCTAAGTCTAGTGCCAAGACCTCCTACCATTAGGATAACTCTATTTGTCTTGATCTTTGGCTCAACAAGCTCCTCTATCTCTTTTAAGTCTAAAACTATTCCATTATCATCTACTATTGGTATCTGGTGAAGTTTTTTAGATAATGCTATCTTTAAAATTTCCTCTTTTGTGCTAGAAATTTTTGCAATAGCCGGCTCTTTAAAAACGATCGTCTCTATAGGACTATCAAGGTCTAGCCCCCTTAATATACCCCTTCTTATATCGCCGTCTGTCAGTGTCCCAAGAAGCTTATCATTGTCATCAACAACCAAAGCTATCTGCATAGCTCCGCTATCTATAATCCCCAAAGCTTCCTTTATAGTAGCATTTTGTTTTAGCTTTATGTTTTTTATATTTTTCATAAAATTTCCTTTAAAAGCATAAAACTTTCAGCATACTCACATCCACAAGTTGCCCCCTTTAAGGTGGCTAATGCTCTTAAATTTCTTTCACTTCTTGGAAATGGATGTTCCCCTATTTCACTTTTAAAAATTTTCATTATTTCTATTTTTTTATCAAGATAATTGCTTATATCCACAAATGAATTTGGCATAAAAGCATCCTCTTTAACACCTGGGGCAAATTCTGTTTCACTTAGAATTTCCATCATATATATCTTTTTGATAAATGGATATCTAAATGCCTTTGTGCAGCTATAGCTCGCTTCAAAAATTTTCCTATGGTCGCTATGCACGTCACTTTTAAATGGAAGGTATATGATGTTTGGCTTTACCTCACTTATTACCTTTGAGACTTTGCCTATAAGCTCGCTCATACTATACTCATCTACTCGCATTGTATTAAGTCCCAAACTAAAAACACCATCAAATTTATAAGCATCCGAAGCTTGTTTTATCTCATTTTCTCTAGTGGTATAATAATCGCTATTCTCATCCGTTTTTGTGCAAATAAGCCAGTAAATTTCATCTCCATCATGCTTATGCTTAAGTAGCGTCCCTCCACAGCCCAATGTCTCATCGTCTGGATGAACAGCCACCACAAGAATTTTGTTTTTCATAAATATTCTCCTACTTTAGGCAGCTCTTTGAAACCATGGTCTATAATTTTGATTGCTTTATCGTATGTTTTTACCACAATACTTTTGCCATCATTTTCTAGAACTTTACCAAATTCAATATTATTTTGGTCAAATTCCACTTCCTCTACATTCCATATAGATATATCTTGCTCATTATATTCCACATGAGCTCCAACGTAAGGTTTTGTTAATGCTCGAACAAGATTGTATATCGCCCTAGAGGTCATCCTAAAGTCAATCTTCCCATCAACCTTACCTCTTTTTCTCCATACATTAGCCAAATCATTATTTTGTTTAATTGTCTTAAAACTATTGTTTTGTAGTTTGGGCAAAAAGTCTTCTATTTGTCTTAGTGCAATATTTGAAACTTTATCATATAAACTTTTAGCATTATCTTCATATAAAATTTTAACCTTTTCTTGAGACAATATATCACCATCATCTGCACCTTCTGTCATAAAAAAGAATGTAGAACCGCTGTCACTAAGCCCAAGGACTAAAGCCCAGATAAGTGGGTGCCTACCTCTATTTTTTGGCAGCAGGGCTGGATGATATCCAACAATTCCCATTTTTGGTAAAGTAAGTAAATCCTTTTTTATTAAATTTGACCAGCCAAAGCAAAATATAATATCTGGACTTAAGCTCCTTATCCAATCAATATTTTCATTAGAATTTATATCATCTACATATTTAAATGGAATATCTACCTTCTTGCAAAGTGGAGTTAAATCCTTAAAATCGGAGTTAAAGTCAGATTTTTTTTTGGTGCAAACTCCGACTATTTCCGCGTTTAGTTCAATAAGCTTTTTTAATGCTTTATATGAAAATTCAACAGTGCCTATAAACATAATTTTCATAAATCAACCTTTAAATCATAAAACGATTTCTTCAAAATATTTGTTAAATCCACTCCTTTTATAACTTCTATTATTTTTTTACTAGCACATCCATCACCATATGGATTTACTACATTTTTTAAAACTTGTTGAAAATCGCGAGAGTATACCTTATCAAAAGCTTTTAAAATAGAATTTTTATTAGCTTGGCAGTCTATTACACTAGAAGCTTTTATCCGTCCTTTTTGTCTATCACCAATATTTATGGTAGCTATTTTAAAACTAGGAGCTTCTGCAAGCCCACTAGAGCTATTTCCAACTACTGCATCTACATATTGAAGTGCGCTTAAGTATCTTATTTGCCCAAGAGAGGTGAAACAAACGGACTTGTTTTTATTATTGGACACGTATTTATCAATCATTAAATTTATAATTCTTCCATCTGTATCGCTATTTGCCTTAGTAAATATAATATTTGTATTTTTTTGCTCATCTATAGCATTTAATAACGCTTGAAATTGCTCTTCTGCAGTATTATTTTCCAAAGTAACAGGATGAAAAGTAACTAATAAATTTTTTTTATTTAACTTAAAATTTATTGACTCCTCAAACTCTTTTTTATTTAAGAGTTTTAGTCTTTTTATATTTTCTATCCCCATGCCACCTACATTATAAACTCTATCTGGATGCTCACCAAGCTGGATTACTCTATTTTTATATTCATTGGTTGAAGTAAAATGCAAATGGCTCATTTTCGTAATACTATGCCTTATTGCTTCGTCTATTAATCCCTCGGTTGCTTCTCCACCGTGGATATGAGCAATCGGAATTCGAGCTATCATTGCAGAACTGGCTGCACTAAATATTTCATATCTATCACCAAGTACAACAACAATATCTGGGCTGAGCTCTTCATAAGCCTCACTAAAAGATATCTGAGCTAACCCCATTGATTTTGAAATACCTATAGATGTATCCGACGACAAAAGATTTTCAACCCTTTTATCTATCTTAAATTCTTTTTCTATCTCTTTGTATGTTAGCCCAAACTCAGGACTTAGGTGCATGCCAGTAACAATGAGCTGAAGCTTAAGTTCACTATCTGCCTCAATCTCTTTTAAGAGCCAGTAAAGCAGACCATATTCTGCTCTAGTACCAGTTACTACACAAATTTTTCTCATATCAGCTCATCTTGTTTATAGTCTTTTTGTGAAATTTGTCCGATCACCTCATCCCACCTCATAGGATTTAAGCCATCTCCTGGGCGTTTTACGCAGATATTTTGCTCGCTAAAAATTTCACCCTTTTTTATATCTCGTTTTGCCACGATAGACTTTCTAGCTATTTTGATATTTTCGCTCTCGCTTTTGCTAAAGTGCTTTAGTCCGTCTCCAAGTGCTAGCTCGATATTTCTAATAGCCCTAACCATAGCCGCTAGCTCATCTGGCTCAAGGCTAGCCTTATGATCAGGTCCGGGCAGGCTCTTATCAAGCGTAAAGTGCTTTTCTATGATCTTTGCACCCATGGCAACTGCTGCGATATCAACCTCGATGCCAAGCGTATGATCGCTATATCCGACATCAAGACCAAAGGCATTTTTAAGAGTTATCATCGCCTTTAAATTTACATCCTCCATTGGCGTTGGATACTGCGTATTTGCATGAAGAAGGCTTATGTTTTCACGTTTCGTGCCACTTTTTACAAGTGCTTCTATCGCAGCTTCCACCTCGCCTAAATTTGCCATGCCGGTTGAGAGAATGATCTTTTTATTAAGCTCACCTATCTGCCTAAGATAAGGTAAATTTGTTATCTCACCACTTGGGATCTTAAATGTGCTAAGCCCCAGCTCATCAAGAAGCTTTATGCTGTCGCTATCAAAAGGAGTTGAGAGAAAAGTGATATTTTTTTGCTTGCAGTAGGCTATGAGCTCTTTATGCGTATTCTCGTCTAGCTCAAGCTTTTTTATCATCTCAAACTGGCTTTCATTTTTATCGGTAGTTTCTTTTTGATAGCTAGCCTTTTGTGCGTTTTTTGAAACAAGATTTTGAGCCTTAAAAGTCTGAAATTTCACCGCATCAGCGCCGGCTTTGGCTGCCACGTCGATCAGTTTTTTAGCTAAATTTATATCACCATTGTGATTTACCCCAGCCTCAGCTATGATAAAAACTCTATTTGACATCAAATCTATCTCCCACCTTAATCTTTCCATCATATTCATATTCCACAACTTTTACAAAACTATCTTGTGTTTTTACCAAAAAAGTATCACCGTCTTTACACAAAATTGCACCAGGAACACATTTATATTGTGGTGCATCTTTTACAAGCTCTACTTTATTTATCTTCATCTCTTTACCATTTAGAAATACCCTTGCTACTATAGCTGGATAACAAATGGCACGTACAAAATTAAACACCTCTCTACTTGTTTGATTAAAATTTAAATTTTCATCACCTTCAATACGTCTTGAGCAGTAAAATCCAATACCTTCTTGTTTTTTAGACCCTGCTTTGCCATTTTTAAACAAACATATCGCTTCGTATAAAATATTTGCACACTCGCTATGCGCTTTTGTTAGTATGCTTTTGTAGTCATCATTATCTGTTATAGTAAAACATTTTTGCAAGATTATATCACCAGTGTCTATACCAGTATCCATATAATGAACTGTTATTCCAAATTCTTTTTCGTCGTTTATCAAAGCCCAGTTTAGGATATTTCTGCCTCGATAAAATGGCAATTTACCTGCATGGCAGTTTATAGTTTTATATCTTGGCAAATTTATGATCTTGGATTGAAAAATTTGATTAAAAGACATTGACACAAACAAATCACAATCATAATGTTTTATTTTTTCAATAAACTCGTCAGAATTTATATCGTTATGTTTTAAATAGTCGATATTAAATTCTTTTGAATAATTTAAAAGTTTTTCATCATTTGAATCATACCTAGCACAGATAAATTTTATCTCTATATCTTTGTCTTTAATAAGCTTATCAAATGCATTGTGACTCCAAACTCCATCTGCAAAATACCCTATTTTAAGCTTCATGCCACTCTCCTTATTATTTTGCGTATATGGCTAAACTCTTGCGCTACTTGGGATATTTACTACCCTATCACTTAGAAATTTAGCATTTTTTAGCTCATCTCTTTGGCAGTCTTTAAACATATCAAGCTCATTCATAAGCTGCCAGATAGGGCGCGTAAAAACGCCATTTTCATTACTAAATTTCAAAAACTCATCTCGTTTTTCATGACTTTCAAAAAGCACCGCGTTTAGCCAAAAATTTGACCTAGCTTCCGCTAGCTCATCTATAAATTTCACATCATCAAATTTAGAAAAATACTCTTTATAGATCATCGCAAGTTCGCGTTTGCTCTTTAAAAATAGCTCCAAATTTTCAAGCTGCGCCACAAGCAGGGCCGCGTTTAAATTTGGCAAGCGGTAATTGTAGCCGACCTCGCTGTGACGATACTCAAAAGGGTGTGGCACCTTGGCCGTTGTGGTGATAAATTTAGCGCGCCTTGCTATCTCTTCGTCATTTGTGATGATAGCTCCGCCACCTCCGCTTGTGACTATCTTATTGCCATTAAAGCTCATCGCTGCAAGCTTGCCAAAATTCCCCGTATGAGTGCCTTTATAGTAGCTACCAAGGCTCTCGGCACAGTCTTCTACCAAAACGATGTTCCAACGCTTGCAAATTTCAGCTATCTCATCTATCTTGCAAGGAAGCCCAAAAGTGTGCATAGGCACGCAAGCACGCACTATCCTGCCGCTAGTTTTATTGACACATTTGCCGCCTTTTAGCTCGCAGTTTTTCTCCAAAAACGCACTAAGTGACGCTGGCGACATACCAAGCGTATCAAGATCAACGTCCACAAAAACTGGCTTTGCAAAAAGGTAGCTAATGGCGTTGCAAGTGGCTATAAAAGTAACTGGCTGCGTGATCACTTCGTCATTCTGCTCTACACCAGCTAGCTTTAGGCAGATGTGAAGCGCAGAGGTGCCATTTGTCGTAGCAACTGCAAATTTAGCACCGACCATTTGAGCTAGCTTGCTCTCAAACTCATCGACAAATTTGCCGACACTTGAGACAAAGCTAGAGTCGATGCACTCAAGCAGATATTTTTTCTCATTGCCTATAAATTTAGGCTCGTGAAGCGGGACTTTGTCCTTGCCAAAAGTGCTTTTTATAAATTTCAAAACCTCGTCAAAATCACATTTTTTCATCGAGATATTTTCCTGTTTCTTTATGCATAAAATTTGGTATGAGCTCGAAAACTTCGTGCAAAACGTCCTCTTTGCTCCATGTCAAGCTTGATTTTAAATTTAAGATGTTGTTTTTGAAAATTTCTAGCTTTTTGCTATCAAAATTTGCATCATTTTTGACTATGCCGATGTTTTGAAGTCTTTGCATGTCAAGTCTCTCGCCGTCAACGAAAAACTCCTCGTAGTCCTTCTCTCCAGTCGTGTCACTAGGCGTAAAAAGACAAGGGTAAAAGCCATCTTTTGGAAGCACTTTTGCAAGCTTTCTGGCCTCCTCCTCATTTTCACATAAAAATGGCTCGTAGCCTAAATTTGCCAAGTATCGCTTGGCTATCTCGCTAAATGTTATGAGGTCTAAATTTTCATCTAATTTTGGGAAAAATATATCTCTATTTTCGCCAAAAATAGTGCTTAAAAGGCAGAGCTCGCCGCTCTCTTTTGGCGTTAAAAAGTAGCGCCTGACATCGTTTGGAGCGACAATGGGCTGAGCCTTTTCTATGCGTTTTTGAAAGCCAAAAAGAAGCGAGCCGTCACTAAATGCTACGTTTGCAAACCTAGCCATCGAGACATCGATCTCTAAAGAGTGCTTAAACGCAAACATCTCCATGATGCGCTTGCTAGCTCCCATTAAATTTACAGGATTTGCGGCCTTGTCGGTGCTAACGCAGAAATATTTTTTTGACTTCATATCCGAAGCTTGAGCCAGCGTTTTATCGGTATTAAAGATATTTGTTTCAAGCATCCTCATGAGTGTAAATGGGTCTTTTTCACTTCTAACGTGCTTTAGCGCTGATAAATTTAACACGTAGTCAAATCCACCACTTTGCGCCAAAAGTGCGTCAAACTCAGCACTTGCAACATCTATGGCATAAGTTTTAAAGTCGCCACTTATATATCCAAACTCGCTTCTTATGTCGCGCACTAGCTCGACAAGGTTGTTTTCAGAGATATCAACGACGTATAGTTTTTTGGGTTCTCTTATAAAGATCTCTTTTGTCACAGCAGAGCCTATAGAGCCAGCCCCACCGATAACTAGAAAGCTTGAGCTTGAAACTATCTCTTTTAAGTCTTTATCAAGTGCATTTATGTCATCTTCAAAGAGATTTTTCGTACGTCCTATTAAGCTTAAGATATCCATTTTTATTTCACCATTAAAATTATTTCTATAAATATTTTTATTTAAATTAAAAATTAGGCTTTTTACTCCTTGCCAAATTGCGCAATAAATAAAGCCTACATCCTATCTTTAGCTGTGATTCCCATTATATTAAATGCTGTTTTTATCGAGACAGCAACGACTGCAAAGACTTTTAGCAAGCTATCTTCATTTTCGTTGCCAACCACGCGGTTTTCATTATAAAATTTATGAAAGCTAGCAGCTAGCGACTTTAGATAGTCTGGTATTTTTTGAAGCTGCCTTGAAGCAAAAGCATCCTCTAAAATTTCAGGCAAGATAAGCGCCTCAAAAAGTAAATTTTTAGCATTTTCATCTAGGCACTCAAAGTCCGCATTTATCACGTCACTAACGCTTTTTTCAGCCTTTGCAAAGACCTGATTTATCCTAGCGTGAGCGTAATTTATATAAAAAATAGGGTTTGAGCTATCCTCTTTTTTAAGCTCATCCACGTCAAATTCCAAACTGCTCGTGTTTGCCTTGCTTATAAAGATAAATCTAAGCGCCTCAGCACCGATCTCGCTTGCGATATCGCTCATCAGCACGGCATTGCCAGCGCGCTTGCTCATTTTGTATGGCTTGCCCTCTTTTAGCAGGCTAACCATCTGCATGAGTATCACTTCAAGCTTGTTTTCATCGTATCCAAGGAAATTTATCGCAGCCTTTAGCCTTGCGATATATCCGTGATGGTCTGCACCCCAAATGTTTATATAGTGGTCAAAATTTTTCTCAAATTTGGCATTATGATAGATGATGTCTCCGGCTAAATACGTCGGTCTGCCGTCATTTCTAACCACAACCCTATCGTTATCGTCGCCAAGTGCGGTCGAAGCGATATAAGTAGCGCCCTCTTTTTCATACATTTGATTTGAGCGTTTTAGCTTGTTTATGGTTGGCTCCAGGCGGTTGTAAAGTGCTTTTTCGCTGGCCCAGCTCTCTATAAAAATGCCAACATCAGCCAAGTCTTTTTTGATGATCTCAAGTACGATATCCTTGCCAAACTCAGCAAGCTCAAGGTTTCTGCTCTCATCATAAAAAATTTCCTTGCCAAATTTCTCATTTGCAAGCTTAGCGATATCTAAAATATAATCCCCGCGGTAATATTTCTCTGGATAGACGACACTTTCGTTAAAAAGCTGCTCTTTAGCCGCAAGTGATATCGATGTGCCAAGCAGATCTATTTGATTGCCCGCATCATTTATGTAGTATTCTGTTGAGATGGCGTAGCCAAGTCTTTTGCCAAGCCTAGCCAAAGTATCACCATAAACTGCGCCCCTAACGTGTCCGATGTGAAGCGGCCCAGTTGGATTTGCGCTGATGTATTCTATTAAATAGCTATCTTTTTTCGCATCTTCTTTTGCAAAATTTTCGCTATCTAGCAAAATTTGCTTTGAAATTTCATCTAAAAATTCACTCTTAAGCTTGAAATTTAAGTAGCCATTTACCGCGCTAGCTTCCACTATCTTGCTATCACTAAATTTATCAGCAAATTCGCTAGCTATCATAGCTGGAGACTTTCTTAGCTCTTTTGCGAGGCTAAAAAGTGGCGTCGCATAGTGGGCTAGATTTTTATCCTTTGGCTTTTCAAGTACAAATTCTCGCTCTAAAACCTTTGAAATTTCAGCTTTTACTTTATCTTTCAACTCTAAAACCTACGCGTTTTTAGTTGTTTCTTCTATCTTTTGACTAGCTGCACTCTCTTCTTTATGCTCTACTTTTTCGCTCTTTTCAGGGGTTGTATCCTCCATCTCAGCCTTAAAAGTCTTTATGCCTTTGCCTAGTCCTTTTGCAAGCTCTGGGATCTTCTTTGCTCCAAAAAGTAATACAATGATCGCTAAAACGATCAACCAGTGGCCAATACTAAAAGAACCCATCTTTTCTCCTTATCAAATTTTCTCAAAATATTATCATAAATTCCTGAATTTCTAACAATCTATCCACTCGTCGATGACGTTTCTTAAGTTTATCTTAGCACTTTTTAACCTCATCGCTCGAAGGATTGATTTTAGCCCTTTATAGCTCTTTTCTATATCATCATTTACTAAAAAATAATCATACTCTAAAATATGCTCCATCTCACCAACTGCGTTCATTAAGCGATTTTCTATTGTTTCGTCACTATCTGTTCCGCGGTTTTTCAAGCGTCTTTTTAGTTCTTTTTTATTCGCAGTTGTGATAAAAACTGAAGTGATGTAGCTTTTAAATTTCTCAAGTGCGATGTGAAAGCCCTGCACATCGATGTCAAATATCACTATCTTTCCAGCCTCAAGTGCCTCTAAAACTGGCTTTAGGCTTGTACCATAGTAGTTTTTATGCACCTGCGCCCACTCTAAAAACTCGCCTTTTTCTATGCCGCTTTTAAATTCATCTTCTTTTATAAAATAATAATCCACCCCATCAACTTCGCCTTCTCTTTTGGCTCTTGTTGTGCTTGAGATAGAAAAATACAGGTCTTTCTCCTCCTTTAAAAGACGGCCCAAAAGCGTGCTTTTACCGCTTCCACTAGGTCCCGAAACTACTAAAATTTGTCCTTGCAACTACTTTTCCTCGAAACTTATATTTATCTTGATGTTCATATCTTTTAGCACATCTCTTAACGAGCTCTCATTTAGTGACTCATGGACGTGTTTTGTGATCTTTTTAGTTAGCTCTTCCTTATAGTCTTCTTTTGCATCATTTTTTGAGCTTGTTTGAGGCATATCTTTTAGTCCAAATGCCGCTAACATCGTGTTTTCATCTATATCATCTATCGATGACGCGTCAAAATTTAACTCACTTGATGCCGCATCTTTATTATCATCTTTCACGTTTTCTTCTTGAGCATTTTCTTCTTCAAAAGTTTCATCCACAAGCCCTAGATCTTCTTTGGCTTCTGGCTCGCTCACATCTTCTAGCTCTTCTACTGGCATCTCATTAGAAGAATTTTCGCTCTCGCTAGACTCTAAATTTTCTAGCTCCTCACTTGAAATTTCATCCAGAGCCTCTTCTTCTATATCTTCTTCTGCTTTTTCATCATCTACTTGAATTTGCTCTTCATCAGCCTCAGATATCTCATCTAAATTCTCCTCATCTTTAGGCTCATCTTCTAAATTTAGCTCATTTTCAAGGCTATTTTCATCATCAAATTTAGCTAGCTCGTCTAAATTTAGCTCTTCTTGCTCTAAATTTTTAGCATCAGTCTCATCAACCTCTTCACTATTTAGCTCTTCATCAAGCGAATCGATCTCACTAAGCTCAAATTTACTCTGATCTATCTCGTCAAGCTCGCTACCAGCGTTCTCTTCATCAACCAAGCCTGCAACGTCATTTTGGCTAATAATATCATCTAAATTTTTATTTAGCTCTTCATCTGCTTCAGACTCTTCTGGCATATTTTCTATCTCATCGACAAGTGCGCTAAGCTCTGCTAGATCGCCATCTTTGCCCTCTTCGCTCTCATTTGCATCACTTATCGCTTCGCTAGTCTCTTCATCCACGCTCTCATCAGCAAGGTCTTCACTAGCAAGCTCTTGTAGATCCTCAAGCTTTTCTAAAGACTCCACATCGCTAGCTTCATTTTCCTCTTGCAAGTCGCTCTCGTCCGCCTCCTCGCTTGGGCTATCTATGCCACTTTCTAAAAGCTCTTTGTCAAGGTCTGCGAAATTTTCTAAATTTGTATCTATATCAGGCAGCTTAAACCCTGACATCTCGTCAAAATTTATAGCCTCGTCGCTAAAATCACCAAAGTCGCTTTCGCCCTGCTCACTAGCATTTTGCTCAGCAACTGGCTCATCTTTTGGGATATTTTGCTCAAAAACACTTATAAATTCAGTCGGTAAAAATGGTTTTTCAAGCATCAAAGTAGCAAATTCTGGTTTGCTCTCGCCACGACTTGCTAGATACATCACCTTTTTGTCTGTAGCTAGTTCGCTACTATCCACGTCACTGTCGATTATGATAAAGTCAAACTGAGCATCGTCAAATCCATTTAGATCCTCAAATTCGCTATATTCGGTGCCGATTTTATTCAGACTTAAAGTTATCAGACGTGAAACTGCTGGATTTTTATTTATTAGAGCAACTTTCATCATCCCTCCTTGTAATAGTAAAAGCCTATTCTATGATAAATTTCATTGCTATTTTCTTAAAAAAACAGAGCCGGCAGATCATTTATCACTTTTAAAAGTAGGTCGCTCATTATCTTCATAATGCCTGCTAAAATGGCTATCAAAACGGAAAATCCGATCGTCACTTTGATAGGATAGCCGATGACCAGTAGGTTAAACTGCGGCATCGTCTTCATGAGCATGCCAAAGATAGAGTCTGAGAGCAAAGATAGGGCGATAATGGGAAATGACATGATAAAGCCAAACATAAACAAATTTGTAAATAAATTTATCGCATAGCTCATGATGCCAGGTCGTGGATAAAAATCGCCAAGCGGCACAACAGCAAGCGAACTAGCGTAAAACTGAAGGAGCAAATGGTGACCGTCAAAGGCTAGAAATGTTAGTAGCGCTATGAAATTTATAAGGTTTGCTATGACTGGGGAGTTTGTGCCAGTTTGTGGGTCAAGTACAGAGGCCATAGAAAAGCCCATGACCATCGAGATTTGCTCGCCTGCCATTTGAAGCGTGGCAAAGATTATGGTTAGCATAAGACCTGCACTTAGACCCAACATGACCTCGCCTAAGATCTCGCCGATTAAGAAATTTATAGAGTTTGCATGAGCTTTTGAGATGGGAAATAGCACGACGCAAAGGACAAAAACTAAAAGCGTTTTTACGCTAAGTGGAATTTGATTGTGCGAATAAAATGGAAAAAATACGATGAGACCGCTAAGGCGTGCAAACAAAAGCATAAAAACTATTGTCTTATCAGCTCCAAAAAATTCTACTAGTTCCATTTTGCTCTTTTAAATTTTTTGCTAATTTTACAAAATTTTACTTTGTTTTTTAAATTTATGTGGTCGTTTTTAGAAATTTGAAGCTAAATTTTAAGAAATTTGCACAAGCTCTTTGTTCTCAAGCTTGTATGAGTTATCGCATTTCGCGGCTAGGTCGTTGTCGTGAGTGACTAGAACAAGGGCAGCGTTATTTTCATTTATATAGTCAAATAAAACTTGCATCACTTCATTTGCCGTTTGCTTATCAAGGTTGCCTGTTGGTTCGTCTGCAAAGATGATCTTTGGCTTTTTAGTAAGCACTCTAGCGATACTCACACGCTGCTGCTGGCCGCCGCTTAGCTCGCCAACTTTTTGATTTATCACACTTGAAATTTTAAGCGCTTCAAGATCATTTTTTTCTATATTTTCGCCAGATAAGATGCTTGCAAGCTCGATATTTTCATAAGCGCTAAAACCTTTAAAAAGATAGTGCGACTGAAAAATGATGCCAAAATGAAGCCTTCTAATGGCCAAAAGCTCGTTTTGAGAAAGCTCATAGATCGATCTATCTTGATAGATGACCTCGCCAAAATTTGGTTTTAAGAGCGTTGAAAGTATGTGTAAAAGCGTTGATTTGCCACAACCGCTAACACCTGTTATCGCGATGCTTTGTTTTTGATTGAGAGTTAAATTTATATTGTTAAAGAGCGTATAATCATACGCAAAGCCTAGATTAGACGCTCTTAAAATTTTCATTAGCCTATTTGAGCAGCAACTTCTGCAGCAAAGTCATCTACTTTTTTCTCTAAGCCTTCGCCAAGCTCGAAACGAACGTATTTTACGATCTTGATCTTGCCACCAAGCTCTTTGCTCTTCTCTTCGATAACTTGTTCGATAGTCTTTTTATCGTCCATTACATAAAACTGACCTAAAAGTGTGAGGCGTTGGTCAAGCACTGTGTTATCAGCGTAAAATCTCTCGATCTTACCAGGGATGATCTTGTCCCAAATTTTCTCAGGTTTGCCCTCAGCTTTTAGCTCTTCTTCGATCGCTTTTGTAGCTTTTGCAAGCTCAGCCTCACCTATCTGGCAACGGCTAGCATACTCAGGGATATGGTGAAGTGGCTTGCCTAGGCGTTTTAGCTCTTCATTTTCTTTTTCAAGCTCAGCGCGAAGTGCGATAAATTCTTTCTCAACAAAATCTTTATCAAGGTCTTTGTAGCTTATAACGCTTGGCTTCATAGCAGCTGCATGCATACATAAATTTCTTATAAATTCAGCTGCTTTGTTTGCAACATCAGCACTTTCGCAAGCTGCACCGATAAGCACGCCAACACGGCCATTTGAGTGAACATAGCCATTTACCACGCCCTTATCATCAGCGCTAATAGTCTCAAAGCGGCGAACTACGAGGTTTTCGCCGATAGTTGCGATCTGAGTTTTGAAGTATTCTTCAAATTTAACACCGTTTAAAGTGCTTGTATTTAGCTCTTCAACTGTTTTTATACCACTTGATTGGATGTGAGCGGTTGTGTCTTTTGCAAGCGCTTGAAACTGTGGGTTTCTAGCAACGAAGTCGGTCTCAGAATTTATCTCGCTGATAGTTGCTTTTTTGCATTTTGAGCAAACTTCAACACTTACTAGGCCCTCGCTTGCAAGGCGGTCAGCCTTTTTAGCAGCTTGACCTAGGCCTTTTTCGCGAAGGATGTCAACAGCTTTTTCCATGTCGCCATTTGCTTCGCCAAGTGCCTTTTTGCAGTCCATCATGCCAGCTCCGGTTGATTCGCGGAGCTCTTTTACCATTTGTGCAGTTACTTCCATTACTCTTCGTCCTCGCCAAAGTCTTCTTCACTCATAGCCTCAGCTACAACTGCGTCTTTCTCATCTTGGCTTACCTCTTCGCCAGCAGCTTGCTCGCCACCATCTTGCTCAAGAAGTGATTTGCCTTCGTTGATCGCCTCAGCCATCTCTTGGCAGAAAAGCTGAACAGAGCGGATCGCGTCATCGTTTCCTGGGATAGGATAATCAACAACGTCAGGATCGCAGTTTGTATCGATCGGTGCTACAACTGGGATTTTTAAGCGATTAGCCTCTTGAACGGCGATCTTTTCTTTAACTGTATCAACAACAAATATCATATCAGGTAGGCTTTTCATATTGCGGATACCGCCAAGAGTTGCGATAAGCTTCTCTTTTTTGCGGCGAAGCATCAAAGCCTCTTTTTTAGTTAGTAAATTTATCGAACCATCTTCTTCCATAGTCTCGATAACTTCTAGTTTGCGGATAGACTGGCGGATAGTACCAAAATTTGTCATCATACCACCTAACCAGCGGTGATTTACATAAGGCATTCCGCATTTTTCAGCGTACTCTTTTATAGCGTCGATAGCTTGTTTTTTAGTACCGACAAATAGCACTGACTTGCCTTCAGCAGCTGCGTCACGAACGATGTTGTAAGTGTAGCGGAAGTAGCGGATAGTCTTTTGTAGATCTATGATATAGATACCTTTTCTCTCGCCAAAGATAAATTTTTTCATCTTTGGGTTCCAGCGGCGTGTTTGGTGACCAAAATGTACGCCACACTCTAATAAATCTCTCATAGTTACCATGAGTTTCTCCTTGTTTTAGGCATTTTGCCTTGAATTTAGTTTTATCCTCCACGACCATTAATGCTTTCGCACAACCAAATTTAGGATTGTCGTGTGTGAAATAAAGCTTGGATTATATTGAAACTTGGCTTTATTGAAGCTAAATTTAAAGATATTTTTAGCTACAAATAAAGCTCAAATTTCTTTAAATTTACTCGAAAAAGCCTTTTTTAACGACCTTTTCGTCTTTAACGCAAAACTCGCCTTTTGCGATCACGTCATATAAATTTAGCTCCTCGTCAAAGACGCAAAGATCAGCGTCATTGCCGACTTTTATCTCGCCTTTTTGGTTTAAATTTAGATATCTCGCCACGTTTTTGCTCATCAAAGCCAAAGTATCTTCTATCTTTAAAATTTTATTTCTTACCAAAGCTTGCAATACCTCTAAATTTGACGCACATGACGCGCAGCCATATCCCACTAGCTCGCCATTTTCGTTAAATTTAGGCACGCTGCCGTTGCCATCTGAGCTCATCGTTAGGCGCTCTAAATTTAGCCCATTTTCAAGGCCATAAGCCACCACCTCGTGAAGTGGGGCAAATTTACTCCCACCACTTGTAATATCGACGTTTCCGCCCATTTTTTGAAACTTCAAAGCCTCGTTAAATAGATCTTTCGTCCTAGCGCAGTGTGTCGGCGAGAAGTAATGAACTGGGAATTCGTAGTCTTTTTTCACCTTAAAGACGTTGTCAAATTTCTCGCTTAGTCCGCCCATGTGCATGTGAAGCACGCCACCTTTTTTTGAGACCATGCCGCCTATGCGTATCTTGCTTAGAATTTTGATGAGCTCCTCTTTTGAGACGTAGCTGCCGCGGTTATCGGTCAGTGCGATTTTTACGCCGATCACTTTGTCGATTAGTATGAGATCCTTTGCGATGTCGCCGGTAAATGTCACACAGGGGCTTGCGTATGAGCCGGTGTGGATGAAGGTCGAGATGCCCTCAAGCTCGAGCGCTTTTGCTTTGGAGTAGAGATTTTCTAGGCTTCTAGTGACACCATCAGTCCCCAAAACGCCAACAAGCGTCGTAGTGCCGTATTTTACGATCTGGCTAAGCGTGATCTCAGGCGTTCTTGAGTGATATCCAGCCTCGCCGCCGCCACCCGTGATATGCACGTGCTGATCAATGAGACCTGGAGCTAAAACCTTGCCCTTTAGGTCGTAAATTTCTAGCCCTTCTACGCTAAAGCTTAGCCCCTCGCCGATGGCTAAAATTTTACCGCCACCTACCAAAACATCGCGCTTGCCAAGAAATTTTGGCGTGTATAGATTAGCATTTTTAAGCAAAAGCATATTTTCTCCTTTATTTGCTAAGTTGTACTTTTTCTTCTATCTCCATCAGTTTTATAAAAATTTGCTCGACATTTTCCCTATCCACGGCACTTAGCTCCATCTTTTTTGAGCTAAGTAGCATCTGCACAAACTCTTCATTCATAAGCTGCTCAAAGCCCAAATTTCTAGCGTTTTGAGCTATTTTTGCCGCTAGTGGATTTTTAAAGCTCTCATATCCCATTTTTATCCTTAAATTTCACTGCAAATCCGCAAAATCTACCGCACACGCCGTCTCTTCGGTATGAAAAATATCTCTCGTCGCAGTGCGTGCAGACCTCGCTAAAGTTTAAATTTCTAACCCCAAGTGCGCTAAATTCATCTCTCAAGGCTGCGTTCATATCAAAATTTCTACCTATCTTATATGCGTTAAATTCCCCAAGATCAAGCTCGCCCACCTCGTAGCAGCCGCCTTTTATATTTGCTCCGACAAAGACGCTGATGTCGCCTGCTCTTGAGCCAAATTTCTCGCCCATAAGCATAACCGCTTTTGTACAAATTTTTAGCATCACGCCAGCTCTGCCAGCATGAGCCACGCAGATAGCGCCCTGCCTCTCATCTATCATCACAACTGGCGAGCAGTCCGCCACCAAGACGCAGATGCCTACACCACTTAAATTTGTGATCACAGCGTCGCACTCTGGCAGCTCGTCCTCCTCGTTTTCAAGGACAAAAACCTTGTCCGAGTGGATCTGCTTCATAAATTTAAGCTGCCTAACGCCCAAATTTTTAGCCAAAATTTCTCTATTTTTTATGACATCTTTTGGCTCATCGCCCACGTGATCGCCTAAATTTAGCGAGCTAAATTTACCCTCACTAACGCCGCCAAGCCTGTTTGTAAAGCCAGCCACTATGCCATTTTTATCAAAAACGATCTCTAAATTTTCACGCATCTTCGCTCGCTTAGTAAAGGCTTGAAATTCTCTCGACCTCGTCCCAGCTAAGGCCGCCATTTTGCTTGGCCTCAAGCATCCTAGCCACGTAGCGAGCCAGCAGGTCACTCTCGATATTTACGCGTCTGCCGATCTTGAAAGTGCCAAAAAGGCTATCTCTAAATGTGATCGGTATGATCGTTAGCCTTATGCCCTTTGGTAAAATTTCATTTATCGTAAGGCTCACGCCCTCGACGCCCACCGAGCCCTTGTTTGCCATCAGAGCCATCGCCTCTCGCGGCAGGTCGATGTAAAAATCAACGCCGTTTTCATGCTTTTTTATAGCTGAGATCACGCCGATAAAATCGATATGCCCTTGCATCAAATGCCCATCCACGCGCTCTCCAAGCTTCATAGCTGGCTCAATATGCACCAAGCCACTTAAATTTTCAACCGCGACATTTGCCCTGCTCTCCGCGCTTAGCTCCACACTAAAGCCATCATCATATAGTTTGATAACGCTTAAGCAAGCGCCATTTACTGCTATGCTATCGCCTAAATTTGGGCGAAATTTAGCCTTTAGTCGTAAAACATTTTGTGAGTAGCTAATGACCTCGGCAAGCTCCCTGATTAAGCCATTAAACATATTTTGCCTTTAAATTTTTAAGGATTTTACTAAATTTTGCCTAAATTTGGCGCATGGATAGATTTGCTGGTTACGTGAAATTTAAAAGATATAAATGCCAAATATCACAACTGACATAAAGATACGCTTTTGAGCGGTCACGCAAAAAACAAAAAACGCGAGTGCAACCTAGGAAAAGAATGTAAAAATGCTGGCAAATTAGCGATGAGCCGCTAGCTTGGTAGCAAAAGTCACTTGCAAGGTAAATTTGGCTGGCGGTAAATTGCAAAAGATTTTAAACTTGATCTAGCCAGTATAAATTTAATCTGCCATTTGCCTTTAAATTTACACACTCTAGGCACAAAATTTAGATAGCGTGCCAAAAAACAGCAATAATAATTTTACTACCAGACGCATGTCAAAAGCTTTTGGCTAAATTTTGCCCCTAGCTCGTCTGCAAAACTAGCCACGTCTTGCTAAAATCACGCGCTGCCAGGTCGTCCCTCTTTATCCACAGATAAACTCTACCCTCTCCGTCCCAGTCCATGTCGCTATCCCAGTCGCTATCTATCTGCAAAAGCAGCTGCCACTGGGCAGCATTTTTCTCAAACTCTGCGATATTTGGGTGGTGATAAGCGCTACCATCGCCGCAGTCAAGGCCATTTGCCACGAGCTCGCACTCTAGCTCCATGCCATCTTGAATGTTGTCAGAGTGGCCAAGGAGCTTGTTTTCTTTGGCCTGCCAGCTTGGCTCGATGACCTCGTGATAGGCCTCCCACTCCTCCTCGCTAAATTTACCAAATGGCACGAGCGAGCTTTGCAAACTTGGCAAATTTAGCTCATTTTTAAAGCTAAGAGAGCGTGCGCCAAATGTGAAATTTCCGCCCTCCATGTTTTGGCGAGCAAGCTGGTCTTGAGCTGCCTCACTAAAGATCACAGCAAAGCCCTTTTTATCAGCAGGGTCGTAGCCCCAAATGCGTAAATTTATATCATAAAAAAGATAGAGCATGCCACTTTTTGGTAGTAACCCGTCGGTGTCAAATTTGCTAACTTCAGCAAAATTTATCTGCGCTATAAAGCTAAGCGCGCCGTTTTCATTTGAGGGCCAAGGCACGCTAGCTGGCAGATCTGGCTGCCCGCCAAATTTAGACGCTCCAACAGCGATATCACCGTCATCTTTAGCCTGCGCATCTATCTTTATAGCATTTTTGGCCATTGGCTTTAAAAACTCAAAAAGCTCATCCAAGCCGCGCTCTTTGCAGCCTTTTGCAATTTCATTTAGATCCATATTTTTCCTTTCTAGCAAGCATCAATGTAGATGTGATACTTTTTGCAGTGCAAGCAACGAAACAAATATCCAGCAAAATCGCCACCCGCTACGAGCAGCTCGCGAGCCATTTTCGCGTCGTAATCGTCCCTTTTTGCGTAGTCCGCAAAGACCTCGTCTGCGATGCCGAGCTCAAGAAGCTCCTTCGTGCCCACATCTCCCAAAAATGCGCAATAATCATCACAGCACGCCACCCAGTGCTCGCCCTGCCAGCTCTCATAGCCAGGTGTTCTTTCAAAGAGCTCCTCATCTTTTTTGGCGTCATCCGTGGCAAGATTGTCGGCGCCCTGCACAAAGGTAGCGTCAAATTTCTTAGCAGCTTCGCCATTTGCGATGCAGGCTGGGCAAAGATAGGTGACATCTTGCTCGCTATATATGCCATTGTTGTAATAAATTTCTGTGTTTTTACCGCAACACTCGCAGATGACACTCATATCATCTTTAAATGCGCCAGTTTTTAATGGCTCTGGGTGATAGCGAAATTTTGGTAAGGTGGCAGCCTTTGCCTTTTGAGCTAAAATTTGCCCTTTACTTTTTGGCCTTGGCACCGCCCATTTATCGCCCTCATCTACAAACTGCGCAAGATAACCAAGCGTTTTTAGCTGCTTTTTGTCGTTTTTATCGTGTATCTTTAAAAGTAGCTCATAAGCGCTCTTTTGCATAGACAAAAGCTGATAAATATCTACCAAAACATGTTTTTCCTGTATATCTTCGCTTGCCTCAAGCTCTTCTTTAAACTGATACAAAGCCTCCACGCTCGCCGCATTGCCGTTATTTTTGTAGTAATCTTTTGAAAGTTTTATATATTTTTCTTGAAATTTATCCACAAATAGCCTTTATGAAATTTGCTAAGAATTTTAGCTTTAAAGACTTAAAAGTCGCATAGGTGAGTTATTAAAATTTAAAAGAGTGGGATAAAAATATAAAATTGTTTAAACTTTTAAAATTTAAAAAAAGACACATTAAATTTAACGTCAAGGATAGCCGCAAGCAAATTTACTTAAACTTTCAACTCACTTGCGACTATAAATTTTACTCTTCGTAAGCCCCGATAGAGAGGATTTTATCTATTCTTTTTGCGACAAGCTCGTTTATATCAAGCTTCTCAAGCTCGGCTAGCTCTGAGATGAAGTAGTTTGCAAGTGCTTTTGCGGCACCGTCTTTATCTCTATGAGCTCCATTTATCGGCTCGTTTATCACGTCATCTATAAGCGATAAATTTTTTAAGTCATCAGCCGTTATCTTCATAGATTTCGTGGCTTGCTCTTGTTTAGCTGGGTCGTTCCAAAGTATCGCTGCACAACCCTCTGGCGAGATGACTGAAAAGACAGAGTTTTTCATCATAGCAAGTCTATCAGCCACACCAATAGCTAAAGCACCGCCACTTCCGCCTTCGCCGATAACGACAGCTATTATTGGAGTTTTTAAATTTGCAAATTCAAATAAATTTCTAGCTATGGCCTCGCTTTGACCTCGCTCTTCAGCGCCAACACCAGGATATGCGCCCGGAGTGTCTATCAAAAATAAGATAGGTAGGTTAAATTTCTCAGCCAATTTTGCTACGCGTAAAGCCTTTCGGTAACCCTCTGGATGAGGCATACCAAAATTTCTTTTAAGTTTATTTTTAGTGCCACGACCTTTTTGCTCACCTATAACGACAGCCTTTTTGCCTCCGATATAACCGATGTAGCAGACTATTGCTGGGTCGTCGCGAAATGCCCTGTCGCCATGGATCTCATAGCCATCAACTAAAAATGAATTTATATAATCAATAGCATATGGTCTATCTGGGTGACGAGCAAGTTGCAAACGTTGATATTCGTTTAAATTTTTATATACTTTTGATATCTCTTTAGATAGGTTCTTATTTAAAATTTCAACAGCATGTTCATCGCCTCTGATCTTAGCATTTGCTATATCTTCATCAATTTGCTTTATGCTCTTTTCAAAATCTAAATAATTTGACATCTTAATCCAACTTTTTAAATATCACGACGCCGTTTGTTCCACCAAAGCCAAATGAGTTGCTCATAACAGCTTTTATATCAGCTTTTCTAGCTTTATTTGGAACGTAGTCTAGATCACAGTCTGGATCTGGCGTTTCGTAGTTTATCGTTGGAGGGATGATGCCATCTCTCATTGCCATTATAGATATGACGGCTTCGATCGCACCAGCACCGCCCAAGCAGTGTCCAGTCTGACCTTTAGTTGAACTAACTGGTGGGCACTTATCACCAAAAACAGCCTTTAGTGCAGCTGTCTCATTTTTATCATTTACTGGCGTTGAAGTACCATGCGCATTGACATAGTCTATCTTTACGCCTTTTGCCATATCAAGTGCTTGCTTCATCGCACTTAATGGGCCTTCAAGTGTTGGTGATGTGATGTGATGTGCGTCTCCGCTCTCACCAAAGCCAACTACTTCAGCGTAAATTTTAGCACCTCTTGCAACAGCCGACTCATACTCTTCAAGCACAAGTGCGCCAGCGCCCTCACCCATTACAAAGCCATCGCGGTTTGCATCAAATGGCCTTGATGCCTTACTTGGCTCATCGTTTCTTGTTGATAGCGCTTTCATCGCTGCAAAACCACCTATGCCAACGCCACAGATAGTTGACTCAGCACCGATAACTAGCATATTTGTTGCTTGACCGATCATTATGCATTTTGCAGCTTGTGATATCGCATGAGTGCTTGCCGCACAAGCTGTTACGCTTGATAAATTTGGACCTTTTAGTCCGTGGTTTATTGAAACTATGCCACCTAGCATATTTACAAGTGCAGATGGGATGAAAAATGGCGAAATTCTCTTTACACCTTTTTCAAAATATGTGATTGAGTTTTTCTCAATATTTGGCAAACCACCTATGCCAGCTGCTGAACTAACGCCAAATTTATGAGCATCAAACTCCTTAAAATTTGCATCAGCCATAGCTTCATTAGATGCTTTTATGCCAAGCTGTATGAAACGATCTACTTTTTTCACCTCTTTGCCGTCTAAAATGCTATTTGGATCAAAATCAGTTATCTCGGCAGCAATTTTAACAGGGAATTCGCTTACATCAAAGCTCGTGATCTCTTTCACACCTGTTTTACCCTCGCAAATAGCCTTAAAAGAGCTCTCTTTATCAAGACCAAGTGCGTTTATCATGCCAATACCAGTTACAACGACTCGTTTCAATACATCTCCTTAAATCAAACTATGCAAATTTAAATTATTTGCCTAGTTTTTCTATATAATTTACAACGTCTTGAATGCTTACTAATTTCTCTGCTTCGCTATCAGGAATTTCTACTTCAAATTTCTCTTCTAAAGCCATAACTAGCTCTACAACGTCAAGTGAATCAGCGCCTAAATCTTCGATGATTTTAGACTCTAGTTTTACCGCTTGTGGATCTACGCTTAGTTGCTCTACAACTACGTCTCTTACGTCTTCAAATACTGCCATTTAAGGTCTCCTTATAAAAAATGTCTGTTATCTTATAATATTTACGCTTTTATTTATTTTAAATTTCAAAACTTGTTGAAATTTCATTACATATAAAGTCCGCCGTTTATTTTTAGCGTCTCGCCAGTCACGTAACTAGCGTGATCACTTAGTAAAAATGCCACAGCCTCGGCCACCTCACTAGCGCTGCCAAAGCGTTTAAGCGGGATATTATCGCTATAAGTTTTTTTCACCTCGTCACTTAGCCCATGCGTCATATCAGTCTCGATAAAGCCCGGAGTTACGCTGTTAAAGCGGATATTTCTGCTTGCGCCCTCTTTTGCAAAACTCTTACTCATAGCGATTAGTCCGCCCTTGCTGGCTGAATAATTCACCTGTCCTGCATTTCCCATCTCACCAACGATAGATGCGACGTTTACGACCGCTCCAAAGCGCTTTTTACTCATCACTTTTAAAGCCTCTCTACATCCTATGAAGGCTGAAGTTAAATTTGCATTTATCACATCTGTAAATTCGCTAGTTTTCATGCGAAGTGCTAGCTTGTCATTTGTGATACCAGCGTTATTTACGAGGTAGCTTAGCTCACCGTCGCTATCAACTATCAAATTTATACCTTTTATAAACTCATCTTCGTCTGTTGCGTCAAATTTTATCACCGCAGCCTTGCCACCATTTTGCTCGATCTCAGCCTGCAAAGCGTCTGCTACTTCAGGCTTTGAGCGGTAGTTTATCCACACTTTTAAGCCCATATTTGCAAGCGTCTTTGCGATCTGTGCGCCGATACCTCTGCTTGCACCTGTTATTAGCACGTTTTTTCCGCTAAATTTCATAGATTCTCCTTATAAATTTTGCTTATATTATCAAATTTAAAATAACGCCTCGTCCATCTCAGCTGGGATCTCAAGCCCCATGAGCTTTAAAACGCTAGGCGCGATGTTGTTTAGACCGCCATTTTTTAGCTCTTTAACTCCCTCAGCCATCACAAAGCAAAAGACGTCATAGGTCGTGTGATTTGTCAGTAGTTCGCCACTGCTATCACGCATCTCTTCGCAGTTTCCATGATCGCTCGTGATGATCATAGCGTAGTTTTTTTCTCTTGCTTTTGCGTAAATTTCTCCAAGAGCCGCATCCACCGCTTCGACTGCTTTTATAGCGGCCTCGTAGTTACCAGTATGTCCCACCATATCGCCATTTGCGAAATTTACCACGATAAAGTCTTGCTCGTCATCCATGCCCTTTAGCACAGCTTTGCAAACCTCTGCAGCGCTCATCTCTGGCTTTTCGTCGTAGGTTTTTACTTTTGGACTAGGGATGAGCACCCTAGTTTCGTTGCTGGCTAGCTCCTCGACGCCGCCATTAAAGAAAAATGTTACGTGGGCGTATTTTTCAGTCTCAGCCGTGTGAAGCTGCCTTAGGCCAGCAGCCGCTATGACCTCGCTTAGAGTGTTTTTTATCTTTTCATTTTTAAAGAGCACTTCAAATTTAAAATTTGCGTCGTATTCGGTCATGGTGATTAGATTTTTGATAGCAAATGGTCGCTCAAACTCGCTAAATTTCTCCTCGCCAAGAGCCTGGCAAATCTCTCTTGCTCTATCATTTCTAAAATTTATTACGATCACGCCGTCATCTTCGCCCATGCCACTAAAGCCATTAAAGCTTGCTGGCTTTACAAACTCGTCAGTCACGCCCTCATCGTAGCTTTTTTGTAGATACTCACTTGGCGAAAGCTCGCTTAAATTTGCTCCCTTTACCAAGCTATCATAGGCCTCTTTTACGCGCTCCCAGCGTTTATCTCTATCCATCGCGTAAAATCTGCCACAGACGGTTGCTACCTTAAATTTAGCCTCCAAGCTTTTTATGAAATTTAGACCGCTATTTGGGCTAACGTCGCGTCCGTCGGTGATAGCGTGGGCAAAAACTTCGCAGCCACTTTTGCTAGCAAGCTCACACATGCCATCAAAATGCTCCATGTGAGAGTGTACGCCACCGTCGCTATAAAGCCCTATGACGTGGATCTTTTTGCACTTTTTAAAAAGAGCCTTTAGCGCTTCATTTTCTGCTACTGAGCCGTCATTAAAGCCGCGTGAAATTTTGACCAAATTTTGATATAAAACTCGCCCACTTCCTATGCACATGTGCCCTACTTCGCTATTTCCCATCTGCCCTTCAGGTAGTCCCACAGCGTTTCCAGAGGTTTTTATGAGTGAGTTTGGAATTTCTTTAAAAAATTTATCGTAGTTTGGCTTTTTAGCCGCCTCAAATGCGTTAAATTTGCCATTTTTGTTTGAACCAATGCCATCAGTTATTATAAGTATAGTTTTTTGAGCCATTTTTAAATTTTATCCTTAAATTTAGATAATTTTTAAGGCCATTATACTAAAATTGCTTTTTTTTAAAATAAAGGCCCCTATGTTTTACTATATCTATGAAATTTTAAATTTTAATATCTTTCAGTATATCACCGTTCGCGCTGGCATCGCGTTTTTCATAGCATTTATCTTGACAGCTTATCTGATGCCTAAATTTATCGCTTGGGCAAAGGCAAAAAACGCCGCACAACCTATCTACGAGCTCGCGCCACAAACTCACCAAAAAAAGGCTAAAACGCCGACCATGGGCGGACTTGTCTTTGTCTTTACAGCCGTGATCGCCACGATCATCTGCGCTAGGCTTGATAACGCCTTTGTGCTAGCCTCGCTCTTTTGTCTAGTTTGCTTTACTCTGCTTGGTTATAAGGATGATTACAGCAAAATTTTAGGTGCGAAAAACCACGCCGGTCTAAGTCCAAAGGCAAAGCTCTTTTTTCAGTTTTCAATCGCCTTTTTACTCGCAGCCTTTTTATACATCAGCAAAGAGCTAAACACCGAGTTTTACCTGCCATTTTACAAGCAGCCGATCTTTGATATGAAAATTTTTGCCATTTTCTTTTGGACGCTAGTCATCGTCGCAGCCTCAAATGCGGTAAATTTAACAGACGGACTTGACGGACTTGCCGCCGTGCCATCGATATTTTCACTTCTAACTCTTGGCGTTTTTGCCTACATCTGTGGCCACGCTGTCTTTAGCTCGTACCTACTTTTACCAAAGATCGCAGGCGTTGGTGAGAGCGTCGTCGTAGCCTCTGCGCTAATTGGCTCGCTCATGGGCTTTTTGTGGTTTAACTGCCATCCAGCTGAAGTCTTTATGGGCGATAGCGGCAGCCTAAGCGTTGGTGCATATATCGGCTTTATGGGCGTTGCGACCAAAAACGAAATTTTACTCATCATCATCGGCCTCATCTTTGTCGTTGAGACACTAAGCGTCATCTTGCAGGTGGGCAGCTTTAAAATTTTTAAACGCAGAATTTTTCTCATGGCGCCTATACATCACCATTTTGAGATAAAGGGCTGGGCGGAAAATAAGATCATCGTGCGCTTTTGGATCATCGCACTTTTAGCAAATTTGATCGCACTAACGGCGCTAAAGATCAGGTAGATCATGCGAGCGCAGATAGAGCCTGACTTTGAGAGTGCTAGAAAAAAATATGATGAAATTTTGGAGCAAATTTTAGCCTACACCGACTATTGCGACGAATTTGGCGATGAGGACGGCGAAGAGTACCGCAAGGTAGAGCAGCGTCTAGCCAAGATCAGTGGCAAGGATATGAGTAAATTTAGCCTGCACGAGTGGTGGGAGGCCGAGGGTGCTGAAAATCTCGCCTTTGACATCGCCTTGCCAGAGCCAAAAGTGGTGCCAGATATAACAAAAGACGAGCTTAGGCAGATAGTGGAGCGCATGTTAGCACCTGTGCCTGAATTTGATGATGATTTTTTAGAGGCATTTTACGTAAGAGTGACATTTGCTTGCAAGGGTGCATATTTTGCAGAGTTTTTGAAGCTAAATTTTGCCAAAACCTTTAGCTTTGAGCTCTTTGAGCGCCGCGAGATAGAAGGCGTGATGCGTGAGCTTAGCGCAAATGAGATAGTAGAAATTTTATGGGGCAAAAGAGGATAAAATCATGAGAAAATCACTATTTGGCTATGGTGGCACGACAAAGGCGATTTCAAAGAATTTTATAAATGATGGTTTTTGGGATATCTATGATGATAAATTTAGCGAAATTTCAAAAGATGAGTTTGGCAACGCTCTTTTGCCAGTTAGCGAATTTGACCCAGCAAAAAGCAGCCTAGAGATACCAAGCCCTGGCATTCCGCCTCACCACGAGCTTATAAAAAAAGCTAAAAATTTAGTTAGCGAATATGACTATTTTTATGAAATTTACAAGGCGCATCTGCCATTTAACGTCTGGATAAGCGGCACAAACGGCAAGACGACAACCACAAAGATGATGCAGCACCTGCTAGAGAGCAAAGGCTCAGTCATGGGCGGAAACGTCGGCATCGCGCTAGCAAATTTAAACCCGCATACTAAAATTTGGATACTTGAGACCAGCTCATTTACCCTGCACTACACAAACCGCGCAACGCCTGGCATCTACGTGCTTTTGCCGATCACTCCAGATCATCTAAGCTGGCATGGCAACATGAGCGAGTACGAAAAGGCAAAGCTTAAGCCACTTGCTAGCATGAGTGAAACAAGCGTAGCTATCGTGCCTGAAGCTTACGCTAAAACGCCTACAAAGGCCAAAGTGATCGCCTATAAAGATGAGAGCGATCTGGCTCGTTTTTGCGGTGTAAATTTGGGCGATATAGCCTTTAAAACGCCATTTTTACTTGATGCACTGCTAGCACTTGCGGTTGAGAAAATTTTATTTGATCGCTGCGATGTGGGACTTTTAAACACATTTGTCATCGAGGCAAACAAGCTCGAAGAATTTACTGATAACAAGGGTCGAACCTGGGTAAATGACACAAAAGCGACCAACATAGATGCGAGCATTCAAGCTGTAAAACGCTACAAAGACCACTTCATGCACCTGATCTTAGGTGGCGACGACAAGGGCGTTAGTATGGATGAGCTATTTGAAAATTTAAAGGGTCTTAAAGTCAAAATTTACGCCATCGGCTCAAACAGCGACAAGCTTATGAATTTAGCTGCTAAATTTAACGTGCCTGCCCTAAAATGCGACTTTTTACAAAACGCTGTAAATGAGATAAGCAAAGAGCTAAAAAGTGGCGAGATAGCGCTTCTAAGCCCAGCAGCTGCGAGCCTTGATCAGTTTAAGAGCTACGCCGAGCGAGGAGATAAATTTAAAGAGTTTATAAGGGCTCTTTAAGCACAATTTTCTCTTAAATTTAACCTGCTATTTCATAAATTTATAGGCTTTTTTGATCTGAAGCAACGATATCACCTAGTATCTTTCACTAAAATCACAAAAAATAATACTTTAGCTATATACGTTTTATAAATTTGTCCGATATGGCTTAGAATACAACGAGGAAAAGATGAAAGATAAAAAACTAATCATAAAAGACATTCAGGGTGAAATTTACATCATAAGCCAAGACGGAAGCATAAAAATGCTAAAAGATGGCGATGAGATTTACGCTGATCAGAAAATTTTTACTAAAAATTTAGACGCCAAGATCACTTTAGAAGGTGGCGAGGAGATAAATTTAAGAGCTCATCAAAGCATAAATTTAGATGAAATTTTAAAAATTTCAACAAAACCAGCAGAAGAAAAGGGCGAGAGCGAGCACGGATACGGATCATCGGCGAGCGAGGGCATATCTTTGAGCATGGCTAGTTTTGCTACAAGCGGACATAGCGCAAATATCCATCAAATTTACAACCAACACAGATCTTTAGAGCCAAACATAAGTAGCACCCAGCCAAGCGAGCTAAAAAGCGTCTCAGGTGCCTCTAGTACGCTGGTAGAAAAAAGTAGCACCACTGCGGAGCCAAAAGAAGAGCCATTTATAGATACCATAAATGTGTTAAACGTCACAAACAGAGGGCTGGATGCAGATATTTGGCTTTATGACTCAGCTAGAAACCATGGTCGGGGGCTTGATTATTATGATTTGGAGCGAAGCAAAAGCATACTAAAAGAGTGGAGCGCAAACCATCACGTAAGTGCGACAAGTACATTTAATGACTTGCGTTATGCAACTGGTAATCAATACAGGCCACCTTTTTCGTCAGAAGAACTAAATGTAAAAGTACGTAACCGCACTCCATCAGACATCGAGCTTGCTAGGATAGGACGAGACCCAAATGTAAATTACACCAAAGATAGAATCGATAGAGGTTTTGACCCAAATGTTGAACCACCTAATAAAAATGGTCACTATAAATTATTCGAGTCCAAAATCACTGCAGATGGAGTAATGGTCAGCATGGATGGCTGGATATTTATAAAAAACCGTAGTGCTATCGACAAGTTTTATTATGAGATAAAACAACAAAGGCAGAGTTTTAAATTTGAATTTGATGGTAGAGAAATTTCATGGCAGCCATTTGCAGCAGCAACTAGAAATGGTGGCATAGATGAAGATAGTGCCTCACAAAGCGAAAGTACAAATAGCCTAAATTTAACAAATGATTATGGATTTTATAAAGTACATATAGAAGTATCCGATGAAAGATATAGTTATATGTTTAGAGTGCATCCAGATAGCACTTTTAGTAGAATTATTTCAAATGACCCTAACATAAAACTAGTTAGCAACGCTTATATGGAGGCTCTTGAACACAATCATCTTGTGACAAAAGAGAGCGATACGTTTTATAAGGCAAAAGAAATAAATGGTACAAAATTTGGCGATAATGCAAGCGATTTTGATAAGCCATTTGATCTAGAATTTAAAGGTACAAAAGACGTTGGCAGCAACCTTGATGACAGATTTATCTTTAACTCGCACGATATCGACGCAAAAGGTGGCATAGATACGCTAGTTTTTACCCAAAACGTGGATCTAACAAAGATAAGTGAGCTAGATAAGCGCCTTGAGAGCTTTGAGCGCATCGAACTTGATCACACAAAGGCTGTGAAGCTAAAGCTAAATGGGCAAAACATAATCGACATGATAGACTCCAACCCTACCAAAGGGCCTGATGGCTTAGAAAGCCTAAATACCATTCTTAAAATTTCAGGTGACAGCGACGACGTGGTGCAGCTCGTTGGAAATTTCATAAAAGCTAAAAGCGCCGAGATAACCGCGCTAAATGCAAAAAATAGCGTAATCGGAGCTGATTATAACGAGCTCAAAGTAGAGCCAAGTGGCGAAGCGGTCAATCAAGTCTATAAAGGCGAAAACAACGCTGGGCAGACATTTTTCGTAGAGATAGATAAAAATGTGCATGTCGAGGTGATGTAGTAAATTTACAAGAGCCAAAGACCTCATCCCAAAAAACCACCAAACTATTTAAATTTTAAGAGATTTTCCGATATTACAATACACACTTTTTACAGGGATGAAGAAATGCCAAATTTTGACGCCATAAGGATCGGCGTTATAAAAAAGATCAAGGGTGAAGCCATTGCCATAAGCAGGGACGGCACTATGAGAGTGCTGCACAAAGGCGATGAAATTTACCTTGGTGATGATATAAAAACGAGCGAAAACTCGAACCTTACCATTGTTTTTGATGACGGCGAAAAGGCTTATGTCGGCTTTAGCTCGGTATTTCACACTATAAACGTCTTTGCTGAGCATAAAGGCGAGCTAGTCATCCCAAAAAATGCAAACATCCTTGAAAATCACAAAGAACACGCAAATGACGATGATCAAATCTCCCATCAAGAGCTATCTTCTCACGGCTCATCATCGCAATACTCTGCTTCAGTGGGCAGTGGTGGCATCAAATTTGAACTAGGTGGCCACTACTCAAATATCTACGACTTCTACACTGGTTTGCGTACTCTTGAAGCGAGGCATGACGAGGTCAAATGGCCAGTTGGCGAAGCTAAGATCGGCGGGGTCTCTTACGCTGGATTTGGCGCGCAAAACCTAAATTTTACACCGCCAGAGCCAAACATCGTGCTAAATTTCAACCTTACAAGCGATACTGGCGAGAAAAAGGGCTTTTTAGGAGGAGCGCAGCTAAACTCACTACCAAAAACTCCTGATGGCAAAAAGATCATCACAAGCATAGGCGTTTATATCCCAGACGTTGCTAAAAATGGCGACATCATCACGATAAAGACAAATATGAAAGGCGGTGGCAAAACTAGCAACTACAAAGTAAATACGATAACAAACGAGCTAATCCCAGTTGATAGCACCGGCACGCCCACTGGAGCGCCTCCTATACCTATCGTAAATGGCAAAGCAGAGATCACTGGGGTTGAAATTTTAAACCATGGCAAAACGACCGTGACAAGCTCATACACCACTGGTGGCAGAACATTTACCGCGCCGCCAACTGCCTATGAGCTAAACGACACGCCAGCCATCTCAAAAGTGACAGCCACGCTCGATCTTGATAAAAATGGCGACGGCGTGATAGATGCGACCGAGCTAGGATATGGCAGCGGCACGCAAACTAGCGGCATGAAATTTATAGTGCCTGACGAGCTTAGCACTGGAGATAAGATCACGTTTAAGCTAAATGAACCGGGCAAACCGCCAGTTGAGAAGAAATTTACGCTAGATAAAGAAAATGGCACAGCCACTGACGAGGATGGCAACACATATACATTTACGACCGATGAAAATGGCGCAGTTAGCTTTAGCGTGCCAAACATCGCAAACATCACAGCAGGAAGCAGCATAGAAACTGGCGTTGTTGATAAATTTGGCAACGTCTCAGCCACAAGCACTACGCCAAGCAGTAGCGTAAGTGACACCGTCAAAGTGACGCTAACAGCTGATAAAAACGGCGATGGTCTGATAAGTAGCGACGAGATAGGAGATGGCACTTCAAAGGTTGAGATAAATTTACCTCGCACTATAAAACCAAAAGAGAGCGTCACTATAAACATAGGCGGCTCGCCAAAAGAATTTGTCGTAAGCGACAATGGCATAAGCGTTTATGATAAAAACAGCCCAAACGTAGTAGTGCCAATAGTTAATGGTAAATTTGAAGTGCCAGGCGTAAGCGTGCCAGTGACACCTGGCTCAAGTGTATCTATAAGCACAACAGTTAATGGCCAGCATGGCACGCCAAAACCAAATGGCACAAGCAATCAAACCACTCCAAGCGTCGTGGTAGCTCCACCTGTAAAATCAGCCAAGATAAGCTTTGATAGTGACTTGGGCTCTAGCAATAGAACACCAGATGGCAAGATAGATACCTCAGAAAACAGATACAATGACGGTGACCCAACAAAAACCGAGGCGTCTATAAAAATCCCAAGCGTGATAAAAGAAGGCGATAAGATAGCCATCGATGTCACCAACCCAGACGGCAGTAAAACGCACAAAATTTACACATACACTAATGGCAAGATAATCGCCCCTGATCACAATGAAGTGCCACTAAATGATGGTAAATTTAAGATCACAGTGCCAATAGAGCATGGCAAAACCACAAGCATAACGACGACCATGATGGACAAGGCTGGCAACAAAGGCGAGAGCGATACAAATGAGATAAAATTTAGCGACAGCCCAGTGGCTAAATTTGTCAAAGACGCTGACGGAGATGGGCTCATAGATGACACCACTGGAGCCATAACGACCTCTGATGTAAAGGTCTATCTCCCAAGTAGCGCGGTGCCAAAAGATGAGCTAAAGATAAGCATCCTAAACCCACTTACTAACAAACAATCAACCGTGAGCTACATCCTAGACGATGATGGCGTGCATATGATAAACAAAAAAGACCCAAGCGATATAAAAGTGATAAGTGACGGCGCTATCACCATACCAGACGTGACGGTAAGTAGCAAGCGCCCAACCTTAGTCGATGCGACCCTTATAAAAGACGACGGAAGTGCGATCTCTGGCACATCAAGTGGCAGGCTATTTGCCTTTGGCGTGCTGGACTACATAGACGATGTAAAGCTTGTTACAAAGATAGATAATGCCGATATCCACTCCGCAAAATACCTAAACGAAGAGGACTACGAGCACATCATCTCGACAAGCCAGTATGAGTCAAATTCGACCCAAAAGATAAACTACAACATCGCTCTTACAAATGACGAACAGCCATACATTAAATTTGGTATAAATAAGCCTGACACCACAAGCGACGGCAAAGGCTACGTGCTAATAGAGATAAAAGATGAAAACGCAAATGTAAGTGATAGCTTTATAGCTAAGATCGAAAACAACACCGTCATAGCAGACTTTGAAAAGGTTGGCAAAAAGCTAGATAGAACTCACCATATCATAGACGCCACCTACGTGGGGACTGATGGCGTGCCTCAAAGAGATGATAACCTAACTATCACAGTCGATCTCGACTCAAAGCCTGATAAGCTAATAGAATCTGACTTTGATAATATAAAAAATGGCTCTGGCAACTACGCTATAAATTTTAGTGGCAAAGGCGAAGCCGCAAACAATCCACACGATGAAAAATCAAAAGATGTAGAGGTCATAGACGCTGAGACATCTGAGAAGACGACACTTACACTTGATAGAAATTTAAGCTACTCTGGAAGCTTTAACGTAGCACAAAATACTGGCAGCAAAAACTACATCGTTGAAAGACTAGATGATGCAGGAAATTTAGCCGTTCAAACCGTGACTATGGTGGCAAACAAAGGCCTTGATGTTGATATGTGGTTTTATGATTGTACAAATAAAGAATTTATAAATAAATTTATGTATCCTGGACCATTTTTGCCAACAGATAGCGCAAATTTATTTTATGTAAAGCATCACTATAAAGAGTGGATGGAGTGGGCAGGCGCTAGCGCTACTACTACATTTGATGAAGTCTCTTTTAGAGGAGGCAAAGACTATAAATTAAGCTGGACTAGACCATCAGCAGGCGAGCTAAATACAAATGATATGGCAAGAGTAGGACACTCTCCTATGGCAAGCGATACAGACCACACTGGCACTCACTACAATGTAAATCACTCAGGTAACTACACCTTGCTAGAAGCTGAGACGGTAGGAACAGACCTTATCATGCATATGAGCGGATGGATATATATAGAAGAAGATGGCGAGTATCACGTACGAGCAGACCACTTTCAAGATCATGTATATATGGAACTTGGTGACTATAAAATAGTTGCGTCATATTGGAATGGCGACCAACAACCACATCCTCCACAAAATCCAAACACTTGGTCTACAAGAGAGGTTAATATAGTGGGCGATAGTTTTTTAGGATACCCAAACGTAATAAAATTAAAAAAAGGCTTTTACAAACTAAATATAGAATATATAGATCAAAGAACGGATGTGGATCTTGATATACAGATAAGAAAACATAAAAATCCTATATATACGGATGCTGACTTTAAAAATATTGGCTCGCAAGGAAGTGGCACACATCTTTTTAGTAATAGCTATATAAAAGCTTTGGAAGATAAAGGATACGTTAGTAGTGCTGACGCAAATGGCTATAGAAAAGCACTAAATGGTTATGGAAATGACCCAGATGATTTTAATAGAGTAATGCACTTAAAACACAATACAAATACTCTTGAAGGAAGTAATCTAAATGATGTCTTTATCTATAATGGCAAGAGTATAGATGCAAAAGGTGGTGTAGATAAGCTGATATTTGTTGAAGATACAAAACTAGAAGAAGTAAGTAATTTAAATGATACTTTAAAAAGTTTTGAACGTTTGCAACTAGGTACTGAAACCCAAGCTGTCTCAATATCACTAAATACTAAAAACGTTCTTGATATCATAGACTCAAAAGAGACCACCATAACCATTGGCTCAGGAAGTGGCAGAAAAAAGATACAAGATACACAAAGTATGAATACTGTCTTAAAAATCTCAGGCGATGATGAAGATGGCGTTAAGCTAATAAGTGATGGAAATAATAAATTTGAACTAGCTACTGATAAAGAAGTGACTATGCTTAACTGGAAACATAGTCAAGCCATAGGAGATGAATTTAACAAAGTAGAAGTCACAGCTGATAGCGGCAGTAAAACATATCATGATCATAAAAACGTAATAAATGATGCCAGCGGAAATACTACGATACTTAAAATAGACCATGCAGTAAATCAAGTCTATAAAGGCACATACACTAATGGAGCTAACACAAAGACATTTTTCGTTGAGATAGATAAAAATATCAAGATCACTCACGAGGGAGATGATCAAAACAATACATTTACCTACGAAGACAACAAGATAGACGCAAAAGGTGGCGTTGATACGCTCATCTTTACTGAAAATATCGATCTTAGCAGGGTGGCTGACCTAAACGATAAACTAAAGAGCTTTGAAATTTTACAGCTTGGTAGCAAGAGCACTCAGGCGGTCTCGATAGGACTAGATGCCAAAAGCGTGCTTGATATCATAGACGCACAAGTAACAGATGGTGGTCTAAAAAGTGTAAATACCGTGCTAAAGATCAAAGGCGATAATAACGACAAAGTGGCGCTAGAGGGCAAAGGCACTATCTTCGCACAAGCAACAGATGGCGAAGTAGCGGTACTAAATTTAAAACATAGCGCTTTAGGCGATACACATAACCAAGTAGCAGTTGATGGTAGCGGTCACGCTGTAAATCAAGTCTATAAAGGCGTATATGGCAGCGGAGCAAGTATGCAAACATTTTTTATCGAAATAGATAAAGATGTAAGTGTAATAAATTTGGTGCATTAAATTTAACTTTGTCGGGCTAAAATTTATAGTTTTAGATTTAAATTTCTTAAAAACAAAAGCTTCTTGTATATTTTTAAACTTAGTTTAAATATTTAAAATGTATAATCCAATTTCTTTTATCAAGGTGGTTGGATAGCTCAGTCGGTAGAGCAGCAGACTGAAAATCTGCGTGTCGGCAGTTCGATTCTGCCTCTAACCACCATTTCTTTTTAATAAAATTTTTCATGAACGTGGACAGATGGGTGAGCGGCTGAAACCACACCCCTGCTAAGGGTGCAGCTCTTAATCGGGGCTCGAGGGTTCAAATCCCTCTCTGTCCGCCACCACTTATAAACAATTACAAACTTTTACCAACTTTTGCAAACATTGATCCACGATTTTAACGTTATTTTAAAGCCTTTATTCAAAAAATTACAAACTATCACAAACAATGACAAACTATTATTATCATAACTTTTTAGCTGACTATTTGGCTGACTAGCTCAAAAGACAGCCAAAACATTTGCCTTAGTCAGAGTCAGCTAAAAGAAAAACAATACCTATACTCTCACGCCACTTAGTGATCACAGAATTTAAAAGTTAAAGCCAACAAAAGCTTTTCGATGCATGCAAGCTCTAAAAGCATAAAAGTCTTAATAAATTTAAAAGAGAAAACTTAGAGATAGCACTTCATAGCAATTTTATAAAAATAACCCATTCTTACTATGAAATTTCATCTAGAAACAATAGAAAATTTTAGTTAATAAAAGTTGATTTGCTATGAAAATTTGAATTAAAAATTCAAGGGCATTGCGCCCTTGAAATTATGATCTAACAGGTGAAAGATAAGGTTTTTCAGAGTGCATAGACATCTCGTTTTGTTGTCTAAATGCTATATACTCCTCTTCGCTTAACCTTTTTATGTTAGCTATAGTGATCTTAAGAGGTGTGATACCTGAGAGTGGGTCGTGATCTTGTGCGTTTGCAAGCTCGTTACCGTCAGCTTCACTATAGTGGAAAGTCGTAAATATCGTGCTTTCTCTAAGGTCAGGATTTACGCGAAGTTTAGCTGCGATCCTACCACGTTTATTCTCTACCATTGCGTAGCAGCCATCTTCTAGCTCTCTTTCTCTTGCGATATCAGGGCTTACTTCGATTAGCGGACCTTCGATACCAGCACCATACTCTAGCGGCGGGCACTCTCTTGTCATCGTTCCTGTGTGGTAGTGATAAACTTTTCTGCCCGTCGTAAATAAGCAAGGATAGACCTCATCAGGTACTTCACTCATTGCACCTGAGCCTACTGGATAGCCATCAGGTATATGCATTTTGGCTTTAAATTCAGCCTCCATGCTCGCACGCTTATCTTTATCGTCAGCGTAAAGTACTGGAGCTAGGCGGAATTTACCATCAGGTAGCATTGATTTGTGATCGGTATAAAGATCAGGTGTACCTGGGTGATCTTCATCAGGGCATGGCCAGCTGATGCCACCTAGTTTTTCAAGTCTATAGTAGCTGATACCACCAAAGAATTTAGGCATTAGTTTTCTAAGCTCGTCCCAAACCTCTTCTGCACTTAAGAAGTCAAATCCCTCAAGTCCCATAGCTTTTGCGATGTTGCAAACTACTTTCCAGTCAGGCTCTACGCCACCTACTGGTTCGCTTGCTTTTCTAGTTCTTTGAACACGGCGAGATGTGTTGATAAATGTTCCATCTTTTTCGCCCCAACCAGCTGCAGGTAAGACAACATCAGCTTTTTGAGCACTTTCAGTGAAGAATAGATCTTGCACGATAAAGCAGTCTAGGTGGTGTGTAGCATGCACAAAGTGCTCTGTCCAAGGGTCACTCATAACAGGGTTTTCGCCGTAAACATAAAGCACTTTTAGCTCGCCGCTATCCATCTTATCAGGTGCGTATGTTAGTTTAAAGCCAGGCACTGGATTAAGCTCGAAGTGCCAAACTTTGCGAGCTTGCTCTTGTGCGTAAGCGCTATTTACTGCACCTGCTGGGATGACGTTAGGTAGTGCGCCCATATCGCATGAGCCTTGAACGTTGTTTTGTCCACGAAGTGGATTTACTCCAGCGCCTTTTTTACCTAAATTTCCTGTTAGGATCGCTAAATTTGAAAGTGAGAATACATTTGATGTACCGTCGCTAAACTGAGTGATACCCATAGTGTAGCAAATAGCAGCACTGCCAGCTTTTGCATACATCCTAGCAGCCTCAGTGATAAGCTCTTTTTTGACGCCAGTCTCACGCTCAAATCTCTCAGGAGTGAAGTCTTTTACCGCTTCTTTTAGGTACTCAAAACCTTCTGCATATTTTTCGATAAATTCTGTATCTTGTAAATTTTCAGAGATGATGACGTTCATCATTGTGTTTAGTGTTTTGATGTTTGAGCCAACTGGAATTTGCAAGAATATATCGGCTTTTTTAGCCATATCGGTGCGTTTTGGATCCACAACGATCATTTTTGCACCACGCTCTAAGCCTCTTTGCATCTGCATAGCGATGATAGGGTGGCATTCGCTTGTGTTTGTGCCTATTAGTAAAAATACATCTGTATCAGTCGCAAATTCAACAAGATCGTTTGTCATTGTTCCGTTTCCAAGGGTGCTGGCAAGACCTGCCACTGTTGGAGCGTGTCAAAGACGAGCGCAGTGATCTACGTTGTTACTTCCTAAAGCACGAAAGAATTTTTGAAATACATAGTTGTCTTCGTTGTTTGAACGAGCTGAACTAAAGCCCATGATAGAGCTTGGACCATATTTTTCAACGCTATTTTTAAAAGTCTTTCCTAAAAATTCATAAACCTCTTCAAAGCTAACCTCTTCAAGTTTGCCCTCTTTGTTAAACTCTCCGTTTAGTTTTCTCATCATTGGTTTAGTTAAACGTTTTGGAGAATTTACAAATTCCCAACCAAACATACCTTTTAAGCACAACTCGCCATCATTTACATGGTGGTTATCAGTCGGCTTTGCATCGACTATCCTACCGTTTTCTACGATAAGGTCTATGCCGCAACCAGTTCCGCAATACGGACAGGTTGTTTGAACAATCTTTTGCATAGATTTCCTTTCAAGTAATATTTCTAAAAACTCGGTTATTATATACCTTAGAATATAAAATTATTTTTAAAACTAATATTTTTTTTTAATTTTCTTTTAAGTAAATATGCAAAATTTGCATATTTCTTTGACGCTGAATTTACGGAGCCTTTTGCCGTTTTTGTCTTATTTTAAATTTGTTTTTTTGCCTTAAGTGATTAAAAACAAATTTAAAAAATATGAAAATTTATAAAAAGATGGGCGATTGCTCGCCCATTGTATTAGTTCTTGCGTGTGTTTGCGTCTGGAGTGAAAAGTGGCTTGTCAAGAAGTTTGAAGTCGCCTATAAATTTCTGACCCTCTTCGCTTGTTGCCCATTTTATAAATTTCTCTGCATTTTCGATGTCAGTTTTAGGGCAGTGTTTTGGATTTACTGCGATTAGAGAGTAGAAGTTTTTAAGGTCGTTGTCGCCCTCGTTGATGATGACCATCTCAGGATGACCTTTTTGGTTTGCTTCATATTTAATGTAAGTACCGCGATCAGTAAATGTAACGCCTTTTTGCTCAGCAGCAGCATTTATCGTAGCTAGCATGCCTTGACCTGTTTGCATATACCAGCTATCTTTTTCAGGGACTTCGCCAGCGATCTTTTTCCAGATGCCTTTTTCTTTATTATCTGTGCCTGATTTGTCGCCACGTGAGAAGAATTTGATACCATCTTTTTTGATAAGCTCAAAACTTTGTTTGATATCTTTACCTTTAAATTTATCAGCGATTGATTTATCAGCGATAACGACGAAATCATTGTACATTACGGCATTTCTTTTTAAGCCAAAACCTTTTTCTACAAATTCTTTCTCAACTTTTGGTGAGTGAACGAAAAGTACGTCAGCGTTGCAGTCTTCGCCAAGCTTTAGAGCTGCACCTGTGCCAACAGCTGTCCATTTTATATCAACACCTGTTTTTGCCTTATAAACTGGGTAGATCGCGTCAAGCAAGCCAGTGTTATCCGTACTTGTTGTAGTCGCCATGATTAGTTCATTGTCAGCGCCAAACGCCAAAACTGCGGCTGCTAGTGAGCCTAAAATAATCTTTTTCATTTTTCTCCTTTTTAGAAAATGTGGTATTATAGCATATTAAAATAATATGAATAAAAAAATTAGGAATAATATTTGGATTTTTTACTTAATGGCTTTACAGAAGCCTTTAATCTACTTTTAAACGGCAATCTTGAAACATATTCAGCTATCAAGGCTACCCTTTACACATCAAGCGTATCGATACTTCTTGCCGTTATCATGGGCTTTCCGCTTGGTTTTATACTTGGCTTTTATGACTTTAAAGGTCGCAAAATTTTACGCCTTCTAAGTGACACAGCTCTAGCCATGCCAACGGTTGCCATTGGTCTTATTTTATACGCTTTTATCACGAGAAATGGCCCGCTTGGTAGCTTAAATTTACTCTTTACGCTAAAAGCGGTCATGCTAGGCCAGTTTGTGCTAGCCCTTCCTATCATCATCTCGCTTACTGCAAGTGTGGTTGAAAATATGGAGAAAAAGCACTATCTAACTATCCTAAATTTACGCCTTGCACCGGCAAAGCTAGTTTTTTGTGTGCTTTACGAGCTACGCTACGCCCTCATGGTCGTCATCGCCACAGCATACGGCAGGATCGTGGCTGAAGTGGGCGTTGCGATGATGATAGGCGGTAACATCAAGTATTTTACCCGCACGATCACCACAGCCGTTTCGCTTGAGACAAATAAGGGCGAATTTGCCATGGGTATAGCGCTCGCAATGGTTTTGATATTTATCGCATTTTTAGTAAATTTAGCGATCTTTGCGCTAAGAAAACTCGACAAATAGGAGCAAATTTTGATAAAGATAAGAAATTTACACCTAAACTACGGCAAAAGCGAGATCCTAAATATCCCAAGCCTTGATATAAATACCAAAAAGATAACCGCTCTAATGGGCAGTAATGGCAGTGGCAAAAGCACGCTAATAAGAATTCTCTCGCGCCTGCAAAGCCCAGATAGCGGCGAAATTTCACTTTGGGGTGAAAATAGACCAAGCCTTGAAATGCTGCGTAAAATTTGCGTTTTGCTGCCTGAGCCTGCCCTTTTAAAAAGAAGTGTTAGAGAAAATTTCAAAGTCATCTTAAAAAGTAGAAATTTACTAAGCGAATTTGATGAGCGAACCAGCGAAGCACTCGCTCTCGTGGGACTTGATGAGAAATTTTTAGACAAGCGCCACTTTGAGCTAAGTTCTGGTCAGACGCAGCGCATCGCATTTGCACTTGCGCTTTCTTTAAGAGCGCCATTTTATCTGCTTGATGAGCCGACAAATAGCGTTGATATCGGCACTTCAAAGCTATTTAGCAAGGCTATAAATTTGATGCACGAGAGATATGGCTGCGGCTTTGTCATCGCAAGTCACGACGAAAAGTGGCTTAGTATGTTAGCAAACGAGTGCGTGTTTTTGCACAAAGGCAGGGTCTGCGAGTTTGAATACAAAAATATCTTCGAGATAGAGGGTGGTGTGCTAAGCTTTGGCGACGAAGCAAAGTTAAATTTAGCTTCAAATTTTAAAGGCAAAAGCAAGATCACGATCAATCCAAGCAAGATAAAAATTTCTAAAATAGGTGGTGAGGGTCAAATTTCAGGGATTTTGCACTCGGCCTCGCTTTATATGGGCGATGAAAAGCTTTTGAAGGTCAAAGTTGGCGACTTTTTGATCAAAATTTTTAGCCACGATGATGAAATTACAAAGATCGGAGAGAGGGTATTTTTAGAATTTGAAGATGGCTCGATGCTAGCTTTGGAGTAAAATTTACTCCCGCTCTCTAAATTTAGTCCAAATTTAAAAATGGATATCAAAAAAGAGCTAAATTTTAATAATCCTGCTAAAAAATCATATCTTACATAAATCCCTAAAAATGGCGTTTTTAAATATGCAATTAAGGCATATTTAAGCTTTTTTTAACTTTTCTAATTTATTTTATTTTAAGCCACATTAATAAGGCAATTAATTGTATAGTTTCGGTGTCGTTAAAAAACTATTTAAGGAAAAAGGTGAGCACAAAAGAGGAATTTGCAGCTGGCAGAAAACTTTACTACGCTACTTTCTCTAAATTCTTCGTATTTAGTGAAGATGAAAAGAGATTTGATGGCCTTAGTAAAATGCTTGATCTCATAGAAGAATATAGCTTAAACGATGAAGTCTCGCGAGCTGCTACTAATATAAAAAGTAAATTTAATGAAAAAAATCCAGAGAATTTGATCACCGAATTTGATGACATCTTTCACACTCCGCCAAGTCCGCTTCGAAACTCGCTCTCTTTTTACGATGAGGGTTATGAAGTGGGTCATGCTTGTGCTGATGTGCGTAAAATTTTGGCTAAGACAAACATCAGAAGAGATGAGAATAAATTTAAAGAGAATGAAGATAATGTAGGCTTTGTCTTTACACTTATGAACGAGTTTATCGGTAAATTTGACGAGTGCGAAGAGGAGCTTTTTAAAAATATTATAAATCCAAACATTGATGAGTTTATAGAAAATTTATATGAGCATAAAAATAGTGAAATTTACAAGGATGTGGCCGTTTTGCTAAACGAATTTATAGCGTTTGAACGCGTGGCACTAAACTCACCAAAACCGGTCAAGATAGACCACAAAAAGAGCGATGGTCTTTCAAGATCTGAAAGCATAAGAAGAGAAAAAAATAGGATAAGAAAACTAAGAACGGAGGGTACATATGCAAAATAGACGCGAATTTCTAAAAAAAGTCGGTCTAGTTGGCGCTGTGGCAGCAAGTGGTGCGGTAGCAGCAAATGCTAATGAAAATTTAAAATCAGGAAAGAGTAAAAAGACCGAAGTGCTTTATAAAAGAAGCAAAAACTGGGAACTTTACTATAAACAAGCAAAATAAAATTTGATAGAAATTTAAGAAAGGATGAAAATGTCTGAAGCTAGATTAAACGCTACGCCAAACAACATCGGTCGTAGATCGTTTTTAAAAATGGCTGCATTAGCAGGTGCTAGTGGAGCGGCCGGCTTTGCAGCAAGCAATGTCACAAGAGAAGCAACAGCTCAAGAGATGGCAAACCCATTTCCAGACTCAAAAATAGTAAAAACTGTCTGCACAGTTTGCTCTGTAGGATGCGGAGTACTAGCAGAGGTAGAAAATGGTGCATGGGTACGTCAAGAAGTAGCACAAGATCACCCAGTAAGTGCTGGTGGTCACTGCTGTAAAGGTGCAGACGTTATCGATATGGTGCGCTCACACTGCCGTGTAAAATATCCGATGAAAAAAGTTGGTGGCAAGTGGCAACGCATCTCTATGACGCAAGCACTTGACGAGATCGGCGCAAAACTAAAAGCTTACCGCGAGAAAAATCCAGAGCAAGTTATGTTTTTGGGTTCAGCAAAAGATAGCAATGAGCAGAGCTACTACATCAGTAAATTCTCTGCGATGTTTGGGACAAACAACCTAGATCACCAAGCAAGAATTTGACATAGCGCAACAGTCGCCGGTGTGGCGAATACGTGGGGTTATGGAGCTATGACAAATCACCTTGGAGATATCCAAAACGCGAAGTCTATCTTTATAATCGGCGCAAATCCAGCGGTAAATCACCCAGTTGGTTTTAGACACTTTTTAAAAGCAAAAGAGAATAATGGCGCAAAACTAATCGTTGTCGATCCAAGATACACAAGAACTGCGGCAAAGGCTGATTATTTCGCACAAATTCGCCCAGGCACAGACATACCATTTATGTATGGCATGATGAATCTCATCTTTGAAAATGGCTGGGAAGATAAGAAATTTATAGATGAACGCACATACGGCATCGATGAGATCCGCAAAGAGGCTGCAAAATGGACACCAGAAGTCGTTGAAGATGTGACTGGAGTGCCAGCTGCAACGCTAAAAGAGATCACAGAAATTTATGCTAAAAACCGCCCTGGCTCAGTCGTTTGGGCGATGGGTCTAACTCAGCACACAATAGGCAGCTCAAATACTCGTATAGCTCCGATCTTACAACTAGTTCTTGGCAACATGGGCGTAAGTGGTGGCGGATGCAACATCCTAAGAGGCCACGACAACGTTCAGGGCGCTAGCGACATGGCAAACGCACCTGACAGCTTGCCTGGATACTACGCTAAAAACGAAGCTACATGGAAATATTTTGCCAAAATGTGGAAAGTGGATTACGAGTGGTTACAAGGAAATTTCGTAAAACCAGAGTGGATGATGAAGCCTGGATTTACCCTAGCTCGCTGGTGGGCTGGTGTGCTTGATGGCAAAGATGGCAACGACGCTATTGAAAACGCAGGCGATAGCCTAAAAGCTCTTGTAGTTATAGGTAACGGCATAACATCTACTGCACAGCAAGCAAAGGTTCAAGAGGGTCTTGACGGACTTGAGCTTTTAGTACTTATGGATCCATTTGTAAATGATGCTGGCGTTATCACTAATAAAAAAGATGGCGTTTATCTTCTCCCAGCAGCAACTCAATATGAAACTAGTGGCACAGTCGTAGCTACAAACAGAAGTGGTCAATGGAGAAGCCAAGTATGTAAGCCACTTTATGAGAGCATGCCAGATCATGAAGTTTTATTTGAACTAGCTAAACGCATAGGTTTCTATGATGAGCTAACTCGCACTATAAGGGACGCTGATGGCAAGATAGAGTGGCCAGAAGCTGCTACCCGCGAGATAGCAAATATCGTAAAAAGTATCGGACTTACAGGCTGGACACCTGAGCGCCTAAAACGCCACCAAGAGAACTGGGATAAATTTGATGAAAAAACACTTATGGGCAAAGAGGGCACTGACGTAGCTGGTGAGTATTACGGCTTGCCATGGCCTTGCTGGACGGAAAAACACCCAGGCAGTCCAAATTTATATGATATAAGCAAACCAGTAATGCAAGGTGGTATGGGATTTAGAAACCGCTTCGGCTTAGAGCACAACGGCGTTAATCAGCTTGCCGCAATTGGCTCTGCTCCAGAACAAGGTGCGATAAATGGTGGATATCCTGAGATAACAAAGAAAAATATCGAAGAGGTTCTTGGCATAAAACTTACAGATGAAGAGCGCGAAAAAATGGGCGCTACGTGGGCTACTGATGGCAGTGGCATAATAGCTGAAAAATGTATGCAAAAGGGCATAGCTCCATACGGCAATGCACGTGCTAGAGCGATAGTTTGGACATTTGTTGATCAAATCCCTCAGCATAGAGAGCCGATCCACTCACAGCGTCAAGATCTTGCGCAAAAATATCCAAGCTTTGAGGATAAACCAAATCACTACCGCGTCTATACGAAGTATAAGAGCTTGCAACAAAGTAAGGACTTCTCAAAAGAATTCCCTATCAACCTCATTACAGCTCGTCTAGTAAATTTCAGTGGTGCTGGTATGGAGACGCGTGCTAGCAAGTATCTATCACGCATTACGCCTGAGATGTTTGCCGACATCCACCCAGAGCTAGCGGCTAAACATGGCATTAAAAATTGGGATTTTGTTTGGGTTCATTCACCTGAGGGTACTAAGATCAAGGTTCGCGCAAGGATCGTACCATCGGTTAAGCCAAATATGATCTTCTTGCCATTTCACTGGGCTGGATATATGCAAGGTGTTGATATGACTGGAAATTTCCCTGAGGGAACAAGACCTTTTGCAGTTGGCGAGAGTGCAAATACCGTAACAAACTACGGATATGACATAGTCACTCAAATCCCAGAAACAAAAAGCGGTCTTTGCCGCATAGAAAGGGCATAATATGAGCGCATTTAACGATAACAATAGACTTAAATTTTACTGCGACACAGATAGATGCATTGATTGCAACGGCTGCGCAGTAGCATGTGATGAAGCTCATGAGTTGCCTATCGGCGTTAGAAGACGCCGCGTCGTCACACTAAATGAAGGTATGCCTGGCAAAGAAATTTCAACGTCAATCGCATGTATGCACTGCGAAGACGCGCCTTGTTCGCTTGTTTGTCCGGTTGATTGTTTCTACATCAGAGCTGATGGCATCGTGCTTCACGATAAAGATATCTGTATAGGTTGTGGATACTGCTTATATGCTTGCCCATTTGGTGCGCCACAATTCCCTAAAGATGGTGCTTTCGGTGCAAGGGGCGTAATGGATAAATGCACCATGTGTGCAGGCGGTCCGCTACCAACTAATAGCGAAGAAGAGCGCGAAGTATATGGACAAGATAGAATTTCTGAGGGCAAGGTGCCAGTTTGTGCTGCGATGTGCTCTACAAAGGCTCTGCTAGTTGGCGAGTCAGATGTCATCGAAAAAATCTACAATGACAGAGTTGCTGCAAGAGGTTATGGCGAAAAAGACCTAAAACAAACTACTGTTTGGAAGATCGCTTACTACGCTGGCGACAGACTAAAACTAAAAGCGTAAATTTATAGGTGCTTTTTGCACCTATAAAATTTGTTATTTTCTCTAATTTTATACTTTAAGAAATATGCCTATTTTGCATATCAAATTTTAATTATAGTAACGTTTATTTCGTATCAAAATGCGTTTAAGCTTTTTGCTTTGTTTAAGCAAGTTTTTACTACAATCCAAAATTAAATTTAGCTTTTTGGGCTATCATTTGTGAAAACTTCAAGGAGCAAGATGGAACCGATTTATAAAACGCAGATCATCAAATATAAAGGCGAGCAAAAAGCGCAGGTTGATGATATCTTGGTGCGTGAGATCAAGCTTGAAATTTACATAAATGACAAAAAATTTGGTGCCGTTATGGCAACGCCTACCGATCAAAAGGCGCTTGCTGTGGGCTATTTGATCAGTGAAAACGTCATCACAAAGCCAGAGGACATAACAGAAGTTAGGCTCTCAAGCGACGAGCTAAGCGTCTATGTAAGCGCCAAAGTGAACGAAAAACGCCTAGAGCAGTTTGACGAAGAAAAGGTCATAATAAGTGGCTGTGGTAGAAGCTCAACGGCAAATATCGACCCACAGGCGATGGCAGCAAGAGCCGTAAAGAGCGGAGCTAAATTTAACAAAGATATGATCCTTGCTCAAATGAGTGAGTTTTATACGCAGTGCGAGCTTTACGAGATGACTGGCTGCGTGCATACAGCAAAGCTCTTTGTGAGCGAAGATAAATTTTACATAGGCGAGGACATCGCTCAGCACAACACGATCGATAAAGCCGTTGGCAAGGCCGTTTTAGACGGAGCTAACTTAGCAAATTCATTTTTGATGGTGAGTGGCAGACTTAGCTCAGAGATGGTAGCAAAGGCCGTTATGCACGGGGTGCCAGCACTTATCTCAAGGACAGCGCCAACTAGCCTTGGCGTGGTGATCGCTCGTAAATTTGAGCTTACGCTTTGTGGCTTTGCAAGGGGCGAAAATATCAACGTTTATAGCGGCGAAGAGAGAATTTATGAGTAAAAATTTAGAAGAGCTGATAAAACAAACGCTAAATAAAAGCGGCAAACTTGACTGCGGCACGGCTTTTAAGATCGCAAATAAGCTTAGCATAGAAGTCAGCGAGGTAAGCGACGAGGCGACTAGGCTTGGCATCAAGATAGACAACTGCGAGCTTGGGCAGTTTGGTGGTTTGGATAAAGACCGCGGTAAATTTACATTGTCACTTAAACTAAAAGAAGTTAGCGACGAAAAGGGCAGAGTTTTTTGCAAAGATGCAAGGGAGATGGCGGCAGCTAATGGCGGACTAAAGACCATGCGCTCGACGCTTAGAGACTACGGCTTTGACGTGAAGTACTGTCAGCTAGGCTGTTTTAAGGAAAAGAAAGGCAAAAAGATGAGAGTAAAGACGAAGACTTGGATAGAAAACGACGAGGGCGAGCTTATATTTGGCAAGGGTAAAACCGAAGTTTTAGACGTTATAGCCGAGGTTGGCTCGATATCAAAGGCAGCTGAAATTTTAGGTATGAACTATAAAAAATGCTGGTCGCATCTACAAATTTTGCAAAAGAATTTAAAAGAAGATCTCTTTACGACCAAGCAAGGTGGCGGAGATAGCGCTGGCACTACGCTAAATGATAGAGCTTATGAGCTCATAAACGCTTATAAACAGCTTCAAAATGACATCGAAGACTACGCAAACAAGCGCTTTAAAGAGCTATTTTTAAAACAAGACGAGAAGAAAAACGATAAAAAATAAACCAAATTTTTAAAAGGAGAAAAACATGTATGTAAAACTAAACGACAGGACTTATCTAAACAAAGATAAGATCACTAGAATCAAGATCGATAGCGTTCAAGACGGCATTCGTATCCGTTTTTATGAGGGTGCAAACCAAGTTGCTAAGAGCCAAAGATTTGAGAGTGAAGCAAAAGCTAACGAGTGGTTAGAAAAAAACTTCTTAAACAAATAAACACACGCGAGTGGGCACCCTGCCCGCTTGTAACCTCACTTTATACAAAATTTCATTATAATCGCGCTTTTAACCAAAAGGAAAATCGTGCCAACCATAGATGAAGTAAGAAAAAATATCATTTTAAAAGATGGAATTTACTATTTTGACTACACGGCCTCAGGCCTTGCCTATGCGCCTATCGAAGATGAAATTTCAAAATTTTTAAAAACCTACGCAAACACCCACTCAGACAGCAGTTCAAGCGCCGTGCTAACGCAAAAACGCTATGAAAACGCAAGGTCTGAGCTAAAGGAACTTTTGGGGCTTGATGAGAGCTTTTATCTAATAGCAACAGGCCAAGGCGCAACGGCTGCGATAAAGAAATTTCAAGAGATAATGGGAATTTATCTGCCGCCAGCAACAAGAGCCTTGATCGGCGAAGCAAATTTAAGAAGCGTAAATTTACCACTCGTGCTGGTTGGACCCTATGAACACCACTCAAACGAGATCAGCTTTCGTGAAGGGCTTTGCGACTGCGAGCGCACCTTGCTTGATGAAAACGGCGAGATAGACTACGTGATGCTTGAGAGGACGCTAAAACTAAACGCAAAAAGAAAGATCATCGCCTGCTTTAGCGCCGCCTCAAACGTCACAGGCGTGAAAACCGACTACAAGAGAATTTACTCACTCGTTAAGAAATTTGGCGGAGTGGTGGCATTTGACTGCGCGGCAACCAGCTCGCATGAAATTTTAGACGCCGCATACTTTGACGCAGCCTTTTTCTCACCTCACAAACTACTTGGCGGAGTTGGGAGTTGTGGGCTTTTGGCGATCAAAAAAGAGCTTTATACAAGCGATATACCAAGCTTTGCAGGTGGCGGCACCATCGCGCTTGCGACGCCATCAAAGCACCTTTTTATAAAAAATGCCGAGCAGCTTGAAGAGGCTGGCACGCCCTCTATATTGGGGCTGGTGCGAGCAAGCCTAGCCTACAACTTGCAAGCAAGTGTCGGAGTGGGAAATATCAAAGCACACGAAGATGAGCTGGCAAATTTCTTTGAAAAAGAGCTTAGTAGCATCGAAGATATCACTATTTATGGGCCTAAAAATGCAGAAAAACTGCCTATTTTTTCATTTAATGTGCGAGACATTTCGCCATATGACTTTGCTGCAACGCTTAGCAACAACTACGGCATACAAAGCCGTGCTGGCGTGATGTGCGCTGGGCCTTATGCTTTTGATCTATTGGGGCTTAAAGAGAATAAGATCTTAGAGAAAAAGCCAGGTTTTGTAAGGGTGAGCATGCACTACACGCACACGAAAGAGGAAGTGCTCTATCTCATAAACGCTATCAAATCATCTATCAAAAAACACCGCGAGCTTTGGGGCGAAGAAAAAGCGATGTATGAGATGTTCGGCGGTAAAATTTAGGCTAAATTTATTAGGCATTGAAATTTAAATGCTTTGCCTTAAACAGCTTCTGCAAAATTAGTTTTTCTAAATTTAAGCTGGCTTTACCTATATAAAATTTAGTCAGTCTGAAATAAATTTTAAAATTTATCATGATAGCACATAAGCTCAACAACAAACCTTGCCTGCCCACTCAATAAAAATATTCAAATTTAACTTGTAACTTTAGTGGCGGTTACAACTTTCGATTTGCCTAAATTTTAATAGCAAAGTCTTTTAAAAATAGATTTTAAAATTTAAGCATTTTGTTTTTTAAACAGCCTCTGTAAAGCTAGCTCTGTTTTTCAAATTTAAACTGGCTCTACCTATATCAAATTTGGTTTCGAAATAAAATTGATCATGCCAGCTCATAAGCCTAACCGAAAAACATATTTTCGCACAACAAAATACATTCAGATTTAACTTTTAAATTTAGTGGCGGCTACGGCTTTTGCCCTATCTTACTTAGCTTAAATTTTAGTAGCAAAGTTTTTAAAATTTGGATAAAGCTAGCGGCATAAATTTAACATTTCAGTTAAATTTACTAGCTTCAAAGTAGATAAATTTAGGCGTTTTTAAATTTAGAAGCCAAAATTTCAAATTTTACTTTGAAATTTCATCTTTTATCTTTTGATAAAGCTCCAAAATTTCATCTTTTTTGATGATAAAACTATTTTTATTTGCGATTAGATAGGCTGAGCTTTGCATGATGTCGCCAGCCACTTTTAGTCCATTTTGCTTCATGGTTGAGCCAGTCTCTACCACATCGACGATCGCGTCGCTTAGCCCAACAAGTGGTGCTAGCTCGATCGAGCCATAAAGCTTGATGATCTTGACGCCAACGGCAAGCTTTGCAAAGTAGTTTCGCGTGATATTTGGCATCTTAGTAGCGATCTTTAGCTCAGACCTTGAAAAGTCAAGCTCCTCTTCGTTTTTTATGCCGATGCAGACCTTGCACTTGCCTATTTGTAGATCAAGCAGCCTCACTACATTTGGCTTATGCTCTTCAAGTACGTCAAGGCCGACCACGCCGATATCTGCAGCGCCTTCAGTGACGTAAGTTGGTATGTCTTGGTTGCGAACCATTAAAAATCTAAAATTCCCCTCTTCAAGGATGAGTTTTCTATCCTCAAACATAAAGCTCGAACCAAAAATTTTTCTAAAAATTTCAAGCGTATCTTCTGCGATCCTGCCCTTTGGCAAGGCTACTGTTATCATTTTAAAATTTCCTTTTTCTCATCGATTATTTTTTGCATGGCGCGAAAGATCAGCATCTTGTCGCAAATGGCATTTTTAAAAAATTTAGATAAAAAGTCACCATCTCCGCCAGTAAAATAGACCTTTTTGCTGCCTGCTAACTTTGAAATGAGCGTGATAATGGGCTTTATGATGCCATAGCTCACAGCATCGCTCGTCTTTTGAGGCAACGCATCAATGTCAATTTGCGAATTTAGTGTCACATCAAGGCGTGGCGAGATGCTTTTATAGGCATTTAACATAGTTGCGATGCCTGGCAAGATGTAGCCGCCAAGATGAAGTGAGTTTGCCATTATATCAACGGTGATAGCACTTCCAGCATCTACTATAACGCCATCATTTATCATATAACAACCCGCTTTTCTATCTACTCCAAGACCTTGATAGATCGTGTCTATCTCAAAGTAAGGCTCTAAATTTACAAACATTTCGTCCTTATCTATCATCCGCAAAATTTCTTCATTTACACAGATAAAATAGACCTTTTCGTCTGGCTTATAGTTTTTAAATTCACTAACTTTTATGTGTGTGATCTTGCCATTTTGTAAAAAAGAGGCGTTGGTGTTGCCGATATCACACAAAATCATAACAGCTCCAGCCTTCTTCTTTGAAGTAGTTTAGGGATTTTGAGCAAATTTGAGAGTTGTAAAAGATCACACGTTTTTTGATCTTGGTTTGAAATTTCTCTTCAAATTTAGTGCAAATTTCATTTATCTCGCTGGCTTCTTTAAGCAAAAGCCTGCTCTTTGCACTTCTTAAAAAAACGATCTCGTAGAAATTTTTTGTATCGACACCAAAAAACGCCTCAAGCGAGCGTTTCTTGGTAAATTCGCTAAGATCAAGCCTTTTTAGATCTCTTAGCAAGATCTTTTTAGCTTCAAAAAGCTCCCAAATTTTTTGGTTCATTGCCCTAGATTAACATATTCGTTATCGTAGTAAAATGCGCCATTTCCCATGAAGCTTTTATCTTTTATCTCATCAATAAATTCATAAATTTCAGCTCCGCTAAGATCTAAATTTGTCTTTATAACATAGCCTGTTTTTTCGATGACATAGAGCTTATTGTTGATGATAGTAGCCGCTGAGAAGATAGCAAATTTGAAATTTACCTTGTTTTGCTCTTTTAGCATGAGGTCTGTTCTTACTATCGTGCCATCTTTTTTGAAGATGTAAATTTCATCGTTATGAACTAGCACGTCTTTGATCTCACCGTCATAATAAACTGTTTGGTTTGGGTTGATGACGATTAGTTTTTTGGCTGTTGCTGCGATTAGGTTATCGCCCTCAACGCCTAAAAATATGATGTTGTTAAAGAAATTTTCAGAGCTTACGACAACGTCGCGTAAAATTCTACCAGTCTCTTTTTGCACGATGTAAATTTTACCATCAAGTGCTGGATAAACGATGAGCGAGCTCATAAAGTAAGGCGCCACAACTCTTGAGTCAACCGCTGCGATTTCAGATGAGCTATACTCCATTAGTGTCGTAGCTGTGTTGATATCGATTAGATAGATGTGGTTTGATGCGCTGATGGCTGCAAGTTGGTTTTGATCAAGTGAGGCTGCTACGATCGCAGTTGGAAATTTACCGCTATAAACGCTGTGGCCGCTAGGATCAGTCACGTTTAAGTCGCCATTTATGCTAGCTGAGATAACAAAGCCGTTGTTTTCGTTTAAGAAGTTGAAATTTTCAGGCAAAGTAACGCTTTTATTTAGCCCATTTTTAGTGATGATGTTGCCATTATCAAGCGTTGCGCCATTTGCATTTGCTGATTTGATGTAAGAAGGAAGATCTTTTGACAAAGATATCTCGCCAGAAGTTTGCGCAGGCTCAAAATATTGTCTTTTTGTGCCGCATCCGCTTAGAACTAAAGCCAAGGCAAAAGCCAAGAATAGTGTAAGTTTTTTCATTATTTTATTCCCTGATAGTGTTTTAAATTTTTAACTAAAGTTTGTAGTTGTGAGTCAAGTGCGATCTTGTCAAATTCCACATTTGCCTCTTTGATTTTATTTTGTTTTAAAAGCTCAAAACCTTTTAAAAGTGCGTTATATTCGCTTAAAATTTGAGTATTTGCATCGCCAGTTTGTGAAAGGATGATATCTTTTACGATTGGATTTACTTTTAAATTTGCAAGCTCACTAATGCCTTTTGTATCGTTTTTATCAAGCATTTGACCAAGTGAAAAAAGCGCATACATGTTTGGCTCTTTCTCTTTTAAAACGCTTAAAGCATTTGCGTCATTTGGATTTAAGATAAGCTTTGAATAGGCCAAATTTGCCTCCTCAACTCTGTTATCGTTTAAAACCTTACTAGCGTAAAATCCGATGAGTGCGACGATAGCTGCCACGCATAGCACGATCAGCAAAGTTTTGTATTTCCTAAAAAAACGCTCTCCCTTGATCATACTCTCAAGAAACTGCTCCTGGGCGTCGATCTCTTTTTTTATCTCGGTTAAGTCTTCTTTTATAGCCAACGTTTTTCCTTGCTTTTGAAAAATTTTAATTCGCAGATTTTAGCATAATTAAATTAAAAGTAGCCCAAAATTAAAGCTTGAATGTGATATAATGCCTCAAAATCAATTAAAAGGTTGCTTAATAATGCAAATAGACGACACTCTCTTAAATAAACTAGAAAAACTCTCAGCATTACAAATTAATGATGAAAAAAGAGAAGAGATCAAGAAGCAATTAAGTGAAATCGTATCTTTTGTCGATGTTTTAAATGAGCTCGATCTAAGCAGCGATGAGGCCGTAGTTAGCTCTATAAAAGGTGGCACTCCATTAAGAGAAGATGAGCCACATTTAAGTGACGTTGTCGATGAAATTTTAAAGCACGCCCCTTCACGCGAGGGACACTTCTTTGCCGTGCCAAAGATCATAGAGTAAAATATGGATCTAATCGAACAACTAAGAGCGCAAAGCTCGGATACCCAAGCTAAAGTATCAGAGAGCAATCTCTCTGGTGACATCCAAACGCTTTTAAAAACCGTTGTTTTCAATAAAGCCAGTGACCTCCACCTAGTCTCAAGGTCTGAGCCTCAGATAAGGATAGATGGCACTTTAAGGCCGCTTGAATTTGGCGTGCTAAGTGGCAAAGATATAGAAAATTTATGCTACGCTCTAATCACAGATGCCCAAAAAAGCGAACTTGAAAACAATAAAGAGCTTGACTTCGCTATTGAACTTCCAAATATCGGCCGCTTCCGTGGCAACTACTACTATACGATGAATGGCGATCTAGCGGCAGCTTTTCGTATCATACCTATCGACATCCCTTCGCTTGATGATCTAAATGCGCCACAAATTTTTAAATATATCATCAAACGAGAAAAAGGCCTTATCCTGGTTACTGGACCAACAGGCAGCGGTAAGTCAACGACGCTTGCAGCGATGCTTAATGAGATAAATTTAAATTATAGAAAGCACATCATCACCGTTGAAGACCCAGTCGAGTTTGTGCATAACAACAAAAAAGCCCTATTTTCACATAGAAATATCGGCACCGATACACACTCTTACTCAAAGGCGTTAAAATTTGCACTTCGTGAAGACCCAGATATCATACTTGTAGGCGAGATGAGGGATAGAGAGACGATCTCTACGGCTATTACAGCAGCTGAGACTGGACACCTAGTCTTTGGCACGCTTCACACAAACTCAGCCATACAAACTATAAATAGGATCGTTGATAGCTTCGATGGAAGCGAGCAGCTTCAAGTAAGAAATATGCTTAGCGTTTCGCTAACTGCCGTCATCTCACAAAGTCTGATCCCAAAAATAGGCGGCGGAAGGTGCGCTGTGCATGAAATTTTGATAAATAATATGGCGATTTCAAACTTGATACGCGAAAACAAAGTGCATCAAATTTACTCTCAAATGCAGCTAAATCAGCAACAAACCGGTATGAGCACGCAGACTCAAGCACTGATGAAAGCATTAAAAGAGGGCATGATCACAAAAGAAAACGCGCTAGCCTACTCAACTAGCCAACAAGAACTTCAAAATTTAATAGGAACTGTATGATGGATTTAGTAACTTGGTTTGACATTATCGTCATCGCCCTTGTCCTGATACTTGGTGTAAAAGGCATAATAAACGGGCTTATAAAAGAGACTTTTGGACTTATCGGACTTATCGGCGGTCTAGTTGTCGCTAGTAGATTTTCAGATGTAGCTGAGAGCTTCATAAGCAAAAATATCTATAAATTTGAAAATCCTTCATTTTTACAATTTGTCGCATTCATCGGACTTTGGCTAGTTTTTTGGCTAGTTTGTCTGCTAGTTGGCAAATTTTTATCAAAGATAGTTTCAGTAAGCGGACTTGGCTTTTTAGATAGACTTGGTGGATTTGTCATGGGAAGTGGCAAAATTTTCCTCACATTTTCAGCAGTCGTTGCCGTGATGTCAGGCACTTCGCTAAATAAAATGATCGAGCCATACTTCACAAATAGCAAGGTCTATCCGCTCCTACTTGGAACTGGTAGATGGATAACAAATATCGATGTGAAAAACATCAAAAATGAGCTAGATGAGATGGTAGTAAGACCAAAGGATACAAACAAGAGTGATGCATTCATCTCAATGGATGCAAATGCGAGCACAAACACCGATACAAACGTCACTAAAGGGGAAGAAAAATGATAGAAAATTTAGAATATGATGCCTTGCTTGAGAAATTTAAAAGAGTTCTTCGCGACAATGGTTTAAAATATACAAAACAGCGTGAAATTTTACTAAAAACGCTTTATAACAACGACGAGCACTTTACGCCAGAGAGGCTATATCTTTTCATAAAAGAGAACTATCCTGAGCTAAATATCGGCATCGCAACTGTTTATAGGACGCTAAATTTACTAGAAGAATCAGAGATGGTAACATCTATCAGCTTTGGCTCTCAAGGCAAGAAATTTGAGCTTGCCACAAAGCCACACCACGACCACATGATATGCAGAAAGTGCGGTCTTATCATAGAATTTGAAGATCCTATGATAGAAAAAAGGCAAATAAGCATCGCAAAAGAGCATGGTTTTAAACTAACTGGTCACATGATGCAGCTTTATGGAATTTGCGAAAAATGTTCAAAAAATAATATAAAGGGAAAGTAAGGTGATATTTGACAACCAACACGAAATTCAAAGATTAGAAAGCATAGATGAGCTTAGAAATTTAGGTATAAATCCATATCCACATTTTCTTAGAAGAGATATGAATATCTCTAAATTTAGACTTAAATTTAACTATATAAAAGATACAGAAGAGAAAAAAGCAGAGGGGCAGCTAGTTGGCCTTGCAGGCAGGATAAAGCTGATCCGTGACGCTGGTAAAGCAGTCTTTGCAAATATCGAAGACGAAAATGGAAATTTACAAATTTACTTTAGCAACAAGACGCTTGATCCAGAGTGGTTTAAAATCGTTAAAAAATATGTAGAAATAGGCGATATCGTCTATGTTAGAGGCTACGCTTTTATAACAAAAACTGGCGAATTTTCAATGCACGTAAATGAGCTTAGCTTAGCTACAAAATCAATTAGTCCGCTTCCAGAGAAGTACCACGGGCTAGTTGATGTTGAGACAAGATACCGCCAAAGATACCTTGATATGATAATGAACCCTGAAGTTAGGGCTGATTTTAAAAAGCGCTCAGTTATCATTAGCACGATTAGAAGATTTTTTGAAGAAAAGGGCTTTTTAGAGGTTGAAACTCCGATGCTGCACCCAATAGCTGGTGGCGCAAATGCAAAGCCATTTGTGACATTTCACAACGCCCTTGGAGTTGAGAGATACCTAAGGATCGCTCCCGAGCTATATCTAAAACGCCTTGTAGTTGGCGGTTTTGAAGCTGTTTATGAGATGAATAGAAACTTCAGAAACGAGGGTATGGATCTAACCCACAACCCTGAATTTACAAGCATAGAGTTTTACTGGGCATATCACAACTACCACGATCTAATGGGCATCACAGAGGATTTATTTAATGTCATTTTAGAAAAACTTGGCATGGAGAAAGTGATAAATTTTGATGGCATGGAGATTGACTTTAGCAAGCCATTTAAACGCATAAGCTATAAAAAAGCCCTAGTTGAGATAGGCGGACTTGCTGAAGATATCGTAAGCGATAAGGCTAAAATTTTAGCAAAACTAAGAGCAGATGGCTTTGAAGCAAACGAGAAGCTTGACCTTGGTCACTTGCAGGCTGAACTCTTTGACAACTACGTAGAGAGCAAGCTCATCCACCCAACTTTTGTCATCGACTATCCGATCTCTATTAGCCCACTTTCAAGAAGAAGCGACACAAATCCTGATGTAGCAGAGAGATTTGAGCTATTTATCGCTGGTCGTGAGCTAGCAAATGGCTTTAACGAGCTAAACGATCCAATCGATCAATACAACCGCTTTAAAGCGCAAATCGATGCTAAAAACGCAGGCGATGACGAGGCTCACGAGATGGATGAAGACTATGTAAAAGCCCTAGGATACGGCATGCCACCAGTTGCAGGAGAAGGCATAGGCATAGATAGACTTGTGATGCTTCTAACAGATAAAAAATCAATCCGCGACGTTGTTCTCTTCCCAGCGATGAGACCACTAAAAACTGAGACAAAGGAGAATGAAAAATGAGTTTGCAAAGCTACGATAAAGAAATTTTTGACCTAGTAAATTTAGAGCTAAAACGCCAGTGCGACCACCTAGAAATGATCGCTAGTGAAAATTTCACTTATCCAGATGTTATGGAGGTGATGGGCTCAATCCTAACAAACAAATACGCTGAGGGCTACCCTGGTAAGAGGTATTATGGTGGCTGTGAATTTGTCGATGAGATCGAGCAAATCGCGATCGATAGATGTAAAGAGCTCTTTGGATGCGAATTTGCAAACGTTCAGCCAAACTCAGGCTCTCAGGCAAACCAAGGCGTTTATGGTGCTTTGCTTAATCCAGGCGATAAAATTTTAGGCATGGATCTAAGCCACGGCGGACACCTAACTCACGGCGCAAAGGTAAGTAGCTCTGGCAAGATGTATGAGAGCTTCTTTTATGGCGTAGAGCTTGATGGTCGCATAAACTACGATAGAGTAATGGATATCGCAAAGATAGTAAAACCAAAAATGATCGTTTGTGGTGCTAGCGCATATACAAGAGAGATCGAGTTTAAGAAATTTAGAGAGATAGCTGATGCTGTTGGCGCGATACTCTTTGCAGACGTTGCTCACATCGCTGGTCTTGTAGTAGCTGGCGAGCATCAAAATCCTTTCCCTCACTGCGACGTCGTAAGCTCAACTACGCATAAAACTCTAAGAGGCCCAAGAGGCGGCATCATCATGACAAACAACGAAGAGTACGCTAAAAAGATAAACTCTTCTATCTTCCCAGGCATCCAAGGCGGACCACTAGTTCATGTCATCGCTGCAAAGGCAGTTGGCTTTAAGCACAACCTTAGCCCTGAGTGGAAAATTTACGCTAAACAAGTAAAAGCAAACGCTAAAAAACTTGGCGAAGTGCTAATAAGCAGAGCCTTTGATCTAGTAAGTGGCGGCACTGATAACCACCTAATCCTAATGAGCTTTCTAAACCGCGAATTTAGCGGAAAAGACGCTGACATCGCTCTTGGAAACGCTGGCATAACTGTAAATAAAAACACAGTTCCAGGCGAGACAAGAAGTCCGTTTATCACAAGCGGCATACGTGTAGGCAGCCCAGCCCTTACAGCTCGTGGTATGAAAGAGGCTGAGTTTGAGCTAATAGCAAACAAGATAGCCGACGTGCTAAGCGACATCAACAACACCTCTTTGCAAGAGAAGATAAAAGCCGAACTAGTCGATCTTGCTCATAAATTTATAATCTACGATAAAGCGACATATTGATGCAAAGTATTGATACATCTCTTATAAAGATAATAACGACTCACTACTACATCAAACGTGACACGATCGTCAATAAGATAGAGTACAAGGGCAAAATTTTCTTTGATAAATTTGAAAAGATCAACGAACCACTAACTTATAGTGTCATGAAAGAGCATGAGGAGGGCAAAGCTATAATCGCCCACTCGCTAATCAATGCAAGTGACAAGGTCGAAAATATAGTCTTTGACTACAATGGCAGAACTCCAGATAGATTTTGGCATAGAGCGCAGCTTCTTTTAAGAGAAGAAGGCTTTATAAATTTCACAGCCTACGAGACCAAGACGCCAGGACATTTACACCTTTATGTGCATAAAGGTCACACTACGCTAAATGAAGCTTGCACGCTTGCAAATATGCTAAGCGCAAAGCTCTCACAAAAGTTGGCAAAAGAGTGGAGAATGTTCCCAAATCAAGATATGCCAAAAGAATTTAACATCCTAACTTTGCCATATAACCTCTATCAAAAAGAGCGTGGGGCAAGTTGGTCAAAATATATGTAAGGAGAGATAATGGAAAACGAAGAGTTAAAAGATATACTTTTAGAAAAGGATGATGAGGCAAAGGGCGCAAAACTAAAGAAACTTCTTATGTTTATAGCAGCTCTTGTTATACTTTTTTTAATCATCATCGTAGCCATGAAGCTTATAAACTCAGGCGACTCAACACAAGCACAAAACGAAGCTGACTCAAGACTAGTTCTGCCTCCAGTGCCAGCAGAGCAGCCAGTCGATACACAGGTGCCTGCACAAGATACAAATTCAGATGTTAAAAAAGGCGATACTCAGCTTTTCGAGCAAGTACCAATCGTGCCTGAAAATAAGCAGCAAGATGATTTTGAAGATATGATCAAAAAGCTAAAAGATAAAGAAGGTGCAAAATCAGCTCCTAAAACTGAAGAGCCAAAAGAGATAGTAAAAGCTGTCGAGCATCCAGCTGAAGCACCTAAAAAAGCTGAGGCAAAGGTAGAAGCTCCAGCTAAAAAAGCTGAAACAAAAAGCGAAGCTAAAGCAGAGAAAAAAGCTGAAGCAAAGCCAGCCAAAACTGAGGCAAAAACCGAGAAGAAAGCTGAAACTAAAGCTGAGAAAAAACCTGAAACTAAGGTAGAAAAAAAGGCTGAAGCTCCTGCAAAAGTAGAAAAAGTAGAGAAAAAAGCTGAAGCTCCAGCAAAAGCCGAGAGCGTCGCAAAAGGCTCTTATGTACAAGTATTTGCAACTAGCAAATTTAACCCAAATGCCGACTATATGAAAAAAATAGCAGCCAAAGGATATAGCTACAAAACTATAAAAGCTGGTGAGCTAACTAAAATTTTAGTTGGTCCATTTGATGAAAAAGGGCTACAAAAAGCTGTAAATGACATAAGAAAAGATGTCAATAAAGACGCTTTTGTCTTTAGAACAAAATGAAAACCTTCGCAGTTTTTGGAGATCCGATAGCTCACTCGGTATCTCCAAGACTACACAACAAAGCCATTGCCGATCTAGCTCTTGATGCCCTATATACTAGGGTTTTGCTAAAAGATGGCAATGAGCTAATCAATAAATTTAAATCCCTAAAACTAAACGGCGCAAATGTCACGCTCCCACACAAAGAATTTGCTCTAAATTTAGCCGATGAGGCCTCAGAGGCAGCACGTAAAATAGGCTCTGCAAACACCTTGGTGCTAAAAAATGAGAAAATTTATGCCTACAACACCGACGCACCTGGCTTTTTAAAAGCGATAGCAAATTTCAAAGAGGCAAAAAGCGCCATCATCCTTGGAGCTGGAGGCACCGCAAATGCCCTAGCCTACGCACTTAGATCGCAAAACATAGATGTTTGCATACTAAATAGAAGCAAGGCAAGACTTGATAAATTTAAAGATCACTATGAGTGCTTTAGCTGGGATGACTATAAAGAGCACAAATTTGATCTAGTGATAAATTCAACCTCAGCAGGGCTAAAAGATGACCTTTTGCCAGCACCAAAAGAGATTTTAGATGGCATTTTAAAAAGCGCTAAATTTGCATTTGATGTTATTTACGGCAAGCAAACGCCATTTTTAAAAGAGGCAAAAAACCAAAATTTAGCATGCAAAGACGGAGCTGATATGCTCTTGTATCAAGCGGTTTTAGCATTAAATTTATTTTATAATGGCAGCCTCGATGAGAAAAAGATAGAAATTTCTATGCGAGAGGCTCTTAGTTTATAAAGCTCGCAAGACCACATCGTTTAAAATCAAAATGGATAAATCATCAAGCTTGATAAATAATGCCCTAAAGCTTAGCGATATAAATTTTAACTCCTTTAGCCACTCTAAAAACTGGATCGGCTTTTTTGAGATAGAGGATGAAAACTGGGCTTCTGGCGTAGATACCGCACTAAAGCTATTTGATAAATATTTTAATAAATTTAAAAATGAAGCATTTGTCATAAGCGCCTTAAACTACGACGATACTAACTTGAGCGATGAAACGCTTGAAATAAAAACTTTGCACGATAAATTTAAAAAGCTAGGCATCTTACAAGAGCCAAATGAGCACTTTGATCTTGATATAAATAGTGAAATTTTGCTGCCTGCCATCTGCCTTAGGATAGACACTTTAAAATTTGATGAGATCAAAGATCTAGCTAAACTACTTATGCTTTATACATACTCCTTAAACGAGTGGTGCTTTTTTATCTTTCCAAGCCTAAATTTAGCGCTTTATCCACATGATGAGAAGGGCTTTGGCTGCATCGGACTAAATGACGATATAAAAAATGGATTAAATTTTCTAGAGTTTTGCAAAAGAGAGAAAAATGCAAAGGTTGTTTTAAAAGAGCAAATAAATTTTAAAATCAAGCAAAACTAAAAGCCCTCCCTTGCCGAAGCAAAGGAGGAAAAAAAATTTATTTCTCAAACGCTTTTTGCAAGCTAAATGGAAACGCTTGATAGCCCATAGCATTTGTCATCTTTATCTCGATGCTAGGCTCTTTTGCGCCCCACTCAAACTCATCGATGTGTGGGCTAGGAAGTCCTACTGGGCGACCTTTTGCGATGTCAAACTGCATGCCAGCAACAGCTGAATAGACCATCACGCTATCAAGGTCATCTTGATACTGCGTAAGGCTAGTAACCGAGCTATACCACTCTTTGCCGCGCTCTTTGCCGTACTCCCAGATCTGCTCAACGGTCTTTTTGTTCTCATCGATCTTATAAACGACCGCACGAGAGTACTTCATGCCAGCGATGGCTGGTTGCTCCATGCCCCTTGTGTCGCCGTTGTCAAAGACACTTAGATAAATTTCGCCTTTTTTAGACTTGCTATCTATCCTAAATGCTGTGTGCTGCGTCCATTGCCAGTCAAAGCCACCTTTGTCGCTCTCGTATCCTGGGCATTTTGAGTACTCATCTTCGCAGATGATCTTGTTGCCTTTGCTATCAACTGGCTGAAGAAGCTTATCTTTAAATTTATCGCTCCAGCCCTTGTGAGCGCCCATGATCCATTTTACTTGTTTGTCACGGCCGATCTTTATAACTGCGTCTTGGTGGCGGCTTGAGATGATGATGCTATCATCGCTTGGGTCATAATCCACGCTATTTACGTGCGCCCAGTTGCGTCCTGGACCTGCTCCTACTATGTCGCCCCATTTATCATGCGTATCCATAGACTGAAGCTCATCAGAGCTTGCAGTATGGCCTGCTTTCTTAGCGTCTATATTTAAGCAAACTGCGCCTTGATCAAGTGTTTTTAGCACGATATCGCGGTAAGGATCAAGGATCTCATATAGTCTAAAGTCATCAACTACGTTGCCGTCGCGGTCAAGCTCAACGATGACGTCGCGCACTGTTCTTACGTTTTTGCCATCAGCCCTTTTGTAGTCGGCATTTGCCACACGCAAGAAGTAGTGTCCATTTTGTGCTACGTCCATTGAGTGAGAGAAGTCGTTGTAGCTAGCTGGTAGCTCGCGGTTGAAAATTTCTCTACCCATGATGTCGTATTTTGCATATCTTTGACCGTATCCCCAAGTCATCGCACCATCGTCATTTTGCTTAAAGCCCATCATAACGCCAGCGTGAAATGGCTGTTTAAGATCGTAAATTTTACTTGGCTCAAGATACCATCTAACCTCGCCTTTTGTATCAAGGATGAAGTTATTTGGGCTGTAGTTCCACTCGATCGCACCGCCAGCTGGGTTGTTCCAAACGACTTTTGTGCCCTTGCCTGTTTTATTTACAAAGTTATTTACATAGTAGAGGCGGTTTGCAAATTTAGCGCTTGCTGGCTTAGTAACCTCGATCTTGTCAAATAGCGCGCCCTTTTGATTTGGCGTGCCAGCGCTCTCTAGGTAGATAGCTGGGGCGTAAATTTTATAGCTCTCTTTTATATGCTCGGTCTTGCCCTTGTAGCTCTTGTCGTACTCGACCTCAACGGTGTTTTGATAGTCAGGATACATGCCAAAAACTGGGATGCCGCCATGTGTGCGAAGATGCTTGTCAGCCACTTTGTAGCTTATCACCTGACCGCCTTGCTTTGGCACGATAGTGACCTTAGCGTTGCTTAGTGTGTAGCCACCATTTTTTATGACTGCTGTAAGTGGGGCAGTATCGTATGGATTTACCACTACTTCGCCGATCTGCCCAGTGATAGCGTAGTCAAGTTTAGCTCCGCTTGGACCGCCTATCGCAAAAGCGCTCGAGCAAAGCACAGAGGCTAGTGCAACACAACTCAAAGTCTTTTTCATAACATCTCCTTTAGATAAATTTTATAAACTCTACTCATAAAGCTTATAAAATTTAGAAAAAGCCTTGGCAAAAACCAAGGCTTAAATCAGTAAAAGGAATAACAAAAATGATTTGCTTTGTGTGTAATTGTAGTAAATCTTTATAACATAAATTTCACGCTAAAGTTAATACTAGCTTAAAATTTAAAAATATATTTAAAATTTATTAAATAGCGTATTCAACCTCGTTATCTTCGCCATTTATAAGGTCAAAGATCTTAGCTTTTAGCTCAAAATACTTTAGATCATGCACGCCAAAATTTGGATTGATTATCTCTTTTATGATCACGCCATCGTGTAAGATCACGATCTTATCAGCCAAAAATAGCGCCTCATCGATATCATGCGTGACAAAGATAGTGGTTTGAGTCTTTGACATCTGCTTTAAGCTTTTTTGTAAATTTGTCCTTGTTATTGGATCAAGCGCAGAAAATGGCTCGTCCAAAAACAGCACCTCAGGGCTTAAGCTAAGTGCCCTTGCTATGGCGACACGCTGCTTTTGACCGCCACTTAGCGAGTGTGGGAAGAGCTCAGCCTTGTGAGAAAGGCTAACAAGCTCCAGAAATTTACTAGCTCTCTTTTCTTGTTCAAATTTATCCTTTATGCCAGAGCATTTTAGGGCAAATTTGATGTTATCTTTTGCGCTTAGCCACGGCATTAGCGAGTAGGTTTGAGTGATGATCTGGCGCGATTTGTCTAGTGAAATTTTCTTTGTATAAATTTTATTTTGCATTGAAATTTCACCGCTACTAAGCTCGCTCGTGCCACTTAGGATGTTTAAAAGTGTCGTCTTGCCAGAGCCACTGCCGCCAAGCAAAACGCAAAATTCATTCTGCTTTATCTCTAAATTTATCCCTTTTAAAATTTTAGCGTCCCCAAAAGATTTGGTTAAATTTTTTATCTTTATCATCGTCCAAGCCTCTCCCCTGCGTATCTTTCAATGAGCGAAAAGATGAAATTTATCACGATACCTATCACGCCGATCACAAAAATCACCGCCATTACGCTATCTATCCTAAGCTGGTTTCTAGCGTCTATTATGAGATATCCTAGCCCGCTTTGCGCTCCAACCATCTCGCCAACTACTAAATTTATCCAAGCAAGGCTCGCTGCTAGTTTTAGCCCTGAGATGATGCTAAAAAGGCTTGCTGGCATGATGACGCCAGTGATTATTTGCATTTTGCTAGCTCCAAAGCCACGAGCCGCCAAAACAAGCTCATTTGGCACGCTTTTTACGGCATTTATAGTAAGAAGCAGCATAGGGAAAAATATCGCATAAGCGATGATGAAAATGGTCGGTTTATCTCCGATACCAAAGGCAAGAACTATCAAAGGTATCCAAGCAATCGGCGAAATAGGACGCAAAAGCCCGATAAGTGGCTCAAATGCGTTTGCAAATTTAGGAAAAAGTCCAAATATAAGTCCAACCAAAACCGCAACAAACGAGCCAACGAGAAGTCCTATGACGTATCTAATGAGTGAGTCAGTGACGCCAAGAAGCAGTTTGCCACTTTTTGCAAGCTCGAAAAATGCGCTTATTACCTCTTTTACGCTTGGTACTAAGTCCCCACTAAAAGCTTGCCAGATAAGCAAAGCTAGGGCTAAAACGAGAATTTGAAAAAGGTATTTCATCTTTGCTCCAAGTATGAGTTTATATCTAAATTTGCTAGTTTTTGATTGCCTAAATTTTTGCTGATTAGAAATTCTTTTAGCTCCTCTAGCTCTTCTGCCTTTAGGCTTAGATCGTCGTAGCTTACGATCTCTTTATCAAGCACTAGCTTTAATAAATTTGCATTTTGACCTAGTATCTCATTGCCCAAAAGTGCGCTTTTTTCGTGATCTTTTGTGATAAAGCTTGCTGCTTTTCTAAAAGCATCTAAAAGCTCGTTAAAATAAGGCTTTGAGAGAATTTCTTCTTGAAAATTTAGTGTGCAGCAGATGTGGTTTGGCTTTATATCTTTTGAAAAGAGTAAATTTTTAGCCCTGCCTTTAAAATTTACCGCCATTTGCCCAAATGGCTCAGCCACGATATAAGCGTCTATCTGATGGCTAAGAAGCGCAAAAGGCATCTCAGGTGGCGCCATCTCGGTGATATCTGCGCTAATATTTTCACGCTCTAAGATCGTATCAAGTAAAAAATAGTGCATGCTAAATTTTGAAGGCACAGCGATCTTTTTGCCAGCAAGCTGCTTAAGACCGGCCACGTCGCTTCTAGCCACAAGGGCTGAGCCATTTTTATGAGCTGATAGCACGGTCTTTATCTTTGCGCCATTTGCTCTTAGCATAAGACCTAGTGGAGCTAGCATAAAAGCCCCGTCAATCGCCCCTGCCCTAAGCGCCTCAGCTAGATCAACCCAGCTAGCAAATTTAATGGGCACTATCATGAAATTTTCACTTTTATAAAGCTTTGAAGCGATGATGCATAGATGATCGCTTATCGGCACAAAGCCTATTTTTACGCCGATCTTTGGAGTGCTTGCTAGAGCTTTTTGGCTACTAAGAGCCAAGAAAGAGCCTAAAATTTGTAAAGCGTAACGCCTTGTCATAAATTTTCCTGAATTTTATTTTAAGTGTGTAATTATAGTAGCCAAAGCTAAAATTTACACTAAATTTATCCCAAATCAATCTCTGTGAAAATTTTTGATGATATAATCCAAGACTTATCCAAAAGATAAAATTTACTTGCATAAGGAGCAAAAATGCAAACAAACGACGAAATTTTAGGCATCAAGATCCAGAAATACGGACTTGATAAAGAGGCTAAGCCAAATGAAAAAGGCTTTTATGACTACAAAGACGAGGCAGAATTTACAGACTACTCAAACGCTATCTCACTTTATAAAAAAACCTTTCCAAATAAGCAAAAAGTAATCGAAGAGACACCTGATCCAGCCGTTAGCGAAATGCTCCTAAAAATGCAAGATATGGGGATCGAGACTGTTTTTGATAGATTTGACAAGCAAAAGCCACAATGCACCTTTGGCATGGCTGGAATTTGCTGTAAGATCTGCTTTATGGGGCCATGTAAGATCACATCAAAGGCAACTCGTGGCGTGTGCGGTGCTGATGCGGACGTCATCGTAGCTAGAAATTTACTCCGTCACGTAGCTGGCGGTGCTGCGGCTCACGGTGCAAGAGGCAGAGAAAACATGCTAGCTCTTAAAAACGCAGCAACTGGCAAGCTAAATATCCCAATAGAAGGCGAAGAGAAAGTGCGTGCAGTCGCAAAGGCTTTTGGGCTTGATGAGAGCAAAAGCATAAACGAGCTTGCCTCGCAGATCGCTGATATCTTGCTTGAAGATCTATCTCGCACCTTGCCACAAGAGCACAAAGCTATAAAGACCTTTGCTCCAAAAGAGCGCCAAGAGGTGTGGAAAAAGCTTGATATCTTGCCAATAGGCGTCTATCACGAGGTTACAGAGAGCCTTCACAGAACGAGTACCGGCACAGATGGCGACTGGAGAAATGTAATGAAGCAGTTTTTCCGCACAGGCCTAGCTTACGCTTGGTCAAGCACGCTTGGCACGTCTATTGCGATGGATTGTCTATTTGGTCTGCCAAAGTTAAATGACTCAAAGATAAATTTAGGCGCTATCAAAAAAGGCTACGTAAATATCGCTCTTCACGGACACTCTCCACTTTTAGTAAGTGTCGTCGTTAAGCTTGGCAAGAGTGAGAAATTTCAAAATTTAGCTAAAGAAAAGGGTGCGTTAGGCATTCAGTTTTATGGTGTTTGCTGTAACGGACTTTCGGCTATGTACCGCTACGACGGCGTTATACCGCTTTCAAACGCAGTTGGTGCAGAGCTTGTTGTTGGCACAGGGGCGCTTGATCTTTGGCTAGCTGACGTGCAAGATGTCTATCCTACCGTTATGGAGGTGGCAAGGTGCTTCAAAACGACAGTCATCACTACAAGCGACTCTGCAAGGCTTCCTGGGGCTGAGCACATCGGCTTTGATCATCATCACTCAAATATGAGCGAAATTTACGAGATCGCAGAGAAAATTTTATATAGAGCGCTTGAGAGCCACGAAGCTAGAAAAGGCATACCAGTGCATATCCCGCAATACGAAGTCGAAGCTAAAATGGGCTTTTCACTAGAAAATGTAAATAAAATTTTTGGCTCAACGCAGGTTATCGCTGATGCGATAAAAGAGGGCAAGATCCTTGGACTTGTAAATTTAGTCGGCTGCTCAAACCCACGCGTAGTTTATGAAAAAGCTGTCGTAAACGTAGCTAGAACGCTTCTAAAAAACAATGTCCTAATAATGACAAACGGCTGTGCCTCATTTCCGCTACTAAAAACAGGACTTTGCAATGCAAATGCGCTTGAATACTGCGGCGATAGCTTGAGAGAATTTTTAGCCCCTTATAAGATCCCGCCGATCTGGCACATGGGCGAGTGCTTGGACAACGCTAGGGCTTCAGCGATGTTTAATGCGCTTAGTCAAAACTTAAGCACTGATATCAAAGACCTGCCATACGCATTTTCAAGCCCTGAGTGGTCAAATGAAAAGGGCATAGATGCCGCACTTGGCTTTAGACTACTTGGAATTTCATCTTACCACTGCGTATTTGCCCCAGTTCAAGGCTCAAAAAATGTTGAAGAATTTATGGCAAATGGTACATTGCCGATCCTTGGCTCAAAAATGGTAGTAAATCTTGATCCTGTCGCACTTGCTGAAAATATCGTAGCTGATATGAAAGCAAAACGAGAAAAACTTGGCTGGAGAGCGTAAGATAAATTTACACGCTAAGCACTTTAGTCTGCTCCAAAAAGCCACTTTGGCGGAGCAGATCTTATCAAACGTGATCAAAATAAGATGAAATTTTGCTTCTAAAATGCTTTTGTGATTTTGCTAAAAATAAAGCTAAGTCTTAATCCTAGATGGATTTTTGTATCGCAACTTTAAACATTTATATAAAGTCTAAATTTAAAACAAAATAAAAGAGCTAAATCAGCTAGATTTATTTAAGCCTGCGATATAGCCTCCCTTAAAAATCTATGTTCTTTAAAAAATTTTCGGAGTGATTTTTGCTCTTTTGGACCGATCTTGTAGCTTATAAATTTAAGATACCACTTGATATCTTGCTCGCTTATATCACGGCTTTTGGCATACTGGGCTAATATATAATTTGGGATTTTTACATTTTTTTGCAAAAAATTTGCGACCAGCCTTTTGTAAAACGAGCCATTTTTTACGTAAGAAAATCTACCAAAAACAAATGGCAAATTTGTCCTTTCGTGCCAAATTTGACCAAGGTCGTAAAAGCACTCTTTGCCATCGCTTAAATATGCCTTTAGCGCCCTGTCGCCTATGATCACCTCGCCATTTAGCTTAAGCACCTTGGCTAGGGCGTTTGAGCTAGCTGAAGCTGGGTCAAATTTCATATCTGAGTTTTTGCGCACAAGCACGCTTTTGACATCTTTTTTGGCGACTATTCCAAAATTTAGCTTCTTTAAATTTGCCTTTTTGCTAGCTATGCTTGAGATAACCGCAGCGTCGATCTTTCTAGTGTTTAGGGCTCTATTTAGCTTGCTTGGCACACCTTTTTTAAACTCGATCGCCTTTTTTATCTGAGAGCTTAGTGGGGCTGATTTTAAAAATACGTGAAATGGGAGTAAATTTAGATAATCAATCTTTCCAAATATCATTTTTCATCTTTTACAAGCTCAAATTTAACTAGCGCGTTTTCGTTGCAAACGTCGCGAAATAGCTGGATTAAGCTCTCTTTTGTGGCACTATCTAAAGCATTTTCGTTTTTTAGCTTTATAAGCGTTGGCTCATTTACCTCGCAAAGGCAGTCAAAGAGCGCGTCTAAATTTTTGCCGTAGTACTCTGGCAGGTCAAATTTCTTCGCAAAATACTCATGCATATTCTCTTTTTCGACCATCTTTTTTGCATCTAGGCTCACGCTTTTCATTGCATCCTCTTCTCATAAAGCAGGTAAAAATGCTCGTAGTGATCGGGCGTGTAGTAGATAAGCCCGTCGTTTGAATATAAAATTCTCTCAGCGCCGCGCCTGCCGCCATTATAATTCACATCGCACTCAAACCACTTTCTACCATCAGCCTCAGGCAGCCTCTTTTCTCTGTTTGAAAATCTATCCCCGCCGATACTTTTGCCGCCGCTTATCTGCCATAAATTTCCGCTTTTTGCGTCCCAGCCAAGAGCCATTGCCTCTTTTTTAGTTATGAAATTCTTTGGTAGCTTGTTAAATTTATAGATATAAAGTGCGACCTCATCTTTTGAGGTGTATGAGCCATTTTCTGCGAGGCTCTGGCTCTTTTGCCCCTCTTTGTTTAGCTGCTCAAGTAAAATTTGAGCGTTTTTGTTTGCCTCGCCACCCTCTTTTGAAAAAAAGAAAGTACCGATGATGATAGCTATTACAAAGGCAACTAGAGCTGGCAAAAGTCTTTTGTTCAAATTTAGCCCTTAAAGAGTGTTAAAAACTCTATCGCCAGCGTCACCAAGACCTGGAACGATGTAGTTTTTCTCATTTAGTTTCTCATCGATCGATGCCGTATAGACCTCAACGTCTGGGTAAATTTCACTAAATCTCTTTAGCCCCTCAGGTGCGGCGATGATAGAGATAAATTTGATCTCTTTAACGCCCTTTTCACGCAAAAACTTAACCGCGTCTATCGCCGTGCCACCAGTTGCAAACATAGGATCTATGATGATCGCCATGCGCTCTTTTGCGTCTTTTGGAAGCTTTGCGTAGAAAAACTCAGCCTGCGCTGTCTCTTCGTTTCGCTGAAAGCCCAAAAAGCCAACGCTCGCATCTGGTATGATGGTAAAGACGCTATCAAGCATGCCAAGAGCAGCCCTTAAGATAGGGCATATCATCACCTTTGTAGTTAGCCTCTTTGCGTCTGCCACCGCAACTGGTGTTTGGACTTTGACATCTTTTACCTTTAAATTTCTAGTCGCCTCAAAGATCATAAGGTAACTGATCTCATCAACTAGCATGCGAAACTGAAAAGGCTGGGTGTTTTTATCACGTAAGATTGTTAATTTATGCTCGATCAATGGGTGTGAGATGAGCTTCACGTTTTGCATTTTTTGTCCTTAAATTTACTGTTTTTACAAGGTTTGTCTTTTACAAAATGCCAAGAGAAGAATTTAGCCCAAAATTTGGGCTAAATTTGATTAAAAACCTTTTGCAAGTTTGGCTTTGTAAGCCTCAACATCAAAATCTTTTACTCTCGCTACGCCATCTTCAACTGCGGCTTTTGCAACTGCTGGAGCGACCGCTGTTAGTACGCGCTTGTCAAATGGTTTTGGGATGATGTACTCTTTGCCAAATTTTAGCTCACTAACGCCACTTGCTTTTAAAACTTCAGCTGGCACTGGCTCTTTTGCAAGCTGCGCAAGAGCTTTAGCTGCAGCCATTTTCATATTTTCAGTGATCTTTTTAGCCCTAACGTCAAGCGCGCCTCTAAAGATAAATGGAAAGCCCAAAACGTTATTTACTTGGTTAGGATAGTCGCTTCTGCCTGTGCCCATCATAACGTCATCTCTTACAGCTACAACGTCCTCTGGGAAAATTTCAGGCACTGGGTTTGCCAAAGCAAAGATGATAGGCTCTTTGTTCATTGAAGCAACCATCTCTTTTGTCACAACGCCAGGCTTAGAAAGACCTAAAAACATATCAGCGCCTTTCATTGCATCAGATAGTGTCCTATCCTCGGTCTCAAGCGCAAATTCAACCTTCTCTGGAGTTAGGTCTGTTCTTTTTGAGTGGATGACGCCTTTGCTATCTATCATCACGATGTGTTTTGCGCCAAGTGCTTTATACATCTTTGCGCAAGCGATGCCAGCTGCACCAGCGCCGCTAACTACGATCTTTATCTTAGATATATCTTTGCCAGAAATTTCCATCGCATTTATAATGCCAGCGCTTGTTATCATCGCTGTGCCGTGCTGATCGTCGTGCATTACAGGGATATCGACTGCTTCTTGAAGCTTTCTTTCGATCTCAAAGCACTTTGGAGCGCGGATATCTTCTAAATTTATACCGCCAAATGTAGGAGCAAGAGCCTTGCAAATTTCAACGATCTTATCAGGATCGTGCTCATCTAGCTCGATGTCAAAGGCATCAACGTTTGCAAATTTCTTAAATAGCACCGCCTTGCCCTCCATAACTGGCTTACCAGCGATAGCACCGATGTCACCAAGTCCAAGAACAGCCGTGCCATCAGTGATGACAGCTACTAAATTTGCCTTGTTTGTATATTTATAAGCTAGCTCAGTGTCTGCATTTATCTCACGGCATGGCTCAGCAACGCCCGGAGTATAGGCCATTGAAAGGTCTCTTGAAGTCTCGCAAGGTGTCTTTACCCTGATCTCGATCTTACCGCCTATGTGGTAGTTTAGTGCCTCTTCTTTAGTTACATGTGTCATTTCTCTTCCTTTAATAAATTTTGTATTCTGTTTTTGATCTCGTTGCTACCTACTACTTCAAGCACCTCAAATATACTTGGGCTCACGCTTGAGCCAGTTAGCGCTATCCTTAGGGCCTGAGCTAGGTCTTTTAGTTTTAAGCCATTTTGCTCTAAAAATTTATTAGTTAGCTCCTCATAGCCTTTAGCGTCAAGGTCACGGTCTAAAATTTGAGCAAATTTTGCCAAAATTTCTTTGCTATTTTCATTTATAAATTTAGCCCAAGCTTTCTCGTCGTAGCTTTTTGGAGCATTTATGATAGCATTTGCGCTATTTGCCATTTCGATCAAGGTCTTTGACCTCTCACGAAGCGAATTTAGCAGTAGCTCACCCTTTGCCAAAGCCCTAAAATCCACGCCAAATTCAAGCATATCGTGCGCTAGCCTCTCATAAGGCAAAGTTTTTATATAGTGGGAATTTAGCCAGTCAAGCTTTTGAGCGTTGTAGGTGCTTGAACTTTTGTTGATATCGTTTGGATTGAAGTATTTAAGCATATCCTCGATAGTAAAAATCTCATCATCGCCGTGGCTCCAGCCAAGACGAACGAGAAAATTTAAGAGCGCTTCAGGCAAGTAGCCCATTTTTTTATACTCCATAACGTCAGTCGCACCATGCCTTTTGCTAAGCTTTTTGCCGTCCTCACCGTTTATCATAGCGACGTGATAAAATTTTGGCACCTTAAAGCCAAGTGCCTCGTAAAGAACGATCTGTTTTGGGGTATTTGAGAGGTGGTCATCGCCGCGAATAACGTCAGTTACGCCCATTAGCGCATCGTCTATCACAACTGTGAAGTTATATGTCGGTGTGCCGTCGCTTCTTGCGATGATGAAGTCGTCTAAGATATCTTCAACCTTAAATTTAACCTCGCCTTTTATGCCATCATGTATGACGATCTCGCCACTAAGCGGGGCTTTTATACGGATGACTGGCTCGATACCAGCTGGAGGCGTGCCAGTAAAATCTCTATATCTATTATCGTATTTTGGGCGCTCTTTTCTTGCCTCTTGGCTAGCTCTAAGCTCTTCAAGCTCGTCCTTGCTCATGTAGCATTTGTAGGCTTTGCCCTCATCAAGCAGCTTTTTAACATATTCTTTATAAATGTCAAACCTCTTTGACTGATAGGTCACTTCGCCGTCGTGATCTAGCTTGCACCAAGCAAATGCCTCTTTTATGGCTTGTGTGGCTTCTTCTGAGTTTCGTTTTAAGTCAGTATCTTCGATGCGGAGCAGAAATTTTCCATTGTTAGCTCTTGCGTATAAATAATTATAAAGAGCTGTCCTAAGTCCGCCTATGTGTAGGTATCCAGTAGGCGACGGAGCAAATCTAGTAACTATCATTTTGTGCCTTATTTTTATGTTATAATTGCCCAAAATTATATTTACTAAATACTTAAATAAAGGTTTCATTATGAAAAAATTGCTCTTTTTGGCTGCTGGCGTGTTAAGTGCCTTAAATTTATATTCAGCTCAGATGATAAACGGCATCGCAGCTATCGTAGAGAACGAGCCTATCACGCTTTACGAGGTTTATAGCTTGAAGGAACAGCTAAAGACAACAGAGCAGGACGCTTTAAATTTGCTTATCAGAGATAGGCTTGAAGATGCGCAGATAAAAAACTTAAATTTAAGCGTTACGCCTTTTGAGCTAAACGACAGGATCGAGGCGATCGCAAAGCAAAATGGCATGACAAATTCGCAGTTTAGAAGCTCTATCCAAGCTCAAGGCATGGACTTTTTGGACTTTAAAAACAACCTAGAGCACAAGATGCTTCAAGAAAAACTTTATAAAAGCATAGCTGCTGAGGCTGGCAAAAATATAAATGAGCAAAAAGCAAAGGCGTATTTTGACGCTAATCCTGATAAATTTAAGGTCTTTAGCACCGCTAGAGTCGTAGTTTATAGAGCAAAAGACCCTGATCTGCTTGAAGCTCAAAAGACAAGTCCGAAGCTACTAGACGGCGTGCAAACGCAAGAGGTGAGTTTGGACTATCAAAGCATAGATCCAAGACTTGCTGCGATCATCTCAAGCACAAATAACGGCGACTACACACAGCCTTTGCAAGGACCTGATAGCTTTGATATGTTTTTAGTAAAAGAGAAGATCGGCTCATACACACCAAGCTTTGCTGATGTAAAAGATAACGTTATAAATGAGCTTTACCAAGGCGAGCAAGAAAAATTAATGAGTGATTACTTCGAAAAACTCCGCGCAAAAGCAAAAATTCAAATCCTAAGATAACTTCAAATTTAGCCACTTTGGTGGCTAAATTTCTCTAAAATTTAAATTTAAAATTTATAAGCAAAAACCTGCAAAAGTAGCCAAATTTATTTAAGCTTTTTTAGTGAAAAATCCAATATAGATAGCATAGATATAAGGGTTGCTACAGCATAAAGAGCAAAAGGTGTGATGCCAGCTCCTGAGCTTGCTAAGATAAAGTTGTGACTTATAGCGGCTCCAGCTCCCATGCCTAAAACAAAAAACTGAGCTTCAAAGCCAAATTTGTATTGATTTAGCACTCAATTTGTGATGCTTGCGCAGACGATGATAGAGATGACGCCATAAAACATCGAAAAGTCACACTCGAAAATTTTACTGATAGCTCCCACTGAGCAAAATTTACTTCTTTGCATAAATGCACCATTTTTGCCAAGTTTTAGACCAAAGACAAGTGCTAGTAAAAGCAAAATAGCAATAATTAGTGGCAAAAATCCTATCGCCTTTGCATTGGTTTTGCTCTCAAGCAAAACGTAGCCGTTTTTTGAAAATTTATTCTAAAAAATGCTAGAAGTGGCGTTTAAATTTAACTATTTGATGAAAAAGAGATCAGTGAAAATTTTCTATCAGGTCTTTAAAAACTTCATAAAGTTTATTTACTTCGAGGGTGCTAACTCGTTCGTTTTTGGCGTGTATGCGGTCATTTATGACGCCAAATTCTATCGCATCTACGCCAAATTCAGCAAAGTGCCTTGCATCACTTGTGCCACCCTTTGTATTTAAAAGTGGCGTAACGCCGGTGATCTTTGTGACAGATGCCATTAAATTTCTTACGATCTTGCTATCTTTGTTTGTTAAAAATCTCTTCGAGCTTTGTTTGATACTAAGCTCGTAACTAAGCTCATCTAAAACGCTTCTAAGATAGCTCTCAACGTCATTTACATCGGTTAAATTTGAGTTTCTAACGTTAAACATTATGCTAAGCTCACTTGGCGTGACGTTGCAAACCTGCATGCCACCACGAATGTCCGTCACCACGATCTTGCTTGGGCTAAAAAACTCGCTCCCCCCGTCCATATCATGGTCGGCTATCTTACTTAAAAGTGGAGCTATCAAATTTACTGGATTTACACATTTTTCTGGGTATGCCACGTGTCCTTGAACGCCCTTTATTACGATCTTACCATTTATCGAGCCACGTCTGCCAACCTTTATACTATCGCCAAATTTCTTATCACAAGTTGGCTCAGCCACGACGCAAAATTTGGGCAGATCCCCTATCTCACGCAGATATTCAAGCGCTAAAGGCGTGCCATAAGTGCCATCGCCCTCTTCGTCACTTGTTAAGATGAGACTTAGCTTACCATCAAATTTTGCATCTTTAGCAGCACAAACAAAGGCAGCCACGCCACTTTTCATATCCTGCGCGCCCCTTGCGTAGATGTAGCCATCTTTTTCTAGTGGTGTAAATGGCTCGCTCTCCCAGCCATCTCCTGGAGGCACGACATCAACGTGTCCTGCAAAAGCTAGATGCTCGCCGTCTCCATAAATTTTAGAAAGTATGAGATTTTTTGTGCCATTTTTTTCTATAAATTTAGCCTCAAAATCAGGTAAAAATTTAGCGATAAACTCCAAACTGCCTGCATCATCTGGCGTGATAGAGCGAAAGCTTAAAAGCTCTTTTAAAAAGCCAACTACCACTAAAACGCCTTTTTAGAAGGAATTCCCAAGTAAAATCCTTGGAATTCGTCGATGCCTATCTCCTTACAGACGTTAAAGATTTCTTTAGAATGAACATACTCTGCGATCGTTTTTATGCCAAGATCCTTTGCAAATGCCACGATCGCGCTTGCGATGGCGTATGAGTCTTTATTGATATCGATATCTTTGATGATAGAGCCATCGATCTTCACGTAGTCTGGCTTGATCTTTATGATGTAAGAGAAGTTTGAGTAGCCAGAGCCAAAGTCGTCGATCGCTATCATAGCGCCCATGCTCTTTGCTCGCTCGATAAAGACTGAGACGCGCTCAGCACTCTTTAGCTCCTCGTCTTCAACTATCTCAAAAACTATCCTGCCAGCGACATTGTGCTTGTTTAGCAAATTTAAAACCAGCGCAGAGACGTCGCCATCTATCATATCTCGGCTGCTTAAATTTATAGAAAGAACCAAATTTGGATCTTCAATGAGGTGCTCAAAGCACTTTTTAATGAGCTGCTTTTCAAGGTCTGCATAGCGCTTGATACGCTTTGAGATATCCAAAAATACGCTTGGTGAGATGACATCGTCGCGGTCTAAAATTCTTATTAAGCATTCATATTTTATAGGGATCTTTTTCTCGTCAAATATCGGCTGAAAATACGGCACGATGTTGTCGTTTATCGTAGCGTTTTGGATCAGCTTTGAGCGCTCGATCTGATTTGCGTATTCATCTTTTTGACTTAGCCCTTTAAAGTAGCAAACATAGTCTTTATCAAGCGTCTTAGCTGATTTCAGCGCGATGGTTGCCTTTCTTAAAGTCTGGTCGCTATCAAGCGCAAAGCCTATGGTGTTGTGAATTTCTATATCATCGACCTCTGCGCCATTTTCATCTTTTATGCTAAGCATCCTGCCTTTAAAGATATCTAGTAAATTTTCAGCTAGCTCCTCGTATCTGTCGATAAAGTCGTTATTATCTTCGACCAAAGCAAATCTGTCCGCCTCTATACAATAAGCCTTCATATTCTCATTTTTGGCAAATTCTTTGATGAGATTTGCCATCTGTTTTAGTATCTGGTCGCAAACGTATTTGCCATAGTAGTCGTTCATCTTGCCAAAATCATCTATATCCATAAGTATCACTTTTGGATATTTATACTCGCTCACATCTTTTATGAGCGCTGCCTTGTTAAAAAGCCCAGTCATCGGATCGATATATAGCTTCTCTTGTAGCTGGGCGATCTTAGTAGTGCTCTCTTCTTTTACTTTTAGATAGTCAAATTTGATGTTTAGATACTTAAATACAAACCAAAGACAGACCGCAAGCCCTAAAAATAGACCAATCGAGCTTAAGATCAAAGTGACAGTCATATTTTTTATCAGCCACTGAAAATAAAATGGGTCGCTAGTGCCAGTTATCCTTTGATCGATATGCGCTTTAAAGCCTAAAATATAGTCATTTACGGCAACAAACATACATACTTTGGCGCTATTTTCTGGCAAAATTTCAGCCTTGAAATAATCCTTTTGAAAATCATGCGAGTAGATGTCACCACAGCTCTTGTCTTCGTAGTCTTTATTTACGAGGCTAGTTTCTGAAGACGCCTCTATCTTAAAGCCATTTTTGCCATTTTCTTTTAGCAAAAAGACTTCGCCAAAAGCGTTATCGGTTATATAATTTTGAAAATCTATAATATTAAATTTACTTATATTTTTAAGATAATTTACATATTGATATGTTAGATACTCGGTCTTTTTTTTGAGGCCAAAGTTGTTTGTAGAGAGCGCGTTATTGTATTTATACGAATAGACGATTAAATTTTCAGTTAAGAAAAATGCAAAAAGCAAAACCACGACCAAAGTGACAGTTTTAACCATACTAAAGTGCTTTTTTTGCGATTCGTCACCTGGCATAAAGTTTAAACTTCCTTTCTTAAATTTAAATTTTTCTACTGGATTATATCCAAGCTAAATAAAAATTTTCTTTCATTTTTTAATTAAAAATTTAGCTCAAAGCTTAACGATCTTTGCACCATATCCGCCTTGATTTGCCGGTGCATCGTGAAATTCTTTCACGCTTGGATGCTCTTTTAAGAAATTTTTAACAGCAAAGGCAAGCTTGCCAGTGCCGATACCGTGAAATACACTAACCTCATCAAATCCCATAACAAGACTATCTGAGATAAATTTATCAAGCTTAGCTATCGCCTCGTCAGCTCTCATGCCGTGCAGATCAAGCGAGAGCGAGGCCGTTTTTGGCTTATCTACGCTTAAACTTACGCCACCTTTTTTAGGCAAGACTACTTCGTTGCCATTTTTTCTTAAAAGCTCGAGTGGCACGCGCAAATTTATGCCATTTGACTCGATCATCGCGTCATTTTTAGAGATACTTAAAACCGTGCCTTTGATATTTTCATACTTCACTCTATCGCCTACTTTTAGGCTCTCACGCTCAGTTTTTTTAGGCTTAACGATAGCAGCTTTTTTCTCATTTGCCACGTTTAGCGCCCTTTGCTTGTCTTTTATATCCTTAAAATTTATAACAGCTTTTGCCGCATTTATCGCTTCATAATACTCTTTTTCAAGGCGCGAAATAGTCGCATTTAGCCTGATCTCATTTTTCTCTTTTAGCTCTTTTTGCTCCTCAAGCAAGCGCTCCAGACGCTCCTCTTTTGCCGTGACCTCTTTTATCCCCTCATCAAGCTTGGTTTGTAAATTTAGCGTCTTTGTGATGATCTCGTTTAAATTCTCTTTATCTTCGCCATAAATTTTCTTTGCCTGCGCCACTAAATTTTGAGATATGCCATATCTTGCCGCCGTTTCAAAGGCGTAAGACTTGCCGATCGTGCCCTTTAAAAACTCAAATTTAGGCCTTTGAGCTGCCTCGTCGTAAAGTGCCGCCACTAGCTCAACCTCTGGATTCTTAGCTAGCAACATCGCAAGGCGCTTGTGGTGAGTCGTGATGATCATTTTGATATCTTGAGTGATGAGACGCTCTATCATGACGCCATACAAGCTCGCAGCCTCCTCAAAATCGGTGCCAAGCTCGATCTCGTCGATACCGATGATGATCGATTTTTTAGTAAAAAGCCTTGCAAAATGCACCATCCTGCCAGCAAAGGTCGAGATGTCGTTTTTCACGCTTTGCGGATCTTCTATGATCGCGTCAAATTCTTTAAAAGAGCCGATGCTTGAGCGGTTTGCGTCGATACGCATAGGCAGCAGATACTTTGCAAGCAGCGTGGCTGAGATGATTGATTTTAAAAGCATCGACTTACCGCCAGCATTTACGCCGGTTATCAAAAGTACCTTTTTACTAAAATCCACACTCACGCTCTTTGGGTTTTTTAGCGCTGGATGGGCAAATTTCTCAAGCTTTATAACGTGCGAGCTATTTGGCAAAACAAACTCATAGTCACGCGATCTAGCCAAATTTACTCGAGCCTGATATGCGTCAAACTGATCAAAAGCGTTATTTATAAATTTCAAAAAGAGCAGGCTCTTGCTCATATGCAGGCTAAATTTCTTGCAGTGCTCAAAAATGATCTCCTCTTTTCTATCAAGTAGCTCGCTTTGCTCCTTTTTTAGGCGCTCTGTGCTTGCAGGTGCGACGTAAAAGTAGCCGCCTGAGCTTCTAGCGATCACGGTGCCTTTTAGGGCGTGATTAAAGCCGCCACGCACCAAAAGTGCCTCTTGCGAGTTGATGTAGTGCGTTTGGGTATCGACCAGATAGGGCGTGATGTGTTTTGAGTAGATGAGCTTTTTAAGCTCAGCGTCGATCTGGCGCTTTTTCTCGCTAAATGCCTGCTTTATCGCAGCAAATCTCTCATCCACGCTGTCGCTAAACTCGCCGTTTTCATCAAAGCTGTTTGCCATCTGGCTCATCGCTTCAGGGATTTCAACCTTTGCGATCCACTCGCCAAGCCTACCTTCAAATTTTTGCTTTTTTAGATATGAAAAATACTTAATAATCTTTGCAAACTCGTAAATTTCACTGATGTGAAGCACTGCTTGCTTGCTAAGTCTCATAAGCGCGTCATCAAGCTCTTTTATCTCGTCAGGCGCCTTAAAATCATACTTTGAAAGCTCGTTAATGTTTTCAAAGTGGATCTTGCTGTCGCCTTGTAAAAATAGCGGTTTTTGCCTTGCTAAAAAGGAGTTAAATTTATCCAGATACTCGCCTAGATCTAGCTTTAAAAATATCTCTTCAGTCATTGCTCACAACTTTTTATAGGCACGATGACGCCTGAGAGATCACTAAATTCTCGCTTTGGTAAAAATGACGCCGTGCCAAATTCGTAGTTAAATTTCTCAGCGCTCACGTTGTATTCGCCACATTTTAGTGTTTTGCCTTGTTTAAAATCGCTAACTAGCTTTGAGATAGTGTCCTCGTTTTTTGATAAATTTTGCTCGTAAAAATAGACGCAAACAAGGATCACTACAAGCACCGCGCTAACGAGCGCTTTTATGCTTTTGCTGATCTTTTCATCTTTTATCGCCCAGATCGCTCCAAAAAGTAGCATCACGCCGGCGATTATTATCAAATTTCTTACCATTTCACGCCTTTATATTTTGCGATGAGCTCCTTGTAAAGCTCAGGATGAGGCTTGATCTTTTCTAAAATTTCAGCCCTAACCTCGCTGATATCTTGCTTTTCAACCAGCAAGCAAACGGCAAGATAGGGGGCATTTGGCAGCATCTCTTTTATCTGGGTGCTACTTAGCTTTTGCGACCTTGCAATGGCTATCAAGATATCTTTTTTGCCTAAATTTATAAGGCTTGAAATTTCTTCTTCGCTAAGCTCTTTTTCTTTTATCTCTTTTAAAATTTCATTTTCATCTTGAGGCTTGAAATTGCTTAGATCCATTAATATCCGCCTCTTAGCTGCACGCTGATATCGCCCGCTCCAAAGCCAACTACGATGCCATCACTTAGGCGATTTTTCACGCCAAATTCATCTGTAAATTCAATCCCCTCTTCAACCCTCTCGACCTTGTCTGTAAAGATCGGGTTATACTCGCTAAATTCGCCCTTCATATCAACTTCGATAGGATTTTCTCCAGCTGCATAAACTGGCAAGATAACAAGCTCATCAACGCCCTTAAAGCACTCTTTAAAGCCAGGTAAATTTGTGCTAAGTCTTGTGTAGCGGTGTGGCTGAAATATCGCTGTGACGCTCTTAATACCTAAAATTTTGGCGTATTCAAAGACTGATTTTAGCGTCGCTTTTATCTCGGTTGGATGGTGCGCGTAGTCGTCTATTAGGACGAAATTTTTGTTTGCGCTAAGTATGTCAAAACGCTTTTTGATGCCTTTAAAATTTAGTAAATTTTCTCTGATATCTTTAAGCGGCGTCTCGTGCATCGCAGCAAGGATAGCCAAAGATGCGTCTATGGCGATGTGCTCGCCCATGCCAAAAGCTTCAAATTTGCCTAAATTTTTAAGGTTAAAGCTAGTGTATGGCTGATAGTCTCTTACCACCATCGTAAGCTCAGTGATATCACTGCTTGGGTAAAGTCTGATCGCATCAAGCTTAAGCGTGCTTAAAAACTCGTCCTCAGCGTTTATCACTCTAACTTTCGCGCGCTCCAAAAAGCCCTTGTAGGCTGCGTAAAATTTAGCTAGATCGTAGTCGTAGTGCTCCATGTGCTCTGGCTCTGCATTTGTGACGATGGCTAGATATGGGTTTGAGTTTAGAAAGCTTGAGTCGCTCTCATCGGCCTCAAATACGACGTTGTCGCTTTTGGCGTAGCGCATATTTGAGCCAAACTGCTTTGAGATGGCGCCGATGATGACTGAGCCCTCAATGAGGCTTGCTAGCATCGCTGAAGTCGTACTCTTGCCGTGCGCGCCAGCTACTGCAAAGACGCACTTATCTTCAAGCACATAGGGCAAAATTTCTTTTCTTGAAAAGCACTTTATGCCCTTTCTTCTGGCCTCCACTAGCTCGATGTTATCTTCTTTTATCGCAGCTGAGTAGACTACAAAGTCTTGGTCTTTTATCGCCTCTTTGCAGTGTGGCGTGATGACCTCGATGCCTTCACTTTGAAGTTCAAGCGTCGTCTTGCTCTCTTTGATGTCGCTGCCGCTTATCTTGTGGCCTTTTTCGTGTAAAAATCTAGCGATGGCTGAGATGCCGATGCCGCCGATGCCTATGAAATGGACTTTTTTGATCTCGTTGTTTAGCTCTTGCAAATTTTATCCTTAAGTTTTTCGTGATTTTAACAAAAACTACTAAATTTAAGGCTGAAAAATGGCTTTTATTTGCTTAAGCTAAAGCTTTCATCTATCAGGTCAAAAACTGTTTTTTGTGAGATTTTGGAGTTTAAATTTACGCTTATCCAGTGCTTTTTATTCATGTGATATGCTTTAAAAATTTGCCACTCATCAACTAGCACCATGGCTAGATCTGGGCTACATTTTAGATTTAAAACCTCGATCATCTCGTCACTTTCAAGGCCAAGCTTACTAGCGCTTAGCTGCATAAGCAGCGCAAACCACTTCTTATTTTTCTTGTGACGAAAGACACTAAATTTTGGATATTTTGGAAAAATTTGCTCCCCTAAAATGTCAAATTTCTCTTTTATATATTTTTCAATCTCACTTCGTTTCAAATTTCACTCCGAAATGCCTTTACAAAAGCACTCATTTTCGTGATCATCTATGAGGCCAACGCCTTGTAAAAACGAGTAGATGATCACAGCACCTACAAATTTAAAGCCACGCTTTTTCATATCTTTTGAGATGCGCTCTGAGAGTTCGCTACTTGTTGGCATGTCCTTAGCGCTTTTTATGTCATTTATCACGCGCTTGCCATTTGTAAATTTATAGATGTAGTTATAAAACGAGCCAAACTCAGCGCAAAGCTCTAAAAAAGCCTTGGCATTTTTTGGTAAGGAGTAAATTTTAAGGCGGTTTTTGATCGCTCTATCGTCGCTTAAAAGGCTTTGAAGCTTATTTTCATCATAAAGTGCAATCTTTTTTGCATCAAAGCCGTCTAAAATTTGAGCAAGCCCAGCTCTTTTTCTTAGCACGTAGTCCCAGCTAAGGCCAGCTTGAAAGCCCTCTAAAATGAGCATTTCAAAAAATTTCTTATCATCTTTGACCGCCCTGCCCCACTCACAGTCGTGATAGCTCCTGCTAAACTCGCTCTTTTTGGCCCAGGCGCAGCGCTTCATCTTTTAAATTTAGCCTCTATCTGCATAAAGCCCCAAGTGCTTCTAGCCTCGCTAAGCTCCTTTTTGCTAAGCTCATCGATCATCATCTCTTCATTTTTGCCAAGCCTGTTCTTAACCTCGCCAAATGGGCTAATGAGCATCGAGTCGCCATAAAAACTCCACTGCTCGTCCTCGCTCTTATGGCTCCCCACGCGATTTACGCGGAGCACATAGACATTGTTTGTAAAGGCTCTAACCTTTAAAAGCTCCTCCCAGCGCGCCTGCGAAAAAAATGTGCAAGCCGTTGGCACAAGCACGATATCGACCTTTTTAGCGCTCATATAGGCCCAGCACACGTCAAAATGCGCCTCGAAGCCAAACATGACGCCAACTTTAAATTTATCGTATGTAAAGATGGGTAAATTTAGCTCTTCGCTTGCGTTGCTAAAAAATTTTGCCTCGTTCCAGTGCGCATAAGGCATGAGAATTTGCTGGTCGTATAGCTTTACTTGAGTTTGGCTAAATTTAGCTAGGCTTTTAAATATCTCCTTGCCTTTTAAATTTATGATAGGTGCGATGATGTTTAGATCATACTTTTTTGCCATCGCAAATAGTGCCTCTTTTTTGCGCTCGCTCTGCTCTTTTATGAGGCTTTTTGGCATGGTGGCAAGCTCTTTAAAGAAGCTATTTAGCACGTATTCGCCAAGGACAACCAGCCTTGCGTTTTCGTCCGCGCAAATTTTAAGGTAATAATCAAGCCTCGCCTCGCTTAAAGGCTGCGTTGGTAGCTGAAGGGCGCAAATTTTACTCATCATCCACCTGCTTTATGCTAAGTTTTGCGTTTTCTAAAATTTCTCTTGCTTCATTTAAGAGCTTTTTGCCCTGCTCGTGCAGCTTTATGCTGTTTTCTAAGCTCACATCATCTTTGTTTAGATCGTTTAAAATTTTATCAGCTAGGGCTAATTTCTCTTCAAAACTTTGCTCTTTTTGCTCCATTTTCTATCCTTTTAATATATTTTTTATATATCCATCAAATTTTTCTATCTCGACCAAAAAGGCGTCGTGGCCGTAGTTGCTATCTATCTCAACAAAATTTGTCTTTGCGCCTCTGCCCATCTCGCAAAGTGCGTCATAAATTTCTCTCATGCAGCTTGGCGGAAAGAGTAGATCGCCTTTGAAAGCGATTAGATGCAAATTTGCTTTGATCGGCGCAAGGGCGTCTTTTAGGCTATCGTAGTGCCTTGTGCAGTCAAAGATATTCATCATTTTTACGATATATAGGTAGCTTAGCGGGTCAAACCTCTTTGGGAAGTTGTAGCCGTTATACTCCATATAGCGATCGACCTGAAAATGCCCAAAAAGATCGTAAAGACCGTCAGTTTCGACGTAGCTTCGTCCAAATTTTTTATCCATGCTATCAGGGCTTAAGAAGCTGATGTGCCCTGCCATCCTGCCATAAGCCATACCTTTTAGCCCGTTTTTTCTTATAAATTCTGCGTCGTATTCGCCGTTTTTGAAATTTTCATCGTTTAAAATGGCTTCGATGGCGATTTTATTAAACGCTATCGCCCAAGGCTTAGTCTGATAGGTGCTTGCAAGCATTATGATATCTTGCGCAAATTCTGGAAACTCGATAGCGTAGCAAAGTGCCTGCATACCGCCAAGACTGCCGCCTATCACAGCTCTTGCCCTTGTGATGCCAAGCTCGCTAAATAGCCTCATCTGCGCCTTTACCACGTCACTTATGGCAAGGACTGGGAAATTTAGCCTATACTCTTTGCCGCTACTTCGATCAACGCTTAGCGGCGAAGTCGAGCCAAAGCACGAGCCTAAGATATTTACACAAATAACGTAAAATTTATCGGTATCGACCGCCTTTTTGCTGCCTATTAGCCCGTCCCACCAGCCAGCTTTCTCATCGCCTGCGTATGTACCAGCAGCGTGGTGCGAGCCAGTTAGAGCGTGACAGATCACGATAACGTTGCTTTTATCAGCATTTAGCGTGCCGTAAGTCTCATAAATAAGCTTGAAATTTGATAGCATACGGCCACTCTCAAGATAGAGTGGCTCGTTAAATTTAATAGTTCTAGTTTGCAGGTCTAACACTAATTAACTTTGTAGTTTGGTGCCTCGTGAGTGATAACTACGTCGTGGACGTGGCTCTCTTTTAGTCCTGCGCTTGTTATCTCGACAAATTCAGCTCTTTCTTGAAGAGTTGGGATATCTTTTGCGCCAACATAGCCCATAGCGCTTCTTAGGCCACCTATTAGCTGATGTATCACATCTTTTATGCTTCCAGCAAATGGCACACGGCCTTCGATGCCTTCAGGCACCAGCTTGTCTTGAGCGGTGCCTTCTTGGAAGTAGCGATCCGAGCTGCCCTTTGTCATAGCGCCTATTGAGCCCATGCCGCGATATACTTTGTACTGGCGACCTTGGAATGTTATAAGCTCGCCTGGGCTCTCCTCACAACCTGCAAGTAAGCTACCAGCCATAACGCAAGCTGCCCCTGCTGCAAGGGCTTTTGCCACGTCGCCTGAATATTTTAAACCGCCGTCAGCGATAACTGGGATACCATATTTTGCTGCTTCGCTTGCGCAGTCGTCAATCGCTGAAATTTGAGGCACGCCAACGCCAGCAACGATCCTTGTGGTACAAATAGATCCTGGTCCAATGCCCACTTTTATGCCGTCAGCACCTGCTTCTGCTAGGTCTTTTACGGCTGCTGGGTTTGCGATATTGCCAGCTATGACATCGACTTTAAAATTTGCTTTTACCTCTTTTAAAGTATCGATGATGCCCTTTGAGTGGCCGTGAGCTGAGTCGATGACGATGACATCTACGCCAGCATCAACTAGCGCTTTAGCGCGCTCTATCTGACCCACGCCGATAGCTGCAGCCACGCGAAGTCTGCCGTAGCTGTCTTTATTTGCATTTGGATACTCTTTGCGTTTTTTTAGATCTTTTATGGTGATAAGGCCGTCAAGCCTGCCGTCTTTATCGACGATAGGTAGCTTCTCAACTCTATTTTGAGAGAAAATTTTCTCCGCATCATCAAGCGTGCAGCCCTTTGGCGCAGTGATAAGTGGTGCTTTTGTCATACGGTCTTTTACCAAAGTGCTCATATTTGTCTCAAATCTCAAATCGCGGTTTGTTAAAATTCCTATTAGTTTGCGGTCTTTGTCGATGACTGGAACGCCTGAAATATGAAGATCTGACATAAGGCTTAGAGCTTCAGCCACGGTTGCTTCTGGATTTATAAAGATAGGATCGATGATGACGCCACTTTCGCTTTTTTTAACGCGTTTGACCTCTTTTGCTTGGCTTTCGACGTCCATATTTTTGTGGATAACGCCGATACCGCCGAGCCTTGCCATCATGATAGCAGTTCTATGCTCAGTCACCGTATCCATCGCAGCAGAGACGATCGGGATGTTTAGCGTGACGTTTTTGCTGATCCTGGTTTTTACATCAACTTGCTTTGGCAAAATTTCAGAGTATTGCGGTACAAGAAGCACATCCTCAAATGTTAAAGCTCTCTTTACTATCTTCATATTTTTATCCTTTTATTAAATTTTCTAGGCTCTTAGCACCATTTATCAAGGTCTGTTCGTCCCACGCTTTTGCAATGAGCTGGGCGCTCACGTTTAAATTTTGATCATCTTTGCCAACTGGCACAGAGATAGCTGGCAGGCCTGCTAAATTTACGCTGATCGTGTAAATGTCGCTTAGATAGGCTTGAAGCGGATCGCTGTGTGCTCCAAATTTATAAGCTGTGCTTGGAGCAACTGGCATGAAGATGAGATCATTTTCTTCTAAAATTTTCTCGTACTGAGCTTTTATATGCGCTCTTGCTTTTTGCGCTTTTATGTAGTAAGCATCGTAGTATCCGCTACTTAGCACAAATGTACCAAGCAAAATTCTCCTTTTTACCTCTTCGCCAAAGCCTTCTGAGCGTGAATTTACATATAGCTCTTTTAAATTTTTAGCATCTGCGCGTCTGCCATATCTAACGCCATCGTAGCGGCTTAAATTTGCGCTTGCCTCTGCGGTTGCTATGATGTAGTAGGCAGCAACGTCATATTTTGAGTCTTCAAAATATGTGTAAGTTACGCTGTGTCCGTGTGATTTTAGCTTTTCTATAGCTAAATTTAAAGCAGCTTTTGTCTGCTCGCTTGCGTTTTCTACGTAGTTTTTGACAACGCAAATTTTTAGTTTTTTGCTACCATCTATCTTATCGCTAACGCTCACAAACGGCACATCTGCGCTCGTGCTATCTTTTGGGTCATGTCCAGCGATCGCATCATATAAAATGGCTGCGTCTTCTACGTTTTGCGCGATAGGTCCTATTTGATCAAGGCTGCTTGAGTAGGCGCCAAGGCCATATCTGCTCACTCTGCCATAAGTTGGCTTAAGTCCCACACATCCGCAAAATGCCGCTGGTTGGCGGATCGAGCCACCAGTATCGCTACCAAGTGCGGCTACTGCAAGGCCAGCTGCGACTGCTGCTGCTGAGCCACCGCTACTGCCACCTGGGACGTGAGCGTGATTTAGTGGGTTTAGTGTTTTGCCGTAAAATGAGCTCTCAGTCGTGCTCCCCATCGCAAATTCGTCCATATTTGTACGGCCAAATGGAGCTAAATTTTTGCCAAGTAGCTTCTCAATGACGGTTGCATTATATGGTGCTACGTAGCCTTGTAAAATTTTAGAAGCGCACGTGACGTTCCAGCCTTTTACTTGGATGTTATCTTTTATAGCGATAGGCACGCCCTCGCCTAGTTTTGCGATCTCTAAATTTGCTAGCTGCTCGACATAAGCGCCAAGCTCTTTTTCTTTTATGATCTTCGCCTCAAGCTCGGCTCTTAAATTTTTTATCTCTTCAGCTGAAAATTTCAAAGCTTCTTTTAAAGTTACCACTATTTTTATCCTTTAAATTTATTAACCAAAAATATGCCAAACAAGCTAACAACGACCACCGCAGCGATCGTTGCTATTATGATAGTTGCGCTTACTGGCTCACTTAGCACTTATGACCTCTTCACATCTTGGGCATAGTGCATCTTCTTTGCTAGCGTTAAATTTCCAGCATCTTGGGCATTTGTGAAGGTTGCTTGCTATGATCTTAAATTTATCACCCTCAAGCTCAAACTCAGCTAATGGCTCGCTATCATCATAAGCTTTAACTGAGCTTACCATGTAAAGATCGGCCACTTCGCGCTCGTCGTAGTTTGTGATGTTGTGGTTTGTGGTCTCTAGACTTAGCTCTAGGGTTGATTTTATCTTTTTCTCTTTTTTAAGAACATCCACGATCTCGTTAAATTTCTCCCTGCTGGCAAAAAGCAGCTCATCTTCAAAGCTAAGATCAAATTTAATTGGCTCATAGACTAGATCAAACGCGTCTTTTGCGTCGCCTTTTATGATCTTTGGAGCGTAGTCCATCACCTCATCAACGGTGTAAGTAAGCGTTGGAGCGATGAGTGGCAAAAGTGCCTTTGTGATGATAGCCATCGCGCTTTGGGCTGATCTTCTTCTTGGGGCGTCTTTTGCGTCGCAGTAAAGTCTATCTTTGCAAACGTCAAGATATACGCCGCTAAGATCGGCTGAAAGGAAATTTAAAAGGATGTTAAAGCCCTTTGAAAAGTCGTAGTTTCTAAAGCAAGCGCTCGCCTCGTCAAAGACCTTTTTAGCGCGTGCTAGTATCCACTTATCAAGGATGTTAAACTCTGTATTTAAGCTCTCAAGGTCATTTACGTTTGCTAGTAAAAAGCGTATAGTGTTGCGGATTTTGCGGTATTGCTCGCTGATTTGTTTTAATATATCTTCGCTTATTTTTAGGTCACTTGAGTAATCACTCATGCCAACCCAAAGGCGTAAAATTTCCACGCCGTGCGTCTTAGCCACATCTTGTGGAGCGATGACGTTGCCCTTGCTCTTACTCATCTTTTCGCCCTTAGCATCGACAGTAAAGCCGTGAGTTAGGATGCTCTCATAAGGTGCGTGAGAATTTATAGCTGTGCTTACTAGAAGCGAGCTTTGAAACCAGCCGCGGTGCTGGTCTGAGCCCTCTAGATACATGCTTGCGGGGTATTTGCCAGCGTCGTAGTTGTCGCTTTGCAAGACCGCATGCCACGTCGAGCCGCTATCAAACCAAACGTCAAGGATGTCCATCACTTTTTCTAAATTTTCAGCCTTGTATTTTGTGCCCTTTGGCAAAAGCTCGTCTATGCTTAGCGCCCACCACGCATCAGCGCCTTTTTCTTTAAAGATAGCCACGATGTGGTCTAAAATTTCACTATCAAATATAACTTCTTTTGTCGCTTTATCTCTGAAAAACGCGATAGGCACGCCCCAGTCACGCTGACGAGAGATGCACCAGTCTGGGCGATTTTCTATCATCGAGCCTATTCTTTTTATGCCTACGCTTGGGTAAAATTTAACCTTTTCAAGCTCTTTTAGCGCTGTTTGTCTAAGCGTTTTGCCACCTAGTTTAGCCTCGTCCATAGCGATAAACCACTGCTTTGTAGCTCTATAAATGACAGGCTTGTGCGTTCTCCAGCAAAATGGATAAGAGTGTCTAAATTTAGAGACGCTAAGCAAGCTTTTGCCAAGTAGCTCTAAAATTTTCTCATTTGCTTTAAAGATGTGCATACCGACAAACTCATCTACCACGTCACTTCTAAATAGTCCGTGATGTTTTATGCTCTCATCGTAGCAGCCACCATCATCAACTGGCATCAAAATTTCACTAAAGCCATATTTCAAACAGACGTAGTAGTCGTCCTCGCCGTGTCCTGGAGCTGTATGAACAAGTCCAGTACCCCCATCCATCATAACGTGATCGCCCAGTAAAAATTTAGACTTTCTGCCGTTTAGCGGATTTATCGCGTGGGTATTTTCAAGTAGGCTTGATTTAAACTCTTTTTTGATCTCGCCTTTGCTTAGGCCGCTCTCTACAACGCTTTCAAGTAGCGGCTTTGCAAATATCAAATTTTCAGCTGTTAGCACATAAATTTCATCTGGTTTTAGGCTTATGGCTTGATTTGCTGGAAGTGTCCAAGGCGTGGTCGTCCAGATGACAGCGCTTGCCTCTTTTACGCCAAGCTTTTCTAGCGCGTCGCCATCAAGCTCAAACGCTACGTAAATAGAGTAGTCCTCTTTCTCCTCGTACTCGACCTCAGCTTCAGCTAGCGCCGATCTAGCCGCCCAGCTCCAATAAACTGGCTTGCTTCTTTCTATCAAAAGGCCCTTTTTAGCGATCTCGCAAAGTGCTTTGTAGATGTCAGCCTCAAACTCGAATTTCATCGTCATGTATGGATTTTCAAAGTCGCCGATGATGCCAAGAGTTTTAAACTCGTCACGCTGGATATCTATAAATTCTCTCGCGTGCTGCCTGCAAAGCTCCCTGATCTCAACCTTGTTAAGCTCTTTTTTCTTATCGCCAAGCTTAACTTCTACTTGCTGCTCGATAGGTAAACCATGGCAGTCCCAGCCTGGCACGTAACGGACGTTTTCGCCGTAAAAATAGTGCGTTTTTGTGATGATATCTTTTAAAATTTTATTTAACGCGTGGCCGATGTGTAGGTGGCCGTTTGCATACGGAGGGCCGTCGTGAATGTTGAAGCTTTTAGCCGCATTTTGGCGGTTTTTCTTCATTTTTTCATAAACCTTGCGCTCTTCGTACCATGATTTTAGTCTTTGTGGTTCATTTTGTGGGAGATTTCCGCGCATCGGGAAATTTGTCTCTGGGAGTAAAAGTGTCTCTTTGTAGTCCATTTTTTACCTTGATTTTAAAATTTGCTAATTTTACACCTATGCTGGTTAAATCACACTGAAAAATAGTATAATGAGGCAAAAAAAGGAGCTTAAAAATGAGACAAAGTATCTTGATAATAGGCGAAGATCTTGAGATAAATAGAGAATTTCTAAACTACATTTTTCAAAGTTACGAGGATCATTTTGGCGAGCTTGGAGTGGTCAGTTTTGCTCCAAAAAACAGCAAAGAGCTACCTTTTATCATCGAAAATTTATCAAAAGATTACGACTTTGTAAGCATTTTTGGCTCAGATGAAAATTTTGCCATCGCCGCAAAGATCGTAGCGACGCTAACTGGGGGCTCACTTGAGCTAAAAGATAGCACAACTCTTGCGCTTAAAGATAGCTTAGACTACTCAAAAAATAGCTTTTTAGCTAGCCTAAATAACGCTCAGATAAATCTCATAAAAGCTAATCCAAATGAAGAGCTAGGCGAGTTTCTTACCGAGTACGAGCCTGATTTTAGCTACTTTCATCTAATAGACATCGACGCAGATAGTGCTAAGATCCTTATGCTGCCACTTGCTAAAACTTACGAGGTCGATATCACCCTTGCGCAGATCCTGCCAAATTTGATACTAGTAAGGGCAAAAAGCAATAAATTTGGCCAGATCGAAAGCTTTTTGCAAGGGGTAAAAACGCTATTTTCGCAAAAATTTATCCCGCAAAAAGATGTGATCAAATTTGTAGCAAATAGACTCATGCAAAAGGGGCTTAAAATTTCATTTGCCGAGTCTTGCACGGCTGGGCTTGCGGCGGCTAAATTTGCAAGATATGGAGGCGTCTCGGCTAGCTTTGATGGCTCGCTAGTGACCTACGCAAATCACATAAAACACGAGTGGTTGGGCGTTGAGGATGAAATTTTAGATACTTACGGAGCTGTGAGCGAGCCTTGCGTAAAAGCGATGGTAAAAGGCACGCTAAGCACGACAAATGCGGACTTTGCGCTTGCCATTAGCGGTATAGCAGGACCGGGTGGTGGCACAGCTAGCAAGCCAGTTGGCACGGTATATGTCGCGGCTGGCGACAGAAATGGCAACATCGAGGTTGAGAGGCTACTTTTAAAAGGGGAGCGCAACTACGTGAGAGAGCAAAGCGTACTAAGTGCCTATCTATGTTTGCTTCGTCTAAAAAGCGAGATATTTTTCGCGTAAATTTTGCTTTTACTAAAAATTTATAAAAGCCTTATACTAGATTTAACAAGTTAATATATAGTTCGGATGTGATTTTCTAATAGAAGATCAAAATTAAAAAGCCAAATTTAGGAGGCTAAAGATGTTTAAAAAGATATTGTTTCTCGCCGCTGGCGCATTATTTGCATTTGGTGCTCTAGCTCAAGCAGGCGAGATAAAAGCAAGCGACTCGCCCTTTGGTTACGCTAGCATTGGAGCAGAGCAAAATTTTGGCGGATACACCGGCAAAGAGAGTAAAGAAGTCGTCGTAAAAGATAGACAAGAGCTTGTAAAATACGCTCAAATGGGTGGTTACGTCATCTATGTGGATGGGCTCATAGACCTTAGCGAAGGCAAGATCCCGCAAAATGGCAATAGCGATGGGCTGGATAAATTTATAAGTGAGATTAGCGGTGGCGAGTTTGACACTTATACTAAATTTATGCAGGCTTACGGCGCTTCATGCCATGCAAATTTAGATGGTTCGCAAGATCCAAAGTTAGCAGCGCTTCGCAAAAATTTAGCCAACGAATACAAAAAGCTCATCGTAGTGCCGGTAGCTAGCAATACCACGATAATCGGCCTAGGCGAAAACTCAGGCATAAAAGGTGGCTCACTTTTGCTAAAAAATGTCCAAAATATCGCGATCCGCAACATGAATATCCTAGATGCTTTTGATCCATTTCCAGATGTACAAAAAAATGACGGCTTTAACGCGCAATATGACGGCGTTAGTATAGATTCAAGTAAAAACATCTGGGTAGATCACTGCCATTTTAAGGATACTGTGGATCTTAGCCATGTGCATTTAGCAGGCGGAGAGCTTACTAAATGGCAAACTTATGACGGAACTGTGCGAGAGATAGTGCAGCTATCACGATCTCGCACAACATCTTTGAAAACCATGACAAAACGATGTTAATTGGCTCAAGAGACTCTGACGGCAGCAGCGAAACTAGGACTATAACTCTCGCTCACAACATTTTGACAACTGCGCGCAACGCCTACCTATGGCACGCAATGCAAAGGTGCACGTCTATAACAACTTTTACGACTCAAAAGATGGCTTTTATGACCAAAAATACGCCATTGGCGTGCGCTTTGGCTCGCTAATATACGCTCAAAACAACTACTTTACAAATGGCGTCAAGATAAGCTACAAATGTAACAAAGGCACCATTTTTGAAAGCGGCAACATAGACCTTTCCAAAAAGGGCAGCGTTTGCGAAAAGCTAACCAAACCGCCATTTGAGCCTCCATATAAATTTGAGCTCCTAGAAGCTTCAAACGTCCAAAAAGAGGTAAATCAAAACGCTGGCACAGGCAAACTAGCCGTCATAAAATAATATCACCAAAGCCCCGAGCTAGCCAAAACGCTTGGGGCGTGAAAACAAAGCTAAATTTTTATATTTTTACAAGCCAAAACGCTAGCACATAGCCCATATATAAGCACGCAAAGGCTAACACTTAGTCCAAAGACGCTAAGAGCGGCGGTCTGGCTAAAAGAGAGTGTGAAAAACGAGATAAAACTCGTGATAAATGCGCAAAATATCCCATAAATTCGCTCTTTTTCGCTAAGGCTCTCATTTAGCGCAAATATCATGTAGTCAATCCCCACAGCGCTTGCAAGGATGAGCCCAAAGACGCCAAAGATGCTTAAATTTATGCCAAAAACGGCAAAAATAAAGAGCGTAAGAAGCACGCCAAAGATGATGATGCCCATCACAAGTGCCGAGATAAGCGCACTAAAATAAAACCAAAGCAGCAAAAACGCGACCACAAGAGCTGCTATTTTTAGCTTTAGTGCAAGCTCTTTTGCCTGAGTTAGGCTCTCATTTAGTGAGCTAGCGAAATTTAGACTAAAAGCGTTGTGGCGCTCTAGCAGCTCATCGCTTGCTGCCCCTTTTACAAAGCCGCTCACGTAAGCCACACTTGCATTTTCATCAAGCATAAATTTTTTAAAATCCTTCATCGATTTTTGAGCTAAAATTTCACTCACGCTAAGCTCCTTTTCGCTCAAAATTTTTAAAATTTCACTTCGCACTTCATCTTTGCTAAAGCCAAATTTCTCATAAATCGCGTAAATTTGCTCATCGTCAAGCGCCTTTTTAAAGGCCTCTTTTAGCTCATCCTGCTCGCTTTTACTTAAAAACATATCGCTTAGCGAGCTCTCATCTTTTATCAAATTTCTCTTTTTTAGCTCATCTAAAAGGCTCTTTTCACCTCCCAAAATGTCGCCTCTTGATCTTGTCACTATCATCGTGTTTTGGTTGTTGCCAGTTAGACTTAAGATATAAGAAGAGTCCGCTAGCAGGCTCTTTGGCATATTTGAGTAGTCTTTTACGTTTTCACTTTTTGATAAATTTTTAAGATCAAAAACAAGAAAAATAGCTAGCAAAATAAGCGAGATAGCTAGAAATTTAACCCCCAAATGCCTTGCAACCGCGCCTGAGAGATCACAAAATTTAGTTAAAAACGCGTCAAAAATCTTTGATCTATAAAATTTCACCCCTTCAAAGACTAAAGGCATGAAAAAGTAGCTAGCTAAAAACGCAGCAACTAGCGCAAACGCTGAAAATAGCGCCACCTCTTTAAGTAGCCTAAGATCAGAAAAAGTAAAAGCCAGATAGCCACTAAGCGTGATAAATAGGCCTAGCAAGAAAATTTTTAGCATATTTTTTATGCTACTAGCCCTGATCGCTTCGCCCTCGTTTTTGCTAAGCCAGTGCAAGACGTAGTCAAACATAAGGCCAATGAGGCTTGTGCTTATTAAAATAGTAAGGATGTTTAGCTCATTTAGGCAGAGCAAAGTGCCTGCAAATGCCACGCTAAAGCCAAATGCAGCGATAAATATCACATAAAAAATTCGCAAATTTCTAAAAGCAAGCATCAAAAATATAGCGGTCAAACTAAGCGAAACCACGCTCATATAAAGGCTTTCTCTCTCGTTTTTTTGCTTTGAAAATGCCTGATAAAGCGCACTTGAATGTACAAAAAGCTCGTTTTGCCCAACTTTTAGCGCATTTAGCTCGTTATAAAAATTTATTAGCCCCTCGCTCGAAGCTCCCTTTTTTAGCTCGCCTTTTAGCAAGAAAAAGCTCTTTTTGCCGTCCTTTACCTCAAGCATGAGATCTGTTAAATTTAAGCTCACATTACCATTTTTTGCGCTAAAACCGCTACTTAGCGAGAAAAAATCATCATTTACATTTAAAAGCCTAAAGCTAAAGCTATTAAAAATTTCCTCTGCGCGCTTTTTGAAAAAGGCGTTTTTATCGTTTTTTAAAAGCTCCAAATCACCCCTACTTAAAAGCGCGATCTTTGAGCGGTTGATGTCACTTTTTATATCATTTAAATTTACGTCAATGGTCGCCTCAAAGCTCTTAAAAAGCGAGCTTTTAAGCGCCAAGCTTTGCACGTTTTTGGCTAGCTCTTTGGAATTTACCAGCACTAAAAAATTTGACGCCATCTCATCTTGCACCTCTTTTAGCACCTTTGCCTCTTTGGCGTCTTTGAAATTTATCAGTGAAAATATATCAGTTTGGACGTTTTTTAGGCTCGCAAGCGAATATCCAAGCGAGGCTAAAAAAACAAAGATAAAAGCCAAGATCGTGGCTAGTTTTTTCATTTTATACTAAACTCATTTAGCGTTTTATCGCCGCTTACCTCATCAAGCTCGATCTTTTTTACCGCCTTGTCGCCACTTATCTTTATGGATTTAAAAATTTGTTTAAAGAGTAAATTTTTAGGGCTTAGCTCTATGCTCCACTCTTTTAGGCTGCCGCTTGTTTTCATATCAAATTCTTTTCTAAGCTCGCTCTCATCGAGGCTGATGATAGCAAGAAAGAGCTTCTCGTCAAAATTTGCCGTTGTCTTTTCAAGCTTGCCATTTTCGTTTTTAAAAATGCCATCTTTATTTATAAAAACCTTTGAGACGACTGGCTCTAGCGTATCCCAGTAAAGACCGCCCTTTTCGAGCCTAAACTCGCCTGAGCTTTTTATGCTTTTGTTAAAGCCAGCAAGGCTCTTAGTCTGCGTGAAATTTCCGCTTACGCCATCTGTTTTTACTATATTTTTAAGCTCACCTAGCTCATAGCCAAAGCAAGATATAAAAATGGCTAAAAAAAGAGCTATTTTTCTCATCTTTTCTCCTTTTCATTGTAGGCTTTAAGCGCCTTTTTTAGGGCGTCTGGCATCTCAAAGCAAGTTTGCAAGCTCTTCATCTCGATAACAGCTTGCGCGGTATTTGCCTCGCTTAGTTTTTCGCCTTTTTCATTTTCTATAAGGTAGTGAAATTTCAAAAAAGTTTCGCACTCGCTAAGCGTCGTTGTAACCTTTATGACGTCGTTAAAAAAGGCTGGACGCACGTACTTTACGTCAAGCTTTACGATAGGAAAGGCGTAACCATCTTTTTTCATAGCGATGTAGTTGTATCCTAGCTTGTCAAGTAGCTCGCAACGCGCCATTTCTAGGTATTTGACATAGTTGCCGTGCCACATCACCTCCATGCTATCAACGTCAAAAAATGCCACTTTAAATGTGCTAACGTGTGAAATTTCCACTCTTATCTCCAAAAATCAAAAAAGTTAAACCACTGCGATGGGCTCTTGCACGCTCTTGCTTCAAGCTGCCTTACATAGCTTTGCACGTATGGCAGGACGCTTGTCTTGCGGTCGCGACCTAGTTTTATCTCATCAGTGATATCACTTAGCTCGATGTTAAATTTATCGCCATTTTTTACACACCAAAGCGCGCTCATTTTTACTCCCAAAATCCCAGCTAAGAGATATGGGCCGTAGTTAAATTTAGCCTCCTTACCAAGAAAGCTAAGCCTTATAAATTTATCCCCATTAAGCGGTGTCCTATCGCCCATTATACCGATATTTACTCCATCTTCAACCGCCTCTTTTAGCTCAAGCATAGCAGCCGCATCAAGCTTTTCAACGCTTATTAGTTTGATCTGCCCCTTACTTATCTGCTCTAAAATTTTATAAAAATTCTCGCTACCCTTGCTATAAACCAAGATGATCATGCGAAAATTTGGCGACCTAAGCGAGAGTGCCTTGCAAATTTCTACATTTCCAAGATGGCTTGTAAGCACGATCCTACCACGTTTTGAGGCTTCAAATTCATCTTTGATGCCGTTAAATTTACTAAGCTCTAGCTCACTTTCAAGCACGCCATTTTGCCAGATACGAAATTTATCACATATTGCTATGCCAAAGTCGTAAAAGTTACCAAAAACGCCAGTGGTCGGCTTTTTACCGCTAAATTTCTCTACATTTAAAAGAAATTCTCTTATATTTTCTCTCTCAACTTTTGAAAAGAGATAGTAAAAGCAAACGACGATGACAACGATAGGTTTTATGAGAAATATAGGCAAATTTCTAGTTAAAAATAGGCTAACTCTTAGGAAAAATTCGTTCGATCTCTCGCCCTTTTGCCACCATGCGTATTTTTGCCCATTAAAGGCTTTGCCAAGCAAAAATGGCACTAAAGTAAAAAAATATCTTGCATGCATGAGGCTTATTAGCGCGTTATCTTTTAGCATTTTAAAGTGCGAAACACCGCCAGCCTCGTATCTTACTTTTAGCGCTATCCACTTGATCTCTATGCCAGATCTTATGGCATTTACCAAGATCTCCATGTCAAATTCCATCCTATTTGAGCTGCTTCTTTTAATCGCACTCTCAAGCTCTTTTAGCGGATAAATTCTAAAGCCACACATCGCGTCTTTGATGTTGGTGTTTAGAGTATTTACCTTAACCCAAAAATTTGTGATCTTTCTACCATAAAACCTCGACTTTGGTGCGTCATCGCCATATACTGGGTCAGCTAAGATCATATCATGTGGGTACTTTCTGCTAAGCTCCAAAAACTCAGCTACCAAGCTTATGTCGTGCTGAAAGTCAGCGTCGATCTGAAATGCATGCGTGTAGCCATTTTGCAAAGCGTGCCTAAAGCCATCTTTTAGTGCAGCTCCCTTGCCGCCGTTTTGCGCTCTAGTTAAAATTTCTACGCCAAATTCGCTCAAATTTAGCAAAGCTTTTTTTGAAGCTTCATCTGAGCCATCATCAACTATCAAAATGTGTAGATCGTATCTTGCAAGCGCCTCGCAAAGGGCTTTTATCTTCTCTGGATGGTTGTAAAATGGTATGAGAAAGAGCGTCTTCATAAGCCCAGCTTTATCCTGCCAACAGCACTTCTAGCGCCGTTACAAAATATCTCAAAATAGACTTTCTCATCTCTTTGCGAAATTTCTATACAAAGCTCGTCATTTGGCCTTACAAATTTTAAAAATTTCAAATTCTCCACCACGCATTGATCGCCTATTTCTGTGCCAAGCTCTCTTGCAAATTTAAACACAAAATCAAGCTGCACAAAGCCAGGTAAAAGCGGTAAATTTGGAAAATGCTCCATAAAAATGCCAAGCGCAGGACTTAGCTTTGTCTTAAATTTATAAACGCCCTCTTTGATGCTTTTATCCCAAGAAAGCTCCTCATTTTTTTCTAGAAGAAGCTTAAAATTTGCCTTTAAAAACTTGCTTTGAGCGTTTTTGCAAAGCGAGCTAACGATCTTAAAGTATCTAACACTATTTTTAAACTCAGGCCGCAAAAGCTCATTTAGCCTTGCTACAATGCCCTTTTTACCGCTATCTCTAAAGAGTCTCACACCTTCTTCGCTAAGCTCCAAAAGCGCAGCTAGACGCTTAAATTTAGGATGAGTGTCGCAGTAGCAGTCTTTTATAAGCCCACTTTCGAACATCTTATTTTCGATACTTATTAGATTGACCCTTTTGTCATTTAGCTTGACGATCCTATCGATCCTGCCTTTTAGCGTGAGCCTGCTGCCATCTATCTGCGCCCAGTCGCTAGTTTGGAAAAACTCGCACCAAGGCGAGCTCACATTTAACGCCTCGTCCTCGCTAAGCCCCGCTTTTACCTTGCTAAAAAGCAAGAGCTCATCGCCTAAATTTCTAGCAACTATGCCAGTTTCGGTGCTACCATAAATTTCAATTATCCTAGCGCTACTTAAGCTTTCTATCTTTGCTCTTAGCTCGCTCTTTAGTGCAGATCCCGCGCAGATGATGTTTTTTAGCCCTGAAATTTCAGCTGCTCTTGGGCTAGAAACTAGCGTTTGAAGCAAGACTGGGCTTGTTACGAAGGTTAAATTTGTAAGGTCTAGCTCAAAGATCGCTTCTGGGTAGTTTAGCTCCTTGCTAACGGCCTTTGCGCCAGAGATGAGCGGCAAAAATATCTTAAATGTAAGGCCAAACATGTGCTGGTGCGAGACACTAGCAAAAAATTTATCCTCCTCATTAAATCCCAGCTCATCTTTTAAAAATAGCCCCTCATCTATCATCGCGCCAAGGCTTTTTTGGATATTTTTACTAGCTCCACTTGAGCCTGAGGTCTGGAGAAAAAATGTAGAATTTTGATCAAATTTTAGCTCCATGCTCTTGCTAAAGTCTAAAAAATCACCAAAATTTTCATCGTTAATGACAAATTTATCCCCGCTATATATCGGCTTTGCAAGCAAGATAGGTTTTACGCCGATAGCAAGTGCTCCAAAAAAGGCTGCGCAAAAGTCAAAGCTCTCGCTTAGATAAATTTCTACCTCGCTTAAATTTTTCTCTTTTAAATTTGCCCCAAAGGTAGCCGCGTACTCGTAAAGATCCTTGCTAATGTCCACAAATTTAAACGCCTTTAGGCTCTTTTCAAAATCCATTTTCCCTCTTTAAAATAAAAATTTTACGATATAAAATTTCGCCAAAAAACAAAACTCCCATCAAGATATAAGATACAAATGAGCAATAAATGCTCCAGTAAATTTTATCCTCAAACTGCGCCAAAACAAAGGCAAAAACTGCGTTAAAAACGAAAAACCAGCACCAAATTTTAGTTAGCCCTCTTGTGTAGCTAACGACTTTTTCGTCTATATTTTTCTCTTTTAGCCTAGCAAGCCTTGTTATGACTGCCTCGCCCTTTAAGCTGTAAAAAAATACCGCCAAAAAGCCAAGACTTACGATACTTGGGTATAAAAGCGCTAAATTTACACTTCTAAAAATAGCGCAAATGGCAAAAAATAGCCCAGCCGCTAAGCAAACCTGCCTTGTTTTAGCACTTTCAAAATAAGCCCTAGCCAGCCAAAGAGCGCAAAGAGCGCAAAAGATAAATGTTGCACCCTTTTGCCAAAAAAATAGCACCAAAGGATAGGCGATACTTGCTAAAACTAGCGCTACTTTTACTATCTTATGCTTCAAATTTCTTTGCTACGGCTTTTACGATATCATCAAGCGTTTTTACGTTTTTAAAGTCCTCTGGCATCAGTCTATAGCCAGTTTGGCGCTTGATGTAATCAATCATATCAATAGCATCTATACTATCTATCTGCAAGTCCTCATATATCCTAGTTTCAGGCTTTATCTTGCTCTCGTCTATCTCAAAAAGCTCGATCAAAGCCTTCTTTAAAATTTCAAAAATTTCTACTTCGCTCATTGTTATTTCCTGTTTTCATAAATGTATTTTGCAAGAGAAGATACGCTAAAGAATATCTCTTTTAAATTTGCTGTCTTTGAGTCAAGCACGAGGCCATATTTTTTCTGCACAGCAAGCCCAAGCTCTAGTGCATCGACGCTGTCAAGCCCGAGCCCTTCGCTAAAAAGCGGTGCGTTCTCGTCGATATCGCTTGGCTTCATATCCTCTAAATTTAAGCTTGTGATGATCAGCTCTTTTATCTCATTAACTAGTTCTTTCACTAAATTCCTCCTTATAAATTTTACTTATCTCTTCGTGTAGCGCCCTCGCCCTTACGGGGCTTGGCCTATCTTTTAAAAACTTGCTAACTTCAAATTTCTTTAGCTCTTTGAAGACGTACTTTATCTTTTCATCTGGCGTTTTGTACCATGGCTCATTTTTTCTAAGGCTTCTTGGAGCCATATTTATACCAACGCAAACCACGTTAGACGCGCCTTTTATGCCCATATATGCAGCCGCTTTATGAAAGATGATCTCATCTTTCGTGCGCGTACCCTCTGGGAAAATGAGCAAATTTTCGCCGCTTTTTAAAACATCTACGCTTTTTTGTAAAAATTCCTCGTTATTTGTGTTTGGTATGTAGTTGCACGCCCTAATAGCCGCAAATAAAAATACATTTTTGCCAAGCTCGCCCTTTACGATGCAGTTTATCCTTTTAAATTTTGAGACTAAAAAGACCACATCAAGCAGCGAAGGGTGGTTTGCGATGACTAAATTTGAGCCGCCATTTAGCTTGCTAAGCTCAAATTTATAGTCCAGATACCCACAAATTTTAGTAACTTTTATAAAAAATCCCCAAGAAACTCTAACAAGATCGCGGCATAAATTTTGCATAAATTTAAATTTATTTAGCCCCAAAAGCACGACTGGCACTAGCAACATATCGCCACTTATGCAAATTAGCGCAAAAAAGAAAAATAAAAATCCAGCTCTTAAAATTTTAAGGCTCATAGCTAAAATTCCAAGACGCGAAATGACTGCTACTTTGCCACGTTTTTGCCACATTTGGGTCAAAATTTACGATGAAGCTTTGCAGTAAATTTTCTGAAATTTCTTCTTCTTTTTCCACTCTTTTTAGAGTTAAAACTCTCTTATCTTTTGCCTTTGAGACGACAAGCGCTAGCATAAATGATGGCTTTTTCTCATCAAAATAGCTCTGCGATATCGACTCATGATAGGCAAGTATGAGCACCTTTTCATATCCGTCATTTAGCCTTAAAAACGCAGCTTGCAGCGCATCTTCGACTGGGCTAAATGATGAGATGGCTAGAATTTCATTGTGATTTTTAGCTTCGATGCTAAGAAGCGACGAGATAGCGTTATGCACAGAGAGTGAAAACGACGTTGGCGATACTGGCTCAGCCTTTGCAAGCGCAGTTTCTAGCTCAAAACAGCGATTTATCTCGCCCTCATAAGAGCTAAAAATAACTGGCATGTCGATGCTCTCAAAACTACTAAGCAGGCTAAAAGCGCACTTTGCAGCACTACTTAGCCTCCTTTTTTGCATTGGTGGGATCTTTGCTAGATCAAATTCTTTTTTGTATCTAGCTAGATCCTCGCTGATCTCGCCATAAGCTATAGCGTCATAAAAATCAACTTGAAATTTCATTATTTCGCGATGTCGCCTCTTAGTGTGACGCCAGACATCAAAGAACCGCTGCCGCACTGAAACTGAGTTTTAGAGTTAAATGGCTGTTTTTTATAATATCCAGTCAAATTTACAACCTTCGTGCCGCCCTCTTTTACCGCTCTTTCTTGAAATGACTTTAGAGCAGAGAGAAGTGCGATCTGACAAGCCTCTTCGTCGCTTTTGTTAAAGCCATTTGTCTTTTTGTTTGACGTTAGATCTCTTACGATCACCTTGCCAGTGTATCCTGTGCCAAAGCTGATGCTAACGTTTGGTAGCAAAAATTCTTTAGCCTTTGGGCCATTTAAGAAGTCAAGTGAGTGGTACTTCACGTCATCTCTAGCGCTAAGGCTTGAGGCAAATGCCAAAACGGCAACTAATGAAACTAATCTTTTCATTTTCTATCCTTTTTAAAATTTGTTATCTACTCTTTTAAATATCAAAGATGTATTTACACCGCCAAATGCAAAGTTATTACTCATCACAAAGTCCGTCTTTATCGGCGTTGGCTCCTTTAAGTAGTTTAGCTTTGCACACTCAGAGTCAGTTACGTTTAAATTTATAGTTGGGAAAAATAGCTCTTCTCTCATCATCATTATGCTAGCGATCGCCTCTAGCCCGCCACAAGCGCCAAGCGTGTGACCTAGATAGCTTTTAAGCGAGCTAATGGCGATGTCCTCTCCAAAAAGCTCATTTGTAGCGATACTTTCAGCTATATCGCCATGTTTTGTCGCAGTCGCATGGGCATTTACGTAGCCTATGCTTTTTGGCTCTAGTTTTGCCGCGCGGAGTGCTAGGCTCATCGCCGCTTTCATCGTAGCGCTTTGTGGTCTTGTAATGTGCGTGCCGTCACACGTAGAGCCAAAGCCAACGACCTCAGCGTAAATTTTAGCTCCTCTTTTTAAGGCGCTCTCTTCGCTTTCAAGCACTAAAAATCCAGCTCCCTCGCCAAGCACCAAACCATCTCTATCTTTTTCAAACGGCGTTGGTGTCAAATTTGGCGCGTGGTTTTTGACACTAGTCGCATAGAGCTTGTCAAAGACGTATGCCTCGCTCACGCAAAGCTCCTCAGCCCCGCCAGCTAGCATCATATCTATGCTGCCATTTTTTATGCTCTCATAAGCGTATCCAATGGCGTGTGAGCCGCTCGTACATGCCGAAGATGTAGGGATGATGCGCCCTTTTAGCGAGTAAAATAGCGCGATATTTGCCGCTGTGGTGTGAGGCATCATTTTTATATAGGTATTTGCGTTAAAACCGCTATCCATGTCCAAAACTAGCTTTGCCATATCAAGGATAGAGTCGGTGCTACCAGTGCTTGAGCCACTCGCTACACCCATTCTACCATCTTGCACACTTGGGTCTAAATTTGCAGCCTGCAAGCCTTCGCCATTTAGCAAACCAGCATCTTTTAAAGCAAGTCCGGCCGCGTGTACGCTATAAGTTGAGACCTTGCCAAGGCTTCTTAGCTGTTTTCTGTCCCACTCCTGCGGGTGTTTGTAGTCTATGATAGGTGCTGCTAGGCGCGTGTTTAGCTCCTTGTAGCCCTCCCACTCGCTCATATATCTCACGGCATTTTTGCCTGCAAGAAATTTAGCCCTCATCTCCTCCCAGCTGTTGCCAAAAGCACTGACTGCGCCGATACCTGTGACAAATGCACGCATTAGCAAAGTCCTCCATTTACACCGATAACCTGCCTTGTGATGTAGCTAGCTTCGCCACTTAGTAGAAATTTAACAAGTCCTGCCACCTCATCTGCCTCGCCAGCTCTTTTTGCAGGTATGGCCTTTAGCACCTCATCTAAAAAGTCGCTATTTAAAATTTCTTCGCTCATATCTGTCTTTATAAGTCCGGGTGCCACGCAATTTACTGTTATGCCCCTGCTGGCAAGCTCGACTGCAAGGGCTTTGCTAGCACCTATGATGCCAGCTTTACTAGCTGAGTAATTCACCTGACCCCTGTTACCAATAACCCCTGAAACAGAGCTTAGCGTCACTATCCTAGCTGGCTTTCTAGCCCTTATCATAGGCATTAGCGCTGGCCTTAGGACGTTGTAAAAGCCATTTAAATTTACATCTATCACGTCAAACCACTCTTCATCGCTTAGCCCCACAAAGGTATTATCCCTTGTTATGCCAGCATTTAAAATAACGCCGTAATAGACGCCATTTGCCTCCATATCAGCCTCTATAGCCTCTTTTGCCGCAGCAGTGTCAGCCACGTCAAATGTCATAAATTTAGCCCCAAGCTCGCTAGCCATCTTTAAAAGCTCATCGCTCTTACTTCTTGCGTGAAGCACCACTTCGTATTCATTAGCAAGGCGCCTAGCGATGCTAGCTCCTATGCCTCTACTTGATCCAGTTATCAATACTCTCTTACTCACTAAGTGCCTTTTTTACAAATTCTTCATCAGGGCTCATCACGTTTAAAACCGCCCTTGCGCCAAGCTCGCCATTTACAAAAAGCTCGCTGTCATACACGCCAAATCCACTCTCATCTTGGATCGAGCACTTTGAGATGATCACTATCTCATCGCCCACTTTAAAATATGGCCTAAAAATTTCAAATTTTCTGCTACCAAGCAAAAAGCCAAATATCGCCTTCTCACCCCTTAGCTCACGCATCTTTGAGTCGTAGATCCCAAGACTTTGAGCCATCATCTCTATCGCCTTTTGCGTCATAAATTTACCATCTTCTAAAAAGGGATTTTGCTCATTTATCACGCTTCTTACTTTTATGCTCGCGCAAGGGATAAATTCCAAAATTTCATCGATCAGGGTTATGGCGCTGCTGTGTGGCAAATAATCACTTATCATCATCTCACTCTTTTAAATATTATCGCGGCATTATCTCCGCCAAAGGCAAAAGATAGCGACATCGCTGTTTTTACGTCAAATTTCGTGCCGCTTTTTACTAAATTTATAGCCTCCAAGCTCTCATCATACTCGCCGTCATAGACGTGTGGCGGCAAGGTGCTATTTTCCTCCATGCAAAGCATGGCGCAAATGGCGCTCTCAATAGCTCCAGCAGCCCCAAGCGTATGACCGATCTGAGGCTTTAGCGTGCTTGCAAAGGTGGCGCCAAGCGTTAAATTTACAGCTTTTGCCTCCATTTTGTCATTTGCCTGCGTGCCGGTGCCATGCAAATTTACATAGTCCACACCGCTCATGCTAGCTCTTTTTAGCGCGCCCTCTATGCAATTTACCGCCATTTTAGCGCTAAAATCAGGCTGCGTCATGTGAAAAGCATCGCAGTTTGAGGCTGAGCTGGCGACCGCGACGTTTGAGATTTCATCACAGCTTAGCAAAAACAGCCCAGCTCCCTCGCCGATATTTATCCCCTCTCTATTTTTAGAAAAGGCCTGACTTGGGGCGCTGCTTAGGATACTAAGCGAGTTAAAGCCATTTATCGTAAGCGTATTTAAGCTGTCCACTCCGCCACAAATGACCGCGTCACAAAGCTCGCTTTCGATTAGCCTTTTTGCTTCTATGACCGCCTTGATGCCCGAGGTGCACGCAGTCGATACGCAGTAGCTTGGGCCGCTAAGCTCGTAAAAGTCGCTCACAAACTCGGCCACGTTTGCAAGGCAGTTTCTATTTATACTAAACCTGCTTTTATCAAAAAATCCAGTCGCGATATAGCCTTTAAATGGCTCGAAATTCTCCTCAACACCGCTTGTTGTAGTGCCAAGAACTACTCCCACACGGCTTTTGCCATATTTTTTGATCGCTCTTTTTATCTCAGAATCGATCTCTAGCATCGTGCTTAAAAGCAAGGCGTTGGTGCGAGTTTTGAAGTGCTCTTTGGTTTTATTTGAAAAGCTAGGTAAAACGCCATTAAATTTACCCACCAAAAACTCATTTTGCGGGTGAAATTCAGAGCTTTTGCTTAAAAATCTCTTGCCACTTAAAAGCGAGCTTAAATTTTCATCACTACTACTGCCAGCAGCGCTGATAATGGCTGGCTTGCTAACGTATATCAACGCTTTTTACCTCATAAATTTGATCATCTATCATAAATTTTTGCTCATTTTTTTCATCTTTTATCATCTCAAGCACCTTGATAAAAAGCTCGTTGTAGGCGCTATTTGGCGGCAAGAAGCCTAAATTTGTAAATGTGCCGTCCTTTAAAACTCGCCTAGCTTCTGGCGCGCCAAGTGCGTTTACAAGGCTAAATTTATACTCATTCTCACTATTTTGCACATAGAGCATTAGTGGCCCTTTTGATGAACTAACCTTAAATGCCTTTAAGCTAAAATCCGCCAGCTTTGGCGCATCAAATTTCTTCGCACAGCCAAGAGCTAGAAGCGTTACTGCAAGGATCATAGCTATCTTTTTTACAAGCACTTTTTGCCTTTTTAGTGTTCTAAAATCATAAAAATTTAACAATTATATCTTTGCAATGCTTAAATGCAAGGCAAATGATAAATAGATTATTAATAATCAAGTATCTTCTCTCCATCTCGTCAAATTTAACGCTAGCAAGATCACTAAAGGCTAAATTTTTGGCTTTTATCACAGCCTCTTTTGCGGTGTAAATTTCATAAAATTTTTGCATTTTGTCTTTGGCACTCGCGTAAATTTCGCTCTCTTTTTTACTAAAGCAAAATTTGATCACACCGTCAAAATTTCGCTCTTTTAGCTCCTCCACATCTACGCCAACTTTTTCTTTTGAGATAGCCAAAACAGCGATATTTTCTTTGTGAGAGAGGCAAATTTTGCCCCGTTTTTTTGCTTTAAATTTTAAATAGCGAGAAAGTTTAAATGAGTTTGAATTTACTAAATTTGGATATTTTTTTAGTTTTCTACGCTCTTTTTTATCTAGCATTTTGGGGCTAAATTTCTCAGCCTCAAAGCCGATAAAAAGATAAATTTCACCCCTTTTTATAGGCATTTTCAACTCTTTTTTTATACTCTTTTGCACTTTCAAGGGCCTTACTAAACTCGCCACTAACCGCCCTTAAAGCGTCATTTTGAAGCTCATTCTCATCTTTAAACGACCTAACCCTTGGCGTAAAAGCGACCTCATCCTTTCTAAAATCAGCCTCTTTTAGATCAAAATTTAAATTACTTATTTTGCTATTTAAGATATGCAAGGCACATTTTCTTGGTCCAAAGATGAAATTTCGCTCTTTTAATGCCTTTAAGCTCCTTACCAAAATGCCGCCATAAAGCGCTGGCTCGCTCTTAAAAGAGATGTCAAAACCAAAGTTGTGAAAGTAAATTTCGCCCGCCTCGCACGATCTTTTGTAGGTGTTAGCATCAAAGCAGGTGTAAATTTCAAGCTCGCTAAATTTATACTCCACGCCGCTTACAACAAGGATCTTGCTTTGCATCAGCTCACGTAAAAAGCCCTGAAATTTCGCGTCAAGATGCGCTTTAAAGCTCGGTATTTTAAGAAGCTCCTCTCTTTGGCTCTTATCTAAGCTTTTAAAACCAACCCGCCTAAGTGCTTGAAATTTTTCTTTATAAAAACAACTTTGCTTTAAAAACTCACTAAGCATCGCCACTAGATCAAATTTAGCAAAATGGCTTTTAAGTAGCTCACCTGATAGCATTTTTGCTCCTAATTTTTTGGCATATTTTAAGAAATTTAGCTTTTATATGCAAATATCTGGCCTAAAATCTTTGAAACAACTTCTCAGTTTGTAAATTTTTATCCAAAAGGGAGACAAGGGGACTCGAGTTACGGTCTGCTTGCAGTTGCGAGCTTGTGAAGCAAAGCCGTCCCCTTATCCCCCTTTTTAAATCCCCTAAACCCCTCGCACGTTCAAGGTGCATGCCTCAGTGCTAGCGCACTGCATGCGTTTTATTGAAATTCTAGTAAATTTTAAAATTTATGAGCGAGCATATCACGGCTCTAAATTTAGTGCTAAACGAAGTGCAACCTAAATTTAGTAGTCTGCTAAGGCGAGTGAGTAAGATTTTAAAATTTGCAAATTTGCCTTGTGAAGTCAGATAAGTGTCAGACAAATTTTAAAATTTAATGAGTTAGTAATTTTAGTAGTCAATTTTTGCGAGTGAGTGAAAGTTTAAAATTTGCGCGATAGTAAATTTCTATTTTTAAAAATGCAAACCTTAAATTTAAAAACTCTTTTATTCAAAAGGGAGACAAGGGGACTTGAATTACGAAGCCGTCCCCTTATCTCCCTTTAAATCCCACAATCCCCTCGCACGTTCAAGGTGCATGCAATGGTGCTTCGCACCGCATGCGGTTTATCATCTGGCAAGTGTCAGGCAAATTTTAAAATTAGAGCTGGCATATCACGGCTCTAAATTTAGTGGCGAATAGTTATGAGCCCTAAATTTAGTAAGTTGCTAAGGCGAGCGAGTAAGATTTTAAAATTTTCAGAATAACTTAGTTAAATTAGATAGGTGTCAAGCAAATTTTAAAATTTCATGAACGAGTAATTTCGGCTCTGATTTTAGTGGCAAGCTTTGCGAGACCTAAAATCAGTAGCCAACTCTTGCGAGTGAATGAAATTTTAAAATTTGCAAAATAGATTTTTATAAATTTAATGTTTGTTTCTTTGTTAAGGGGGAAGAGGCTTGAATTACGGTCTGATTGCAGTTGCGAGCCCTGCGAAGTAAAAGAGCCCCCTTCCCCCTTAACAATCCCCTAACTCCGACAACGTTAGAGGTGGCATGCGAAAGCGCTTTGCGCCGCATGCAGTCTAAAACTCTAGCAAATTTTAAAATTTGCAAAATAATAAATTTACTTCTAAGGCAGGCAAATTTTACCAGCTGCCGCTAGCTCCGCCTCCGCCAAAGCCGCCGCCACCGCCACTAAAGCTACCTCCTCTGCCACTTGAGCGACCGCCACCATTTGAGCCAGAATTATCACGTCTAAAGCCCATTGGCAAAGAGCCACCTTGGCTATTTCTCTTAAAAACGTCTTTTAAAATAAAGAAAAATACCACAAATATAAAGGCAAAAGCGCCAAAGATGATAAGGTAGTTTTGCACGCCAAATCCTTGCTCAAGTGCGGTTGATACAAGTCCAGCAAAACACGTGCTAAAGCCAGTTCGCATAAAAAATTTGCCAAAGATCACAGAAGCAAAACAAGAGAGCATGCCAGCAAAAAAGGCAAACACGCCAAAAGGCAAGTCGCTAAGGGTAGTTTTGCTACTAAATTCCTCGCCGCTAGCCACTTTTATGATCGCTAAAACGCCATCTTTCACGCCTTCGCTCATCTTGCCATTTTTAAACTCAGGTATCATCACGCTATTTATGATCTCGCTTGAGATGGCGTCAGTTAGCACCCCTTCAAGACCATATCCAACCTCGATGCGGACCTTTTTCTCATTTGGAGCGACCACCAAAAGCACGCCGTTACTATCTTTTTTTTGACCTAGTTTGTAGCCTCTAGCGATCTCAAGAGATAGCTCTTCGATGCTTTTGTTTTCTAGTGAATTTAAAGTCACTATGGCGATTTGTGTGGTGCTGTTTTGCTCAAAATTTTGTACTAAATTTAAAAGCTCATCTCTTTCGTTTTGTGAAAAGATATGAGCCTCATCGTTGATCTGCTCATTGAAATTTAGAGCAAAACAAAAGCAAAATGCAAAGAGCAAAAGAGCAAGAGCTTTTTTCATCACTTCTCAAACGAAACTTTTGGGTTTTTCATATCTTCGCTGCTAACTTCGATGCCTTGCTTTGGCTTCATCTCTGGATGAAAGATGCTGGCTATAAATTTACCAGGAAAGCTTCTAAGAGCTACGTTGTACTCTTTTACTGCCTCGATGTAGTCGCGTCTTGCTACGCTTATGCGGTTTTCTGTGCCTTCAAGCTGGCTTTGGAGTGAGAGGAAATTTTGATTTGCTTTTAGCTCTGGGTAGCTCTCGCTAACTGCCATTAGTCTGCCAAGTGCGGAGCCTAGCTGACCTTGAGCTGCCATAAATTCTTTAACCTTTGCTTCGTCGCTAAGACTGCTTGCATCGATGCTTACTTGCATACTCTTGCTTCTTGCGTTTGCCACGTCTTCAAAGACCTTTTGCTCGTAGGCTGCGTAGCCTTTTACAGTTTCAACTAAATTTGGCACGAGATCGGCTCTTCTTTTGTATTGATTTAGCACCTGAGACCACTTCTCGTTGGTATTTTCATCAAGCACGACAAATGAATTTGCATATTTGAAAGCACCAAAAACTAGTGCTGCGATGACCACAACTATGGCTATTAAATTTTTCATATTTTCTCCTTTAAAAGGGGTGATATTAGTAAAATAAGGCTTAAAAAATGATGTAAATTTGAAGTTAGCTAAGTGAAGTGAGTGCTTAAAGCGCACTCACTTTTTGGGGATTATAGGTCTGTTTGGATCTTATCTTCAATGATGATATGTACTGTCTGACCATTTACAGTATCGTTGCTTGTATAGCCTTTTGAGCCAAAGTCAGCATTTACTAATGGGTCTTCATGCCACTTACCTTTTATATCTACCTTGCTAGTGCTATCGCCTCTTATCTTAAGGATAGTGTTGATGTTATCAGTCATAGCAAAGATATCTTTTGCGTCAAATTTGATCTCAGAGTTGCCTTTTAGCTCGATCCTCTCGATGCTCTCAACTTTTGTGTTAAGGTCAGTAACGCCGCTAAGATCTACGTAAGAAGTATCTCTAAAGACGATCGTATCAGATGTGCCCTCTCCACCTTTCATCACTTTGCTTGGATCATAATCCATTCTAAAGTCTTCAAGCTCTATGCGAAGCGTATCGCTATGAGTTTTATTTACAAGACCGCCTGGAGTTTTAAGCGTAGCATCTACTTTTAGATCATAAGCTGATCTTGCGTTGATGTCTAGTAGCTGCTCAAATACACCCTTGCTCATATCATCAGCTGTTAGCACGTGATTTACTGTCTTTGTTTGAGCGTGATTGTCTGGATCAGTGTATTTGATCTCAACTGTATCGCCCGCTCTTGCATCATCGCTAACATAAATTTTAACTGGCGTTGTATCTTGAGTTTTGTTGTTATCGCCAAAGTTTTCATAGCCATATAGATGTCCGTTTCTATCGCCGTCTTCAACAAACTGCATACCTCTTATAGCATCCATTTCGACTTTTGCATGATCTTCTGCGCTTACAGTAGTTGTTCCATCAGATAGAGTGACTTTTGCTTTTGTCTCTTGTCCTACCGCGATAGCTGCATCAAGCTCAAGCGGTTTGCCATTTTCAAGAGTGAACTGGCTGTGATTAGCTTGATTTTCTAGTACGATATTGCCAAGTGGATCTTTGCTAAGAACTTTAAATTCTTTTGTCACAGGCGTTGTGCTACCAGCATTTGTGATCTCAACTTTTATGCTATCGCCAGCTATTACGCTACCAGGGAGAGATACACTTACTTTTGAAGTATCGCTACTTGTCTCATCTCTTGTGATAGTGCCATTGTCGTTCGCGTCAGCTGCTATGCTTACACTTAGACCTTTGCTGCTTAGCTGTGCTAGTTTTGCCTCTGCGTCAGCATGTGCTGTTTGATTATCTTGAGTAGTTATAGTCGCATCTACCTTTGTTTTTTCACCTGGCTTCATAGGGACATTATCTACTTCTATGGTGTTAGTTTTTGTGATATTTTGCTCTGCTCCACTATTTATATCAGTAGCAGTGATTTTACCATCTGCTGTCTTAGTTATTTTAAATTCTCTACTTCCTGCGACACCAGTATTTGGATCAACATACTCAACTTTTACGTGATCGCCTGTTACAACATTGTAAGGCACTTTTACGCTTACTGTTGTAGTTTTTAGGTTGTGATCTGATATAGCCTCATCTCTGCTTAGTTCGTTATTTCTGTTAGCATTATCTTCGTTGAAAATTACGCTTAGCTCGTTATTGTTTATAGGCTCTAGTATCGCCTCAGCTGATTTAGATGAGACATTAGGTATATCTACTTCAACCTTAGCAGGATTTGTAACACTCACTGCGATACCATCTATCTTTAGTAAGTTACCTGGTGCTAAAGGCACATTGTGCCCAGGTCTATCTTCTATAGTTAGCACGTGGCTATTGTTACTAGTTACTTTATATGTGACAGGGGTACCGCCATTTACTTTTACAGTAAATGTATCACCTGTATGCAGGTCGCCACTTGGTAGAGATACGGTTGCAGATGTCTCTTTAACCTTACCATCTGAGTTTGCCTCGTCTCTGCTTAGTTTGCCATTTCTATCTTTGTCCTCATCGATAAGTACATAGAAATTTGTACTGCCATCACCATCAGCATCAAGTGTGATATCACTACCAGCTTCTACCTTATCGACACCTGTTGCATCGCTAACTGTTGCACTTACCTTGCTTTTTTTATCTTCCTCAAGCGGCACAGTATACTCAACAGCTTTATTGCCAACCACATTTAGACCATCTACTGTGATATTGCCATGAGCGTCTTTATGGATAGTATGTCTTGTGGTAGTTGGTGTGCCATTTTCTATGCTTGTAGTTATCTCTAGTATGTCACCATCTACAACATTGCTTGGTAGTTTTATGGTAGCTATTGTTGTATTTACTACATTGCCGTTGCTGTCTTTTGTAGCTTCGTCTTTATTTAAAATTCCGTTAAAGTCTGTATCCTTATTAAATATAACAGTCATATCATCATGAAGCTTTTCAAGGGTAGCGTGGTTTGTTACTATAGTTTTTGCATGATCTTTAGCATCTGTAAATGTTGCCTTAGCCTCAGTATTTTTACCTTCGCCTATTACTATGCCTGGTACTGTGATTTTATTATCACTATCAGCTGTTAAGGTTTGACCGTCAGCTGCTTTTAGAGTGATGGTGTTATCGCCATTTCTTGTGATAGTAAATTCTTTTTCTAAAGTTGTGTTGCCACCAGCTTTAACCTCAAGTATCATCTTGTCGCCAGTTATCACGTTATTTGGCACTTTTATTTTTAGATCAGTCTTATGAAGATCACTATCTTTCATGCTCTCATCTCTTGTGATAGATGTATTAGCATCAATGTCTTCACCAAAGAAAATTCCAGAGTCATCAAGCTCTGTTACGCTTACGCTATTTGTTCCAGTAGCACTTTGAATACCATCTTTGTCGATGATAGTAGCTGAAATTTTAGTCTCAGCTCCTGTTAATGTTCCAACATGAGAAATTTTAAAGCCATTGTCGCTTACTGCTACATCATTGCCATGCTCATCTGTTATCTTAACGCCTGAAGCATCTTTATGAACATTAAATTTAAGCGTTCTATCTTTAGTTGTACCATCAAGTTGTGGCTCAGTGATCTTAACTTCGATCCTATCTCCATCTACTGCATTTTTAGGGATCTTGATAGTTGCAGTTGTATTAAATTCATCACCATCAGCAGCTGAATCTTTTCTGCTCATAGTTTTTGAGTTATGCGCCTCATCAAAGATAACCTCAGGTGCTTTTACATGCTCTAAGCTAGCTGAAACTTCTGGCTCATTTATATCTGTATGTCTGCCTGGTGTCATGTTTGTGATACTAGCTTTGATAGTGGTATCTTGTCCGTTTCTTAGATCAAAGCCTGGTACTTCAAATGAGTATTGATTAAAGCTCTCTTTTGTAAATGGGAAATTTTGTCCGCCATTGCCGATCTCAGTTATACCAGTTACCTCGCCTTTATCATTCATATGTATAGTGAAATTTCTTGTATAAACGCCATTTGTAGGCTCGTTTATAGTAAGTGTAACTATGTCACCATTATCTATTTTGTTTGGAAGTCTTATAAGAGCTGTTGTTTCATTTACTTCATGCTCATCCATACTCTCTTGTCTTGAAATTTCATGAAGAGTGTCTTGCTCTATAAATTTTATCTCCATGTTTCTACCGATAGGTATTACATTATCTTTATTAGACTCTGCACTCTTTGGTGTGCCATCTGCAGCTACGACATGAGCACTTGCATAGTTCCATACGTCAGGGAAGACTGGTAATGATGTATTTACCTTATGGTTATCAACGTCTGCTTGTGTAAGAGGCACTTCTGTTGTTGTATTTTGTTTAGTTAGTGGATCAGTGTAAGTTATGACAACTTTATCACCTGCTACAACATCTTTTGGAAGTGTTACTTCAACTGTTGTGCTTCTAAAGTTTCCATCTTTGCTATTTTCCCAGTCATCTATACCGCCATCATTATCGTGGTCTTCAGTAAATGTTAAAGTTGGTCTTACATCTGGAGTAACATCATCGGTTGCTACATCGCTCTTCCAAGTGCTAGAGTTTGTGCTATCAGTAACATAAGCATCTACTTTTGAAACTTTACCCTCAGCAACTGGCATATTGTCTATCTTGTAGCCATTATTGATTATATTTTGATCGATAGTAACTTCTCTATTTTCAGTAGTACCATCTGGTTTTGTTAGAGTAATGTGAAGTTTATCTCCAGGGATAACATCACTTACTTTTATAAGCACTGGAGACTCATTTTGTTTGCTGTCATTGTTGTTTTCTGTGTAAGTTAAAAATTTATCGTTATCTCTATCTTCTGTAAATTCAACGCTTACGCTTGATTTTGTAGGAGTTACGTGATCTTCACTGCTGCCGCCAGTATTACCTTGGAAATTTGTAACGCTTGCTTCTACTTTTGAGTTTTTACCTGGCTCTACAGGCGCATCTATTGGATAGCCATTAGTTATGATAGATGGAGTGATGGTTATGTTTGTTGTTGTTTCATTACCATTTGGATCAGTTACAGTGACTTTTAGTATATCGCCAGCTCTTACTGTGCCGTCATTTGGTACTGTGATAAGAACTTTAGATGTATTTATATTTGTATCATTTCCATGCTCTACTCTGCTTAAAGTGTGGTTGCTATTTATATCATTTATAAATTTAACAGTTGGTGCACCTGGGATTATATTAACGTTTGCGCCATTATCACCATTATCACCATCGTTGCCATCATTGTAGCCGCCTATTGGGCTATCGTATGAAGCAAAAGCTCTGTTTGTATCGGTTAAATTTCTATAAGTTTCATTGATATTTGAGTAGTGACCGCCCTCAGCAAATCTAGCTTCGCCAAGGCTAACGCCATCTCCACCACCAGCAGCAGCATTACCACCAGCAGCAGTCTCTTCAAGTTTTGTTAGATCACCGCCGTTTAAAATAGCATTTTGCAAAGCGCTTATATCAGCTAAGCCCTCAGCACCTATCGTATTTGGATTTAAAGAAAGCGTGTCACTACCTAGTACAGTTAGCTCTTTGCCGTTATTTGCAACAATAGTTACTTTGTCGGCTGCATCGCTAGTTTTGACACTCTCACCCATATAAACGATGTCGCCAACTTTTAGCTCTCTCTCGTTTCCGTTTTGATCAACTGCGACCGCCTTGCCACTTAGCGATTTTACTACACCCGCTTCTTTAGCCATAAAACTCTCCTTAATAATTTTTCGGCGATTATATAATAAGAGTGAGGCTAGGGATATTAAGTAAAATTTGGGTAAATTTAAGTTTATTTTTAGTTATTTAATACTCTTTTATCACACTTTAATATTTTTAAAATTCCCCCTAAAAAAGGCATTTTGTGTAACTTTTGTGTAAAAAATTTTAAAAAAAATTTTTATATGGTACATGTACCTTTCGTTTCATAAAAGCGTTATTCTGAACGCCTTAAGAAAGAGCATCTTTTAAGCTAACACAAAAATATTATGCGATTTTTAGCTACTTTTGCCAAAAAATTTTCTTGCCAAAACCTAGAGTGTTGCTTGTAAATTTAACCTTTTCAAGGCTTATAGACCAAATTTTTGGATCCATCGCTTTTGCGTAAAAAAATCTTTTAAAGTAAATTTCTCGCTCACTTTCGCTAGCCTCTCTCATCGCTCCTTGAAACTGCACGCCCTCTATCTTGCCAACAATCTTTGTATCAAGAGCGACCGTGCCAGCAACGAGCTTTGAGTTTTTTAGAAATTTAACATGAGAGCTCTCATCGCAGCTAGCTAGCAAAAGACTAAAATTTACCTCATCAAAGGCGTAAAACGCGCTAAAAGCGTAAGGCTGCCCCTCATCATCAATGGCGCAGACACTTGCAAGGTGCATCTTTTTTAAAAATTTAACTATCCTCTCATTCATCTAAATTCCCCTAAAAATGTCAAGAATGATTTGAAATTTAAAGATGACTACGGCGATTATCAGCACCCAAAGCGTAAAAATAATGAGCTCTATTAAAGTAAATTTATCTTTTGCAACCTTTTTAAAAGCAAGCATTGTTAAAAATGCTCCAAAAAAGCCACCAATTAGCGAAAAATAGTGGATCGCATTTACCTTTACAAAGCTTGGCAAAAGCCCTTTAAAAAATAGTGAAAACATCAAAATGGCAAGTAAATTTGCAAGTATCAAGTAGTAGCCAACAACTGGCAAAACAGGGCAAAGCTTAGCAAAGACGAAGCTTAAAACAGTGATAAGCATCAACAAAAAGATCCTAGTCCCAAAACAACACATCGCCCGTCCTTTTTTGACGCATTTTACAAAATTTTGCTTTATGAAATTAAAAATTTGCCGATTTAGTCTCAAAAGGATTTAAAAATGCAAACAAATTTTTACTCTCAAGGAAGCTACAATAACATGAGCTTTTCGATGAAGACTAGCTCAGGCGATGAGATAAGCTTTTCTATGTATGACAACAAAAACTTAGAGTTTTCTAGCCAGAAAAATGGCAACTCAAGCCAAAGAAGCCTAACTCTTACGCACGAATACGGCTATGAGTTTGCTTATAAAGGCAACGGCATAGACGAGCAAGATATGAAAGAGATCGAAGAGGCGATGAAGCAAATTCGCCCACAGGTTGATGAGTTTATGAAAAATGTCAAAGAGGGCGACAAGATCGCGGGCAGTAGCCAAAGCATAAGCGAGCTTTCAAATAGGATCAAGCAGATGCTGCCTGACGCAAAAGATATGGATCATAAAAATTTCATAAATGATAATATGCTAAAGATGTTTGACGAACTTTTAGCTAAAAATGACGCTAATAAAAATCTACTAAGTGCGACAAAAAGGCTATTTGACACCTTGCTTGATGAGAGCAAAAAAGTATCTTACTACGCATAAATTTAGAGCTTTTGGCTCTAAATTTTAACTAGCGCCTCTCTTTGATAAAAGAGGTGCGACAAGACTATCACAAAATAAAGCTGAAAAAATAATCCCACAAGCGGCACAAGCGAGATGAGATAAAACAAAAGCGTAAAAACTATAAATTTAACCCCGCCACCTTCAAGCAGTGCTAGCTCAAATTTATCGCTATCAAGCGTGTTTGAGCCAACGTCTATAAGTAAAAGCTTATAGTAGATGTAAAAAAACGGCACGTTGATGATGAAAAAATTTACAAATGGCACAAACAAAAGTGGTAAGCAAACGAGCAAGATCCCGAGAAATTTCATGATCTCAACCATCATCACCTTTAGCACTCTAGCCGTGCTAGCCTCGCTTTTAAGCACGTAGTTGTAGTGCCTTTTGTTTATCTCTTTGGCTACAACTGGCGTTAAAAAGCCAGCTACTATTAGAGCGATCACGATGCTAATAATGATCGTTAAAAAGGTGCTTAAGACGTAAAAAAGTATGCTAACTATCCATTTTGTAGCACTAAAGCTTAAAATTTTAATAGCTATAAAAGATAGCGTCGAGTTTGACTCTAAAAAGGCGAAATTTTCGTTTTTAGCGCCGTCACTTAAAAGATCAAATATCTCGCCACCTCCCCAGATGCTTAGCCAAGCTAGGCAAAGTATGCTAAGACAAAGTGGCAAGATCGATAGCGTTATAAATTTGGCTGTAAAAAAGTCTTTAAAGCCAAGACGGAGAAGATTTATCATTTTACCTTTTTGTACTCACGCTCAAGTGCGGCGTAAATTTCATCTATCGTGCTAACGCCATTTGATAAAATTTCACTCATCACTTCGTTATCTTCGCGTCCGTTCCAAATTTTCTTATAGCTGCCCTCTTTGTAGCCATTATTTTGGCGAAAGCGATTTAGCACGTTTTTAGCGATGTAGCACTCATAAAGCGAGTATAAATTTACGCCACATTTTAAAGACATCGAGAAATAAATTTTAAAGATATCAAAGATGTCATAGTCAAAGCCACTGCACTCATGTATAAGCATCTCAACATCGTTCATGATCTCATAAATGCTCTCATCTTCGACCTTTAATGGCTCTTTGCAATAGTCGCTAAAGCCACTTGACTGGCAAATATCATCAGCTAAAGTCTCAACATCGCCAAGCTGTTTTGCCTTGTAAATTTGTAGCGCTAGGCTCATTATAAAGTGCCAGATATCGACAACCTCGATACGTAAATTTTGCTCATCAGTCTTAGCATCTATGCTCTTCCAGTGCTTCCAAGCAAAGCTATCAATGAGCTCAGCGCACTCCATATATATGCAGCGCCTCCAGCTTATGAGTTTATTTTTATTTGTATAGCCATTTTCCCAACCAAGCCCGTTTGTCTCGTCATTTAGGCTTTGTTGCATCTTTAACATCTCTAAAACAATAGTTCTTTCATCCATTTTTAAACCTTTTAAATTTTAAATGATTATAACAAAAAACAATTAATGCTTAAGCGACAAGCTTGACCCAAATCATCTTAATGCAAGCTTACAAGATGTAAAATCACCCAAAATTTCAAAGGAGAAAAGATGAGAGAGAAAGATCTAGTAGTTTGCAACGTTTGCGGACTAAAAAGCAGCGATGATAAAAATGCAGTTTTCATCCACGCTCACAAAAACGGCGAAGAGGTCGATATCTGCACAAGCTGTATCCCAAGCGTGATACATGGCTCAGGCATGGTCGTAAAATCAAACGAAGAGATAAAGGCTGAAATTTAAATATCAGCCACCATGTGAGAATTCTGCCTTAAAGAATTCTCAAACTCCTCCGCACTCATCGGACGAGATAAGAAATATCCTTGCATTTCATTACAATTAAGCTCTTTTAAAAGCTCTTTTATCTCGTGGCTTTCAACGCCTTTTGCTGTCACTTTTAGCTTCATTGATTTTGCTATATTTATGATAGCAGCGACTACTTGCATATCTTTTTTATTTATCACTGACTGAGCGACAAAGTCATTTGCTATCTTTATGCGGTCTATCTTATACTTTCTGATATAGACAAACGACGTATATCCAGAGCCAAAGTCATCTATGCAAACATCTATGCTATTTTTCTCTAAAAGTGAGAAAATTTTATCAAGCGTCTCTTGGTCGTTTTTCCAGATATCCTCGCTAAATTCAAGCTCAAACTGCTTTGGATTTAGATGGTGTGAGTTTAAAGTTAGCATAAATTCATTTACAAATTTTTCAGATGTGCTTTGAATTTGCGCTACGTTTATGCTTATTTTTGGCATTTTTAGCTTTTTGTTTTGCCATCTTACGGCTTGCTCTACTGTTTTTGATACAGCAAGCGTGCAGATGTCATTTAAGATGTCGCTATTTAAGCTAGCTATATCCATAAACTCGCCAGCCTCTTTTTGTCCATACTCTTTTGACTGCCATCTAAGTAGCGCTTCTACGCAGATGATCTTTAAATTTTTAATGTCATAGATCGGCTGAAAATATACCTCAAAATCCTCTTGTAAATTTGCTTTTTTAAGAGCTATCTCTATGTTTGAGCTTTGTTGTATCTCGCTATCTATCTCATTATTATAAACCATTGGGTTTTTAGCTGGATTTTGCTTAGCGTAGTACATCGCCATATCGGCTTTTTTGATGATATTTCTAGGATCGCTGATGTTATCTCTTGTTGCTACGTGGATACCAACGACACTCTTAATCGCAAAGTGATACTTATCTATTTGCAAAGGTTTTTCTATCGTATCTCTTAGCTCCATACCAAGCTTCATACGCTTAGTGTGGCTATTTTCTTCCATTTTTGAAAGCACGATAAACTCATCAGCGCCGATCCTTGCGGTGACCTCTTGTCTATTACACGCTTCACGTATGCGCTTTGCTACTGCTTTTAAAATTTTATCGCCAACCTCATGTCCGTAAGAGGTATTTATATTTTTAAAGCGACTTATATTTATATAATAAACTGCGATCTCTTGCTTCTCGCCCAAAACGCTACACATACCTTTAAGTTCATTTAACAATGAGTCTCTGTTGCCAAGAGAGGTTAGATAGTCTTTTTCAGATACGCCCTCTAAACTTAAATTTATCATCTCAAGTTCGTTTGTCTTTAGGTGCTTCTCTTTGTTTTTAGCATCATGTAAATTTTGCTCTGCATTATATATCTCTTCGCTTTGATCAAGCACTTTCATAAAATAGCTAATGACCGCTCCAGCTACAATAACAAAAATTATAAGTAGATCGACATAAGATGAGAGGTCGGCTTTTATAAGTATTAGTGCAGCTGAAATGATAGGCACGAGCTTAGATGTTGTTTTTATGCCAACATCTGCTGCGCTTATACGCTTGTTGTCGCCCCTTAGGTAAAAAGCTCCAAGCATCAAGAGAAAAAATGGCACAAGATAGATAGAGTGCAGAGTAAAGTCATGCCCTTTGTTTATAAGCTCATTATAAAAAACATATAAATTTAATAGCGTAAAAATCGCACTTGCGATTATCAAGAAAAAGCCGCTATGTCTAATGTAAAGATGGTTGCTATTAAAAATTTCACTAAGAGCGATGAATAAAATAGACAAATTTACAAAAATAGCAATGCTAGCAGCAAGCTCGCTAGGGCTTTTAGGATGGATCAATATATCAAAATCGCCCATATCGCCAACAATGCAATAAGCAAGCGTGAAAACTAGCAAAAGGACATTAAAGCTATCGGCTAGAACTAGGATCTTTTTATCACTGGCTATAAATTTGACCACAAAAAATATACCAACAGCGGCCAATAGTAAAAACATAGGGAGCAGATCAAAAAAATCAAGATAAGAAATTTGCTCTTTGCTTCTTAAAAGAAAGTCTTCATTTACGCTTCTAATGGCATCAATAATCGTCCAAAGAAAGACCCCAAAGCATGCAGCAAGCCAGTGCATAGCTTTAAGCTTTGATCTATTCATAGAGATGTAGATACCAAGAACTACAAGACCAAAGCCAAAAAATATCAACAAATTTTCAAAAATTTTATAGTTTAAGATGCCGGCAAACTGAGAAAATATAAAAAGAGCTATAACGGCATAGAAAATTTGTTTTTGTCTTACGATAAGTGACGAATTTGACGTAAAAAAAATGTTTCTCTCCATTGTTTATTCTGTTTCAAACCTTATTTTTAGTTATAATTTTGCAAATTTTTTTAAGGTTTATTATGAAATGTAATATCGTCTTATCTGGAGAAAATTTAATAGACTACCAAGCATTTAATCTATTTTTCTCAAAAAAGGCTAGAAAACAGTATTTTATAAATGTTTTTATGATTTTTACGGAGGCTATTATAGCTGGATTTGTCGCTGATATGCTTTTAAAAACCAAAATTTTTACTATTATCGGCGTCATTTTTGCTATTTTTTGGATCATTTTTTATCCGATTTTTTTAAAAAATAGACGAAAATCGGTGCTAAAAAGCTTAGAAATTTCAGACTTTAAAAAAGAGATGATCTTTGAAGTAGATGAGAAAAATTTGGCATTTTACGAAAATGAGCCAAAAGAAAATGAAATTTTTGACATAAAAGATGTAAGTGAAATTTACGAGCTTAAAAATATCTTTGTCATCTTTATAAATGAAAAAATCCACCTTGTCTTGCCAAAAAACAAAGAGACCTCAGAACTAGTAAAAGCGCTTATAAAAGAAAGCAAAAAAGAGCTACTACTTTTTGAAAATTTAGACTACAAAAGCGTTATGGGCTAAGCTTGTAAATTTACAAGCTTAGATGTGATCAAGCGTGATTCTTATGAGCTCTTCAAAGTCTTTAGCGTTCATCGGCTTACCCCAGAAATAACCTTGTATCTCATCGCAGCCTAGCTCTCTTAAAATTTCAAGCTGAGTTTCATCTTCAACACCCTCAGCGATCGTCTTTAGCTCGATATTTTTAGCTAGCGTTATAACGCTTTTTACAACGTCTCTATCGATCTCATTTATAGCGATATTATCAACTAGCTCTTTTGCGATCTTTAGCCTATCTAGCGGATACTTTTTGATGTAGTTCATCGATGAAAAGCCGGTGCCAAAGTCATCGATCGAGATGCTCATGCCTTTATCTGAAAATTTCTTTAAGACTGTTTGCATGATCTCTTCGGCATTGACGAGGCTTGCCTCTGTAAGCTCGATATCAACGCACTTTGGATCCATGCCAAATTCTTCAACATAGCCAAAGATGTCCGATGCAAAATTTACATTATCAACCTGTTTTGGCGAGATATTGATGCCAACTTTTAGGCTGATGCCATACTTTTTGTTCCAGTAGCTCATCTGCCTTATGGCCTCTTTTGCCACCCATATTCCTATTGTATTTATGATAGAGCTTTGCTCAGCAACTGGGATAAATTTAGCCGGACTTACAAAGCCTTTTACCGGAGAGTTCCACCTTATAAGAGCCTCAGCACCTATTATCTTTTTGCCATTTAGCAGATACTGCGGCTGGAAATTTAGGCTAAATTCCTCATCAAAATTCATAGAATTTAGCAAAATTTCGATGTAGTTTTTCTCCTGAATGATCTCTTTTATATCATCGTAAAAGACATATTTTGTATTGACATCTCTTTTAGCTGCATCAAGTGCGGCTCCAGCTTGCATGATGAGATCATCAGCTAAAATTTCACTTGTTTGCGTTGAGCTAACGCCAACCTTTGCTCCAAGAGCTATTTTATAGTCGCCAACTGAGATTTGCTCGGCTATGATGTTTAGCAGATAGTATAAAAATTCTCTATAATGCCCCTCATTTTTTTGCTTTAAAACTATCATAAAGTCATCACCGCCAAACCTTGAGATGATAGCACCTTCTGGCAAGATAGCTTTGATATTTTTAGAAAGTTTTAAAAGCACCTCATCGCCCACGTAGTGACCGTATGAATCGTTTATAGCTTTAAAGTGGTTGATGTCGATGCTATAAATATCTATCTTTTCTCCAAGCGCTTTAGTCTTTATCATCTCTGATAGTTTGCTTAAAAATGACTGCCTATTTAAAAGCCCAGTGAGTGAGTCAAATTCGCTAAGCTGCCTTAAGCGCTCGTTTTTCTCTTCAAGCTCTCTTAGACTATCTTGGATCTCTTCATCTAGTTTAGCGATGATATGCCTTTCAGATCTAGCTAGATCCCTCATAGCAACTGTGCTTGAGATACTATAAATTAGCGCTGCATAGGCTAGCAAAACCATAAGTAGAAAGACTATCCATACAGAGTAAATTTTATCTGTATTAGCAGCTCCCAAAAAAAGCAAAGAGATGAAAAGCAAGGTGACAAATTTATATATAAGCGCCCTTGTATAGTCTTTTCTGTAGCTTCTTATCTTGATATTTGCCTCGTTTTCCTTTAGGTGCAAGCAAGCTACAAATATAATAAAAAATGCAACTTTAAAGAAAAACTCGTAATGAACATTTGTGCCGCCATGTGTCAAATAGGCCTTTGATGAGTAGTATGCGTCGCAAATGCAAATGATAAGCAAGGCTAATAAATATAAAAGTAGGCTAACTCTTTTATAGCTAAAAATTGGTTTTTTTGATACAAAATTTAGTGAAAATGCGACAACAAAGACAAAGCAAAAGATAAAAATATCCATTATGATGTATGAAAGGCTAGTCACGAATTCTTTATTAAGCACCACTGCTAGACTTCTATCAAAAACTACAAACCAAAAAAAACTAACCGTTATAAGCATCAAAGCAAGCGCATCTACCACGACTTGCTGCCATATCACTCTTTTTAAAATTTTTGCAAAAAAAGCAATGGCAGATACAAGAAACATAAAAAATGGGATCAAATATAAAATTTGCATAAGATCCGTGCGGGAGATGTTTCCTGGCATAAGAAGCGATCTATCATAAAGCAATAAAAGGATATCAGCCAGCGCCCAGCTCGCGATAGCTAAAAATACATAGGTCCAGTATGAGTTTAAATTTCTACTACTTTTTAGCAAAAAGAACAAAAACAAGGCGATCACTACATCAGTGCCGACCGATATAGCCGTCAGATAAAGCTGATCACCCAGATAAATAGCAAAAAAATAAGCAATAATTAGGGCAAATATAAATAAAAACGAGCCGTTGTGAAAATTTGTTATCCTATCAAGCACGGCCACTCTCCGCTTCTTGGGTTAGCTTTTGCCACCTTTGCCACTCGCCGCTATCATCGACGTCGTTGCCGATAGCCTCGTACCTAGCGTAAAAATGCTCAACAAATTTCTTGCACTCTTCATCTTTTGGCAGATAGCTTAGCTCATCTTTTTGGCAAAATTTCTCCAAAAACGTACTCGCATCAGCTTTTTTGGCGTATGTTTGCGCTAGCTCGAAGTAGTTTTGTAAGCAAATTTCTTTAAATTTAAAGTAGGCTTGCTCGCTCATATCCACGCTTAGTTTGCCATCAAATTTAAGCACTCCAGCCCTAAAAAGCAGGCTAAGATGTATGAGCCCCTCGCAGTAATAAGCCCTCACCTCATCGACCTTTCGCCACGCGATAAGACCAACCGCACGGGCTATTAGCTCGTGAAAGACGGCCATTTTATACTCCGCCTCTTCGTGCAAGAAGAAATTTACCAGTCCGCCAGTCGTCGCCTTATACTCTTCTATAAATTTAAAGACGCCACTTTTATTCATGCTCATCTCAGTATCAAGCCCGATAAAGAGGATGTGGCCAAACTCATGACCGATCGTTGAAATTTCATATACTTTTTTCCAAATTTTTGGCTTTAAAAATAAAATTTCTCTACCAAAATCCAAAAATTCCTTGCTAAAAATTTCAGCCCCAAGCTTCATAAAAGGCTTTGCCTTTGCGCCCTCATAGACGTGATTTACAAAGGCAAAAATTTTCTTGCCGCATTTTGCGCTCACGCTCTCATCATTTGGCACGACTTGAGCGCTAAAAAGCCCGTTTAGCTCCGCTGCGTAATAGATCATCGGCACGCTTATATAAAGCTGCGTTCTAGCGATATTTTCGCTAACTGCCTTGTTTGTCTCGGCGTTATCAAATTTGATCTTTTCGCAAACGCTTTTGTAAGTTTTTGCTACTTTTTCTTTAAATTTAAGCTCGTCAATGCCCTCGCTATCAACCAGCCTGATGTCCCACTCAAGTGCGACTGCGTGCGTGTAGGCATCCTCGTAGTACTCCAGCGGATGGCCTGGCTGAAGTGCTCCTTTTACCTCCATCCACGCTATCTCGGCCTCTTGCCAAGCGTTTATCACTTTAGCATTATCCTCCTCACAAAAGGCGTTTTGCAGCTTTTCAAGGTATTTTACGTAGGATTTTTGCTCGTCATTTTGGGCTAAATTTCTTAAATTTTCAAGATTTTTTACAAATACTTTTTTAAGCTCTCTAACCTCATCTTTAAAGGCAAGCGCGTAAGGCAAAAAGCTAAATTTCTCGCCCTCTTTGCAAACAGCACCATACGTTCTATCAGCCCTTACGCCGTTAGCGTCACACTGAAATAAGCCGTTTTTAGTGATAAACTCATTTGCCTCGCCTAAATCTTTAAATTTAGCTTCAAACTCTTTATTTGTGGTATCTATTATCTTTTCTTGCCATGAAATTTGCCACGCATTTAGACTAAGCCCAAGCTCGTGCATAGCCTCAACAAAGGCTTGATAGAACGGGTCTAAAATTTGCTCATCACGTGCCTTTTTTATAAGCTTTGAGTGTAAATTTTCATATAAATTTCTAACGTAGCCGTAGATCAAATTTAGCACACGTTTTTGCTCGTCCTCGCCTAAATTTAGCTTTTTTAGCTCATTTTGAAGTGGGTCTACTTTTAGGTCTATGATCCTTCTTGCAATGGCTAGTTTTTGGCTCGGCGTGCCAGCAAGGGCGCAAATTTTCACAGCTTCAGTTATGATCTTGTCATCTAAATTTTTATAAATCGCGTTTAGCTTGGATTTTTGCTCTTTTGTAAGTTCATTTAGTCTTTTAAAATCATTCATCTTTTCATCCCTTAAAGTTGCAGGATTTTAGCATAAAGCCATTAAAATTTGCTACAATTTACCAAAAATTTAAGATCTAAAGGGCAAAAAATGGACATTTTAAAAGACTTTGGCGAGCCGCGCATCAAGCAAGTTATGCTACCAAAAGATACAAACTCAGCTGGCAATATCTTTGGCGGCTGGATAATGAGTCAGATCGACCTTGCAGGTGCTCAGGCAGCTAGAGAAATTTCGCCTGAGCGAGTTGTGACAATTTCTATGAAAGAGATCATATTTAAGCAACCTGTCTTTGTTGGCGACGTGCTAAGCTGCTACGCAAAGATCATCGCAGTTGGCAAAACATCGATAACAACGCAGATAGAAGTGACTGCACTTAGACTAAATGACGGTGGTTTTAGAGAGACTATACACGTCACAAGTGCCATCGCGACCTATGTTAGTGTGACAAAAGATGGACACAAAAAACCGATAGATGAGAAGATAAAAGAGCTCCACGGCTTTTAAAATTTGGTTGCAATTTATGCAGCCAAACCCCTAAATTTATCACTATTTTTAAAAGACTTTGAAAAAAAATAACACCAAAAAAGAGAAATTTCAACTTATTTAAATGCTTTATAAAGTAAAATCAGCCCTTACACTTTTTTGGGAGAAAGATGAAAAAATCACGCTTAGGGCTTTTACAAACGCATATTTTAGATATCTTAACACAAGATGAACTGGAGAAATTTGAGTTTAAAGAGCTGCCAAAAACAAGCACGGTCTACACCGAAGATATCGAGATCATCATCTTAAAAAACGGCTCAGCAAAGCTCTCATTTTTTGAAGATGGCGAGGAATTTATCCTTTATCATTTAGAAAAAAACAACATCGCCATACTCGATGATAACTGCGCCTTTGAAGTGCTTGAAGATGCCCAAATTTACGTCATTAGACTGGATAAAATAGGTGAAATTTTACATAATCCAAAAGCTGCAAGCGAGATCCTAACAACCACACTAAACACCATCATCGTGCAACGCCAGATCACAAAGTCGATACTTTTTGAGGACGCAAAGGGCAGGATCGCAAATTTCTTGATCGAGCTTGCAAATGAGCAAGATCTAAAACAAAATGGCTACCAATATGTATTTTTGCCATTTTCTCTAAAAGTGCTCTCAAGCTTTGTTGGTCTAAAGCGCCAAAGCGCCTCAACAGCCTTTAATGAGCTTATCAAAGACGACATCATCAGAAAGATCACACCGCACGAATTTCTCATTATCGACCACGAAAAACTTGAAAGTTACACGAATTAAAAAGCTTTTACGCCCTATCTTTAAATTTAGCTAGTCTATCTCGAAGCTCTTTTGAAAGTGTAAATTGTGAAAGCTCATATCTGTCAAAAATGACGATCATATCATCGCCAAGTGCTTGCACTAGTCCAAAACACACATCTCTATCGAGACGATTTTTTCTAAATTTAACACTTAGCGCATCGACTTTTTTCTTATCGCCAAAGCTCTTAATGGCGATCTCGTCGATATCTTTGAAGAAAAATTTGATATTTTTTGAGCCTTTTTTTATGACAAATCCATCATCATCTATCTCAAAAAAGTTGTTTTGCAAGATCTTTCTCACGCAAAAAAAGGTTGAAACTGCGCCAACGATGACACCAAAAAGAGAGGGCGTGCCAAGATCAAGATAAAAGTAGCTAGCGATGCTAAAGACAAATAGCCCAAGCCCAAAGGATAGCGCCCAAAAAACATCTTTTTTACTCTCTTTGGTTATCATTTTTGCCCTTTTTATGCCAAAAGTCCGGCACCATTTATCGCTTGGCTGCGCTCTTTGGCGTAAATTCTCTCGCCATTTATCACGTCGTATTTCCAGATCGGCGCATTTGCCTTAAAGTCCTCGACAAACTCATTTATTAGCCTTAGCGCGACCTTTCTTTGAGGGCTAACAACTCCAGCTACATAAGAGCTCGTATGCACTGGCACATCGCCTTTTGAGTGAGCAAAGAGCACGTAGGCATTTTCTTTTTTTGCTCGCTCTTGCCAAGCATCTAGCCATTTTTTAAGGATCGGCTCATATATATCAAAGCTAAGCGCCGAAATACCACCCTCTTCTCTTACTATGCCTACAAAAGTGATGAGCGCGCCGCAGTTTCTATCTTTAAATTTATCATACCACTCGTTTGTGATGCTTTGAACGTCTAAGCTACCATTATAAATTTGCATCTTAGCCTCCACAAACTGGCGGTAAGATAGAAATTTTATCACCTGATTTAAGAGCGAAATTTATATCGCTTACGATCTCGTCATTTACAGCCACAGCACAGATATTTAGCCACTTTTTAAGCTCTTCTTTCTCGCTTAAAGCCGCTTTTACCTCGCCTAAATTTTTTGCTTCTACTTTTATACTCTCAAGCCCGATAGGCCCAAGAAATTCGATCTCTACCACATTTTATCCTTTGAAATTTTTGCTGATTTTACTTAAAAATAAATTTAGATATACTTATTTGAAAATTTACAAAAGAGATAGAATATGAACGAAATTTTAAAAAGCATAAAAACCCCAGCCTACGTCTGCGAAGAGGCAAAGGTTCGTAAAAATTTAGAGCTTTTAAAGTATGTAAAAGAGCAAAGCGGAGCTAAAATTTTAGTTGCACTTAAAGGCTTTGCATTTAGTGGAGTGATGGATATGGTGGGCTCATATCTTGACGGAGCTACTTGCAGTGGGCTTCATGAGGCTAAATTTGCAAGCGAATACGTAAAAGGCGAGATCCACACGTATAGCCCAGCCTTTAAAGATGAGGACTTTGATGAAATTTTAAAAATTTCAAAACACATCACATTTAACTCTTTTGCTCAGTGGCAAAAATTTAAGGGCATTGCCCTGCAAAATGGCGTTATCTGCGGCCTGCGGGTCAATCCAGAGGTTTCGCTCGCCCCAACTGATAGCTACAACCCATGCGCTAAATTTAGCAGGCTTGGCATCACGAGAGCAAATTTTAAGCCAGAGCTTCTTGAAGGCATCACGGGGCTTCATTTTCACGCGCTTTGCGAGGAGAGTGCTAGCAGCTTGCAGACCGTGCTAGAGGCGTTTGAGGAGAAATTTGGCGAGTTTACCCCAAAGATGAAGTGGATAAATATGGGCGGCGGCCACCATATCACGAGAGCTGATTACGACGTGGAGCTGCTTATAAAGATAATTAGGCGCTTTCGCGAAAAATACGGCGTAGAGGTCTATCTGGAGCCAGGCGAAGCCGTGGGCTGGCAGACTGGCTTTTTGATAAGCAGCGTGCTTGACATCGTGCACAACGAGAAAGATATCGCCATCCTTGACACCTCAGCCGAGGCGCACATGCCAGATACCGTGCTCATGCCTTACCGCCCAGCCGTTAGAGGCGAGAGTGAAAATGGTAAATTCGCTTATAGATTTGGCGGTAATACCTGCCTAGCTGGCGATATAGTGGGACTTGAAGCGGGCGACGCGGAGTATAAATTTGATAGCGAGCTTAAAATTGGCGACCGCGTCATATTTGAAGATCAAATTCACTACACCATCGTGAAAAACACGACATTTAACGGCATAAAACTGCCTGATCTTCTGCTTTTAAAAGAAAATGGCGAGGTTAAAATGATCCGTGAATTTGGATACGAAGAGTATAGGCGCAGAAACTAGGCTTAGTTTTTGAAGGTAAATTTGGCTTTTTAAATTTAGGTCAAATTTATCTGCCCTGTAAATTTTGCCAAAATGGCTTTGAGCTGCATAAATTTAAATTCTAAAACTTTTCTGGCTTTGCTTTTGTATGAAAAGATGGGTTGAATTTAATTTCTACAAATTTATCTTGAAACTATTTTTTAAAATTTAAACTTGCTAAATTTGGCAAATTTGCAGCTAGTTTTATGAGCTACTTTAAATTTAATATCAGTAAATTTACTTCCATTAAAGATATTTTGTTTTGGTTTTTAATAAATTTAGCCGTTAAATTTAGCAAATTTGCAAATAGCTTGAGAGCCACCTTAAATTTAATACCCATAAATTTTGGCAAATTTATCTATCTTTGAGCTTTTTTGCCAGTTGTATTCGGTCTCGTTTGCGATCTTTTGGGCTAGCTCCTTGCCAAAATGATCACTTATAAAGCCAAGCGCCATATCCATGCCTGCAGCCACGCCTGAAGCTGTGTAAAATTTACCTGCCCTCACCCATCTAGCGCGCTCTTGCCATTTTACCGCCTCGCCGCAACTTTTTACCCACTCAAGCGATCTTTTATTTGAGGTAGCCTTTAGTCCGTCAAGCTCTCCAGTGCGAGCGATGAGCGCTGAGCCAGTGCATACGCTTAGGCAAATTTGAGATGCCAAAACACACTCTTTAAGTCTTGAGATAAACTCACTATCATTTACAAGCGTCCTTGTGCCCTGACCTCCAGGGAGTAGCAAAACGCTCTCTTTTGGCATCTTACTAAGCTTTTTTGTTTTTATTTTAAAGCCTTGCTTGCTTCTTTTCATCCCACCATCAAACGAGACGTAGCTTATCTTCATTTCGGGCACCCTTGCCAAAAACTCCACTGCCCCCATGAGATCAAGCGTCTCGTACTCATCAAATATAAGGCAAAAAAGATACATATTGCGGTCCTTTTTCGGCTAAAATTTGGCTTTATTTTAGCTAAATTTTCAGATCAAAAATGCTAAAAATTAACAAAACTTAAATGTTTTTTATAAAATTTTTAGTAATCTTTTTTGCTAAGGTTTGCTTGTGATTAGCTCTGATATAATAGCCACAAAACGGCATAGCTGTGTGATTTTAGCATATTTAACCAAAGCTTAAATCATTTAAGCTTTAGCAAATAAAGGAATAAAATGACGAGAATTCTTACTCTACTTTTTACATTGTCTGTTGCGGCAATGGCCATTGAAGGACCAACTGGTGTCAATCAATATGACAGCACCATTTGGGCAGCACAGAGGATAGAAAATATCAAGCCTTATGAGCATGGCTGGGGCCCGATATTTACTTTTATACAAGGCAACGACTACTTCGCGATAGCTGCACTTTCTATCATCTTAGCTGTTATCGGGGCGTTCGTGCTACACTTCTTGATCATCGGACCAAAACACTTTAGTCACGAGGGCAAAAAAGTGCTTGCTTTTTCAGTATTTATACGTATAGCTCACGCTCTAGCAGCGATCTCTTGGATCATCTTGGTGCCAACTGGTATCATCATCATGTGGGGTGCAGAGCTAGGTGGTGGCACATTTGTGCGTTTCTGTAGATACTTGCACGAGATAGCAACTGTGATCTTTGCTATATCTGTGCTACCGATGCTCTTTAGCTGGACAAAAAGAATGCTCCCAGCAGTGTATGACATCAGATGGATGTTGATAGTTGGTGGTTATCTATCAAAGAAGAAAAGACCAGTTCCTGCTGGTAAATTTAACGCTGGTCAAAAGGCATGGTACTGGATCGCTATCCCTGGTGGTATCGTGATGATCATCACAGGTGCGATTATGTATTTTCAAGACTTCAAAGAGCCAGCAGTCGCTACTTGGCTTGGCATATCACAGATCGAGCTTTTAAGATATAGCGTCGTTATCCACAACTGCCTTGGCATCGTCTGTGCGGTATTTTTCCTAGTTCATATCTATATGGCTGCGATCGCTATCCATGGCGCTATCTGGTCGATGATCACTGGATATAAAGAAGAAGAAGAGGTTTATGTACTTCACCACTACTGGTATCAAGAGCTTGTTAAGAAAAACAAAATCCCAGTATCTGACTACGAAAAATCTTACACAAATTTAAAATAACTAGCCTTGACCTTGCGACTTGCGCAGGGTCAAACTCTCTTTTATAGCAAATTTCACAGCACAAATCCTTTTAAAAAATTAATATTTTTTAGCTATAATCCAAAATCAGTTTCAAGGTTTGAAATACTAATCACAAAGGAAAAACAATGACAAGAACAATTGATTGTAGAAATTTAGAGTGTCCAAAACCAGTCATCATGACTAAAAACGCACTTGAGGGTTTAAATGAGGGAGAGAGCTTAGAGATCATCGTAAATGCCCTAGCTCCAAAAGAAAATATCTCAAGATTTTTGAGAAATCAAAATATAGAATTTAGTCTAGAAAGCAATGGCAATGAGACTAAAATTTTAGCCATCAAGGGCAAAAGCGCACTTGAGCTTACAAATTTTGATGAATTTGTCTGCGACATAACACCAAAAAATGAAAAAGTGCTCTATCTAAACGAAGAGCGCGCAGGTAGCGGCGAAGTTGGCATAAATTTGCTATCAAAATTCCTAGGCGCACTTCTTCAAGTAGAGAAAAAACCAAAGATAATAATCTGCGTAAATAACGCCGTTAAGATGACAACAAACCGCTCACATCCAAGCTTTAAGCCACTTAAAGATCTTGAAGCTGCTGGCGTTCAAATTTTAAGCTGCGGAAGCTGCTTGGAGGCTTATAAACTAGTAAGCGATCTTGCAGTTGGCGAAATTTCAAACGCTTATGAGATCATCGACATACTCTCAACTCATGAGCAAATCAAACTATGATCTATCACGACAAAAAGCTTACGCAGTTCGTTAAAGCCGCTGGTTGAGCTGCTAAGCTTGACCCGTCGGGTCTTCACAAAACGATTAGTAGTTTAAATTTATCTCATCCAAACCTGCTCTCAAGCATCGGCTCAAACGAAGATGCGAGCGTTTTTAAGCTCTCAGACGATCTGGCACTCGTTCAGACGCTTGACTTTATCACGCCAGTAGTCAATGACCCATTTATCTACGGCCAGATCGCTGCTGCAAACAGCCTAAGCGACGTCTTTGCGATGGGCGGTGAGGTGATAAACGCCCTAAATATCGTGGGCTTTGATAGCTGCAACCTTGCACCTGAAATTTTAGGTGAAATTTTGCAAGGTGGAGCCGATAAAGTAAGAGAGTGTGGCGGCGTCATCGTTGGCGGACACACGATAGAGACGCAGCAGATGTATTATGGGCTAAGCGCGACTGGCAAGGTGAGCCCACAAAATTTCTGGGCGAACAACACAGCAGAAGTTGGTAACGTTTTGATCCTTACAAAGCCTCTTGGCAGCGGCATCTTAAGCACAGCGATCAAGGCCGATCTACTAAGCATGGAGCAGATAAATGAGGTCGCAGGCATCATGGCTCAGCTAAATTTCTATGCTCTAAAAGCACTAAGTGGCATCAAGGTTTATGCCGCTACCGATGTGACTGGATTTGGATTTTTAGGGCATTTAAGCGAGATGTTAAACGATAAGATCAGCTTTAACGTCTTTGAAAAAGATGTGCCAGTGATCGCAAGTGCGAAAGAATTTGCCGATATGGGCATCATCCCAGAGGGAAGCTACAAAAACCGCGAATTTGCAAAGCATTTTGTGAGCAAAGAGGCTGATATCTTGCTTTTTGACGCGCAAACTTCTGGCGGACTTTTGCTAGCTGTTAGCGAGAACGATGCGAGCCTAGCTCTAAATCGCCTAAAAGAGGTTGGCTATGAGCGCTCAGCCATCATCGCAGAGGCGATACAAAAAGGCGAGTTTGATATATTTTTAAACTAACTCTAGGCTAAATTTAGCCTATTTTAAGGCCAGCTAAAGTCTGGCTAAATTTCTTTTAATTTACCTAGTCGCTTTATAATGTCAAGAAATTTAACAAAGGAGATATGATGAACTATCTTGAAATTTTAAAATTTCGTCACGCTTGTAAAATTTTTGATGAGAGCAAAAAGATAGGTGCTGGCGAATTTGACTTTATCCTAGAGGCTGGCAGGCTAAGCCCAAGCTCGACTGGGCTTGAGCAGTGGGACTTTTTGGTTGTGCAAAACAAAGAGCTTAGAGAGAAGATAAAAGCCGTTTCGTGGAACCAAGTGCAAATCACCTCTTGCTCGCATTTGGTTGTCATCTTAGCTAAGATCAAAGAGGTAAAAGTTGGCAGTAGCTATATCGATAAAATGATCGCTAGAAGGGCTGATAAAGACCCCGAAGCTATCGCTGCAAGGCAGAAATTTTATCACGACTTTTTGCTATCAAATTTCAAAAATGACGACGAGCTAACCTTTCAGTGGTCACACGAGCAGTGCATGATAGCTGCGACAAATATGATGAACGCAGCCGCTAGCCTTGGGATTGACAGCTGCCCGATCGAAGGCTTTGACAGACACGCTTTAAATGAAATTTTAGGCCTTGATGAGAGCGAAAAAAGAGTGGCTATCGTAGTGCCATTTGGCTACCGCCTAAACCCACAACCTGAAAAACTACGCAGACAAAGAGCTGAAGTAGTTACTTGGATCTACTAACTCACGGGGCAAAAGCCCTGTGATCTCTTTAAATTTAAACAAAAAGGCATTTTATAAGCTAAAAAAAGTAAATTTGCGTTAAAATCATGGCTAGTTTTAAAAAGCGAGGCTTAAATTTAATGCAAAAAAATAGCGCTAAACCAGTTTTGCAGATTTTTAAGAGGTTCTATGTAAAGATAGCACTACTTCTTTTTGCCTTCATCTTTCTTGCACTTTTTGTCATATTTGCTGGCATAAACGATATAAAATATGAAATTTCAACGCTAAATTTAATCACTAGAAACAATATCGTCAATACATTTGTAGAGGTAAAAGACAATATCACCACAAAGGCAAGACTCATTGCAAACGGCGTAGAGCCATTTTATGAAGATACTGTTGTAAGTAAATTTTACGCCGCTTTTTACGTGATAGCAAAAGATAACTCCTTGCTTTATGAGCGTAAATTTGATGGCGCTTTTGAGTTACACAACTACGATATCTCGTGGTTTTCAGATATCAAAGCAGGCGAGTTTAGGCTCTCTGATAGATTTTACAAAAATAGACGCTTTAAAGATATCTACATAGCTTACGGGCTAAAAAATGGCAATAAAATTCTCGCCCAGTTAAATCCAAACCTTTTAAAAAATAGGGTCGATACAGGCTATAACAAAAATTTGGCCGCATACGTCTTTTTGGTCGATAAAGATGGCAACCTCTCAAGAGATGAGTTTTATAGAAAATTTATAAAAGAGGACTTTAACAAATACATCTCGCAAGGTGGCGAGTTTAAAGCTGACAAGATCATTTTTATACTAAAGGATATGAATTTTTACAAGATCAGCTACCTAGAAGAGCAAAAGCTATTTGTCATAACAGGCTCTAGCAGGCAGGCACAGATCTTTATCCAGCTGGTTCTAGTCGTGCTTTCGTTTTTCTGTTTTGTCGCATTTAGCATACTTTGGCTACGTGATAACTCATATATAAAAGATAAAATTCTCTCTCCATTTACTAGAATCACTCTTTTTGCAGCAGATAAAAGTAAGCCAACTGATGAAGAATTTGACATAAAAGAATTTACCTCGCTAAACAACAGCATCAAAAAACTCTACGAAGATAGAGATAAAGCTTACGAGACGGCACAAAGCTACGAGAGTAGATTTGGCTATGTATTTGAAAAGAGCTTTTTAAAGATCGTGGTCTATGACGCTTATACTGGCGTCATCACGGACATTAGCAACGCTCTTTTAGAAAATCTAGGCTACAAAAAAGATGACGTAGCAGATCTAAATATCAAAGAGCTACTTGAAGAAGAGTCTAAAAATTTAGCAGAAAATAGAGAAAACGCTATCAATAATGATCTATCTTATGAAGCTAAGCTAAGGCGTAAAAATGGCGAGATAATCGATGTTTTAGCGACCCAAAGTAGCTTTGAGCTAGAAAGCACAAGGCTAAATTTCATACTCATAAAAGATATCACTCAAGAAAAGATGACGCAAAGAAACGACGATATCATCAAAAGCTACGTCTTTTTATCGCCAAATGTCATCGCTATCGCTTCGGCACAAGAGCCATTTTTGATCATCCAAAGCACAAACAATGTCGAGAGAATTTTTAACGTCCAAAGCCAAGGTCTCATAAATTTAGAAGATATCATCGCAAGCGAGGATTTTGATAGCTTTAAAGCTGCCGTGCTAGCAAGTAAAAAAGCCTTTTTGCAAGCAAGCTTTAAAAATGAAGAGCTAAATTTCATAGCAAATATGACAAACGCTTACGGAAAGAAAATTCCATTTAAGATAAAGGCTAAATTTATCGATGCAGATGAGCAAAAGGTCATCTACTCATTTACCGATCTTAGCGATATGCTAAAGCTTCAAGAGAGATTTGAAAAACAAAGCAAAGAGAGCAAGGCGCTGCTTTGGGCGAGTGAGGCAAATGTCTTTACTTGGGATAAAAGAAGCGACATGCTCAACATCTCAGACGAGCTAAGTAAAATTCTTGGCACGCAAAGCACTCTAAATTTCGAGCAAGCAAAGTCGGTCTTTGTCGATGAGTTTGATAGTTTTTATAGCTTTTTTGAGAGCTTAAGAGATGCTCAAACATACATAAAAGATATCAAGCTTTACAGTATAGATAAAGAAATTTTACACTTTAGACTAAGGGCAAAAGCGCTTGAATACGACGAATTTGGCGAAGTAAGCTTGATAAAAGGCACATTAAGAGACCTTAGCCTAGAAGATAGCTTCTTTGTCTGCCAAGACCTGCTTGCAAAAATTTTCTCATTTAGCAAAGAAGAGGTCGTCTTGCTTGATGAGGAGATGAGGGTCATTGACGCAAATGACGCATTTTTTGAAAGTGCGGGCGCAAAAGATAGCGTATATCTAAAAGATATCACCTTTATAAAGCAAGGCTTAAGCGATATAAAACACCAGATCATAGAGACTATAAACCAAGGTGGCTCGTGGAGTGGCAAGGTTTGGAGCGAAAATAATAAAAACAAAAGCAAGCTTGAAGTCATAGAAATTTTACCGCTTATCGATGCGAATGAGAAAAAAACTGGCTACATCATGCTAGCAATGCTTGCAAATAACGAAGCGCAAAATGAAAAATATCTAGAATTTATCGCATATCACGATCCACTCACAAAGCTACCAAATAGATTTTTACTCTACAACAAGCTAAATTCTCTCATACAAAAAAATGAACAAAAAATAGCCGTCATCTACCTTGATATGGATGATTTTAAGAGCATAAATGACAACTTCGGCCACCAAATAGGCGATAAATTTCTAGTAGCTATCTCTGAAAAGATAGGCGCTATGTTTAATGGCAAAAATATCTTTGCAAGGATAGGCGGAGATGAGTTTGTAGGCGTCATAAACTACGAAAATTTAGGTGAAGTCTATGAGATAGCGCAAAATATGCTAAGGCTAGCTTCAGATGAAGTAAAGATAGACGAGCTAAAACTAAAAGCAAGCGCTAGCGTAGGCATAGCCTTGGCTGATAGTGAGCTTGGAGCTGATGATGTGCTACAAAGAGCCGACTGGGCGATGTATCAAGCCAAGATAAGCGGCAAAAACAGAAGCTATACATTTGATGCGAAAAAAGATGTCTATTTTAAGAGCCAATACGAAGATGGCTCAAAAATTTTAAAAGCGCTTGACGCTGGTGAGATGTTTTTAGAATTTCAACCAGAGATCAGCTTTAGCACGGGCGAGACTTTAAGTTTTGAAGCGCTTATTAGATGGAGAAAAGATGGCGAGATCATCTATCCAAGCGACTTTTTACCACTTATAAAGACAAGTAGCGCATCGAGCAATATCGCTTTATTTACGATAAAAGAGGCGCTTTTAGCTAGAAAGATGTGGCTAGAAAATGGTATAAGCGCAAAGGTCCGCGTAAATTTAAGCGTTAAAAAGCTCTTTACGGAGGAATTTTGGCATAAATTTAAAGCGATATTTGATGAGGATAAAAGCCTTGATCCAACTGGGCTTATCATCGATGTTATCGACGCTGCAACAGCTACAAATTTAGAAATTTTAGAAATTTATGTGAGAAAATATAAAGAGCTTGGCATACACTTCTCGCTTGATGATTTTGCCTCATACTCAAGCTCGATAGAAGCTCTTGGCATGCTAAAGACAAACCGCTTTAATATAGATAATAAATTTTGCAAACATATCTTTAACTCAAAAGAGGCGCTTGAGAGCATAAATATGATAAGGTTTGTGGCTGATAAATTTGGACTAAATGCGACTATAAAAAATATCGATGACAAAAGAACGCTTGAGTTTTTACTTGGTCTTGGTTTTGATAAATTTCAAGGTAACATTTTCTCATTGGCACTTTTGGCAAAAGATGCTGCTTCGTTTAAATTTGAAAGACCGTATCTACACATAAAAGACTATAAAAATAGCGAAAATTTCGAGCTTTTCAAAGGCTTAGTCGTGCTAAAAGAGCTTGCAAATGAAGTGATAGCAAATTTAAATCAAGACGACAAACTAGCACAAAGCTTAAAACAAAAAATAGAAGATGAGATAAAAAATATAGGTAAATTTAATCAAGAAATTTCTATAAATTTAAGCAAACTAGCAAGCAGTAATGACAGCGGCGAACTCTATAATCTAGCCATGTCCATCATCAAAGAGTGCGATATAAATTTAGGTTTTAGTAAGGAGATAAGAGTTGAGTGATGTAAATGTTTATGAGCACGAGATCCCAAACGGAAGCAAACTTTACTTTGCAAAAAGCGCAAAACTAAAGAGAAAAATCGAGCAAAAAGCGAGTGAAATTTTAGAAGATGAAGGTTTTAGCGAGATCGTAACGCCGTTTTTTTCGTATCATCAACATCTAAGCGTAGATGCGACAAATCTTCTGCGCTTTAGCGACAGTCTAAACCACGAGATAAGTCTAAGGGCTGATAGCACGGTTGATACCGTTAGGATCGTGCTTAGAAGACTTAAAGCAAACGAGCCAAAGAGGTGGTTTTACATCCAGCCAGTCTTTCGCTACCCAAGCCAAGAAATTTATCAAATAGGCGCTGAGCTTATCGGCGAAAACGACATTTTAAAGAGCATAAATATAGTAGCAAAGCTCTTTAGCGAGCTTGAGATCGGCGCTTGTTTGCAGCTTAGCAATATGCAAATCCCAAGGATAATTTGCGAAATTTTAAACTTAGAGATAGAAATTTTTGAAAACTCATGGCTAGAAAAAATTTTAGCCCAAAACGTGCCGTGGCTTAGCAAACTAGCCCTTTTAAAGGACGCTAGCGAGCTTGATGAGATAGTAAATTTAGTCCCTGATAAGCTAAAAGAGCCGCTGCGAAATTTGCAAGCTGTGGCAAAATCACTAGAATATAAAAATTTAAGAATAGTTCCGCTATATTACTCAAAAATGAGATATTATGATAGTTTATTTTTTAGATTTTTAAAAGATAATGCCATCTTGGCAAGTGGCGGAAACTACGAAATAGACGGGATTTCAAGCAGCGGGTTCGCTGTTTATACTGATGCATTGATAGAAGAAAAAATTAATTTAAGGAAGTAAGAATGAGAAAGGCTGATTTAGTAGTTGGTGTTCAATGGGGTGATGAGGGCAAAGGCAAGATAGTTGATATGCTAGGACTAAACTATGACATGATTTGTCGCTCTCAAGGTGGCCACAACGCTGGTCATACGATCTGGGTCGATGGCGTAAGATACGCACTTCACCTTGTCCCAAGCGGAATTTTGCACAAAAATATCATAAATATCATCGGCAATGGCGTCGTTGTCTCTCCAGAGGTGCTCATTACTGAGATGGCGCAGTTTGACAACTTAGATGGCAGACTTTATATAAGCGACAAAGCGCACTTAAATTTAAGCTACCACAGCCAAGTCGATCAAGCAAAAGAGCGCTTAAAAGGCGAAAAAGCGATCGGAACGACTGGCAAAGGCATCGGACCAACATACGCAGACAAGATAAGCAGAAGCGGCCACAGAGTTGGCGAGCTACTTGAGCCAGAGCGCTTGTGCGATGCTTTGATGCATGATTTTGAAACAAATAAACCAGTATTTGACGCACTTGGCGTAAAGATACCTGAAGAAAATGAGCTGCTTGAAGAGCTAAAAAGATATAAAGAGGTGCTTGCTCCATTTATCGCAAACACTACAAATTTAGTTTGGAAAGCGCTTGATGAAGATAAAAAAGTCCTACTTGAAGGCGCTCAGGGCACACTTTTAGACATCGATCACGGCACATATCCTTATGTAACTAGCTCAAATACCATAAGCGCTGGCGCTTGCACAGGTCTTGGACTAAATCCAAAAGAAATAGGCAAGGTAATAGGTGTCATCAAAGCATATACAACTCGCGTAGGACACGGACCTTTCCCAACTGAAGACAAAGGCACGAGCGGCGATAAGATGTGTGAGATCGGTAAAGAATTTGGCACAACAACAGGCCGCCGCAGACGTTGTGGCTGGTTTGACGCAGTAAGCGTAAAATACGCTTCAAGACTTGATGGCGTCGATACTTATGCGCTTATGAAGCTTGACGTGCTTGATGGCTTTGAAGTGGTAAAAATTTGCAAAGCATATCAATATAACGGTGAGACGATAGACTACGTGCCAACAGATCTTGAAAATGCAACGCCTATTTATGAGGAGCTTGCGGGCTGGGACAGTGTAAAAGGCATCAGCAAATATGAAGACCTACCAGCAAACGCAAGAGCGTATATCGAGCGTATCGAGGAGCTAACTGGCGTGAAGGTTGGCTATATCTCAACAAGCCCTGAGAGAAGTGATACGATCATTAGATGAAAAGTAAATTTACCTCCGTCGTCCGCGTCAAAAAACAGGAGATGGACAAGGTAGAGGCTAAGCTCGTCGTTGCTAGGCTAAATGTAAGAAATGCTGAAGAAAAAATAGCACTCTTAAGGGCCAAGCTTAACGAATTTAGCCTACCAAAAAGTGGCAACATAGGCGAGCTAAGAGAAAATTTAGAGCTCATAAATATAGCAAGAGCCGAGCTAAGCGCCTGCAAAGAGAGCTTAGAGATAGCAAAAAAAGAGGTCTTGCACTACGAGCATAAATATAAAAATGCAAATTTAGAGTATGAAAAGATGAAATATCTAGAAAAAGAAGAATTTAAAAAAGAGATAAAACGCATACAAAAGGCTGAAGCGCTTGCTCTTGATGAGTTTGCGGTTATGAAATTTGCAGCCAAAAGCGAGGCGTAATGAGAGCTGTTTTACTCTTTTTTATGGTCTTAAATTTTGCATTTTGCCTTGAAGTGCCGGTTGATTGCACTCAGATCTTTGAAGCTAGAAAAGAGGAAATTTCAAAGGAACTTGAGGTCATCGACGAGCAGCGCCAAGCCCTAGAGGTCTTTCGAGCAAGCTCGGCTGCAGCTTATGAAGAGAACAACAAAAAGCTCGCCAAAAAAGAGGCTGATCTAAATGCGACGATGAAAGTGATCGAGCAAAAACGCAAAGAGATCGACGAAGTTGTCGCTAAAAATGAGAAAATTTTAAAAGAGCTTCGCACGATGACGACTGATAAAGTCAATGAATCCTACGCCAAAATGAAAGATGGCGCAGCAGCCGAAGTGCTCTCGCAAATGCCTAGATCAAACGCTGCTACCATACTTTACGCCCTTGATGCAAAAAAGATATCAACCATAATGGCTAAGATGGATCCAAAGGTTGCATCTGAAGTGACTGCGCTGCTTCAAAAAGGGCCTCCATTTGTAGATGAAAAAGGCGATATGTCCGCTCCAGCTGGAAGCATAAATATGCAGTAAATTTAATTTACTGCCAATCTAAAAAACTAAATTTAACTACTCACTCGCACATCTCCCATTTTTGCCCCTGCTCTTGTTGTATAAAATTTAGTAGCGATCTGCTTTTTACGCATAGAGGCATAAGCGGCCCAGCAATACTAAATGCCTCACTTTTTTGGCAAAAGGGTCGAATTTGCATAAATTTTTTGCCTAAATTTAGTGAGAAAAATTTAGTAAATGGCAAAAAGCAACTTAGCTCTATTTTGCCTTTGCCAAAGAGATTTGTGCTGGAGTTTTTAAGAAATTTTGGCTTAAAAGATAGAGCATTTTATGAATTTAGTGATGATGAAAAGAGCATCATAAAAAGACTTTTTGCTTATGAGTTTGCTCCAGCTGGGACATTTGGCTTTGAAAGGGCTGAAGTTACAAAAGGTGGGGTAAAAACTAATTTTTTAGATGAAAATTTAGAGTGCAAAAGCGTAAAAGGGCTTTACTTTATAGGAGAGGTTTTAGATATCACTGGTATGCTTGGTGGATATAACTTGCATTTTGCATTTGCAAGTGCTTTAAAGGTAGCTAGCGCTTTAAAAAATAGCTAATTAAATAGAAGTGAAATTTAGCTAGTGGCAGCAAAGACTACCACTAAATTTACTATCTCTCGCTTAGATACTCTTGCAAGCTTTTTACTTCAAGTGCTTTGCCAGTTTGAACTGTGCTTAGTGACTTAGCAGCTGCAAGTGCTGCACGGATAGTTGTGAAGTAAGGGATCTTAAATCTAAGTACATTTTGGCGGATCTTTTTGCCATCATCCACGCTTGATTTAGTATCGCTTGTATTTATAACAAGTGCGATATCGCCGTTTTTAAGCCTATCTTCAACGTTTGGTCTGCCCTCGCTTATCTTATAGACAAACTCAGCCTCCACGCCAGCTTCGCTTAAAATTTTATGCGTACCGCCAGTTGCGACGATGCTAAAACCAAGTGCTATTAGCTCTTTTGCAAGATCAGGCGCGTAAGATTTATCAGCGTCAGCTAGCGTTAAAAATACCCTGCCCTTGCTTGGCAAAGTGTTGCTAGCAGCGATCTGGCTCTTTGCAAATGAGCTTGCAAAGTCGTGGCTGATACCCATGACCTCGCCCGTGCTCTTCATCTCAGGGCCAAGGATGAGATCAGCTCCACTTAGCTTGTTAAACGGCAGCACGCACTCTTTTACGCAAACATGCGAACTTACGCGAGGTTTTAAGATATCGCCATCTTCATAAACAACCTTATAATCATCATAAAATTTAAGCGCCTCACGTAAATTTCCCTGCCACATAACTCTTGTAGCCACCTTTGCCATAGGCACGCCAGTAGCCTTGCTCACAAACGGCACAGTCCTGCTTGCGCGAGGATTTACCTCGATCATATAAAGCTCGTTTTCATAGATAGCAAACTGGATATTCATAAGACCAACAACGCCTAAATTTAGCGCGATATCTCTAGTTTGCCTCTCCACTTTTTTTATCATTTCTGCACTTAAGCTCATTGGTGGCAATATGCAAGCTGAGTCGCCAGAGTGAATTCCAGCCTCCTCGATGTGCTCCATTATCGCACCTATATAGACCTCTTTGCCGTCACATATCGCATCCACGTCGAGCTCTTTTGCATCTTGTAAAAATTTATCAAGTAGCACTGGCGAGTGATTGCTAACCTTTACTGCCTCGTTCATATACTCTTTTAGCTCGCTCTCGTTATGCACCCTTCTCATCGCCCTACCACCTAGGACGTAGCTTGGGCGAACAAGCACTGGGTAGCCGATAGTCGCGGCCTTTTGCAAGGCTTCTTCTAGGCTAGTGGCGGTGTCATTTTTAGGCTGAAGGACGCCTATTTTATTTATAAATTCGCTAAATTTTTTTCTATCCTCGGCCACGTCGATCACTCTTGCGGTTGTGCCGATGATCTTAGCGCCGATCACGCTTAGGCGCTTTGCAAATTTAAGCGGAGTTTGGCCGCCAAAATGCACGATCACGCCGTCTGGCTTTTCACGCTCGATGACAGCTCTCACGTGCTCAAAATCGATCGGCTCAAAGTATAAAATATCGCTCGTGTCGTAGTCGGTTGAGACGGTTTCTGGGTTGCAGTTATACATTATCGTTTTTATGCCAAGGTCTCTTAGGGCGTAGCTTGCATGCACGCAGCAGTAGTCAAACTCTATACCCTGGCCGATCCTGTTTGGACCGCCGCCTATTATCATCACTTTTTTAGCGTCTTTTACAGGCTCTTTTTTAGGAAATTTAGTGATATTTGTGGTTGAGTAAAGATATGGCGTTAGCGCCTTAAATTCGCCCGCGCAAGTATCGACCTCGTTGTATTCAAGCTCGATGCCAAGCTTTTGCCTAGCAAAATAGATATCATTTTGGCTAAGCTCAAGATCGTCTTTTTCATTTATAAGCACAGCTATCATCTTATCTGAAAAGCCCATGCTTTTGGCCTCTCGCAGTAGCTCTTCGTTGTTTAAGATATCCATGTCGATCTTATCTTCAAATTTAACTATCTCATAAATTTGCTCCAAAAACCAAGGGTCGATCTTGCTAAACTCATGCACCTCAGCCACGCTAAAGCCATCTCTAAAGGCTTGCGCTAGATATAAAATTCTTCTCTCATTTGCATTTCTGATGCCATAAATCAAAGCGTTTTTCTCTAGGCTAAGGCTGTTAAATCCGCAAAGATCACGCTCTAGGCTGCAAAGCGCCTTTTGGATACTCTCTTTAAATGTCCTACCTATCGCCATAACCTCGCCAACTGACTTCATCGCAGTGCCTAGATATGGGTTTGATCCTGGGAATTTCTCAAATGTAAAACGCGGGATCTTTGTCACGATGTAATCGATCACCGGCTCAAAGCTAGCAGGCGTGCCTGTGATATCGTTTTTGATCTCATCTAGGCTAAAACCAACTGCAAGCAGTGTCGCTACCTTTGCGATCGGGTAGCCAGTAGCCTTACTGGCAAGTGCTGAGCTTCGGCTAACGCGTGGGTTCATCTCGATAACGATCATGCGGCCAGTTTTTGGGTCTATGGCAAACTGCACGTTGCTGCCACCAGTATCAACGCCGATCTCACGAAGTATGGCAAAGCTAGCGTCACGCATAGCTTGATACTCTTTATCTGTGAGCGTGAGTGCTGGTGCGACCGTGATGCTATCGCCTGTATGCACGCCCATTGGATCAAAATTTTCGATCGAGCAGACGATGATACAGTTGTCATTTCTATCTCTAATGACCTCCATCTCGTACTCTTTCCAGCCAAGCAAGCTCTCTTCTATCAAAATTTCATGTATCGGGCTTGCGTCAAGGCCAGTGTTGGCTAGCTCTTTAAATTCGTCCATATTGTAAGCCACGCCGCTTCCTGCGCCACCAAGCGTGTAGCTAGCTCTTATTATGAGTGGAAAGCCTATCTCGTTTGCCGCATTTAGCGCGTCGTCCATATTGTAGGCATATCTACTCTCAGGCAGATCCATGCCGATCTTTTGCATGGTCGCTTTAAAAATTTGTCTATCTTCGCCCTTTTTTATCGCTTCTGGGTTTGCACCAAGAAATTTGACATCCTTTAAAAGACCACTCTCAAAGACCTCCATAGCGGCATTTAGCGCCACTTGACCGCCCATCGTTGGCAAAATGGCGTCAATATTTTCTTTTTCGATGATCTTTAAAATGCTATCTTTTGTGATCGGCTCTATATACGTTGCGTCGGCGAAATTTGGATCAGTCATGATGGTGGCTGGGTTTGAGTTGATAAGCACTACGCGGTATCCAAGCTCTTTTAGCGTCTTGGCTGCTTGCGTGCCTGAGTAGTCAAATTCGCAGGCTTGACCGATGACGATAGGGCCTGAGCCGATTAGCAAAATGGTATTTATATCTGTTCTTTTTGGCATCATTTTTCCTTTGTTACAACGTATAGGTAGTTTGGTATGTTTAGCTTCGCATAGGGCTCAACTATCACGCTTTGATAGGAGCTCTCTTTTAAAATTTTACTCACGCGCCCTACTGGCACCCCACTAAAAAATATCCCGTCAAGCCCGCTCGTAAAGACCTCATCGCCCTCTTTTGGGCTGAGCCATTGTGGGATAAATTTCACCATTATTTGGCCTTGATTTCCATGCGCGACGCCTGGAATTTTGTCATTTCCTATATAGACTGCAAATATACTTTTTGGGTCATTTTGCAAGTATGCTAGCGGCTTGCCATCTTTTGCGATGACGATGCCAGCGCTGCTTCCTTGATAGATGAGCCCGTAAATTTTATTTGGGTCGTATCCTTCAAACTCGCTTATCCAAATTTTATTATAATCCCCGATATGTACGTAACTAAGCCCTTTTACTAGCTTTACAGCTGGGGCGTAGGCAGTTGAGTTTTTATCTTTTAAAATTTGATTTAGCTCGTTTGCAAAAGTAGATAAAAGCGTGGCTGAACGCTCTAGCTCTTTGTTTTGCGCTCTTAGTTTTTCTATCTCGCTAGCCTGCCTAAAATATTCGTTTATGTAATCTTTCACGCTTTTGGCAAAATTGTCGTATGAATTTATAGCGTAGTTGCTAAATTTGATAGATATGTTGCTTAAAATTTCGCCCTTAAACATCGAGGCGCCAGCAAGCAACGCTATAAAAACAAAAAGAACAATCTTACTCTTCATTTGTTAGCTGTTGTAAAAGTCCGATCTCTTGAAGTGCCTTGCCTGTGCCTCTAGCAACAGCAAGAAGCGGCTCATCAGCTACAAATACTGGAAGCTTAACGATATCAGACAAGAACTTATCAAGCCCTCTAATAAGCGCTCCACCGCCAGTTAGCACGATACCAGTCTCGACGATATCGCCAGCAAGATCAGGCGGCATCATCTCAAGCACAGTTTTTAGCGCATCTGCGATCTCTTTTAGCGGCTCTCTCATCGCCTCTCTCACATCCTCGCTTGTTAGCTCAACCCTGCTTAGAAGACCGCTCACTTGGTCGCGTCCTTTTACCACTACGCTTAGCTCTTTTTCTAGCTGCACAGCAGAGCCCACAGCGATCTTTATCTCCTCGCCTGTTCTCTCGCCTATTAGTAAGTTGTATTTTTCTTTTATGTAATTAACAATGCTGCTATCTATCTTATCACCAGCTGTGCGGATAGATTTTGATATTACCAAACCGCCAAGTGAGACGACACCGATCTCAGTCGTACCACCGCCGATATCAACTACAAGGTTGCCTTGTGGTTCGCGAACTGGTAAATTTGCTCCGATAGCTGCTGCCATAGGCTCTTCTATCAAAAATACCTCTCTAGCTCCTGCGCTTAGTGCGCTCTCTCTAACAGCCTTTCTTTCAACCTGAGTAAGTCCGTAAGGAACTGAGATGATGATCCTTGGGCGTAAGAAATTTTTCCTTCTATGAGTCTTTTCTATAAAGTAGCGTATCATCCTCTCTGTCATGTCAAAGTCCGCGATAACGCCATCCCTCATCGGTCTTATCGCCTCGATGTCGCCAGGAGTTTTTCCCACCATCTCTTTTGCAGCGTGGCCGACTGCTAGAATTTTTTGTTTTCCATATTTTTCACGTCTTACTGCAACAACTGATGGTTCATTTATGATTATTCCCTTATCTTTTACCAAAACCAAAGTGTTTGCCGTACCTAAATCTATACCCATATCACTTGAGAAAAAACCTATAACCTGATCTAAAAACATCTATTTCCTTTACGCTGTTAATTTATTGTGCTTTACCAAAATCGGCTTTGCCTTATCTTTTACCGTCTCTTTTGAGATCACGATATCGTAGTCTTTTAGCTCTGGCAGATCATACATTATATCTGTCATAAGCTCTTCCATTATGCTTCTAAGCCCTCTTGCTCCAGTCTTGCGCTCGATAGCAAGGCTCGCTATCTCTTCAAGCGCCTCATCATCAAATTTAAGCGCAGCGCCGTCGATCGCACAAAGCTTTTGATATTGTTTTAATATCGCATTTTTTGGCTCGGTCAAAATTTTAACCATATCCTCTTTTGTTATCTCATTTAATGTAGCCACCACGTGAAGTCTGCCGATAAGCTCGGGGATGAGGCCGTATTTTACAAGGTCGTCTGGCTCAAGCATGCTTAGTAAATTTTCTTTTTCATTTTTGCCACGTTTTTCTTGGTTAAATCCAAGTACGTTTTTACCAACTCTGCGCTCGATAATATCAAGAAGTCCGTCAAATGCGCCGCCGCAAACAAATAAGATATTTGTCGTATCTATCTGGATGAAGTCTTGGTTTGGATGCTTTCTGCCGCCTTTTGGTGGGATATTTACGACGCTGCCTTCGATGATCTTTAAAAGCGCTTGCTGCACGCCCTCGCCTGAGACGTCCCTTGTAATGCTTCTATTTTCACTCATCCTAGCGATCTTATCGATCTCATCGACAAATACAATGCCCTGCTCCGCCTTTTTCACGTCGCCATTTGCAGCTTGCAAGAGCCTTGTAAGGATGTTTTCAACGTCCTCGCCGACATATCCAGCCTCAGTCAGGCTTGTCGCATCGCAAATCGCAATAGGCACGTCAAGAAATCTCGCCAAAGTCTGAGCCATCAACGTCTTGCCACTTCCAGTTGGACCAACAAGCAAGATGTTTGACTTTGAAATTTCGGTGTCGTCTTTGATGTCGCTTTGTTTAAAAATTCTCTTATAGTGGTTATATACGCCGACGCTAAAGACCTTTTTAGCCCTATCTTGGCCGATCACGTAGTTATCAAGTACCGCTTTTAGCTCCTTTGGAGTGAGTTTTTGATACTCTATCGCCTCTTCACTTTTGCTCTCTTCTACACTCGTATCACCATGTATCATATCGTATGCTGCTGCTATACAGTACTCGCATATATAGGCGTTTCCTTCGATATCTGCTAATAATCTTCTCTCAGCAGACTCAGCCTCGCCACAAAAATTACACTTTCTAGCCATTAATCTCTTCCTTTTGCAAGCGGAATTCCTCTTGTCGTTTCTAATATAAATTTACACATTTTTTTAACATTTTCGTCACTTGTTTTTGCGATCAGCTCATTTGCTTGATCTTTTAGGCTAACGCCTTGATTAAACAAAAATTTATAAGCGCGAACAAGCTCTTCAACCTGCTCTTTGTCAAATCTACGCCTAATGCCAACTAAATTTAAACTTCTTATATAGGCTCTGTTGCCCTCAGCTAGGCAAAATGGCACTACATCTTGGCTTAGCGCACTTGCTCCTGCGACCATGCAGCTCTCACCCACTCTAACAAACTGGTGAATAGGCGTAAGACCGCCCACAACAGCGTAGTCGCCAAGCTCGACGTGGCCAGCTAGTGTTGCATTATTTGCCAAAATGACGTTGTTGCCTATTATGCAGTCGTGTGCGATGTGAGAATATGCCATGATAAAGGCATTATCGCCGATCCTTGTTATACCATCGCCCTTGTGCGTGCCTGAGTTTATCGTACAAAACTCACGTATAGTTGCGTGCTCGCCGATGATGACGCCAGTATCGACCTCATCTTTATAGCTGATATCTTGCGGGATGTCGCCCACGATCGCGTAGCTAAATACACGAGAGTTATCGCCGATCCTCGTCTTGCCAAGCACCCTTGCGCCTTGTTTTATCGTGACGTTGTTGCCAAGGACTGCATCTTTACTTACAAATGCGTAAGCCTCGATATTTGCGTCATCTCCTATTATCGCTCCATCTTCTATAACAGCTGTTTGGTGGATGTTTTTCATTGTCTCTCTTTTTTAAGCAAAAGCCTATTTATCGACTATCATCGCTTTAAGTTCAGCCTCGGCGCATAGCACATCATCAACATATGCCTTGCCCTCAAGCACCCAAATATTACCTTTGTGTTTTAGCACGTTTAGTCTGTACTCTAGCCTATCTCCAGGGCGGACTGGATGGCGAAATTTCGCTCCGTCAATGCTCATAAAATAGACTACTTTGTTCTCGATGCCAGCTTGATGCTCGTCGCTCATACTCTTAAACGCTAGCACGCCACCAGCTTGCGCCATGCCCTCAATGATCATCACGCCAGGATAGATCGGGTGACCTGGGAAGTGCCCCTGAAATATCGGCTCGCCAATGGTTACATTTTTATAAGCGACGATGTTTTTTGCAGGCTCTAGCTCGACAACTCTATCGATAAGCAAAAAAGGAAATCTATGTGGGAGAATTTTTTGAATTTCTACGACGTCTATCACGTTTTGGCCTTAGTAATGTAAATTTTTGCAGATTGTAACAAATTTATACTAAGAAAAAAATTATTAGTCTCTTTTAAAATCTCTGAAATTTAGCCTTAATGGGTCTAAATTTAGTCCTCTAAAACCAAAATTTCTTCGCTATCGTTGTAAAAAACAGCCTTTGCGTAAATTTCGTAGCTGCCCTTTTTGACCTCGTCTAAGATGATGATAGGATTTTGCGAAAACTCCCCGCTTATATCACGGCGAAATTTCATCTCAGTGCAAAGCTCAAGCGGCCTTTTGCAAAGCTCATCTACACTTTTAAATTTGCTATTTGTAAATTTATTAAAGCGCTCTATGCTCATAAATATCGCGCCCTCTTTTAGCTCATCATCGATCTCGCAGTCACGCTCTACATTTAGCTTTAAATTTTCTCTTTTAAAGCCAGAATAGAGCACAAAGTAGCTTGGCACCACAGCGTTTTGAAATTTAACACTAGCACGCAAAAGCCTGTAGTTTAAAAATCGCCTTCTAAAAAGGTGAAATTTCTCCCCTCTCGCCTCGCAAAGGCGCACCTTTTTGTAAAGCTCAAGTCTAGCCTCAATGCTACCATAAAGTGCCCTTGCGTGTAGCTCGCTCATTAGCTCACTTTGGGGTAAATTTTGCGAGTCACGCTGTTTTTTTAGCGCAAAGACGCAACCGCAGTAGTTTTGGTGATAGAGCTTGTCCTTTTTAGCGAGGATAAACTGCTCGCTTGTACCGCCATTTTTTCTATAATCAACCGCAACCGCCTCTAAATTTGAGCCAGCCACCGCCTCATCAAGCGCCTTTTTAAGCTGAGTAAAGTCCTTTTTTGGGCTCATTAAAAGTGTCGTCGTGATCTTATTTAGACCAAGCTCAAGCGCCTTTTTAGCAGAGTCTTTCATACGAAAGTCAAAGCAGTATTCGCACCTTTTGCCCTTTTCTGGCTCATCTTCAAGCCCTTTTGTGCCGCCAAGCCACGCTTCGTAGTCGTATTCGCCACATATTAGCTCGATGCCTAGCTTCTCGCAGCTTCGCTTCACGTCCTCAAAACGCAGTAAAAATTCGCTATATGGATGTATGTTTGGATCGTAAAAATAGCCTACTATTCGCTCATTTGGATGATCTTTTCGTAGGCGCTGTAAAAAGTAGTGGCTATCGACCGAGCAGCAGATATGAACTAGCAAATTTGACCTTTTTTGCTTGCATTATATCAAAGTTTGGCGTCATAAAATTTAGCTGCATCAAGGTATTTTTTAAGGACATTTTGACTTGCAAGATCATCAAATTTACCCCACGCCACTTGCTTGCCAGATTCGATGATTAGCACCTTTTGCGCTATCTTCATCGCACTTAGGATATCGTGCGTGATAAAGATAATGCTGATCTTTTTATCTAAGCTTAAAAGCAAATTTATAATCTTTTGCTTCGTCTCGTTGTCAAGCCCGCTTGTTATCTCGTCGCAGATTAGGATTTTTGGCTTTGAAAGAAGCGCTAGCAGTATCCCGACCCTTGTCGCCTCGCCGCCACTTAGCTGAGATGGATATTTTTCTAAAATTTCATCTTTTAAATTTAAATTTGCCAGAAGCTCTTTGAGCTCATTTTCGCTAAAGCTAAGCTTAAGATATGACCTCACATGAGCGATCGCGGTTTTTACTTTTAGCGCTGGATTTAGGGCTTGTTTTTGGTTTTGCAAGATATATCTGATATCTTTTTTTAGCTCATTTTTGTCCGTGATCTCTTCACTGTTTATATAAATTTTGCCCCCACTTTTTGGCTCGCTAAATGATATGAGCTTTGCAAGCGTGCTTTTGCCACTGCCACTTTGCCCCAAAATGGCTAAATTTTCGCCATCATCAAGCTCGCAACTTATCCCCTCCAAAAGGTGTAGCACTTCAGCTCTAGCGTTAAAATGCTCCTTAAAGCTTAAACTTTTTGATACATTTTCAAGCCTGATTTTCACGCATTTTCCTTTAAATTTAGCCGCCCATCTCTCATCTGCCAAATTTCATCACTAAGATAGCTTGTCAGCGCCTCATCATGCGAGATAAAGATGACGCTCATCTTGCCCTTTAAACTCTCCAAGATGCCCACCACGTGGCTACCGCTAATGCTATCAAGCCCGCTTGTTATCTCATCGCAGATTAAAATTTTTGGCTTCAGGCAAAGCGCAAGAGCGATCTGCACGCGGCTCGCCTCGCCGCCACTTAGTTCGTATGAGTATTTGTGCCAGATGAGATTTGCATTACCCAGCCCAAACTCCCTAAAATAAGCAAATGCAAGCTCTTTATTTGTTTTATTATCGCCGCCAAGATAGGCGTTAAAGTGATCGCCCACGTTTAAGAGTGGATGAAGGCTGGCAACGGAGTTTTGAAAAACGAGCGCAGCGACCTTTTTTCGGTGCTCTTTTAGCTCATTTTGACTAAGTTTTAAGATATCTTTTTTATAAATGCTAAATTTATCCGCTCTCACTCTAAAATCATCATCAAAAAGCCTTATTAAACTCTTTGCAAAGAGCGATTTGCCACTACCACTTGCACCCGTGATACCTATAAATTTACCCTCGCTCATAGTAAAATCAAGCTCACGCAAAAGCTTCTTATCCTTATAAAAAACGTTTAAATTTTTAATCTCTATCATATTTTTATATTGCCATTTTTTGAATTTGACGTGATGATCGAGGTTGCAAGGATGAGCAAAAAGAGCGTCACGCCAGGGAAAAGCACCATCCACCAAGAGCCCAAAAAAAGCGCCTCTTTGCTCTCATTTAGCATGATGCCAAGGCTTATTTTATTTGCATCGCTACCCACGCCAAAAAAGCCAAGCGTGGCCTCCATAACGACTGCATTTATCGCGTTTATGCCAAAGATACTAACTATTAAATGCTTTAAATTTGGCAAAATTTCAAAGCAGATAAGACTAAATTTACTAGCCCCATTTATCACAGCCTGCTCGGCGTAGTCGCACTTTTTACTAAGTCTTAAATTTTGCATAAAGACTTTTGCGCCCTGCATAAAGGAGCAAATGGCGATGATAAAAGAGGTAATCAAAAGATCGCCACTACTAAATGAGCTAAAAAGCATGATAAAAACGATGTTTGGGATACTTAAAAAAGCATCAAGCCCCTTATCAAAAAGGCTCTCACAAACTCTGCTCTTGCTCGTGCCAAAATATGCGTAGATGAGCGAGAAAAGCGTCGTTAAAAAGCCAGCTAGTAGCAAAACAAGAAGCGAGTTTTTAAGCGCGTAGGCCACTCTTATGAGATTGTCTCTACCAAGGATGTCAGTGCCAAAGATATGCTCGCTACTTGGGGCTAAATTTACCGCCATAAAGTCAGTGAAATTTGGCTCAAATTTAGAAAAAAATGGCGTCACAAAGGCAAATGTGACAAGCGCTAAAAATACAAAACAGGCTAGGGAAAATATGACTTTTCTCATAAATTTCTCTTATCTGCCAAGATAGCGAAAATTTTAGCCAGTAAATTTGCAAAAACGACAAAAACAGCCGTTAGCAAAATGGTCGCAAGTGCGACTGGATAGTCTTTGGCGATGACTGCATCAAGGCTAAGCTTGCCTATGCCTGGAAATGAAAAAATGCTCTCAATAACATATGAGCCAGCAAAAACGCCAGCCACAAGGGTTGCGAAATAATAGACTATATCGGTGCTTGCGTGCTTTATAGCAAAGAGATAAATTTTGCCCCGACCCAAGCCTCTAGCGTGAGCCGTCTGGATAAAGTCAGCGTTTAGGCTTTGATTTAGCCTGTCTCTTACAAATTTCACGTTTGCGCCAAGGTGTGGCAAGATGATGGCAAGCGTTGGCAAGATGATAAATTTAGCCCCAACGCCGCTAGATCCTAGCTCGTTTGCCCCAGAGCTTGGCAGCACGTTTAGATAGACACTAAAGATCGCTATTAGCACGAGTGCGATGTAAAAATGCGGCAATGATGCTAGCAAAAACGAGCTAAAGTTTATAAAAATATCGGCAAATTTATTCTTATAAATGGCGCTTAAAAGCCCCAAGAAAAATGACAAAAAAACTATCAGAAAAAACGAAGCAAAAAACAAAATAAGCGAGTTTAAAAGTCTCTCTTTAATGAGTAAAAAAACGCTTGCCCCACTTACAAAACTAGTGCCAAAGTCGCCCGTGACAAAGTGAGCCAGCCACCTAAAATACTGCACAAAAAAGTTATCTTTTAGCCCCAAATTTTCTAAAATTTGCTCTTTTACAGCCACGCTCACCGCCTCACTTCGCAAAAACATCGCATCAGTGACATTGCCTGGCAAAAAATATATGAGCAAAAATAGAAAAAATGAGATAAAAAACAGCAACCCAAGGCTTGAGATCGCTGTTTTCAAAATGGCTCTAAACAAAGTTTTTATCCACTATTTTACTTGCCACTCTCTTATGTTCCATAAAAATCCAGCCCCATGGTGGCCTAAAATTTGCGTCTTTATGCCTGAAATTTTGTTGTTAAAAACGAGCGGATAGTCGAGATAGGCTATAAAAATGTAAGGTGGATTTTCAAAAAGTGCTTTTAGAAATTCTTTGTAGTATTTTTTCCTAAGTTCCACGTCCTTTGTATATCTTGCGTTTTTTAAGGCAAGATCGACGTTTGCGTCCTTGTAGTGGCTAAAATTCCAGCCATTTTCATTGACATCGATGTCAGCAAATCCGCCAAAAATTCTATATGTGTGAAAGTCTGGATCAAATGGGCTGCCCCAGCCGATCACAAAGCTATCGACCTTGCTTATGCTAAAGGCTGTTCTTGGCTTTGCATAGGCTTTGGCTCTTACGCCAAATTTCTCAAACTCGCTGCTTAAAATTTTAGCTAGATTGACCCTTAAGATGTCGTTATTAAAGGCGTAGATGTCAAAGCCAAGCTCCTTGCCGTCTTTTTCAAAAAAGCCAGCCTTGTTTTTCTTAAAGCCACTCTTTTCAAGTAGCTCCCTAGCTTTTTGCGGATCGTAGCTAAATTTAAACTCGCTGTCGTTTGCAAAGCTTTTTTCTATCGGATTGTTCGCTACGCTTGCATATCCGTGAAATAGTTTTTTAACTATCTCATCCTTATTGACCGAGTAGTTTAGGGCGATCCTTACATTTTTATCTTGAAAGATAGGATCATTAAAGTTAAACATCAAAGCTCTATAGTCCGCACTTTTAAACTTAAGCAAGCTTAATTTTTTATCATCTTTTATGAAATTTACACCAGTTGGAGAGATGAGCGCAACGTCGATCTCGCCGCTTTTTAGGCCTACAAGTCTTAAATTTTCATCACCAACTATCTTTAAAAATAGCCTTTTTATCTTTGGCTCACCCTTATAAAATTTATCATTTGCCACAAACTCCAAACTCTCATCTTTTTTCCATTTTACAAGCTTGTAAGCGCCAGTGCCAATAGGTGCGTCGTTAAATTTATCAGTCGCGATATCTTTGCCCTTTAAAATGTGCTCAGGCAAAACGCCAAAGCTAAGTGCGTCAAGAAACGGTGGAAAAGGCTCTTTTAGCGTGATCTTAACTTTATAATCACCCAAAATTTCAACGCTTTTTACCACCTCGTAGTTTGAGATAGCAGGCGCGTTTAGCTTCTTATCTTGAGCCGCTTCGATGGTAAATTTAACGTCCTTTGCGCTAAATTTCACCCCGTCATGCCAAAAAGCATCATCTCTTAGCTCAAAAATATACTCCAGCCCGTCATCACTCATCTGCCAAGACTTGGCAAGCTCAGGCACGACATGGCTATTTTCATCATGGCTAGTAAGTCCAGAAAAAACCAGCGAAAGCGTAGGATCGTGGTCCTCGTCGTAGAGTGGATTTATACGAGGTGTTTGCTCCTCGATAGCGACCACAACGGCATTCTCATTTGCATAAGCAAAGGCAGAAAACAACAAAAACAATAAAGCCAAAAATCTCTTCATCACTCGCTCCTTTGTTTAAAAAATATTTGACGAATAGTAATACGAAATGCATAAAAGTATTATTAAGATAAGTGTAAATTTAATGTATAGAAAATTTGCAATTTCTAACTAACTTTTAACCTTTTTTAAAGTAAAATCAGGGCTCATTTTAGCTGACAAAAAGGTAAATTTCACAATGGATAAAAAGAAAAAAATAGCCCTAATCACCGGCATCTGCGTAGTCTCACTTTTGCTTATCTACACGCTTCTTGGCTTTTTTGGTCTGCCTTATGCTATCAAAAATATCGCACCAAAATACCTAAAAGACTACAACGCAACGCTTTTTGTAAGTGATGCTAGATTTAATCCCTTTACCTTTGAGCTAAACGCTACAAATGCCGAGCTAAACACCACTTCGCCGCTTTTTAGCACGAAGCAGATCGACCTTAAGCTAAAGCCATTTTCTATCTTTAAAAAGCTAGTTGAGATAGACATTTTTAGGCTAGATGAGCCAAAAGTAAAGATCACAAGAGATAAAAAAGCAAATTTTAACTTTAGTAATTTTATAAGCGATAATAACGCAACCAGCGAAGATAACAGCACTAGCTCGATAAATTTCGCACTAAATAACGCAAAAATCATCAAAGGTTCATTTTCTTATAGCGATCAAAATTTAACAAAGCCATTTAATGTAAGCTTTGATGATATAAACTACGAGCTAAGCTCGCTAAATACGAAGAAAAATAGTGCTGGCAGTCACATTTTTGACTCAAACTCAAGCCTAGCGCACAAGATCGATCTAAATGGCGATATCAAGCTAAATCCACTAAAAATAGAGGGCAACGTCAGCATAAAGGACTTTAGCATAAAGCCAGTTGCGATAAGCTTCATCGACAATGACACGTTAAATCTAAAAAATGCCATTATAAACTTAAAGATAAACTACGCTTTAAATGCCGATGAGAACGCAACTAGGATAAATTTAAAAGATGGCTTTTTAAATGTAAAAGGACTAAGCCTTGATGAAGGTGCAAATGAGCTTAGTCTTGGCGAGCTTGAGCTTCCAAAATTTGATCTTGATAGCAAGATAGCTGACAAAACAGAGGCTGCGCTAAATTTAAGCGCTATAAATTTAAATGATATCTCTTTTAAAAATGCTATCGCTGCAAGCGTAAAATCACTAAATTTAAGTGATATCTCGCTTCTTGCAAATTTAAATGAAAAAAGCGAGCTAAATGCCACAGCCAAGCTAAAAAGCATAGGCGCAAACGCTCTTAAAGTAGATGAAGCGGATAGAAATTTAGCAAATTTAAAAGATATAAATGCTTCAAATTTAAATCTAAATTTAGCAAATAACAAAACCGCGCTAACGCTTGAAAAAATAGTACTTAATGGCATCAACGCGCCACTTAGCAAAAGCGCAAGTGCAAACGTTGCAAGTGCTGGCGTGACAAATACAAGCTTCACAATGGATGGCAACAAAAGCCTTGCGAGCCTTGATGAGCTAAATGTAAAAAACATAGGGCTTAAAGCAAAAAATAAAGATATAGCAAGCGTCGCTGATGTGGGAGTAAAGAGCATAAGCTTCGATCTTTTAAAAATGGCTCTTGGGGTTGAAAATGTAAGCATAAATAGAGCGAAATTTAGCTCAGAGCTAAGTGACAATGGTCTAAGCGCTGTAAATGAGCTAGGATTTGGCGAGCAGAGCGCAAAAGCTACAAAAGTGACAAAACACACTAAAAAAGTGGAGAAAAAGGCTGAAAATAAAAGTGCTTCAAAAAGCAAAGAAAATGAGTTTAAATTTGATATAAAAAATATAAGTGTAAATAACGCAGATATCGCTTTGACACACCTTTTTGAGGGCGAAAAGATCGCTCATAAATTTGATAATCTTTTTGTAAAAGTAGCAAATTTAAGTAGCGATTTTAGCAAGCCATTTGATGCAAAAGTGGCGATGAAAAGCTCACAAAAGCTAAATTTGGATGTTGATTCAAAGATAAAGATCGAGCCACTTGACGTGAGTGCAAAAATCAAGCTAAATGATACAAATTTACCAAAGTATTTTGCCTACGCAAAGCCCTTTTTAGAGGCCGATCTAGCTAGCGGTCAGATGAGCGCAGATGCCCAGCTTCACTACGCAAAAGATATCAAAGCAGACGCAAAAGTTAGCATCAAAGATATAAGGCTAAATGGCAAAAAAGCTGAAAAACTAATCGCCTTTAAAAGCCTTGATCTTGAAAAAATTTCATTTGCCAAAAGTGACCTTGCCATAAGCGGAGTGAGCTTAAATTCTCCATTTATCAAGGCTCATCTAAGCAAAGAGCGTAAATTTAACCTATCTCAGATCGTAAAAGAGGATAAAAATAAGGCTAAAACCGAGGCAAAACCTGAGAGCAAAAAGGCAGCTAGCAAAAAAGATGACGAGCTAAAATTTAGCGTGAAAAACTTCTCTTTAAAAAATGGCGAGGTTGATTTCTCGGACGCATCGCTATTTATGCCATTTGCCACAACGATCTCAAAGCTAAATGGCAAGCTCACTGACATCGATAAAAAGCGCCCAAGCTCAGGCGAGTTTCAAGGTGTGGTTGGTAAAAATGGCTTTGCGCAGATCACAGCAAAACTCTTTCCATTTGAGCTAAAGCAAAATACCGACATAAAGCTTGACTTTAAAGATATCGATCTAACTGATATAACGCCATATAGTGGGCAGTTTGTTGGCTATAAGATCAAAAAAGGCAAGCTAAATTTAAACCTAAACTATAGCGTCGCCGACTCAAAACTAAATGGCTCAAATTTCATAAATTTTGACTCACTTACACTTGGAGAAAAGGTTGAGTCAAAAGACGCTGTAAATTTACCACTTTCGCTTGCTATCTCGATACTTAGCGATCAAAATAATCAAATAAATATCGATCTGCCAGTTGAGGGAAATTTAGACGATCCTGACTTTAAATATGGCGGCGTCATCTGGGCAGCTGTGAAAAAACTCTTTGCTGACATCACGCTAGCTCCATTTAGATTTTTAGGTAACGCCCTAGGACTTGGCAGCAAAGATCTTAGCTCTATTGATTTTCTTGCTGGAAGTAGCGAGCTCATAAGCTCAGAAGCGCCTAAGATAGCTGATTTCATAAAGCTAACTGGCTCAAAACCTAAGATGAAGCTTAGCATAACGCCAACATACTCAAAACTCGATGAAAGCTTTTATAAAAACAAAAAACTAGATCAAAAGATCAACCAAATCATCGCTTCAAGCGGCAAAGACTACATCGCAGTTTTAAATGAGCTTGTGCCAAATTTAAAAGATAGAAGCGAAAAAGCCCTAAGAGAAGAGGCGCTAAAGGGCATCGAGGTCGATAAAGAAAAGCTAATAGAACTTGCAAATGAGCGTGCAAATGCGGTAAAAGAGGCGCTTATAAAAGCTGGGCTTGAGGCTGGCCGCATAAATATGAACGATGCAACAAGCTCAGAGCCTAAGCAAAACACCTATACAAGCGTGCTAATGGGAGTGGCGAACTAAATTTCATTTATTTCGCTGCTTCTTGCATTATAGACAAACCAGCTAAGAAGCATAAGCATCATAAATGCCCCAAAAATAAGGCTTGCGTAAAAATATAAATTAAAATCAGCTCCGAGCAAATTTGCATTGTGAAGAGCGATCATAACGCCAGCTAAGGCGATTAAGTAGCCAATTAGCTTGATGATGAAAATTTTAGGATTTACAAGGATCAGCAAAAGGCCACAAAGTATGATGCCAAGGGCTATTTGTAAATTTGAAACGTCAGCTTGAGCGCTTGAAGTAAGTGTTAAAAAACCAGCTAAAAGTGCCATTAGTATCATCAAAACTGCATAAACCGCCCTGCTTCGTCCAAAGCCATACATAAAGCAAACAAAGCCCTTATTTTGCCTGTTATAGTCCATTTTCGCTCCTTTTGGAAGTTTGCTTATTTTAATGCCAAATTCTTAAATAACGGCTTTAATCTGAAATTTCACTCATTTTGGCTAATATTTTGCATCTTAAAAAAGGAGCAAAAATGCCTTATGTTAATATCAAAATAGCAGGCCCAGAGCCTACAAAAGAGCAAAAAGATCAAGTATTTCACGAGGTGACAGATACGCTTGTGAGGGTGCTTGGCAAGAAAAAAGAGGCGGTTATGATATTTTTAGAAACTCACGACGCGAGCAACATCGGCGTAGCAGGCGAGAGTGTAGAGGATAAAAGAAAGGGGATAAAATGAGCGAATTTAGCAAAGCAGACATTGAAAGAAAGATAACGCTTGAAGTTGGCGATAAAGCGCCAGAGTTTGAAGCGCTAAATCAAGATGGCGTAAAGGTCGCGCTAAAGGACTTTATAGGCAAAAACGTGGTGCTTTACTTCTACCCAAAAGACAACACTCCAGGCTGCACGACTGAGGCTTGCGAATTTAGCGCAAACTACGATCAGTTTATTAAAAACGATACCGTTATCATCGGCGTTAGCCCAGATAGCGTGAAGTCTCACGTTGGCTTTATCGCAAAGCAAAATTTAAAGCACATCCTCTTAAGCGATGAGGATAAAGAAATTTCAAAGCTTTATGGTGTTTGGCAGGTCAAGAAAAACTACGGTAAAGAGTATCTTGGCATCGCCAGAAGCACCTTTGTGATCGGCAAAGACGGCAAGATAGCTAAAATTTACAAAAGCGTAAAAGCCAAAGACCACGCCGCAAAAGTGCTAGCTGATCTAGTAAAATAAGGAGCAAAGATGAAGCTTATAAAAATGCTAATTTTAAGTGCGTTTTTTGCGCTAAATTTATCAGCACTGACTGAAGGCGTGGAGTATCAAACTCTAGCAAAACCGCTCAACGTGCCTAAAAACTCAGTCGTCAAGGTCTTTAGCTACGACTGCCCTCACTGCTATAAATTTGACCGAACGATCACAAGAAAGCTGATGTCAAAGCTTGATGGGGTCAAATTTATCCCATATCACCTAAGCACCAAAGGCAAACTTGGCGAGACTACAAGTAAAATTTTCGCCGCTCTTATATCGATAGACGAGGCAAATGGAACTGATCTGCTAAGCGATGAGTCTAAATTTAAGCAAGCTAAATTTGCGATCTACAAAGCAAGACACGATGAAAAAGATGACTTTAATGACGGCAAAGATAAGCAAAGATTTATAGATCTAGCGCTAAATGCGGCTCACGTGAGCAAAGACGAATACGAAAAAGCGCTAAGCTCGGATCGTGCAAAAGAGCTTTTAAACGAGTGGTTTGCCTCTTATGATGTAGCAAGTATAAGCGGTGTGCCAGCCTTTGTAGTAAGTGGCAAATATCTGATAAATTTAAACGCAGCATCATCGATCGATGAGATGGCAAAGACGATAAAAGAGCTTTTAGATAAGTAACTTTAGCCTAAAATTTACGGACATTTTGGGCTTAGAAATGTAAATTTAAAGCAATTTTAGATAAACTCGGATCAAATTTCTAAAAAAGAAAGGTTTAATTATGAACGCTTCAGAATTCATCTGGATGGATGGAAAACTAGTAAAATGGGACGATGCGAAAGTACACGTTCTAACTCACTCTTTGCACTACGCTAACGCTGTATTTGAGGGCACAAGAGCTTATAAAACAAAAAAAGGTCTAGCTATTTTTAGACTAAAAGACCACACAAAAAGACTTTTAAGATCAGCAAAAATGACCGTTTTAAACGTGCCTTATACTGAAGAAGAGCTTGAAAAAGCACAGATCGAGCTACTTCGCGCAAATAAATATAACAGCAACGTCTATATCCGCCCACTTATCTTTTTAGGATACGGCGTAATGGGCGTAGCGCACACAAAAGCACCAGTGCAAACTGCTATCGCTTCATGGGAGTGGGGTGCTTATCTTGGCGATGAAGGCCTAGAAAAAGGCATCAGAGTTAAAATTTCAAGCTTTGCCAAACTTGCCCCTGATGCTCAAATGAACAGAGCAAAAGCTAGCTCAAACTACCTAAGCTCACAAATGGCAAACTACGAGGCAAAAGAGGCTGGATACGACGAAGCGCTGCTTCTTGACAGCGAGGGCTTTGTGGCTGAAGGTCCAGGTGAGTGCTTCTTCATCGTTGAAAATGGTGCTTTAATCACTCCACCAAACGACAACAGCCTACTTAGTATCACTCAAGATACAGTCATAAGACTTGCTCACGATCTTGACATCGAAGTAAGAAGAGAGCGCATCACAAGAGATCAAGCATACACAGCTGACGAGGCATTTTTCACTGGCACTGCAGCTGAAGTAACTCCGATAAACAGCATAGATAACCGCATCATCGGCAACGGCGCTAGAGGCGAAGTGACAAAGAGACTACAAAAAGCTTACTTTGACGTAGTTTATGGTCTAAACAAAAAATACGAATCATTTTTAACATATATTTAAGATTTAAAGGAACGAAATGCCCGCTGATTTAAATGATTATTTCAACAAAAAAAAGCCAGGTAATGACAACAGGGGCTCGGGTCAAAATAACGACAAAGAGCCACCTTTTAAAAAGGATTTTAAAATGCCAAATATACCAAGTGGCTTTGGCAAATTTGGTGCGCTAGCCTACATTATAATCGCCATTATCGCGATCCTTGCTATCACTCAGCCATTTAAAGTGATACACTCAGGCGAGGTCGGCATCAAAGCCACAGCGGGTAAATATGAGCCAAATCCTTTGCAACCAGGATTTCACTTCTTTTTGCCATTTATCCAAGATATCATCGTAGTTGATACTAGAGTTAGGATCATCAACTACACTTCAGGTGAAGATATGGGCGAGAGCTTGCAAAAGTCTTATCAGGGAGCTGGAATTTTACGCAAAAACTCTATCTCAGTTTTGGACGCTAGAAATTTACCAGTTAGCATCGATATCACCGTGCAGTACCGCCTAAATCCAGAAAATGCACCACAAACTATCGCATCTTGGGGTCTTAGTTGGGAGAGCAAGATCGTTGATCCTGTCGTGCGTGACGTAGTTCGTAGCATCGCTGGTAAATACACAGCCGAAGAGCTACCAACTAAGAGAAATGACCTAGCAAGGCAGATCGATGAGGGCATAAGAAAAGACATCGATTCACAGCCAAACAAGCCAGTCGAGCTTCTAACAGTGCAGCTTCGCGAGATCATCTTGCCTTCAAAGGTAAAAGAGCAGATCGAGCGTGTCCAGATCGCTAAACAAGAGGCTGAGAGGACAAAATACGAGGTTGAGCGTGCAAATCAAGAGGCTCTAAAACAAGCTGCCCTCGCAGAAGGTAGCGCAAAAGCTGCTATCATCGAGGCAAAAGGTAAGGCTGATGCTATCAAGATCGAAGCTGATGCGACTGCGTATGCAAACAAAGAGATCGCAAAAAGTGTCGATCAAAATTTATTAAATTTAAAACAGATCGAGACACAAAATAGATTTAACGACGCTCTTAAAGAGAACAAAGATGCCAAAATTTTCTTAACACCTGGCGGAGCTGTGCCAAATATCTGGCTAGATGCAAAAGATAGAGCAAAAGCTAGCTCGGTTAGCGAAAGGTAAAAATGAATAGCGTAGCAAAAAGTATAGACTGGCAAAAGGTTGGTGGATTGCTCCCGGTGGTGGTTTGCGATCACGCTACAAACGAGGTTTTGATGCTTGCTTATATGAACGAAGAAGCACTAAATTTAAGTCTATCTAGCCGCTACGCTCACTACTTTTCACGCACTAAAAATAGAATTTGGAAAAAAGGCGAAGAGAGTGGCAACACGCAAGAGATCAAGGCTGCGTTTTTAGACTGCGACAACGACACTTTGCTTTTAAAAGTCATTCAAAATGGAGGCGCTGCTTGTCACACTGGGGCAAGGTCTTGCTTTTTTAACGAGATAAATTTAGAAAATTTAGAAATTTCAGATGAAAAAAGCGAGGTTAAAAAGCCAAGTTACGGCGTCATTGACGAGCTTTATCACGTTATAGAAGATAGAAAGCTAAATGCTGATCCGCAAACTTCATACGTGGCAAGCCTTTTTAAAAAGGGTGAAAATCAAATTCTAAAAAAAGTTGGCGAAGAAGCTACAGAGCTTGTCATGGCGGCAAAAGAGCTTAGTTTTGCCAAGCAGATAAAACAAGATGAGCAAAAAGCAAAAAATGACCTCATCTACGAAGCAGCCGATCTTTGTTTTCACACACTTGTGACACTTTCAGCCCACAACATACATCCAGATGCCGTCAAAAACGAGCTTGCAAGGCGTTTTGGCATGAGTGGCATCGAAGAAAAAAGATCGCGAGATGTTAAATAGCATCAAGCATAACATACTTTTCATACTTCAAAACGCCAAACTTATCGACTTTCTAGCCTATGGTTGGGTGTTTTTAGCCTTTATATTTATCGTGCTTTTAGGAATTTTCGTCGCGATAAAATCATGGTGGCAGATAGGATTTTTATTTATCCTAGCTGGTTTTTTGGGACTTTTCGCAGGTAACTACTACGCAAACAAATATATAAACGAAAATCTAAGACCAGTTAGCATAAGCAAAATAAACACAAAACAGCTTCAATATGTCGATGCGTTGATGGTTGATTTTAACATCACAAATAATTCAAACTACACATTAAACGTTTGCAAAATCGAGCTTGGCTTCTACCTTGGCTCAAAGCAAAGCACGAGAAATTTTCTAAATTCGCTCAATCCTTTTGCCAAAAAACGGATCATTTTAAATGAAGTGCTTTTGCCAAAGCAGAGCAAGCAGATAAGAGAATTTGTCAATGACTTTGCCTTCATTGACTACAATATCACCAAAAAAGCGGAGTGTTTTTGATGAGCTCAAACTACTTTACCATCGTTCATATCATCGTGCTTTTCGCGATCGCACTACTTTCTATTTTATTTCTTGTGCTCTCGCTTAGAGCCGAGCGAAAACTATTTTTATCGCTACTTTTTACAAACATTTTGGTCTCAACCACGCTTGCCATTTTTTTGATGCTAGTTCTTGATAAATACACCAAAAAAGGCATAGTTGAAGGCGTAAAAAGCGAGCGAGTGTTAAGAAATGAAAGCATCGTCTTTAGAGGTCAAGTAAGAAATGTCGGCAAATTTACCATTAGCAAATGTACCCTTACAATTAAGCTCATTAATCAACCGCTAAACAAAAACGATCTTGGCGGCGAGGCGCTATTTAAACCAAGCGGGATCTCATTTTTCTCATGGGTTTTTGGAGGCGATGAGGACGAGAGACCAAACACTGTGGCATATAAATTTGACGTAGCTCAAAATTTACCAAAGCAAAAAGCAGTGCCATTTACAGTGACTATGCCTTATCCGCCATATTTTAAAAATGGTATGAATATCACAAAACTTAGTTGCTACTAATAAATTTAGATAAATTTTTAGTATTTATTGCATTTTGTAGTTACAATCTGGCTAAATTTCTCTTAAATTTAAAATAGCTCAACTCATAAAAATTTGGCTTATATAAAATAAAATTAAATATGAAATTTTAAACCAAAGCCAAAAGGCAATGGTTTAAAATTTAGTTTTAATGTCTTGAAAGATAGTTTGTATCGTAGTTGTTGCTTAAAAAGTCTTTGTTTTCCATCATGGCGATGTGAAAGTCTTTTGTTGTTTTGATGCCGCTTATTATGAGCTGATCAAGAGCAACTTTCATCTTATGAATGGCTCTGTTTCTATCAGTGTCCCAAACAACGAGCTTTCCGATCATACTGTCATAATACGGCGGTATAGAATAGTCTTGGTAGATGTGGCTATCCATTCTCACGTTGCGGCCACCTGGGCAGACATATTTTGTGATCTTGCCAGGGCACGGAGTGAAGGTGTTTGGATCCTCAGCTGTGATCCTGCACTCGATCGCATGGCCTTTTAGCTCGATGCTCTTTTGTGATGGTAGTTTTTCGCCCTCGGCCACTTTTATCATAAGCTCGATGATATCAAGTCCGCTTACCATTTCGCTTACTGTGTGCTCGACTTGAAGTCTCGTGTTCATCTCGATGAAGTAAAAGTCTAAATTTTTATCAACCAAAAACTCAAACGTACCTGCCCCCTCGTAGCCGATCGCTTTTGCCGCTTTTATGGCAGTTTCATGTAGCCTCTCTCTTGTTTTTTCATCAAGCAAGATAGCTGGGCTCTCTTCAATCAGCTTTTGGTGACGGCGCTGCATAGAGCAGTCACGCTCGCCTATGTGAAGCACGTTGCCGTGGCTATCGCCGATGATTTGAACCTCGATGTGGCGTGGATTTAGGATATATTTTTCCATATACATCGTGCCATCGCCAAATGCACTCATCGCCTCGCTCTCAGCCGACCAAAACGCTTTTTCTAAATCAGACTCTTTTTCAACCACGCGCATACCGCGTCCGCCGCCACCTGCCGCAGCTTTTAAGATGACAGGATAGCCTATCTTTTTAGCTAGCTCTTTTGCAGCTTTTGTATCAGCCACAGCGCCGTCTGAGCCAGGGATGACTGGAACGCCAGCTCTTTGCATGACCTGTTTTGCCTTACTCTTGTCGCTCATCAAAGCCATCGCAGCAACGCTTGGTCCAATAAATTTTATCTTGTGGTGTGAGCAAATTTCAACAAAATTTTGATTTTCACTTAAAAAGCCATAACCTGGGAAGATAGCGTCTGCTTCGCTGATCTCAGCTGCGCTTATGATAGCTGGGATATTTAGGTAGCTGTCACTTGAGCGCTCTTTACCGATGCAAATAGCCACGTCGGCGTATTTTACGTAAAGTGCGTCTTTGTCAGCGGTTGAATAAACTACAACGGCTTCTTTACCCATCTCCTTTATCGTTCGCAAAGCACGAAGAGCGATCTCGCCGCGGTTTGCAATTAAAATTCTTTTTAATTCCATTAATTTTTCTCCACGCCAAATAACGGCAATCCAAACTCAACTGGCTGTCCGTCAGAGACTAGCATCTCAGTGATCTGGCAGTCAAACTCAGCCTCGATCTCGTTCATGATCTTCATAGCTTCGATGATGCCCACTACATCGCCTTTTCTCACTCTTTGACCTACTTTTACAAATGGAGCAGCGCCTGGGCTTGGAGCAGCGTAGAAAGTACCTACCATAGGAGATTTTATGCTATCTTTTGGCGAATTTGCAGCTGGTTTTACCTCTGAGCTAACGACAACATTTACAGGTGTTGGCGCTGGAGCTGCTGCTTGTGTCGCTGGCTTTGCAGGCGCGCAATAATCAGCAAATTTCTCTACCTCGACCTCAAAATCACCACTTTTTATCTTGATATGATTCATCTCCATACCATTAAAAAATTCGATAAGCTCTTTTATATCTTCTTTTTTCATAGAAAATTCTCCTAAATTTTTATATAAGCCCCTAATTGTAGCGAAATTTAAATAAATTTAATTTTTAGCTGGCATAAATTTTGTGCTAAATTCTACTTTTTTCTAGCAAATTTATAATAAAAAATAAGATAAAACTAAGCACAACTAAAACAAGGCTTAAAGCGAGTGCCTGATCGCTTCTGCCGTCATAGACTGCGTTGTAGATAGCAAGTGAGATGGTGTCTGTTTTGCCTATGATATTGCCACCTAAAATGAGTGTTATACCAACCTCGCCAAGCCCTCGCGAGAGCGCTAAGATAAAGGCTGCTGCCACGCTTTTTGCGATGCTTGGGAAAAGCACTAAAATGGCTGTTTGAAATTTATTTTTACCAAGGCTGTATGCCGCCTCGCTAAGGCTTTTTGAAAGTGAGCTAAGCGCTGAGGCTACGGGCTTTACAAAAAGTGGCAGTGAGGCTATGAAAGCTGCTATCACAAGGGCTTTAAAGCTAAAGACGATCTCTAAATTTAAAGCCTTGCCTATGATGCCATTTTTGCCAAGTAGATAAAGCAGTAAAAATCCCGTCGCAATGGGCGGAAATATGAGCGGAAAGGTGACTATCATCTCGGCAATGGCTCTAAGCTTAGACTTGCTAAAAGCTAGAAAATAAGCTAGAGCTAGCCCAAAAATAGCAAGCAAAAGCCCTTGGCACAAAACGACCTTTATGCTTAAAAATAGCGGATCAAAAAGCCAAGCAAGCTCTTGCAAATTTCGCCCTATCTTATGCCAAATTTAGCGTAAATTTCTTTTGATCTCTCGCTTTTTAGCTCGTTTATAAATTTCTCGCAGTCAGCCTTTTTCTCGCATCCTTCAAGCTTTGCAGCCACGATGTTTGCTGGTGCATAAAGCGACTTGTCTATCAAGATAAAACTACCAAATTCATCCTTGTGCGCGTTTAGCTCGGTTTGGTTGATAAAGCCAGCATCAACTTCGCCGTTTAATATATAGGTAACGACCTGTGGCACGCCTGCAACTGCTAAAATTTTATCCTTTAGCTCGCCCTCTAAATTTGCTTTTTGCATAAACTCGCTCGCTCTCTTGCCATAAACTGTCTTTGCCGCGTCTGGCATAGCGATTTTTGAAAGCGTTTTTAGCTCGTCAATTTTTTCTATTTTCAAGCCTTTTTTAGTAGCTAGCACCAAGGCGCCAGAGCCTAAATTTACATATTCAGTGATCTTTAGATCGGGCTTTTTCAAAAAGTCCTCATCGCCCACTATCACGTCAGTTTTGCCCTCTTTTGCCTGCGCCATGATCGCTTTGATGTTTGCAAAAGAGGTGTCAATATTTACGCCATCTTTTTTGAGATTTTGCGCGACTGCCTCGACTATCTTTTTATATCCACCGCCCGCACTAACTAGTAAATTTTCATTGCCAAATGCAAAAACTGCTGCCATTAAAAGTAAAAATTTTTTCATATTTTTTTCTTTAAAAATAAAATTTCACGATTTTATAAAATATACTCTTATACATTCTTAAAATATATTTTTACAATTTTACTCTTTTTCTAAAATGGTATAATCTCGCAAAAACAAAAGGACAGACATGAACGAACTTGAGCTAAAGATGCAAGGCAAGATAGATAGGCTAACAGATAAGACTTTTAAGCTAGATCCTAGGATCGGTGAGGGCTATTTTACGGCGAAATATTTTCTAAAAGTAAATGAGATAATTAAGCAAAACCTGCCTGATCAGCACGTGACGATGCAGTTTTTCCAAAGGCGCGATGATATCATGCTTTGTGGCATCGACGAGGTTTTGGCTATCATAAATAAATTTGCCAAAAACCCAAGCGAGCTTGAAATTTACGCACTTGATGATGGCGATATCATAAATGCAAACGAGCCAGTTTTAAAGATAAGCGGCAAGTATGAAAATTTCGGCTTTTTAGAAAACGTGATCGACGCGACGCTTACTAGAAGAAGCTGCGTGGCGACAAACTCCAGAGACGTGATAAAAGCGGCAAATGGAAAGGACGTCTTTAGCATGGCAGACAGACAAGATGACATCTGCACGCAGCCAGGCGACGGCTATGCATCATTTGTAGGTGGCATCAAAAAGGTCGCCACAGACGCTCAGGGCGAGCTTACAGGGCTAAAAGGTGGTGGCACTATGCCTCACGCGCTCATTCAAATGTGCGGCGGAGACGTGGTGAAGGCTTGCCAAATTTACGCTAAAACCTTTGAAAACGAGCAGATCACGGCCTTGGTTGATTACAACAATGACGTGATAACAGACGCTTTAAAGGCTGCAAATGCCCTAAAAGAGAGGCTTGGCGCGGTTAGAGTTGATACTAGTAAAAATTTGATAGATAGGTATTTTGATGGCAAAGATACGAGTAAATTTGACCCACATGGCGTTTGCAAGGAGCTTATATTTGCCCTAAGAGAGGCGCTTGATAAAGCTGGCTTTAAGCACGTTAAGATCGTAGTTAGCTCAGGTTTTAATCCGCAAAAAATGAGCGAATTTGAGAAATTTAACACCCCAGTTGATATTTACGGTGTGGGAAGCTATCTTGTTAAAAATGATATTTGTGGCTTTACAGGCGATCTAGTCGAGCTAAACGGCAAAAGTGAAGCTAAATTTGGCAGGAAAAATTTCGCTTCAGATAGACTAAAAAGAGTTAAATTTTAGGAGAAAAGATGAAATTTATAAAAATTTTAGTGTTTTTATCGCTTTTGCTGACCGCTTGCGCCGCTGCAAACTACGCTAACGCCTTTGAAAAAGTTGGTATCCTTGAAGACGGCGTTTACCGCTTTAGCCAAAACGGTGCAGGGCTCAAAAAAGACCTGCTCGTAAAGGTGATCTCGGTGCAAAACTTAGAGAGCTCACGCAAAAAGATCATCTCCATGCTAAATATCCCAAAAAAGTCTAAAATAAATGACTTTAAATCAAGCGACACAGGCGTTATAGTCTGGCCATTTTATGAGTTTGAGGATAAATTTATAACAACGATCATCGTTGAGCGCGTAAAAAAAGAGCTTGATGATCAAAAGCTAATTAAAATGCTCGATCTTAAGCATCCTTACTACTCGACCTTTTCTTCGCGTAACAAGGGCAAAAATGACGCCATAGACGTGAAATACGTGCTAAATTTCAAAGAGGCAAAGCTGGTAAAATCGTTTCAAAACCACCCTTAAAACTTTATTTTAAATAAATTTCATTAAAATGGCGTAATCAAAAAAAGGATCATCTTTGCATAATCTAAAAACCATAAACGTCGCTCACTCGCCTGATGCTGACGATATTTTCATGTATGCCGCGGTCAAATTTGGCTGGGTTAGCAGTAAAAATTTAGCCTTTACATCAAAGGCGCTTGATATAGAAACGCTAAACGAAGAGGCACTAAAAGGCACTTATGAGGCAACGGCGATCAGCTTTGCACTCTATCCTAAAATTTGCGATGAATTTGCACTTTTACGCTGTGCGGTGAGCTTTGGTAATGGATATGGCCCAAAGCTTATCAAGCTAAAAGGCAAGCAGCTAAAGCGAAATTTCAAGGTCGCACTATCTGGTAAAAACACGACAAATGCTCTGCTCTTTCGCATAGCCTACCCAGAGGCAAGGATCGTTTATAAAAATTTCTTAGAGATCGAAAATGCCGTGCTTAGCGGCGAAGTCGATGCTGGCGTGCTTATACATGAAAGTATCTTAAATTTCTCTGACAAGCTCTGCGTCGAGCGTGAAATTTGGGACATCTGGAGCGAGCTAAACGGCGAAAATTTACCGCTTCCACTTGGTGGCATGGCGCTTAGACGAAGCCTGCCGATAACTGACGCCATCGAGTGCGAAAGAGTGCTTAGCGAGGCCGTTAGGATCGCCACTTCGCACAAGCCATTTTTATCTCACATGCTAATGGAGCGAAATCTCATCAGAGTTGGCAAAGACGAGCTTAAAGCGTATCTAAATTTATATGCAAATGACGAGTCTATAAGCATGAACGAAACGCAGCTAAAAGCGCTAAATAAGCTCTATCAAATAGGCTTTGAAAAAGGCTTTTTTGAAAAGCCAATCGACATAAACGACTACTTAATCCCAACTGAATACAACGAAGTAAGGTTTAGCTGATGCAAAGCACGCTTGTCTCACTTGGAGTTGAAACCTTTAAGATCGCCCTTTATATCAGCCTTCCGATGCTGCTAAGCGGCCTAATAGCAGGTCTTATCATCTCCATTTTTCAAGCGACCACGCAGATAAACGAAACCACGCTAAGCTTCGTGCCAAAGATCTTGCTAGTCGTCGTTGTCATCATATTTTTAATGCCTTGGATGATCTCGATGATGGTTGAATTTACCACTCGCATGCTTGATTTTATACCGGAATTTATCCAGTGACGAGGCTTGTTGATTTTTCTAAATTTACCTCGGTTAGGATAGGTGGCGTGCATGAAATTTTCGAGGTTGATAGCCTTGAAGATCTAAGCTCGCCTCACTTTTTAGGCGCTGTGATGATAGGCGGAGGCAATAACCTTCTTATCTCGCCAAATCCCCCAAAAATGGCAATGCTTGGCAAGAGCTTTGACTATATAAATTTAGAACGCTTCGGTGAAAAAATCCACCTTGAGATAGGTGCAGCGACAAAATCAGCCAAAATTTATAACTTCTGCAAGCAAAACAATATAGCCAACCTTGAGTTTTTAAAAAATATCCCTGGCACGCTTGGCGGACTTATCAAGATGAACGCTGGGCTGCTTAAATTTAGCATAAGCGACAACCTCACGCATGTGCATCTGGCTCGTGGCTGGGTGAGCAAAGATGAGATAAGCTTTAGCTACCGCCACAGCGGTATAGATGAGGCCATTTTGGGGGCTAAATTTGAGCTTCAAAGTGGTTTTGACGCGAACATATCTGAAGCTATAAGCGCAAAAAGGGCAAATCAACCAAAAGGAGCTAGCTTTGGCAGCTGTTTTGTAAATCCTGAAGGCCTTTTTGCAGGGGCATTGATTGAAGCAGTTGGACTAAAGGGGTATGCGATCGGCGGAGCAAAATTTAGCGAAGAGCACGCAAATTTTTTGATAAATTTTAACCACGCAAGCTTTGAAGACGCCACAAATCTTATAAATTTAGCAAAAGCTAGGGTTTTAGAGAAATTTGGCATAGAGCTTAAGACTGAAGTTTGCATTTTATAAGGATGATGATGAGTGAGTTTTTAAGCGAAGTTTTTACCCTTTCACTTTTGTTTATAGCTATCGGCTTTTACGCTATTTATAGGGCTAAAAAGGCACAAAGCGAGCACGAGAAAAATATGGCTGATTATGATAAAAATCTGCTAAATTTTGCTCAAATTTTAGGTGTGAAAAACTATATCGACCTGATTAAATTTGATGAAATTTTAGCCCAGGCCTTAAAAGAAAAACTAATTTTTAAATTTAATAAATCTACTACCAAAGAGGAATTTATCTCTTTTATAAAAGATGAAAATTTCAAAACCAAACCCCAAATTTCACAAAATCATATCGATGAAGCTTTTTTAAATCTTTGCGCAAGCTCGCTTATAGAGCCACTAAAGCTAGCGATACTAAAAAATGAAGATCAAATTTATGGATTTTTGTTTGAAAAAGAGCAGCTTTTTGCTCTCATTGATAGCGCTGCACTGCTTGGCGAAAATATTATAATTTGCGAGTAAATCAAGTAAAATTCATCTCTTTTTAGATAAAATCAAGCCAAATTTCAACTATAAGGTAAAAAATGGCAAAAGAAAAAGATAGTGACAAAAAGATAGCTATCCCAGAGAGCGAAGCGGACAAGAAAAAGGCGCTTGAGCTTGCGCTAAAGCAGATCGATAAAGCTTTTGGCAAAGGCACGCTTTTAAGACTTGGTGACAAAGAGGTTGAGGCTATCGAGTCGATACCGACTGGCTCGCTAGGGCTTGATCTGGCTCTTGGCATAGGTGGCGTCCCAAAAGGCAGGATCATCGAGATCTACGGACCAGAGAGCTCTGGTAAGACCACGCTCACACTTCACATCATCGCTGAAGCGCAAAAAGCTGGCGGAATTTGTGCATTTGTCGATGCAGAGCACGCACTAGACGTAAAATACGCTTCAAATTTAGGCGTAAATACCGACAACCTTTACGTCTCTCAGCCAGACTTTGGCGAGCAGGCACTTGAGATCGTTGAAACGCTTGCAAGAAGTGGCGCAGTCGATCTTATCGTAGTTGATAGCGTTGCTGCACTTACTCCAAAGAGCGAGATAGATGGCGACATGGGCGATCAGCACGTTGGCCTTCAGGCAAGACTTATGAGTCAGGCGCTTAGAAAGCTAACTGGAATTTTAAGCAAGATGAAGACAACTGTTATCTTCATCAACCAAATTCGTATGAAGATCGGTATGATGGGATATGGCACGCCAGAGACCACAACTGGCGGTAATGCACTTAAATTTTACTCATCTGTAAGAATAGACGTAAGAAAGATAGCTACACTTAAACAAAACGATGAGCCTATCGGCAACCGCACAAAAGCAAAAGTCGTTAAAAACAAGGTGGCACCTCCATTTAAAGTGGCTGAATTTGACATCATGTTTGGCGAGGGTGTGAGCAAAGAGGGCGAGATCATCGACTATGGCGTAAAGCTCGACATCATCGACAAATCAGGTGCGTGGTTTAGCTACAAGGCCGAAAAACTAGGTCAAGGCAGAGAAAACGCCAAAGCCTACCTAAAAGAGCACCCAGAAATTTCTGACGAGATAGTAGCGGCGATCAAAGGCTCAATGGGGATTGATCACCTAATAAGCAGCGGCGCAAAAGACGAAGACGACGACACAAACGAAGCAGGAGATGAATAATGGTATTTATTGAAGATGTAGAAGCTCACGAGGTTTTAGACAGCAGAGGCAACCCAACAGTTCGTGCGACAGTTAGACTAAGCGACGGAACTGAGGCAAGCGCGATCGTACCAAGCGGCGCAAGCACTGGTAAGCGCGAGGCGCTCGAGCTTCGCGACAAAGACGAGAGATATGCTGGCAAAGGCGTTTTAAAGGCTGTTTCAAACGTAAATGAAAAGATCGCAGAAGCAGTGATAGGACTTGATGCTTACAACCAAAAAGCAGTCGATGCGGAGATGCTTGAGCTTGATGGCACGCACAACTACTCAAATTTAGGCGCAAACGCAGTCCTTGGCGTATCTATGGCGGTAGCTCGCGCAGCCGCAAAGAGCCTAAATATCCCGCTTTATCGCTACCTTGGCGGTGCAAACGCTAGCATCTTGCCAGTGCCGATGTTTAACATCATAAATGGCGGCGCGCACGCAAACAACAGCGTTGATTTTCAAGAATTTATGATCATGCCATTTGGCTTTAGCACATTTAGCGAGGCACTAAGAGCTGCAACTGAAATTTACCACAAGCTAAAATCTATCCTAAACGCAGCTGGACACAGCACAGCTGTCGGCGATGAGGGCGGCTTTGCTCCAAATTTAAAAGACAACGAAGAGCCACTAAAGCTCATCTCACAAGCTGTAAAAGAGGCTGGATATGAGCTAGGCAGCCAGATAAAACTTGCCCTTGACGTCGCTTCAAGCGAGCTTTATAAAGACGGCAAATACGAGCTTGAAGGCAAGAAATTTAGCAGCGACGAGCTCATTAGCTACTATGAAAAACTTTGCGAAAAATATCCGATATTCTCTATCGAAGATGGCCTTAGCGAGGATGACTGGAGTGGCTGGGCTGAGCTTACAAAAAGGCTTGGCAGCAAGGTGCAGCTAGTTGGCGACGACCTTTTTGTTACAAATGAGAAAATTTTACGCGAGGGCATCGAGAAAAATATCGCAAACGCTATCTTGATCAAGCCAAATCAAATAGGCTCAGTCACGCAAACTATGCAAACTGTCCGCCTTGCGCAAAGAAACGGCTACCGCTGCATAATGAGCCACAGAAGTGGCGAGAGCGAAGATGCGTTTATCGCTGACTTTGCGGTCGCACTAAACACTGGCGAGATAAAGACAGGTGCCACTTCAAGAAGCGAGCGCAACGCGAAATACAACCGCTTGCTTGAGATCGAGCTTGAGGCGGGTGAGTTTTTAGGGGATAATATTTGAGCGAAATTTTAGATGAATATGGCAAAGAAGATGGCATATTTCATAAAATCATAAAATTTGTTCGGCCGACATTACGCTACGTCATAGCCACCATTTGCGTGGCTATGTTTGCCTTTTACGTGGGCAACATGATGTTTGGCAAACGCTCACTTGACGTGATGCTAAGCCTTCAGAGCAAAAAAGAGAGGCTTAGCGAAGACGTGGAAATTTTAAAAAAGATGAATGCACGTCTGCAAAAAGACTATTTTGAATTACAAGGCCTTGAGCCAGACTCTAATAAAAAGTAGGAACGATGAAGAAAATTTGGTTAGTTTTATCTATCTTGACTGCGAGCTTATGCGCCAGAGAAAACCCATTTATGCCTATTAGCGAGCTAAACACAAGCGTTATGACGACAAACGTCGTAGAAAAATATGACAGCTTCAACTCGCTCTCGTTTAAATTTCCAAGCGATGCGATGCTACTACTTGATGTCACCATAAGATATAGAGCAAATGACGGCAGCATAAAAGAAAAAAGACTAACTGATATAAACAAAACTATCGACTGGAACGATGAATTTGCCATAAGCAAGATGAAAAATCCAGAACCAGTCGCAGCTAAAAAACTAGACGTTTCTGTCACGATGGCGGAGGTGCCAGCTCAAAAGGTGAGCACGCCGGTGATAATAGAAAAAAATGAGACTAAAATTTCAAACAAAGATAGAAATAAAACCTCAGACGTACCAACTCCAAACGTCGTAGTGATCGACCTTGGCACAAAAAAAACAAAAGAGCCAGCTAAGCCTGAGCAAAAGGTAGTCGAAATAAAAATTGAGCCTACTACAAAGCCTGTTCAAGAGACAAAAAGCAGCGAAAAAGAGGTTAAATTCTTGGGATTTGTGAGCTTTTTAGCGCATGAAAAAGAGCTAAATATCATCACAAAAGCTAAAAATTTAAAACACTTTGCCTATGAAAAAAACAAGATCGTGCTTGACTTTGCAAAACCCCCAAGAAGCTTTAAAACTAGAAATTTAAAGCTTGAAAACGAGACATTTAAAAACGTCATAATCGGCTGGCACGACAAGTATTTCAGAGTGGTTTTAGAGCTTGACAAGATGCATAAATATAAGCTTGAAACCGCTGAAAATGGATATGTGCTTAAGCTTTTATAGTTTTTATATTTAAATTTAAGCCTGCTATTTTTAAATTTTTCTTGGTCGTAACCAAAAAAGCTGACACTAGTGCAAGAAGCTTTTAGGCATGCTAGCCTAAATACCTCGCGATTTACACGCACTTTGATAGTGACAAGCTAAAACTCGCCGCCAAAGTGGCTGAGGATCTAGCGAACTAGGGCACTCAAAGATAGAGCAAACTAGCAATACTATTTAACCCATACAAATTTTAAAACGCTGTTTGAAAGACCAGCTGGCACGCTTCAGATGATATTAAATTTAAAACATTAAATTTAACTATGAAGCTCTATAAATATGTGAGAATTTTTAGCTTGCAAGCAGCCTAAGAGCTTGCCCTGCATATAAATTTACACCGCAAGACAAAAGCTCTCACAAAAATAAAATTTGGCAAGCAAATTTTACTCTGCTCGCCAAATTTATATCAAACTAGCCTATCTTTCTTATCTTTGCAGGAAGTGCTTGTCTAGCGCAAGTACCAACCAACCAGTCATTTAGGCTAAATTCGCCATTTCTTCTAAGGGGTTTTGTTTTTGCAAAATGTATTAAATTTTGAGAATTTTTGTAGCACTTTGCAAGTAAAATTTGAAGTTAATTTTAGAGAGAAAAAGATAGAAATTTAGCTTCTATCTTTTTTAAATTTATGCTTTGCGGTTTAGCATATAAAGGCGGATGACTTGCTCGGCAGTCATCTTTAAATTTCTAATGGCATTATCTTTTCGCATGGCTTCTTCAAGGCTCATTGGCTCATTTAGTATGCAAAAATAGGCATCTATGCCGTGCTTGTGGCAGTCTTTAGCGCACCTTTGCACGCTTCCAGCAAGCGCGATGACTGGCTTATGATGCCTCTTAGCTAGCTTTGCCACGCCTGTTGGGGTCTTGCCCATGGTGCTTTGAAAGTCCATGCGACCCTCGCCAGTGATGACAAGATCAGCCTTTTTGATCTCATCTTCAAGTGCTATTGTCTGCGTGATGATCTCGATGCCAGGCTTGAGCTTCGCGCCCAAAAATGCCACAAAAGCAAAGCCAAGTCCGCCAGCTGCTCCAGCGCCCTTTTGCGTGTGAAATTTGGTGCCATTTTTCTCTTTTACAAGGCTTGCAAAGTGCTTTAGCCCATCATCTAGCTGCTTTACCATGCGGCCATTTGCGCCCTTTTGTGGGGCATAGACGTAGGCTGCGCCCTTTTGTCCGTAAAGTGGATTATCCACGTCACAGGCGATTAAAAATTCGCACTCTTTTAGCTCTTTTAGCGCCTCTTCATCTGAAAAGTCGCAAATTTGAGCCAAATCCTCGCCTTTGCCCTCAAGCAAAGCGCCATTTTTATCATAAAATTTAAACCCTAAAGCGCTTAGCATACCTGTGCCAGCGTCATTTGTCGCACTTCCACCAATACCTATGATAAATTTCCTAGCACCCTTGCTAATGGCATCTTTTATCATCTGACCAAAGCCAAATGTGCTAGTTTTCATAGGATTTCTCTCATCAGGATTTATGAGAGTAAGTCCTGAAGCACTTGACATCTCAAGTATGGCAAGGTCGTCTTTTAGAGCATATCTAGCTAGAATTTCAGTGCCAAGTGGGTTTTTTACAATGGTATCTATAAATTTAGCATCAAGTGCGTCAGCCATAGCCTCCACGCTACCCTCACCGCCGTCAGCCACTGGCTTTACGACAACGTCACAAAAATCTTCAAGGGCTTCTTTTATAGCAAGGCCCGCTTCAAGCGAACTTAGCGAGCCTTTTAATGAATCTATCGCAACCAAAATTCTCATAAAAGCACCAAAGATAGTATATAAACGCTGATCATACCAACAACGCCCATGATAAATGTCATCGCCGTTTGTGTGCGATATCCTTGATCTGCGGTCATCTTACTAAAGTTTGTCACGACCCAGAAGTAGCTGTCGTTTGCGTGAGATACGCACATCGCACCTGATGCTATCGCCATGACACAAAGTGCTGCTGAAATTTCGCTCGTAAAGCCAAGTGTATGCATGAGCGAGTTGTCAGCGCTAAATGCGCCCATGATAGAGGCTGTCGTGATGATAGCCACAGTCGAGCTTCCTTGAGCGGTTTTTAGCACGGCTGAGATGATGAATGGGAAGAAAATTCCTATCGCTTTTATAGTTGAGGCATTTTCTTTTATGAAATTTACAAAGCCTGCCTCGGTGATGACGTTGCCCAAAACGCCGCCAGCTGCGGTGATAAAAAGTATTGGACCTGCAATCTTTAATGATTCGTTTGTAATGTGGTCAAATTCTCTCATCTTTTTAGTTTCAGCTAGTAAAAATACGCAAAAGATAACGCCGATCGCAAGGGCGATGATAGGATTACCTAAAAATAAAAATATCTTTGGTAAGAGTGCAGCTTTATCAAGCATGCCTTGTTTTGCCAAAACATCGATCACAGAGCCAACCGCCATGAAGATGATAGGCATGATGATAGGTGCAATGCTTAAAAATCCGCTAGGTAATTTGCCAAATTTATTTAAAAGCTCCTCGTAGCTAGCTGTTATCGTAGCGTCAGCCTCTTTATCGCTAATAGTTACGCTTTTAGCGATGCTTTTTGAAAAGAAATAAACAGCTACCAAAACAGGCACTGAAACTACTGTACCCATAATGATGACAAGAAGTAAATTCCCTCCAAGGCCAAGTGTGCCAGCAGCGGCTATCGGGCCAGGAGTTGGTGGGATGAAGACGTGAGAAGCGTATAGACCGCCACTAAGTGCTACTGACATCGCAACTGGACTTGCTGAAATTTTCTTATAAAGTGCCTCGCGGATAGAGTTTAACACGACAAAACCGCTATCGCAAAATACCGGTATGCCTACAACCCAGCCCATTATAAGCATGGCAAGCTCAGGGCGTCTTTGTCCGACTAGCTTTACGACCATGTCAGCTAGCTTTAGCGCAGCTCCCGTTTTTTCAAGAACTGTGCCGATGATCGTTCCAAAGATGATGACGATACCGATACTCTTAAACGTGCCACTAAAACCAACGCCTATCATCGCTGGGATCTTGGATAGATCGATACCTGCGACAATGGCAAGCACCAAAGATATACTCATAAGTGCCAAAAATGGATGCACCTTGAACTTTGAGATCATAAGGATCATAAGGATGATTGCTATAACAAAACAGACAATCAAAGCTATACCGCTCATGAAAACTCCTTTATTGTGAGATTTTGCTAGTGATTTTAGCAAAATTTGCTTATATTTTTTCTAATATTTTTAAGTTTTTCTATTAGTTAAATTTTTTTCATTATTTTTCTGAAATTTGCATCATCTACCCAAATTTAGCCACTTTATAAGATTAAATTTTTAAGGCTATTTTAAAATAACAAAGCCAAGACCGACCTTATCTGTGTGCCTGTTGTAGTCTATCAAGCTCTCGCCATATCCAGTGAAATACTGCAAATAGCCATAAATGCCGGTTGAAAATATCGGAAACATATATGAAATTTCAGCTGCACCTTTATTTGTTTTATCAAAATGTAAGTTATTTCTTAGCATTAGGCTAAAGATGTGGTCGTTTAGGTTGTAGCTAAGCCTTACGTCGCCGTGTCCGATGTAGTTTAAAATTTCTTTGTTGTCGTTCTTTTCGCCGATCACGCTCCAAACTCTTGGCGAGATGGTTAAATTTCCATAGACGAGATCACCTTGCACGTAGGCTCTGTTCCAGCTCCTTGAGTTGGTGCCATCTCGTCCATTTGACTCATGCAAAAGTCCAAATTTTAGGTTCTTCACGCCTATTTGCTCTAGGTATTTTGGAGAGGCGAAATTTAAGAAAATTTCAGGCTGATAGTTTGTCTCACGAAACGGAGCTGAGGTTTTTGTTATCTGCCACCAAGAGGTTTGCGTATAAGCAGCCACGAGGCTCTCTCTAAGTCCAAAAACATCGTAAAATAGCGGCTTTGCAAGGCTTATTTGAAACTTCGTCTCAACGCTCTTTCGTCCGTCATCTGGGATATTTTTAGCGTAAGCTACTGGCAAAAGGTAGTTAAACTTATAAAGCTCGATGCCAAGTGCGTTTTGTAAATTTTTATCGCTTTGATCTCTTAAAAGATCAGCCTGCTTTAGCTTCGCGTCACTTGGTGCTGGCTCGCTTGCTTGCACATTTTGCGCCACTTCTTGCTCGCCTAAAGAGCTTTTGGCTAGCTCTTTATAAATTTGCATCGCACCCTTTATATCGCCACTTTGCTCAAGCTCCTGCGCCCTTTTAAAATCATCCGTCCTGCCAGCCATCAAAAATGTAAGGCCAAGGCTTAAAAGCAATATAAATTTACTCATTTTTCATCTTTTCATTTGCTATTTTGTACTCGTCTGGGAAATTTACGTTAAAAAACTGCTCTTTATCCTCAAAATTTACTATCTTACACTTGCAGTTTTTTCGTAAAAGTCCGATTTTATGCTCATTTTTTTGGTAAAGCTCGCGCGCAAGTAGGGCTAAGCTTGGGTTAAAAAAGCCACAAAGCGAGTGTATATGCTCATTATCGCCAGCCACGACCATCTCAAATTCATCTTTAAATTTAGCCAGCTCGCCAAGACTTTTTGGATCAAAAAATGGCATATCAGCTGGGATGATAAAGACGCTGTGATCAAAGCTTTTTAGCACGCAGTAGAGCGCTAACATCGGCGAATACTCCTCACTGCTCTCATCTTTTATGAGCCTTAGTGGCGGGTTAAATTTCTCAAATTTAGAGCTTACAAAAACCTCATCAAAGACTTTGCTAAATTTAGCGACCTGATAGTGCGTAAGTGTTTCAAAGCCCCCAAATGGCAACAAGGTCTTATCCTGACCCATGCGCGAGCTCTTGCCACCTGCTAAAATGACGCAAGTTTGCATCTTTTATCCTTTTAAATTTCAAAAAATTACAAAAGTATAACCAAATTTTCTAACTCATCTTGTTTTAAATTTATTATCACTTTACAAAACTTTGCCCTTAAATTTGCAAAAAGAGCGCTTTTGCCAAAACAATGGGCTACCTTCTGGCAGATAAAATTAATTTTTTTACCACGCTAATCATAAAGCTAAGAATAATATAATGGCTTACTTTTAAAGGAGATCACATGAGTGAAAGAAATTTACAAATTTTAGGTTGGATAGGCACGTGCTTATCGGTTGTTATGTACTTTTCATACATCCCACAAATAATGGGCAACCTTGATGGCCATAAAACGCCTTTTATACAGCCATTAGCTGCTGCGATAAACTGCACGATATGGACAAGCTACGGCCTACTAAAAGCTAAAAAAGACTATCCACTTTCAGCTGCAAACTTGCCAGGTATAATCTTTGGACTTTTGGCAACTATAACAGCGTTTTAATGCTAAAAATAGCCGGTAAATTTGTAAATTTATCGGTTAAATTTAATTTATGCAAAATACTTTAGAATTTCTTTGATTATATAAAAGAACCTAGAGTGGCAAGATTTTGAGATAGATTTGGATGTTGTGACGAAATTTTCAAAAGGAATTTCATCAAAATTTGTGAAAAAGATAAGGCAAAGTATCGTGAGATGGGTTTAATGGCTTTGCTCCCCTTGCGGTCGCAACTGCAAGCAGAAACAACGTAAAATTTAGCAAAGATAAGACAATTCAGTCTATCGAGCTAAATTTTTACTAGCTCCGTTAAAAACGCTCACGAGACGAGCCGTTAAATTCTAAAGATCACGCGGATCGGCGATTTTACCAGCTATGGCTGAAGCCGCCACAACTGCCGAGTTAGCCAGATAAATTTCACTAGTCCTATCGCCCATACGACCGACAAAATTTCTATTTGTCGTTGAGATACAGCGTTCATTTGCACCTAAAATGCCCATATATCCGCCAAGACAAGCACCACAAGTTGGGTTGCTCACAACTGCGCCAGCTTCTATGAAAATGTCGATTAGCCCCTCTTTTTCAGCAGCTCTTGCGATCTTTTGCGTCGCTGGAGTGATGATGAGCCTTGTTTTGCGGGCTACTTTTTTACCTTTTAGGATTTGTGCTGCGATACGAAGGTCGCTTAGACGGCCATTTGTGCATGAGCCGATAAATGCTTGATCGATAGCTAGATCGTCGCGAACCGCCTGTCTTACGCTCTTGCCGTTGCTTGGCAAAAATGGATATGCGATGACTGGATCAAGGTTTGTGACATCGATCTCTAAAATTTTGTCGTATTTTGCGCCCTCGTCTGAGTAGAAAAATTTTGGTTTATCGCGCAAATTTTTATCTTTTAAAAACTCTTTTGTGATCTCATCAACCGCAATGATACCGCTCTTTGCGCCAGCTTCGATCGCCATATTGCACATTGAAAATCTATCATCCATGCTAAGGCCATCTATCACCTCGCCGCTAAACTCAAGCGCCTTGTAAAGTGCGCCATCAACGCCTATTTGGCGGATGATCTCAAGGATGAGGTCTTTGCCGTAGACGTGCTTATCAAGCTTGCCTTTAAAGACGACTTTGATGCTTTCAGGCACTTTAAACCAGTTTTTGCCAGTGATCATCGCATAAGCTAGGTCGGTGCTGCCCATGCCAGTACTAAACGCTCCAAGGGCGCCATGCGTACAGGTGTGGCTGTCTGCGCCGATGATGACGTCGCCTGGGATGACTAGACCTTTTTCAGGCAAAAGCGCGTGCTCGATGCCCATATCTTTTTCGTCAAAATAGTTTTTAAGGTCGTGTTTGTAGGCAAATTCGCGTGAAATTTTGGCTTGATTTGCGCTTAGGATGTCCTTTGTCGGGATGTAGTGGTCCATCACGATGGCAAAGCCGTCTGGGTTAGCTAGCTTTTTTGCGCCACTTCGCTCAAACTGCTTGATCGAGATAGGCGTCGTGATGTCGTTACCTATGATCATATCGATCTTGCTCTCGATGATCTCTCCTGCGCTTACCTCTTTGCCAACGTGATCTGAAAATATTTTTTCTGTGATGGTTTGTTTCATAAATTTCCTTTAAATTTTGAGGCGATTTTAACGAAATTTGTATAAAAAGATATTTAGCCAGCGCTTTAAATCACTATAAATTTGACAAAAAATTTATGCTAAAAATTTGGACAGATAAGATTTGCAAGATAGCATTTTCTTTTTTATATATTTTAAAATTATAATTTAAGCAATTAAAATAAATTCAACGTCAAATTTAGCCTTAAATTTCATTATAAGTCCCTAAAATACTCTATTTATTACTTTGGATAATTAAATTAATAAAATTTAGCAAAATTTATCATAAATAGCGTTATTTAGCTATTTTTTGCTATTTTTTCTTAAAAATAAAAATTAAGAGATATTGTTTAACTTTTATTATAAAATACGCCGAAAATTTTAAAAGGATTTAAGATGAAAAGACTTTTTTCTAGCTTGTCTAACAAGATAGCCTTTTTGCTGACAGCTTGGATGCTAATAGGCATAGGCATATTTTTTAGCATAAACTACTCAAATTCCAAATCGGAAAAAATTCAGTCCTACAACAATGTGCGCAAAACTGGGCTAAAATCGACGATGTACTTTGTCGATGAATTTTTAAAGTCAAGACTTCACATGGTGCAAACCTTCGCAAAAGAGCTTGAGGATAAAAAGACCTATGCTAACAGGGACGATATAGTCGAGGCGCTAAAAGGTGCGTTTGTCATTTCGCCATTTGACGCGCTATTTGTGGGCTATGCAGACAATGGCAACGTCATCAAGACTGATCTTTTGAAAAACAACGAGCCATTTTTGATACCAAATTTTGATGGTCGCACAAGGGCCTGGTTTAAGGGTGCTAGTAGCAGCGGCAAGCCTGGATTTTCAGAGCCATACGTAGATGTCACGACAAAGAATTTAACCATCACAGCCTACGCTCCTATCTTTGATAGCAACCATAAGCTTGTAGCGGTAATCGGCGCAAATATCTTCTTAAACGGCCTTAGCGAAGAGCTTTTAGAGATAAAAACAACTAAGACTTCAAACATCATGATCGCCGATGATGCTGGCAAAGTGATAGTGCATCCTGATATAAATTTGGTCTCAAACGAAGATGAAACCTATAAAAACCTCATCAAAGAAAATATGAAAAACAGCATAGATGGCGACAAGGTCTCACTGTTTTTCTATAAGGGCATGAGAAACGTCATCTACTGCCAAAACCAAAAGCTAACAGGCTGGAACGTCTGTATAGTAGCTGACGCTGATGAGTTTGTAGCTGAAATAAAAAGCGCTTCAAATAAGCAAATTTTGATGTTTAGCCTATTTTTGATCTCAGTCATCATCGCCATCATCGTGGTCGTTAGATACTTCTTAAGACCGGTTTTAACGATACAAAATGGGCTAATCGAGGTCTTTAAATTTATAAACAACAAAACTTCAAATGTCGAGCCTATCAAGCTAAAAAGCAGCGACGAGCTAGGCGTTATGGCTAGCATCATCAACGAAAACATCGAGAGCACAAAAGAGAATTTAAACAGCGAGCGCGAGTTTTTAGCCAAAACGCAAGAATTTGTAAGCAAGATAAAAGGTGGCGACTTTAGAGCGACGCTTGAAGCGACGACAAATAGCCAAGCTCTGCTAAAGCTAAAAGAGGCATTTGGCGATCTACGTGACTCGCTAAAGACAAATATCGCTTCAAATGAGCACGATATCTTAAAGGCGCTAGAAATTTACTTTAAAAATGATTTTACCGCTAGGATAAACGACGAGGGCGTCATCGCAAAAGGCATCGACGCACTTGGCGATAAGATCGCGCAGATGCTAAAAAATAATGAAGATGTCGCAAAACTGCTAGAAGACCGCGCAAAGGCGCTAAAAGGCTACATGCAAGAGCTAACGACTAAGGCAAACAAGAGTGCGACTTCGCTCTCTGAGGGTGCGGCTGCGGTTGAGCAAATGAGTGCATCTATGAGGCAGGTAAATGCAAGATCTGATGATGTCAAAAGGCAGTCTGAGGAGATAAAAAATATCATCACTATCATCCACGATATCGCCGATCAGACAAATTTACTAGCCCTTAACGCTGCCATTGAAGCAGCACGTGCGGGCGAGCATGGCAGGGGCTTTGCGGTTGTGGCTGATGAGGTTAGAAATTTAGCCGAGCGCACTCAAAAAAGCCTTGGTGAGATCGAAGCAAATGCAAATATCCTAACGCAAAACATCGATGATATGAGTGCAGCGATAAATGAGCAAACCATAGCGATCGCTCAGATAAACACACTAGTTGCCGACATCGACAACCTAACAAAAGAAAATCTTGAAGTGGCAAATCAAACAAACAAGGCCACAAACGAAGTCGATGAGATCGCTGATCAGATCGTTAAAGAGGTCGCTAAAAACAAATTTTAACTTTTGTCCTAGCAAGCCAGCTAGGACTCTTTGTTAAAACATTTTTGCAACATTTCTGATATAATCCCCGCATGAAGTACGCACATTTAGTTCAAATAGCAAGTTATCTATCGAAATTTAAAAAGATAAGCCAAGCAAAGCGCGTAAGTGACATGGCTATACTTATCGAATTTAGCAGCGAAAAGATCATTTTTGATCTAAATAAGTCAAACTCAGCGATCTACAAAGATGATGAGCTAAAAGAGGCGAAAATTTATCAAGCGCCCTTTGACAATGTCCTAAAAAAGCGCTTTAACGCCTCGCATATAAAAAGCGTCGAGTGTCTAAAAGACAATAGAATTTTAAAATTTACCTGCACACAAAGCGGCTCATATAAAAGCGAAAATTTCATCCTTTATCTTGAATTTACAGGCCGCTTTACAAATGCCGTGATAACTGACGAAAATAACGTTATCATCGAGGCGCTAAGACATATCGATAATAGCTACCGCAAGATAGAAACTGGCGAGGTTTTAAAAGAGCTGCCAGCCATCGCCATCAAAGAAAAGCCGTGCGAGCCGGTAACTGACTTTGAGGCATTTTTTAAAAGTGAAGCAGCCAGGATAAATGAGGCTAGGATAGCTAGCTTAAAAGAGGCAAAGCTTACTAGCGTGCAAAAAAAGATAGATAGCATGAGTGAAATTTTAAACTCGCTTGAAGATAAAGATGAGCTTATGAAAAAGAGCGAGGAGTTTGCAAACTACGGCACGCTCTTGCTTGCAAATTTGGCAAATTTTAAGGGCTATGAGAGAGAAATTTCTCTTAATGATTTTAACGGCAATGAGATAAAACTAACTCTTAGCGACACGCCAAAAAATAGCGCAAATGAATTTTACTCAAGGTCAAAAAAACTTCGTGCAAAAGCCCTTGGTGTGGAGATAGAAAAGAGAAATTTAAGTGAAAAGATCGAGTTTTTAGAAGGGCTAAAGTCACTTTTAAAAGAGGCAAAAAGCGCTTACGAGCTTGAAATTTTAAGCCCAAAAAACAAGGCAAAACAAAGAGAACGCCAGATAAAAGATGTGAGCGAAAATGCTGAAATTTTCTACGTTAGAGAGTTTAAAATTTTAGTTGGCAGAAATGAAAAAGGCAATATAAATTTACTCGATCTTGCCAAAAAAGACGACATCTGGCTTCATCTAAAAGACGCCCCAAGCGCTCATGTCATCATAAAAACAAACAAGAGCAAAGTGCCAGAAGACGTGCTAGAAATGGCTGCTAAATTTTGCGTGGAATTTAGCGTAAAAGGGGCTGGCAGATACGAGGTGGATTACACCAAACGCGAAAATTTAAGGCGTGAAAATGGCGCAAATGTCACTTACACAAACTACAAAACTATCATCATAAATAAAGGCTAAAAATGGCGGTAACACCTTTAGGAAACAGCAACTTCATCAACCAAAACGCTCCAGTCGTCTCGCAGGTGCATGCAAACCAGCAAGCACGCTTTGACATGCAAGCGCTAATGGCATCTGAGCTAGCTACCCAGCAAAACGAGGAGATCAAAGAGGTGCGTCCGATGGAGGAGTCATATAAAATAGACCCTGAAAAAGAGCACGAGCGTCAAAAAAGCGAAGAAGAGGCGAGCGAGTTTGAGAACGAAGAGCAAAACGCAAAAGCCAAAGATGAAGAGAATTATTTAGAAGACGAGCTTGATAGCGAAGAAGAGAGCGAAGAACCGCACGTTTTGGATATAAAAATTTAAACTTTAAATTTTAAGGACAATGGTTTAAATTTGCAACCATTATTTTTAAAATTTACTAGCTAACTACGTCTAAAATCATAAAAACAAATCATTTAAAAAGTAGAAATTAAAGAAGTAAAAGTGGCGAGAGGATGAGAGAATCGAACTCCCCACCAGACGGTCAACCGCCCAGTCATCGGGTTTGAAGCCCGTGAGCATCACCAGATTACTTTATCCTCCGTGCGTGTTATTTTAGCAGATTTAGATAAATTTTAGCCCATTTTCTATAAACTTTTTGAAATTACAAAAGGATTTATGATTTCTAAATTTAGCGTTTTTGCATTTTTGGTCTTATTTTTTTGCTCTTGCTCCTCAGTCCTCACCCCAGCAACAGCGCCACTAAATGTATATGACGCATACTCCATTTCTCGCGACAAGCGCGGCATCTACTCGATCTCTCGTGATAAATTTATCCAAAGCAAGCTACAAAGCAAAATTTTGTTTTCAAAAGGACTTAGTAACATCGACATCGAGATAGAGGTCTTTTATGGTGACGCCTATCTCATAGGGCTTGTTGATAGCAAAGAGCTAGGAGATAAGCTAGTTGAGCTTGCCAAAAATACGGACGGAGTGCGAAAAATTTACACCTATCTTAGGGTGAAAAAAAGCGAGTATCCGTGCGATAGCTTAAGCATACTTGCAAATTTAAAGCAAAATCTCTTTAAAGATAGTGTCGTTGAGGGCACAAATGTGCGTGTTAGTATCGTTGGCTGTGACGTTGTTTTTAGTGGCGTGGTTGATAGCATCGAGCAAGAAAAGCACGCCATTTGGTACGCTAAGCACATTGACGGCGTGGCTGATGTCTATTCGTTTATCAAAGTTATCAAATAAATTTATACCTCGCGCTTTTTCACAAAGCTTGCTATCAAACTTGGCAAGATGATGAGCGCACCAAGCAGCATAAATACCATAACAAGATCGGTTAGCAAGCCAAAATAAATTGTCGGTATAAAGTTGCTAGTTATCATCACGCTAAAGCCAAGAAAAATGGTAAATGAGGTGTAATACATCGCGTATCCAATGCTAGCGTGCGCAGCCTTAATGCTTTCAAAAACGTCCTTTGTAAGCAGCTCCTCTTTGAAGCGGTGGATGTAGTGGATGATATCATCAACGCCGATGCCTATACTAATGGCAGCAATCGTAATGCTCATCACATCAAGCGGTATGCCAAAAAATCCCATCACGCCAAAAAGAGTGCAAAGCGGGATCAAATTTGAAACTATAGCGATGGTTGCTAGCTTGATACTTCTAAAAACAAAGCAGAATATAACAAAAAGTATCGCAACTGTTAGTCCAAATGTATCAACCTGCGAGCTAAGCAAATTTTGAAGCATGTTGTTATAAAGCACCATCATACCGGCAACTTCGATGCTTACATTATCGTTTTTAGTAAGCTCTAAAAGCCCTTCTCTAAGCTCTTTTAGAAATAAATTTCGTCTAAGCTTTGGATCGCTATCAACGATCCTTAGGCTAAATCTAAGCTCGTCGTTTTCGACGCTCACGTAAGGACTTAGCAAGATCTTTTTATACTCAAGTGGCAACTTTTCATACATCGCAGCTAGCAAAAAATCATCACTAACGCCGTTATTTAGCTCTTTTATCGCCTTTATAAGCGTTGCAAGCGAGCTTACGTTGCCTACAAAATTTTGCTCTTTTAGATAGTCGTGAATTTTCTCTGCAACTCTTGTGTGGTAGCTGTTAAACCAGTATTTTGCGCTCTTTGCGTCGTTTTCAAACTCGCTTTCAAAGTCATCTTTCTCATCAGTTTTTTCTTGTTTTGGCTCGATCTCTTTAAATTTAACTATCACATCAACTGGGATCGTGCCACCAAGCTTTGTGTCGATGACCTGCATGCCTTGGCGGATCTGCGTGCTCTCTTTAAAGTAGCCAATGAAGCTATTTTCAACCTTTATCTTGCTTATGCCATAAACGCCAAAGCAGACGACTAGCACGCAAACTGCGTAGATGATCTTTCTTGAGTTTAGGGCTAAATTTGCGCAGTATTTTGTAAATTTAAAGCTGTTTTCAAATGTCCTAACAGGAGCAAGCTTCTTTAAATTTACATTTATCGCGCCAAATAGCAAAAAGGCAAGCATAAGTGAAACGCTAATGCCAGCACTCATCATAATGCCAAGCATGATAACTGGCTTTATATCGGCACTCATTAGTGAGCTAAAGCCAATAACTGTCGTAAATATCGCCCAAAAAGATGGAGAAAATTTGTCACGAAGTGTCAGATAGATGAGCTGATTTTGGCTGTACTTTGGATGTCTTGCGTAAAATTCTCTGTAGATAACGACTAGGTGGATGACAGTTGAAATGGTGATAATTAGCTGAAGTGCGATGTAGTTTGAGCTAATGACCGTCACTTCCCAGCCAAACATACCAAAAATCCCAGTCGTAAAAATGGCACTTACCGCGCAGATAAACATCGGCAAGACGATCCATCTAAGCTGCCTGAAAAATAGCCACAAACTAAAGCTAAGAAGCGCTAGAACGCTTAGCCCATAAACCAAAAGATCGCTCTTTATAAAGCCTATCATATCATCAGCGATCATGTTTGCGCCGCCTAAAAATAGCTCATCGTTTGCGTTAAATTTAGCGATGGCTGTCTTTATGGCTTCAAGGTTTTTGTGATCGCTCTTTCTAAGCTCATCTCGGTAGGCTTTAAACTCCGCTAAAAGCGCTTTAAATTTAAGCTTTTCAGCCTGCGTGATAGTGCCGTTTGACTCTTTTTGACTAAGTAAATTTCGCTCATTTAAAAGCTCGTTAAATTTCTCATCTTGCTTTAAATTTAGCGCGATCGCTGTGGTTTTTAGATCTTTGCTTATCAAATTTCCGCTATAAATAGGACTTTTTGCAAACTCAAGCTTTGCTTTTGAGATATTTATATCTTTATCACTTAGCGTTGGAGTGTGATCTAAGATGCCTGTAACGCCGCCTTTTACGCTATTTAGAAGTGGGACGTTTAAGATAGAGATGACGCTGCTAACCATATCGTTTTTGGCTAGCTCATCACTTAAATTTTTAATAAGCTCTAAATTTGTAGGTGAAAAAAGATCATCTTTTGGGGTGAAAGCGACCACCAAAAGCCCTGGCGAGTCGTAGCGCTGTGCGATCTGCCTATAGGCTTTTAGATCTGGGTCATGCTCAAGCAGCAAGGTCTCAGCTGAAGCGTCGATGCTTAGTCTTGTGCTAAGGTAGCCAAAAACTACGCTTAAAATCAGGACAAGCGCGATAACAAGCTTGTTTTTGGCAATGATAAATTTAAAAATTTGTCGCATCAAGGGTTATTTTTTATCTTGATCAGGCAAAACCGCTTCGTTTAGTTTTTGTAAAAGCGTATTAAAATCGCCATTGTTTAGCACGTCGCCAAACTGGCTTCTATAAGTTTGTATAATGCTCACACCAACGATATCAAGGTCGTAAATGAGCCAGCCACGCTCTTTTGCATCGTAAAATTTATAGACAAATTCATAGTTTTTGCCGTCATTTAGAAGCTCTGATGTGAGCCAGTATCTATTTTTTTGAGGCTCACTCTCTCCAGTGATGTGGATCTGTTGGTCTTTGTAGCCTAAAAGTTTGTCGATATATGAGCTTTTTAGCTTTTGCTCAAATGCTGCGTCAAATTTAGCTTGCTCATCGGCACTTAGGCTGTTGTAGCGTTTGCCAAGGCTGATCTTTGCCATTTGTTTGTAGTCAAATAGTGGATCAAGCAGAGCAAAAATCTCTTTTGTCTTTGCATTGTTGTCTAAATTTGTATTTTTTAAAATTTCAATCACCTTTGTTGTCTTTGCCTCTATCTCAGGCTTTATCTGCTCTTTTGAGAGGGCAAAAAGGCTAGTTGCTAAAAGTAAAATCACCGCAAAAGCTTTAAAAATTTTCATACTTACTCCTTGATAAGTTTATCGCGTCTTTGCTCGTAAGCATCGCGTAAAAATGGATATAGATCGATCGCGTCTTTTCTTAGTTTTTCATAAGCAGTTGGATCTTGTGAAAAGCTGTTAAACGCCCTATATGACTTGATGCCAGCCGATAAAAGCATAGGATCAATGTAGCTGATAGGATCGGCAAAATAGTCTCCAACCAAGCCGCCAGTATCTCTTAAATTTGATGGTCCGATAAGTGGCCAAACGATGTGAAAACCGCTTCCTAGCCCCCAGTAACCAAGGGTTTGTCCAAAGTCTTCATTGTGAGGCTTTAGATCATAGTATTTTGCGCCGTCTGTTAGCCCTCCAAAGCCAATTATCGTATTTGCCAAAAAGCGCAAAGTCTCTTCGCCGGCGTTTTGAAATTTAAACTGAAGCAAGTTATTTACAAAACGCACTGGAAAAAGAAGGTTGTCAAAGAAATTTGCAACCATCGTCCTAGCTGTGGCTGGCACGACATAAGCGTAGCCTTTTGCCACTGGAGTTAGCATATTTATGTAGATAAAGTCATTTACATTTGTCATCACTCTGTTATAGCCACTAAGTGGGTCAAAAACATCTTTTTTTGCTTCAAATTCAACGTCAAAATCATCTTTTTCACTGTTTGTGCTCAGATCAGTGCTGGCACAGGCTAAAAGCAGGCTACAAAAGATAGCAAGCAAAAATTTCATCATAAAACCTTAAAATTTATTTATAAAATACAGCTTGATTTTATCCTCTTGAAACTTTACAAGAAATTAAAGAAAATTTATAATTTAAGCTTGTGAATTAATATAATTAGATATACTTTGCAAATTATTATTATATATTTAGAGGTTAAAAATTTGAAAGCAGATATAAATTTAGAGCTATTTCTAGGCGAAGATACGCAGGTTTTAGCAAAGCATATAGCGCTACTTAAGGCGATAAAAGAGACAAAAAGTATCACAAAAGCGGCTGAGGTTGTAGGTATATCATATAAAAACGCTTGGGACTGCTTAGATACGATAAATAACAAAAGCAGCAAGCCTCTCATCATAAGAGCTGATGGCAACAAGAAAAATAGCGGTTCAGAGCTTAGTCCATACGCCAAAAAACTGATAAAAATTTATGACGCCATTCTTGAGACACAAAAGGACTTTTTGCAAAAAATTTGCCAAAAGGTTGATTTTGAAGATGTTGATATCATAAATTTACAAAGGATGAGTATGAATTTAAGCGCTAGAAACCAGCTCTCATGCGAGATCGTTAGCATAAATAGAGGTGCTGTAAATTCTGAAATCATCGCAAAGCTAAGCAATGGTAACACGCTTGAAGCGACCATAACAGTCGAAAGCGAGAAAAATTTAGGCCTAAAAGTGGGTCAAAAGGTAGTTTTCATCTTTAAAGCGCCCTCTGTCATCCTTGCAAAAGATCTTGATATAAAAATAAGTACTAAAAATCAGCTAAAAGGTGAGGTCATCGAGGCAAAGATAGGCGCTGTAAATGCTGAGGTCACGCTAAAACTAAGCGACGAGCAAACTTTAACTGCTATCATCACAAAAGATAGTGCGATGGATATGCAAATAGGCGTTGGCGACACGCTTTTAGCCATAGTTAAATCATCTCAAATCATAATAGGAGTATAAATGAAAAAGGTTTTTAAATTTCTATGCGTGGCAGCACTGCTTACCATAAACGCACTTGGCGCTGACGTAAATGTCTATGCCGCAGCAAACACGACTTATGCGTTTCCTGAGCTTATAAAAGAGTTTAACAAGCTTCACCCAGACGCTAAGATCAACCTAACTCTTGGCGCAAGCGGTGGCCTTGTCACGCAGATACAAAACTCAGCTCCAGCTGATATCTTCATGGCTGCTGATATGGGCTTTGCGCAAAAAGCCTACGACACAGGCTTTGCAGTGGCTGCACCAAAAGTTTATGCACAAGGCGCTGTAGCGATCTTTTCTATAAGAAACGTGGATTTTAAAAAGGGCATCGAAGTGGTTCGTGGCTTAAAAGCGATCTCGGTAGCTAACCCAGAAACCGCACCTTACGGCAAGGCTAGTATCGAGGCTCTTAAAAATGCAAAACTTTATGACGAAGTAGAGAAAAACATCGTCTATGCTCAAAAAATTTCTGAGACACTTTCTCAGGCACTAAGTGCTTCAGATGTTGGCTTTATCGCTGCTAGTGCATTGTTTGACAAAAAAATGGAAAAATACAAAGAGGGCACCAACTACATCTTCGTACCTCAAGAGCTCTACACTCCGATCGATCAAGGCATCGTGCTCTTAAAACATGCTGATGGTAACGCTGATGCAAAGGCATTTTATGAGTTTATCTTGGGCGATAAAGCAAAAGAAATTTTCAAGAAATTTGGCTACAACGTCCCAGCTAAATGATAAAAGCAAAGATCGTTCAAATTTCATCCAAAGATGACGTCAGCTTTTTTGAGCTTGAGTGCCTAAATTTAGGGACAAATTTATATATGCTAGCCTTAAATGAGGCTAGCAAATTTGCTCTAAATGATGAGGTGAGCTTAAATTTCAAAAGCTCAGACGTCATCTTATCAAGGCTTAGACTTGAGGCTAGTTCGCTTGAAAATGAGCTAAAATGCGAGGTCACTGGCATAACTCGCGGCGAAATTTTAAGCATAGTTAGCCTAAAGTGTGAGCAGCTTTGCTTTGAGGCTATCATCTCAGATCACGCTCTAAAAGGGCTAAATTTAGCGGTAGGCGAGCAGGTTTTTGCCTACGTTAAATCAACAAGTATCCACGTAAGCGCTTAAAAATGATAGAAATTTCATGCAAAAAAGAGCTAAATGGCGGCGGTGGTAAATTTATGCTTGAGGCCGAGCTTGCCTTTGAAAGTGGCGAGTTTGTCGCACTTTATGGAGCAAGTGGCGGAGGCAAGACTACGATTTTAAGGCTCATTGCTGGCTTTGAAACCCCACAAAGTGGCGTGATAAAGGTTGGAGATAAGATATTTTTTGACGAAAAGACAAATTTAGCCCCGCAAAAGCGAAATATCGGCTTTTTGTTTCAAGACTACGCACTTTTTGAAAATATGAATGTCTTTAAAAATTTACTCTTTGCAAATAATGATGAAAATTTAGCAAACAAACTACTTGAAATTTGCGAGTTAAAGAGCCTAAAAAACGCTAAGATAAACGAACTCTCAGGCGGTCAAAAGCAGCGCGTAGCACTTGCTCGTGCGGTTATGAGAAAGCCAGAAATTTTACTGCTTGATGAGCCACTAAGTGCCCTAGATAACGCCATGCGCGAGAAGCTGCAAGATTATTTGCTAGCGCTTCACGATGAGTTTAAGATGAGCGTTATTTTAGTAAGTCACGACATAGCTGAAATTTACAAGCTTTGCAGCAAGGTTTTTGTCCTTGAAAATGGCAAAATTTCAAGGTCTGGCAGTGCGAGCGAGATATTTTTAAAAAGCGCAGGATCGCAGAAATTTGCATTTAACGCTAAGGTTTTGGAGGTCAAAAAGCGTGATGCCATTTTTGTGGCAAGCGTGCTAATAAACCGTCAAATTTGCGAGGTCGTGCTAAGTAGCGCAGAGGCTAAGGGGCTAAGATCTGGCGACACGGTAGTGGTTAGCACAAAAGCCTTTGGCGTAAATTTGGTAAAAGCATGATTAGCGAGCTAGCAAATATTGATTACGAGCCGTTTTGGCTCTCGCTAAAACTCTCTTTTATCACGACATTTATACTATTTTTCGTCTGCGTAGGGCTTGCTTACTTTATGTCGCAAAAGAAATTCTTTGGCAAGGCATTTTTAGAGTCCATCATCTCGCTGCCTTTGGTGCTACCGCCAAGCGTTCTTGGCTTTTATCTGCTCATTTTTCTCTCGCCCTACTCAGCCTTTGGTAAATTTATAGAAGAGCTCTTTGGCGTGAGACTGGTTTTTAACTTCACAGGCCTTGTTGTAGCAAGCTGCATCTACTCGCTGCCATTTATGTTTGGGCCCATTTATGCTGGGCTAAATAGCCTAAAAAAGAGCCTTTTTGAGGCGAGCTACAGCCTTGGAAAAAGCAAACTAACGACCATTTTTAGGGTCATCTTGCCAAGTATCAGATCAAACTTACTAACCGCGATCGTCGTTAGTTTTGCTCATACGATGGGCGAGTTTGGAGTGGTTTTAATGATAGGTGGCAGCGTGGCTGGCGAGAGCAAGGTCGCTAGTATCGCGATATTTGAAGCAGTTGAGATGCTTGACTATACCAAAGCTCACATCTACGCACTTTTGATGCTAACAATTAGCTTTTTCGTTCTTTTTGCCGTCTATCTCTTAAATTCTAAAAAAGCTTAAAGATATATAATAGATAAAATTTTTAAAGGACGAAACATGATAAAAGTGCCTACAAGCATCTATCTAAGGACTTTAGACGGTAAAGAATTTGACTTTTCAGCCTTTGCAAGGACCCATAACTGCGTAGTTTTTATCTATCCAAAGATAGGTGAGGACTTCGAGCTTTTAAGCGAACAGCTGCAAAAAACTGCTGGCATGAAAGGCTGCACGAAGCAAGCGATAAACTACAAAAAACTTCTTAAAGAATTTAACGATCTTGGCTTTATGGTAGTAGCTATTGGCTCCCAAGATATCGCAGCTCAGAAGAAATTTGAAGAAGAGACCGCAACTGGCGTGATGTTTTTAAACGATAGCGAGTTTATGCTAGAGCGAGCGCTTGAGCTTCCGGTATTTGCAGCTTCAAATGGGCATAAATTTTACTTTCGTCAAACACTTATCATAAAAGGCAGCAATATAAGGCGCGCATATATCGTTGATGAGCCTGAAAACGACGCTAAAAATATGCTGGAGAAGATAAAAAACGAAGACTACTAAGGATAGAAAATGGACAAAAATAACAAGATCGAAAAGTCTTATGACGAGCTAACATATAAATCAGCAGCATTTGCGCAGTCATCGCCCTATAAACTAGAGGCTTGCGCCACACTTCTTGGCATCAATCCACCGCCTTGCAAAAACGCAAAAGTGCTTGAGATAGGGTGCAGCTTTGGTGGAAATTTGATCCCATTTGCTGTAAATAATAAAGATGCAAGAGTAGTTGGCATTGATCTTAGCGGTGAGCAGATAAGGCGCGGCAAAGAGATCGTAAAAAAGATAGGATTAAGCAATTTAGAGCTAATTCACGGCGATATCTGTGAGTTTAAAAGTGATGAGAAATTTGACTACATCATAGCTCACGGTGTATTTAGCTGGGTGCCTGACTTTGTAAAAGATGCGATACTAAGGGTTGTAAGAGAAAATTTAAGCCAAAACGGCGTGGCTTTTATCTCTTACAATGTCTATCCAGGCTGGAAAGTAAAGGATATTATAAGAGATATCATGCTACTTGCTGCAAAAGATAAGGATAGTACAGAAGAGAGGCTAAAGGCCGCTAAAGAGGCGCTTTTGGTTTATAAGGAGGTCTTGCTAAAAAGAGATAATGAAGAATTTGAAAAATTTATGCCTATTAAGTCGCTTATCACTTGGATAGATGATATTCTTAGCAAAGATGATTTTTATGTAGTGCATGAGTTTTTGGAGGATATAAATGATCCATTTTACTTTAAAGATTTTTGCGAAAAAATAGATAAATTTGACTTAGCTTATCTTTGTGATATTGATATGAAAGATGTATTTGTGCCTGATTTTGGAAATGCTCTTGTGGATGACTTTAAAAATGTGCATTTTGCAGATCGTATACAAAGTGAGCAGTTTTTGGATATTTTAAATATGAAGCTTTTTAGGCAGAGCCTAATCGTTCATAAAAATGCTTTTGAGGTCATTAAGGCAAAACAGATAGGACCAAGTGATATAAATAAACTTCACGTTGTGGCAAATTTTATAAAAAGAGACGACGGATGGTATGATAGATTTAATGTTATGCCACAAGATATATCTTGGCTTTGTGAGGTTTTTAACAAGATGTTTCCAGCGAGCATAAACCTCTCTCAAATTTTAGAAATTTTACCAGAAGATAAGCTTACAGTTTATAGCGCTTTTGTAAGGCTTTTAACTAACTCAGCAAGCGCAATGATAGTAAAAGATGAGCTAAAAGATATAGAGTATAGGCCAGGGTATTCAAGGCTAAACCCAAATTTGATAAATTATGTTAAGTATTTTTTAAAAAATAAAGAAGAGACAAATATTGGTTTTGCAAATAGATTTTGTGTATCTGAAAGATTAAATTTGGTTGATTACTATATATTTTTACTATTAGATGGTAAAAATAATTTAGAAGACATTGCGTCTAAGGCTTTAAAATTTATAAAAGAAAATGACGTAAAAATATTTGAAGCAAGCGGCGAAGAGATAAAGAGAAGCAAGGTTGCATCAAATATATTAAACTATGTGGCAGGCACTATAAGAATAGCCAGTATGCTCTATCTGCTAGAAGAAATTTAAGCGATGAGAAGGTTTTTTGCTCTTTTATTTTGTATATTTCTAGTAGGTTGTGCTAGCAAGCCAAGCGTGAAAAATCTAAACCTTAAAAGCAGCCTAAACTACGGCGGCGAAGAGCTTGCAAAGATACTTGAGCAAGATGATGCAGTGGCATTTAGCAGCAACTTGCGTGAGGGAGTTTTCATCTACATAAGTAACGCTAAAGTCGCAAACTATCTTGGCGTAGTAAGAGCTGAGAGACACGCTAAATTTAGCGCAAAAGAGCTAGACAAAAACGATCTTTTGATAAAAAGCGTAAATGATCTAACGCAAAGCTTTGATGCTAGTTTAGAGCGAGCTAGAGAGCTAAAATGTGGCACTTTAGTGATCAGACTAAAAGATAAATTTCAGGATTTAGAAGCGGCAGATAAATTTTTAGAGCAAAACGAGAGTGCTTTTTTAAAGATGAGTGGTGAGATAAGGTGCAAGTAACCTTATCTGCCCTGCTTTATCAGCTTAAAAACTTCATCCTCTAAGCTCAAAGCATTTTTGCCAAAAGCTACGTAAAATGGGCTTTTTAGATCCGCTAGCTTGTAGCTTGGCTCGCATCTATCACTAGCGTTTAAGACCTTGCCACCGCTAAATTTCACTACCGCCTCGCCTGCAGCATTGTCCCAAAGATAGCTTGGGCTAAATCTCACATATATCCCGCCAAGCTCAGCTAAACGGCAAAATTTTATGGCAGATCCGATGCATTTTTGCTCTAAATTTAAACTATCTCTTATAAGCGTGGCCCTATTCGTCTCGCCTCTTCTGCTTGAAAAGATGAAGTTATTTAAACTTTTGGCTTTTTCATTTAGATCATGCTTTGCTACGACCTCATCATTAGCGCCTAAAATTTCTTTAAAAGCGCCGTTTTCATCAGCGTAAAAAAGCTCTTTGCTAACTGGGATAAAAATGACGCCAAGTACCGGCCTAGCCTCTTTTATAAGCGCTATACAAACGCAAAATTCACCATTTCTAGCTAGAAATTCTTTCGTGCCATCAAGGGGATCAACTAGCCAAAACTCGTCTTTGTCGCTATCTTGCAAGATGCTCTCTTCGGAGCAAATTTTTATCCCACTTTTGCTTAGCTCTTTTAGTATCACCTCATTTGCCGCTAGATCAGCGCTAGTTAGCGGCGAGCTGTCATCTTTTAGGCAGACTTTAAGCGCCTGGCTATTAGATGAGTAAAATTTCATTATCTCACCCCCAGCGCCGATGGCTGCCTTGATGGCTAAATTTAAAAGCTCGCTCATTTTGGTGTTCTGTTTGTCTCTCCGACGTAGAGCTGTCTTGGACGAACGATCTTTATACTCTCTTGCTCTTTTAGCTCGATCCACTGGCTGATCCAGCCTGGCGTCCTGCCGATGACGAAGATGACGGCAAACATATTATTTGGTATGCCAAGCGCCTTTAGGATGAGCCCTGAGTGAAAATCAACATTTGGATATAAATTTCTACTTACAAAGTAGTCGTCATTTAGCGCGATCTCTTCGATGCGGTTGGCGATCTTTATAAGCTCTGAGCTAATGCCGATCTCATCCATCAGCTGATCTCTCATCTTTTTAAGCACCTTTGCGCGAGGGTCAAAGTTTTTATAGACCCTGTGACCAAAGCCCATTAGCCTAAATGGATCGTTCTTATCCTTTGCTCTAGCGATGTATTTATCGACGTTTGCGACCGAGCCGATCTCTTCAAGCTGACGGATGACACCCTCGTTTGCCCCACCATGAGCCCAGCCCCAAAGCGCGCCGATACCTGCACTTATACATGCGTATGGGTGCGCATGCGTAGAGCCAACAGTCCTAACAGTAGTCGTTGAGGCGTTTTGCTCGTGGTCAGCGTGCAGCATAAAGACCGTATCAAGCGCCTTGATCTCGATTGGCTTAAGATCGACGTGCTCGTATGGATAGCCCCTCATCATGTAGAGGAAATTTTCAGTAAAGCCACGATCTAAATTTGGATATATGATAGGAAGGCCGCGTGAGTAGCGGTAGCTAAAGGCTGCGATCGTTGGGATCTTGGCGATTATCCTCATAGCCATCTCGTGGTACTCTTCAGGCTTATCCATATTTAGGTGGTCTGAGTAAAAGGCACTTAGCGCTGAGACTGCTGCCTGCAAGATCGCCATAGGGTGCGCTTTGTCTGGAAATGCATCAAATAGCTTCATCATGCCCTCGTGTATGAAGCTCCTTTTTTTGAGCTCATCTTTAAAGCTTGCATATTGCTCGCCAGTTGGTAGCTCTTTGTTTAAAAGCAGGTAGGCAACGTCTAAAAATGTCTTATTTTCAGCCAGATAGGCGATGTCGTAGCCTCTATACATGAGCTCACCCTTTAGGCCGTCGATGTAGGTTATGGCTGAGCGGCACATCGCAGTTGAGGTATAGCCCCTGTCAAAGGTAAACATCCCAGTGTCGCTAAAAAAGGTCGATATGTCGATGACGTCTGGGCCCATCGTGCCTTTTAGGATAGGAAATTCATAGCTCTTGCCAGTTCGGTTGTCGATTAGTGTGGCTGTATTTGATGACATTTTTACTCCTTGCTTTTTGATTGCATTAAAATTTTGATGATTATAGCTCCTATTATAGCTTGTGCGAGGCTCGCTAGGATGAAAGATGAGTAAGAATAGTCACTTATCTCGCCTGATTTGTGTGCGATAGTAGCAACTGCGATCAAAAGAGTGAGCGGCATAGACTGCGAAACTGAAAATAAAAATATCCCCCTAAAGCCAAGCTTGCCCAAAAAGAGCAAACTAGATACAACTCTCGTGCCAAGCATCGCTAAAAATATAAAAATAGCATCCTTTATCACTTCGCTAGATCCTAGGCTTGAAAGCTTAAAAGTCGAGCCTATGTGGATGAAAAATATCGGCACCAAAAAGCCAAATCCAAAGCTTGAAAGCTTGTGTGGCAAGTCCTTTTTGTGATCAAAAAATGTCGTGATAAACATACCTGCGATAAACGCACCAAAGGCGACTTCTAAATTTAGATAGAGCATCAAGGCTATCATCGTGAAAAATACCGCGATGCAAAGCCTGATATCCTTCTCGTCCTTGTCGTAGTGTGGCATGAGCACCACTTTAAGCCCCGGATACCACCAAAAAAGCACGTCCAAAATTTTAAAGCTAAGCACGCTGATAGCCAAAAATAGGATCAAATAGCCAATCGTTAGCCATAAATTTATGCTCGCTCCAAACTGCAAGTAAGCAGCGGTAAAGGTTAGAAGCGTGATGCTTAAAAGCTCGCCGATAGTTGCGATTAGCATGCTTAAATTTAGCCACTCTTGCTGCTTGCCATACTCCTTAAATAGCGTAAATATCATGCCAACGGCCATTATCGGGATGATGATGATGTAAAGTAGGCTAAGCTCAAGTCCTAGCGTCAGGGCCGTGGCTAGAGCGTAGATGAGCGCAAGGTAGATGAGCCCAAGGCGCAAAATTTTACGGTCGATGTTTATGAGCATCCTAAGATCGATCTCCATGCCAGCTAGAAACATCAAAAAGAAAAAGCCAACTTCGCTGATGAGCTTAAACATCTCGTTGTCGCCAACGACTCCGATGTAGCCGGCAACCGCTCCAAGTAGTATCTCAGCAGGTGCGACTGGGATGCGTAAAATTTTAGAAATATAAGGCGAGGCAAAGACGATAAATGCCAAAACGACAAGGATGCTAAGCTCGCTTGCTTGGTGTAACTGCAAAAAGATCCTTAAAATAAAAATGCCTGATTGTATAAAAAGCTTTGTTATTTTTTGATTAAGCTAAGCGAAATTTGGGCAAAATGGTGGCTATTTTAGAAATTTGGAGTGAAATTTTATGCGTAAATTTAGCCTTTTTATTTTGATATTTTTTGGCGTCTTTTCTTTGGCAGGCGAGCTAAATTTAGTTGAGAGTTTTAGATTTGATGGCAGCACTTTTTATAAGAAGCAAGTGGTTAAAAACGAGAGCTTTTACTTTTTAAAAAATGAAAATATGGACGAGCACTTTGCCTCGTTTAAGGTAAAATTTAACAAAGACGTCAAGACAAAAAGCGAGCTAGAAGAGCTAAAAAAGGCTCTTAAACAAGATAAAAACGTGCTTTTTAGCGAAGAAAATGATCAAATTTTAGCTCTTATAAAAGATGAAACTAAGAGCAAAAATATAGAAATAATCCACTTTTTGCTTAAAAAAGATGGAGTCTTGATACTTTCATATGAGAGAATTTACGACCCACAAACATCAGCAGATGCACTTAAGCCAGTGCTTTTAAGCGAAGCTAGAAATTTTATGCTACAGATGCCAAAAGTAGAAGCTAGGTAGAGAGGCACATCTGACGACGCTACATAATGCATGCGTTTTATTTTAGAAATTTCTGACAAATTTTAAAATTTTATGAGCGAGTAATTTCGGCTCTAAAATTTGAGCTAAGCGGTTAGTGAAGCCAAATTTTAGTAGCCAACTCTTGCGAGTGAGTAAAGTTTTAAAATTTGCAAAAATAGTAAATTACTACCTTTAAAATACAGACTTTATTTTTTATTATTCAAAAGGGAGACAAGGGACTCAAGTTACGAAGCCGTCCCCTTATCTCCCTTTAGATCCCTCAATCCCCTCGCACGTTCAAGGAGCATGCGATAGCACTATCGTGCCGCATGTGTTTTATGCCAAAGGAGTTTATAACAAATTTTAAAATTTATGAGCGAGCATATCACGGCTCTAAATTTAGTGCTAAACGTAGTGCAGCCTAAATTTAGTAGTCTGCTAAGGCGAGCGAGTAAAATTTTAAAATTTGCAAAATAGCTTTTTAGAAATTTAAAGTTTTGTTTCTTTGTTAAGGGGGAAGAAGCTTGAATTACGGTCTGCTTGCAGTTGCGAGCCCTGCGAAGCAAAAGAGCTCCCTTCCCCCTTAACAATCCCCTAACCCCGACAACGTTAGAAGTGGCATGCAGTGATGCTGGCGCATTGCATGCGGTTTGCTTTTAAGAAATTTCTAACAAATTTTAAAATTTCATGAGCGAGTAATTTCGGCTCTAAAATTTGAGCTAAGCTATAAGCGAAGCAAAATTTTAGTAATCAATTCTTGCGAGTGAATGAAAGTTTAAAATTTGCAAAGACAGCTTGATTAAATTTGTAAATTTCTTTTTATTTGAAAGGGAGACAAGGGGACTTGAATTTCGCTTCGCAAGCTCGCAACTGCAGGGCAGGCACGAAGTCCGTCCCCTTATTCACCTTTTTAAATCCACGTCTGCTTGCAGTTACGAAACGAAGCCCGAGTAAAAACCCTCGCACGTTAGAGGTGCATGCGATAGCACTATCGTGCCGCATGTGTTAAAAACTCTGGCAAATTTTATTTATTAAGTCAGACAAGCTTAGGATAAATTTTAAAATTTTATGAGCGAGCATATCACGCTTCTAAATTTAGTGGCGAATAGTTATGAGCCCTAAATTTAGTAGTCTGCTAAGGCGAGTGAGTAAAGTTTTAAAATTTGCCTAAAGATGCAAATTTGAGCTAAGTTATAAGCGAAGCCAAATTTTAGTAGTCAATTCTTGCGAGTGAATGAAAGTTTTAAAATTTGCAAAATGACATAGATAAAGTTACTTTATTAAACACCTTAAAAACATCATAAATTTTTACCAAGTAAAATGCCAAGATAGCTTGCAAGTAGGCAAAGACTAAGGTTTAAAAATATATTTAAAAAGCCTTTTACGAGTTCGCCTTCTAGTAAAAATTTAACGCTATCAAGGCTAAAGCTTGAAAACGTGGTAAAGCCGCCAAGTATGCCAACGACTAAGAACACTCTCACGCTTTGGCTTAAATTTAGGCAAAATAATACGCCGATAATGAAGCTGCCAAGCACATTTACGCCAAGCGTGGCTAGCGGAAAGTGGCTAAATTTTAGCAGCTCGCCGGCTAAAAACCTGCATCCAGCTCCGATAAAGCCTCCAAGCCCTGCAAAAAGTAAATTTACAAGCATTAGTGGCAGATGCTTGCGAAGCTAAAACCGCGCTTTGTAAGCTCCTCGATGTCCTTGCTCGCCTTCTCGCCCTTTGCGGTGAGGTAGTCGCCTATCACGATCGCATCTGCGCCATTTTCGAAGATCTTGTACTGCCTCTCGCCCAATATCTTCTCCCTGCCGCCAGCTATCATGACCCTAGTTTCTGGCAGCGCGCTTTTGGTCTCACGCACGATTTTTAGGGCTTCATCCGCGCTAAGAGGCGGCTGATCAAGCCTTAGAGCGTCACTTTTTATGAAAAAATTTATAGGCGACGAAAACGGCTCAAGCTCTTTTAGGCTGGCTCTAAAGCTCACCCTGTCGGCCTCGCTCTCACCAACGCCGTAAATGCCGCCAGTGCAAAGCATGAGCCCAGCCCTTTTTGCGTCTAAATTTGTCTGATATCTCTCGTCCCAAGAGTGCGTTGTGCAGATTTTTGAGAAATATTCGCGGCTTGTTTCTAGGTTGTGGTTGTAGCTAAAAACGCCAGCATTTTTGAGCTCACAAAGCTGCTCGTAAGTCGCCATGCCGTTACATGCGATGAGCATCAAATTTGGCACTTCTTTATGCACAGCTCTTGCTAAAGATGCGATATAGTCGGTCTTTTTGTCATTTAACCTTGCGCCACTTGTGACTAAACAAAAGCCAAGAGCGTGGTTTTTATATGCCATTTTGGCCTCGTCCACCACCTGCTGCACGCTTTTTTCTTTAAATTTCGTAATATCAGCGCCAGCTTTGGCACTTTGCGTGCAATAAGCGCAGTCTTCGCCGCAGTTTCCCTGTATGACGGAGCATATCGCACAAAGCATAATTGTTTTCATTTTTTATCCTTTTTTGGGGCGTATTATAGCTTTGGTAGGTTTAAAATTTAAGTATGATCGTCTAGAATTTACGAGAAATAGGTAAATTTAAATGTTTATTCCCTTATTAAGGGGGAAGAGGCTTGAATTACAAAGTCGCTCCCTTCCCCCTTAACAATCCCCTGTCTGCTTGCAGTTACGAGACGAAGTCGAAGTAAAGCCCCCGACGACGTTAGAAGTGCATGCGATAGCACTATCGTGCCGCATGTGTTTTTTTACGCCAGATAAACTCGCGCAAATTTTAAAATTTCATTAACGAGTAATTTCGGCTCTAATTTTAGTGGCAAGCTTTGCGAGACCTAAAATCAGTAGTCAATTCTTGCGAGTGAATGAAAGTTTAAAATTTGTCACTACGAACCAAAAAAATTAATTTTATAAAAAAGGTTCAAGCGAATTTAAAAATTTATGTGCGAGCAAATTTTAAAATTTGTAAATTAAAGTTTTTAGAAATTTAAAGTTTTGTTTTTTAAGGGGGAGACAAGGGGACTCAAGTTACGAAGCCGTCCCATTATCTCCCTTTAGATCCCACAATCCCCTCGCACGTTCAAGGTGCATGCGATAAGCACTATCGTGCCGCATGCGTTTTTGTTAAATTCCAGCAAATTTTAAAATTTCATGAGTGAGCAATTTCGGCTCTAAAATTTGAGCTAAGCGGTGAGCGAAGCCAAATTTTACTAGTTAATTCTTAAGGATGAATGAAATTTTAAAATTTGCTCTTTGAAATAAAACTATGTGAAAAATTTAAATTTACAGCATCACTTTTTCTCATAAATTTCCGCTCTCTCTTTTAAAAGACCAGTTCTTAAATTTGGCAAAGCGCTAAGTTCGTCAAAAAGTCCAAAAAGTGCGTGCTGTGGCGGCAGGCTTAGGTGGGTGAGGGATTTTAGAGATAAGATAGGCGAGTAGTCCTTGCTTTTTAGCCTAGCCGTTAATATCACAAGGCTGGTTAGTCCGGGCATCTGGCGTAAAAACTCTAAGCTTTCGATGTGGATAAATTTAGGCGAAAGTCCGTCGCCACTGATCTCTAGGCTCTTTAAATTTTGCAAATTTAAAAGCGCAGAGTAGTCACTTATCTTTTGAAAATTCTCCACTGCAAGGCTTTCAAGCCCGGTAAGTTTAGCGATCGGAGCTATGCTTTTTACGCTAGCTCCTGAGCCTACAAAAAGGCTCTTTAGACTAGAAAGATTTGCTAGCGCATCAAGGCTCTCATACGAGCCCCATTTGATATAAAGACTTTTTAAATTTCTTTGGCAGCACACCGCATCAAAGAGCTCTTGAGGCATTTTGGTGCAAAAGTTAAGCTCATCAAATGCCTCCTGCTCGCTTCTTAAAAAGTCGCACCACTCATCAAGCACCGCTCTTTTTTGCTTGGCGGTTTTATACTGCGGCGTGAAGCTATCTCCTAGCTGCGTGCAGTTTATCACAAGGCTCTTTTGTCCTTTATACTGGCTAACTTCTACAATGGTGTCAGGCATTTAAAGTCCAAATTTATAAGCCAAATTTAGGCTCAAAAGCTCAAATTTGGCCAAAAGTTTTAGTTTTCAGAAACTAACGTCTTTTTCTTGCACTTTGTGCACTCTATAAATGTGCCTTTTTTAAGCTCTTTTTTGATCATATCTCCGCCGCACTCATCGCATTTTTGCGCGACTGGCTCGTAGTTTGAGATGAAGTCGCATTTTGGATAGTTGGCACATCCATAAAATTTACCACGTCTGCTAAATCTCTCAACGATCTCGCCACCACATTTTGGACATGGCACGTCAAGCTTTTTAAGCTCGCGTTTTGGCTTGGCTGCCGTTGTGGTGCCAGTTTCTGCGCTCTTTTCATTATCTTTTGCGACGTTTCTTGAGTATTTGCATTTTGGGAAATTTGAACAAGCGATAAACTCACCGTATCTGCCCTTTCTAAGCACTAGCTCGCTTCCGCACTCTGGGCACTTCTCACCGATCGGAGTGGCTGTTTTTAAGCTTTTTATGCCAGTTTTGCCAGCGCTTATTTTTTCCATAAATGGATAGTAAAAGTCGCTTAGCACCTTTTGCCAGTCAGCCTTGTCAAGCGCGATCTCATCGAGCTTTTCTTCAAGATGTGAGGTAAATTCGCTATCGACGATGTTGCTAAAGTGCTCCTCCAAAACGCCTATCATGCTAAATGCGATCTCGTTTGGTATGAGTTGCTTTTTCTCGATCCTCACGTAGTCTCTTGATGTTAGCAGCGAGATGGTCGGTGCGTAGGTGCTTGGGCGGCCGATGCCTAGGCTTTCTAGCTTTTTAACAAGGCCAGCTTCAGAGTACCTAGCTGGTGGCTCGGTGAAGTTTTGCGTGCTTTTTATGCTTTGCAAACTCATCTCGTCGCCCTTTTTTAAATTTGGCAAAATTTTATCCTTATCAAGCTCGCCATAAACCTTGTAAAAGCCGTCAAATAGCACTTTTCTGCCGCTTATCTTAAACTCGCCTTTTTCGCTTGCGACATAGACGTTTTGCGTTTGGCTTACACATGCGCTCATTTGGCAGGCTAAAAATCTATTGTAGATGAGCGTGTAGAGTTTTAGCGCATCTTTTTCTAAAAATTTAGCCGCGATTTGCGGTGTGAAGTTTAAATTTGTAGGGCGGATCGCTTCGTGGGCTTCTTGCGCGCCTTTTGAGCTTGTCGTGTAGCTGATCGCTTTGGCTGGCAGATACTCTTTGCCGTAGTTTTGCAGGATGTGCTCTCTAGCGGCTGCGACGGCCTCTTTGGCTAAATTTAAGCTGTCCGTTCTCATGTAAGTGATCGCACCCATGAAGCCCTCGTTTGTTTGCACGCCCTCATAGAGGCTTTGCGCGATCATCATCGTTTTTTTAGGGCTAAAGCCAAGGCGGTTGCTCGCACTTTGCTGAAGTGTTGAGGTCATAAATGGCGGGCTTGGCTGGATATTTCTATCCTTGCTCTCGATCTCACGGACGCTAAATTTCTCATTTTGTAAATTTTCAATGATATATTTTGCGCGGTCTGGATTTTTGATAGTGAGCTTTTCGATCTTTTGGTTTTCAAATTTAACTAGCTCGGCGTCTAGATCTTTTTTAAAAACGGTGTCGATAGTGTAGTATTCAACTGGTTTGAATGCCTGAATTTCACGCTCGCGATCGACTATTATTTTTAGCGCTGCACTTTGCACACGTCCAGCACTTAAGCCTTTTTGTATCTTTAAATTTAAAAGCGGGCTTAGCTTGTAGCCAACTATGCGGTCAAGCAAGCGCCTTGTTTGCTGGGCATTGACGCTGTTCATATCGACGTGTCTTGGGCTTTTTAGAGCGTTTTGTATGGCGCTTTTGGTGATCTCGTGAAAGACGATGCGAGGCAGGCTGGTTGGCTCCTTGCCGATGGCATTTGCGATGTGAAACGCGATCGCCTCACCCTCTCTATCCTCATCGGTCGCGAGGTAAATTTCATCTGCACCTTTAGCAAGCTCTTTTATCTCTTTTACGATGGCGGAGTGGTCGCTACTGATGCGATACTCTGGGGTAAATTTATCGTCCTCTATCTTGATGCCAAAGCTAGTTTTTGGCAGGTCTCTGATGTGTCCTTTTGAGGCGATGACGTTGTAGCTTTTGTCTAAGAAATTTTTGATAGTCTTTGCTTTTGCGGGAGATTCCACGATGATTAAGCTTTTCATTTATATATAGCCTTTAAATTTTTTGGCGTAATTGTAGCAGAAATAATTTTTTAGAGTGTAACATGCAAAAAATTTTTAGATGGAGCGCAATTTTTGTTTTTTATAAAAAATTTTTATGCATAACTCTAAACTTTTTTAAAAACCGATCGATATAGTTTTCGTGCGACATGAAGTCGTAACTTAAAACATAAAAGGATTTACAATGAGTTTTCGTATTAACACAAACGTAAACGCACTTAACACACACGCTAACGCAGTTAGCAACAACACTGACCTATCTAAGTCACTTAACAAACTTAGCTCAGGTCTTCGTATCCAAACAGCTGCAGATGACGCTTCAGGTCTATCTATCGCAGATAGCTTAAGAAGCCAAGCTTCAGCTCTAGGTCAAGCTATTGCAAATGGTAATGATGCTATTGGTATCATTCAAGTTGCCGACAAAGCTATGGACGAGCAGTTAAAAGTTCTTGACACTATCAAAGCTAAAGCTACTCAATCAGCTCAAGACGGCCAAACAACTCAATCACGCCAAGCATTGCAAGCTGATATCGTTCGTCTAATGGAAGAGCTTGACAATATCGGTAACACTACTTCATTTAACGGTCAGCAACTACTAAACGGAACATTCTCTAACAAAGAATTCCAAATAGGTGCTTACTCAAACCAAACTGTTAAAGCAAGTATTGGTGCGACTACATCTGACAAGATCGGTCTTACACGTTTTGAGAGCTCAAAACTACTTACTAAAACAGCAGCAGGTGCGATCAGCCTTACATTTGTAAACGTAGATGGTGTAAACAACGTAAAAGTTCAAGCTGCTACTCTCTCAACTGGCCTTGGTAAAGGCGTAGGCGCTCTAGCAGAGAACATCAACAAAGTTGCAAACGAAACTGGCGTTCGTGCTACTTATGATGTTACATGGAAAGGCAGTAAAGCTATCGCTGCTGGTGAGATGAAAGATCTTGAAATAAATGGCGTAATTATAGGTGACATCAGCGTTAAAGCAAATGACGAAAATGGCGCACTTATAAACGCTATCAATGCCGTTAAAGACCAAACTGGTGTAACAGCTTCGCTTGACAAAGGTAAGCTAGTGCTTACATCAGTAGATGGCCGCGCTATACAAGCTAAATCAACAGCAAATACAGCAAAGGTTGCAAACAATATGTCTGCTATCTTTGGTTATGCTGGTAAAGGCGATGACCTTGTAAAAATGGGCGCAGCACTATCTACTATGTTTATCGGAAGACTAAACCTAGTTAAACTTGATGGTCGTGATATCAAAGTTAGCACTGGTGCCGCTGGTAATACACTAGGCGGTCTATCAGTAGCCTTTAGTATGTCATCTAAGGCAAATAGTAACGGTGGTGCTCAAGCATCTGTTTCACTACGTGAGATCAAAGGTCAGATAGATAAAACTCTAGCTGCTGCTATGGGCTTTACTAGAATGAACAATAGTGGTGCTATGACATCTAACCAAAGTGCTGGTGTTATGACATTAACTGGTGCGATGGCTGTTATGAGTATCGCTGAGTCAGCTCAAAAAACACTAGACCAAATTCGTTCAGACCTTGGTTCAGTTCAAAACCAACTTCAAGCTACAGTTAATAACATAACTGTAACTCAAGTTAACGTAAAATCAGCAGAGTCTCAAATCAGAGACGTTGACTTTGCTAGCGAGTCTGCTAACTTCTCAAAACATAACATCCTAGCTCAATCAGGTGCTTATGCTATGAGTCAAGCAAACAGCGTACAGCAAAACGTAATGAAGCTACTACAATAACGTAGCTAGTTAAATTAAGTTTTGAATAAGGCTTTGTTGCAGTAGCAAAGCCTTAATGTGTTAATGCTTTTACAATACGCAAACCCCCAAGCCTCAAAGCCTAACTTTGGGGCTTTTTAAATTTAAACCAAAATATATCTAAGATAATGTTATGAAAGATAAGTCCGCAAAGCCATAAACTTTGAAGACTTAAGTAAATTTATCTAGTTTGAGTGTGGATGATATAAAGCCCAGCTTATATCAAGCCAAGCTTTTTAACTTCTTTAAGTAAATTTTTACTAGCTTTCTTTGTAGTTTGTATCTCAGCATCTAAGCCACCAGCTAGAGAAAATAGCCAATATTTATGCATCTCAACCCACTCTGCTAGTTTATTTACCTTTTGCATAGCCGTATCACTAGGCTCAACTGAAATTTTAGCCAGCTCAAGCTCTTGGTAATATACAGAGATAGACAAGATGTATTCGATATATCTTCTATATTTTTGCCTTCCTACAAATTCTTTAACTTTATCTATCTTTTTTGTTATAGATAATAACTTCTTAAAATGCTTCTCGCCAAGCTCGCCTTTATCTCTTATCTCTATCATTTTGTCTATATCTGGAGTGACTTCTAAAAAGACCTCTTCAAGCTTTTGTTTTACCTCTTCTTCAAATTTGATCTTAGTTTGTATAAATTTATAGGCTTGCAAAAGCTCTTTTTTTATGGTTTTTTCATTAGGAAAACTAATGTGAGGTAAATTTTTTAGCTCTTTACCACGAGTGAGCTCCTCCATAACTTGAATAAAAGGCTTTTCTATGGTGCCTTTTATCATAGCGCCGCCTTCTGTGCAGTTGTAGTTTTTTATGCCTTTTTTGTTTGTTGACTCGATGTCTGATTCGTATTGGTTTTTAAATTTATCCCAAACATAAGTCGTCCTAACCTCACCTACTCCGCCGTAAGCTGTAGTGTATAAATTTTCATCTGCCTGGGCAAACGCATGTCCTGTTGCATGGCTTTTGCCATCTGGTGCAAAGGCTAGGTCTTGACCTATCAAGACTATATTTTTATGATCTAGCACATAAGCTAGTTGATAGGCCTGATTTGCCGTGCTAAGTCCTATGCCAAGATAGCCATGCTTGTTTAAACCCATAGAGCATTCGGCTTGTGGGCGAAGCGTAAGCACTAAGCGTCTTGGCAAGATGTTTTTCACGCTTTGAGGATGTGTTAGCGATGCTACGATAAAGTATGCATCCTTATCTAAATTTCCATTTCTCTTTTTAAAAAAGCTCGATGTTTCTATAACTCTTTCTATAGACGTAACATAGTCTGGCTTGATGCCGTGCTTTGCAAGTATCGGCAAAGAGGCATCTAGGCTAATAACAGTAACATAAGGGGCAAATTTCTTAAGCGTATCAAGCTGTTTATCTAGGCTTGGTCCAGTAGCTACTATCACAGCCGTATCCATAAGGCCTTTTCGTTTTTTTATGAGGTCTTGATAGACATAGCCCTTTATCAGCTGAGGCAGGTTTTCGGTGTTGTTTCTAACACCTTGAAGTAGGTCATCTACGCTATTTCCATGTGATGCTACGACTTGTGAAATGGCTCTTACAAAATATTGATTAATTCTATTATAGTCATCTGCAAATTTATCATAAAAAGGCGTGTGAACATGAAAGTTATAGGTTTTTGCATATACTGAATAAACCTGACCTATCATAAGCTGATAAATTTGCGAATAGGTTGTAAGCTCTGAATAGAAAATAATAAGTCTTTCGCTAAGCAACTCTTTTGATAGATCAACTAAATTTAATGTGATGTAAAGTATCTCAAGGTCTGGTTCGACGACAATAATATGCTGGTGAGTTTGGTTATAAAGCAAAGCTTTGTAAAACACTCCGTTGCCAAGTCCATAGAAAAACATCACTGGATAGCGCTTACACTGAGAGCCAAGCCCTTCAAGCATATTTTGTATATCAGAAGCTGGCTTTTCATAAACATAAGATAGAGTTTTTTTGTCTATTATATTTATATCGATCGGATCTTTGCCGATAAATACTTCATAGTTTTTTTGCTCCCCCAAAGAAAAAAGCCTAGTAGCCAAAATCTCATCTTGAGAAAATAGCGCATTTAGGTTATTTCTAAAAACAGCATTTTCTATTTTATTGACAGTTTGGGCGTATTCTTTTGCTCTCTCTTCACTTTTTTCTTGTGGCGCAACGACACCATCATGAAATTTAATAGCCATTTTTCCTCCTTATAAATCCTCTTTTGTTAATCTCTCACTAAATTTTATATCTCTTTTTGCTTTTTTGCCAACTAGCTCTTTTAGAAATTTAGGATGCAAACCATATCCTGGGCGCACACTCCTTATATTTTGCTCGCTAAAAATTTCACCTTTTTTTATATCTGCGCTTGCATAAAGTGAGCGTGAAAATCTCCTGTTTAAAACAGCTTTTTCATCTAGCTCGTAGTTTACCACGCCTAAAAGCTCCTCAGCCTCTCTAACGCACTTTGTCATGAAAGCAAATTCGCTCTCATCAAGACTAAATGCGCTATCAACGCTTTTTACGCTTTTATCAAGTATAAAATGTTTTTCAACTATCCTGGCGCCCAAACTAACCGCAACAACTGGGGCTGTCACGCCTAAAGTGTGATCTGAAAAGCCAACCTCAACACCAAATTTCTCTCTCATATCAGCTATCGTTTGTAAATTCATGCCATTTAGCGGCGCTGGATAGCTTGAAGTGCATTTTAAAAGGGCGATGTCGCTATTGCCTGCATTTTTGCAAATTTGCACTACCTCTCTTATCTCTTCTTCATAGGCTATGCCAGTTGAGATGATGATGGGCCTACCTTTTTTGGCTACAAACTCTACAAAATCATAATCCGTCACTTCAAAGCTTGCGATCTTATAAGCTGGTGGGTTAAACTGCTCTAAAAAGTTGGCATCATCCTTGCAAAATGGACTTGAAAAACAAATAAGCCCCTCCTCTTTTGCCACCTTAAAAAGCTCAACATGCCACTCTCTTGGCGTTAGTGCCTCTTGGTAAAGCTCGTATAAATTTCTCCCATCCCAAAGTCCGCCCTTTATGACAAAGTCGTCTAGGTGCGAATTTAGAGTCAAACTATCAGGCGTATATGTCTGAAGCTTTATCGCGTCAGCTCCAGCTCGTTTAGCCGCCTTTATCGTATCTACCGCCGTTTTTAGGCTACCGCTGTGATTAGCAGAGAGCTCTGCTATTATAAAGACCTTTTTGTCTGTATCAAAATTTCCTATTTTCATCCGCTAGTCCGTTTCATTTTTAAGCTCAAGATAGCTAAACTCATCATCTTTTGCGTAGATATTAAAGCCAAAATTTTCATAAAGTGAGAGCGCTTTTTCGTTGTTATTATAAGCTTTTGCCTTTAGCGAGCCAACTTTTAATGTAAAAAAAGCGTAGTCTTTTATGAGATCAAGCAGCTTTTTGCCCACACCTTTTAGCTCTGGGTTTTTATAAACGCCAAATTCGCAACTCTCTTTCGTTATATCAACGAAGCTCACCACTCCGATAAATTCACCCTCGTCTTTTACTAAAAAGTAGATCTTATCTTGAATGCTCTTTAATCTCTCTAAAAAAGCAAAATGCTCCTCTTTGCCAACGCTTTTGTTTTTCATGAATTTGGCTATACGCTCGTCGTTTCGCCACTTTAAGACCATCAGTTTTTGCTCTCCACTAAGCGAGGTAAAATTTATAAGCTCAAGCAAATTTCATCTCCCCAGTAAGCCTCATACCCATTTTCTTTGAGCCAAGCAAAGATCTCTTTTTGATTATCCGCTACGCAAACGGCTTTAAATTTAGCTCCCAAAACGTAAGCCTCATTTACAAGCGAACTTGCTGTTATGATGAGCATTTTGGCCTCATTCATGAGCTTTGCTACGTTTTTGCTATCTACAAAAAGGCTAAAATTTTCGTTTTTACTAGCTAGCTCTTTTAGTGCGCTTAAGTTTTTATTTCCGCTAGTTGTTATGACGGCTGTTTTTAGCCCTTTTAAGAGTAGTTTTTCTGAAATTTTAGCACTTAGCCCTGAGATATCAGTGCCTCCAAGAATGATAGCGTAGTCGTAAATTTTCTCCCTTTTTACCTGCGCTTCTTCATAAAACTCATCTCTAACTAGCAAAAACTCACTCCCGCAAAATACCTCACAGCCTTTTTCTACCAGCCCCTCATATCTTGCCTTTTGCGCATATAAATTTACGTTTAATATGTAGTCTGCAAAATGTTTTTCGTAAGTGTCATCAAATGATAAAATTTTAACGCCAGTTTTTTCTTTTATAGCTCTTTCATATTCAAAGCTAAAGCCGTAGTGATCGATGATGAGAAGTTCAAATTTATTATCTTTTATAAGTTCGCAAAGCTCATCTATCTCGCCACTTGTTAAGCTAAATTTAGGGTAGTTTATCTCATCAAAAATGTCACCTTCAAGCCTTAAAGATGCAAATGAGATGTCGCTAAATTTTTTAGCAAGCAAAAGGTCTCTCCTGATGTGCCCATGCCCTATCTTGCTGCTACTATCAGCGCGCACGAGCGTTTTTAGCAAGGGGGGTCCTTTAAATTCTTTCAATCAGATCTTTCCATTATTTATCAAATAAAGCTTTTTAGCAAACTCAAAATCCTCTAACGTGTCGATATCGCAAACTAAATTTCTTGGCAATAAATATGCCTTTGAGTGTGGCGCAAACAAAGCACTACACTCCAGCCAAGCCTCTTTTTTACCAAAATAAAATGCCCCAGCGTCATGAAACGCAGGCTCAAGATCTTGCGAGCGCGTCTTTTCAAACTGCGGATAAAACATGCTAACTCTAGCGTTTTCATCAAGTTTTATCGCCCTTTGTATAGGGAAATCAAACGCAGTGGCCGAAAATAGAAATTTACACTCATCTTTTTTAAACTCGCTTGCAGCCTCTTTTAAAATTTCAGCCGTTATGAGTGGTGCTGTAGCATAAAGGCAGCAGACGTCAAAGCCAGAATTTACGCGTCTTATCGCGTCTTTTATCACGTCAGTGCTTGTCGCGTAGTCATCGCTTAGGCTCGCATCTCTAAAAAATGGCACGCTAGCTCCAAATTCTCTAGCCACATTTGCGATCATTTCATCATCAGTGCTTACTATTACTTCGCTAAAAACTTTAGAATTTAGCGCAGCCTCAATGCTATATGCGATTAAAGGCTTGCCTAAAAAGTCTTTTATGTTTTTGCCAGGTATTCTCTTACTGCCGCCTCTTGCTGGTATGATGCAGATCATTTTTACTCGCTAAAGCTTTTTAGCACGTCAAAAAGCGTGCTTGCAACAAATTTAGCATCATCCACGCTCATGCCATGATGACATGGGATGCTAAGCTCGGCGCTATAAAATTTCTCCGCATTTGGTAGTGAAATTTCACCAAGCAGCGCTTTATAAAAGCTAAATTTATATGTTGGCTTGTAATGCACCTGCACACCAACGCCTTTTTGCAAAAGTGCTTCAAAAATTTGTTCTTTTTTATCCCAAAATTTCTCATCCAAAAGCACCGGATATAGGTGCCTTGAGCTAGTTGTATTTGCTGGGATCTTTATAGTTTTAAAATATTCACATTCGCTAAATTTCTCATCATAAAATTTAGCTATCTCATTTCTTTTAGCGATAAAGCCGTCCAGCCTTTTTAGCTGGCTAAGCCCCAAAGCGCAGGCTACGTCTGTTATCCTGTAGTTATATCCAAGCAGGCTCATGTCGCTATCCCAAAGCTTTGTTTTAGCGATACCGTGGCTTCTATAAAGCCTTGCAAGTCTTGCGAGCTCATCGTCGTTTGTAGCAATCGCGCCGCCTTCAAGTGTGGTGATAGGCTTTACTGGATGAAAGCTAAATATGCTAATATCAGCCTTAACGCCCACTTTTACGCCGTTTTGCACGCTACTAAGGGCGTGAGAGGCGTCGTCTATCACTTTTATGCCGTGTTTTTTGGCTAAATTTATGATCTTATCTAGCTCCACTGGGTTACCGCCGTAATCAACCGCAGTTATCACCTTTGTTTTTGGAGTGATTAGAGCTGGAATTTTCTCTTCATCAATGTTACCATTTGCTTTTACGTCGCAAAATTTGACCTGCGCTCCTGCCATCAAAGCTGCATTTGCAGTGGCTGCAAAGGTAATAGGCGTCGTGATCACTTCATCGCCAGCCTTTACGCCAAGGCTAAGATAGGCTACGTGAAGGGCTGAAGTGGCTGAGTTCATAGCGATCACGTGCTTTACGCCAACATACTTTGCCAGCTCCTCTTCAAATTTACTAACCTTTTGGCCACCTGTTAAGATGTCGTCTCTTAGCGCATCTGCTACTACCTTAATATCTTCTTCTGTGATCTGCTGACGGCTGTAAGGGATCATTTAGCATCTCCTATCATCTCAAGAAGGCCTGCTCTATCGAGCCAAATTTTATTTGTATTTGAGCTATATTCAAAGTCCTCACTAACTGGTTTGCCCTTTTGATGAAGAGCATTTGTAGAGAAGTCTTGCGCTGTTAAAAACTGGATAGACGGACTAATAACGTAGTAATCATCAAATTCATATGTAAGATGCGCGTCATCTCTTGAGATCATCATCTCGTGCATCTTTTCGCCTGGGCGAATGCCTATGATCTTGACGCCAAGGTCTGGTGCAAGAGCTTTTGCGAGATCGACCATCGTCATTGACGGGATCTTTGGTATGAAAATTTCGCCGCCTTTCATCCTCTCAAAGTTTTTAAGGACGAAATTTACGCCTTGTTCAAGCGTGATCCAAAACCTAGTCATCTTCTCATGCGTGATAGGAAGCTCTTTTTCTCCTTGTGCGATCAGCTTTTTAAAGAGCGGTACGACTGATCCACGAGAGCCGACGACATTTCCATATCTTACGACGCTAAATCTTGTTTTTTTGTCTCCAACAATGTTATTTGCAGCGACAAAGAGCTTGTCGCTTGCTAGCTTCGTAGCTCCATATAAATTTACAGGGTTGCATGCTTTGTCGGTTGAGAGTGCGATCACTTTGCTAACGCCACACTCCAAAGAGGCGTCAATGACGTTTTGAGCGCCATCTATGTTTGTTTTGATGCACTCCATTGGGTTGTATTCTGCGATTGGCACGTGTTTCATCGCAGCTGCGTGGATGACATAGTCTATGCCGTTCATCGCAGTTCTTAAGCGCTTATAGTCCCTCACGTCGCCGATGAAAAAACGCATAGCCTTGTCTTTAAAAACTTGAGCCATTTCGTATTGTTTTAACTCGTCGCGTGAGTATATAACTAACCTTTTTGGCTTATATTTTTTTAACAAAATTTCGGTGTACTTTTTACCAAAACTTCCTGTTCCGCCGGTGATCAATATCGATTTGTTGTTAAACATTTTGCGCCTTTTTGCTAGTCATTTTTTGATTTATAAATGGCTAATTTGAATTATTTTTTATAAATTTTTAAGCAAAAGCTGTGCCAAATTTAAAATTTGTTTATCAAAGCTCTGCTCTTTCTAGCTTCTATTTCGTCAAAATTTCGTTATTGTTTAGGGTTTTTATAAAAAGTGGGTGATAAATTTAGCCTTTGCAAAGTCGCAAAGGCATGAAAATTACTTCAAAATTCTAGGCAGCGTGATGCCTTCTTGGGCTTGGTATTTGCCATTTTTATCAGCATAAGTCACCTCGCAAGGCTCATCGCCCTCGATAAATAGCACCTGCGCGATGCCCTCATTTGCGTAGATTTTCGCAGGAAGTGGCGTCGTGTTTGAGATCTCTATCGTGATATGCCCCTTAAATCCTGGCTCAAAAGGTGTGACATTTACGATAATACCGCACCTTGCGTATGTGCTCTTGCCAAGGCAGATCGCTAGCACGTTATCAGGCATGTTAAAATACTCGATCGTGCGCGCTAAAGCAAAGGAATTTGGCGGCACTATGCAGACATCGCCTTTAAAATCAACCACATTTTTCTCATCAAAATTCTTTGGATCAACGACGGTTCCGCCGATGTTTGTGAAAATTTTAAACTCATCGCCCACGCGGATATCATAGCCATAGCTAGAAACGCCGTAGCTAACGACGCCGCGACCCACTTGCTCCTCGGCAAATGGCACGATCATATTTTTCTCAACCGACATTTTCCTTATCCAAGAGTCTGATTTTAAACCCATTTTTGCTCCTTTTTTGGGGCGATTATAACGCTTTGCGTCTTTAAAGTAAATTTAATGGCATTTTGCAATAAATTTTAAGAAAATCAGTATAATTTTGAAAGAAAAATTTAATAAAGGACAAAAATGCAAGAGAGAAACGCTGAAATTTTCACTGGAGAACGCGCGATGTTTGGGGCAAAGGGGATAAATTTTACTAACTGCATATTTGAAGATGGCGAGTCACCGCTAAAACACAGCTCAAATTTAAAGCTAAACGAGTGCGTTTTTGCCTACAAATATCCACTTTGGTACGCAAGCGACATCACGCTAAATGGCGGATACTTGGAGCCTCTAGCAAGGGCTGGCATGTGGTACAGCACAAATTTAAGCTTTAAAGACGTGCTCATAAATGCGCCAAAAAGCTTTAGAAAAAGCTCGCAAATTTCACTTGAAAATGTAAATTTCTCAGACGCTGCCGAGACACTTTGGGGATGCTGGGACGTGAAGATAAAAAACGTCTTTGCAAAAGGGGATTACTTCGGGGCAAATAGCGAAAATTTGGAGGTTGATGGGCTAAGCTTGGACGGCAACTACTGCTTTGATAGCTGCAAAAATCTTCGCGTCACAAACTCAAAGCTCATCTCAAAAGATGCCTTTTGGAACTGCGAAAACGTGGTCGCTCAAAACTGCCTAATCTCAGGCGAATACCTAGCATGGAACGCAAAAAATGTGACGCTCATAAACTGCACAATAAAGAGCTTGCAAGCGCTTTGCTACGTGGAAAATTTGGTCGTGAAAGATTGCATTTTTATGGACACAAGCCTTGCTTTTGAGTATTCAAGCGTCGATGTGAGCACCAAAAGTAGCATAAAAAGTGTGAAAAATCCAAAAAGTGGCATCATAAGAGCTGGCAAGATAGAGGAGATCATCATAGATGGCAGCTTGGTTGATGTAAGCAAAATAGAGATAGTCACGGATGAAATTTAGGCAAAATTTAAAGAAATAACATGCAAAATGAAAAATTTAGAGCGAAATTTAGTATAAAAAACGATGCTAAATTTAAACAGCTACTACGCAAGGTCTCAAGCGTCGTCTATAAGAAGAATAAATTTGTATTTTTGATGAGAGTGATCGAGCTGCCATTTGCTGCGCTATGCGGAGTTGCTATAGTTATGCTTTTTAACGTTTTTGAGAACGACTTAACAGTTTTTTTGGATATAACCGACGTCTCTTTTTTGGCAAAAAATTTAGCCATTGTTCTTTGTGTCGGCATAGTCTTGCTCTATATTTATGTAACCATAATTAAACCAGTTTTATTTACTAGAGCCATTTACTCAAAAATCGATGTTGAGCGCGAACAAGAGATCGTTATATATGATGATGAGGTCTTGTTTGTCACGACAACGAGCACGGTTCATTTTTCATATGGTGCGTTTCTTGGCACTTGCGAAACGGATGATTTTATAGCTTTGATCTTAAAAGAAGGCAGCTTCTTGCAGATCCCAAAAGAGTCGCTAAATGAAAAATCACAAGAAATTTTGGAATTTCTAAAAGAAAAGATAGGTCAAAATTAGTGAAATATTTTTGGATATTTTGAATTAAAAACCATACAAATTTGCCATGCCAGCAAATTTGTTGGCTGTATTCAAACAAAATTCTCTAAAAATATAGATATTATTGCTTTAATGATGCCAAATATCAATCTTTCAGTGACAAATTTTAATATTAAAATAATTAATTGACGTAGAGAATGATGCCTAAACACTATTTTGTTGATGGTTGGCTTTGGCTCAGCACCGATAAACACGTCTTTTGGAGTTGTACCTGCGTCCCAAATATTTTGAAGTAGTTGAGATAGCACAGTTTCAGTTAGTGCTGCTGGAGTGCCTTTCCAATCGCCTGAGCTATCAAATGCTACAACGTTACCACGCTTACCACTTGCAAACGCTGCTGAGCCTTTAGCCAAGAAATAAAATAGTCCTGCCATTTCTTCCAGCTGTTGCATCAGTTCTAACGCTCGGTGCTTTAAACACACTCTTTTTAGCGTCAGCATCACGACCAAGACCAAAGATAGCATACTCCATATCTAACTTATGCTCTTTTGCTCTTTTAGCAGTCTCACGCTCTAACTCTTTACCGCCGTAAGTAGCCACTGCTTGCATACTTCTTGAAACACTAACGTTTGAAGTAAAAATTTGCACTGCATTTGAAGTTTTTTGCACGCTTGATTTGATCTGATCATCAAAGTCAGAAATCTCTAGCTGTGCGTTTTTCTTTGGGGCAGCTAAGCTGTCAGTTAGAGAGGAGTGCTCTATACCTTTAACACTTGAAGTACCAATTAGTTTAAGTATAGGCGTCTCGTCAGCACCTATTAAGATTATGTTTTCATAGACTGAGGGTTTTAAACCTTCACGTTTTGTAGCTGGGGCTTGAAACCCAGTTGTAGTTATTGCCATTTCTTTGCTCCTTTTATGCAATTTAATGGCAATTTATCATTTGTCGCTGTGTCAAATCTACCCAATTTTGGCAAAAAAGAATAAATTTTGTTTGATTATAAAAAAGAGAGTAAGCCCTAAAGATAGGGCTTTTAATTATTTTTGGAGTTTTTGGTAGATATATAGCTAGTTTTTGCACCTTGACTAATTTTATTTTTAGTTAGCCTATTTACTGCTTTAGCTTTTATTCCGTCGCTTATGTCTTTATTTAATAACACTTTCTTAACTAAGCCTACCTTGTCGCTACTTGTGTCTATTGCATCAAGTAGTTTAAGCTTTGGGTTTTCAAACTTCATAGGCTCTTTTAAGTTTTTACTAGAGTAAAAGAATAAAAAAGTACAAAAACTTTTCTTTAAAAATTGCAATGGTTTACAAACTAAAGACTTTGTTCTAAAGCGATTAATCCATTATCACACTCATTTGAACTAAACGAAAGCAGCTCAAATTTTACAACTATGTCTTTTTCTCAGCATAGAAATATAAATTTAAAAAGACAATCAAACCAATAACATAAAAACAAATATAAAAAATTTACTATATTTAATCAATAAAACCTAATTAAAAAGTAAAAACTAATATTTTACACTTATACAAGAAGCAACAATT
>NZ_PISC01000019.1:0-5711 GCF_003049065.1 Campylobacter concisus | reverse complement strand
GTTCTTTTAACTTACAATTGTTAAACTATTAGTCAATCTTTGAAATCTAAACAAGTGATCGATTGAGCCAGTCTATTATGATTAAATAATAGATTAGACAAACTAATATAAAAACTAAAAGTTTTTTTGATTAAAAACTTCATAATAAAAATCCTATCTATATAGATAGGTAATTAATATGGAGAGTTTGATCCTGGCTCAGAGTGAACGCTGGCGGCGTGCCTAATACATGCAAGTCGAACGGACAAGTAAGAGCTTGCTCTTATGAGTTAGTGGCGCACGGGTGAGTAATGTATAGCTAATCTGCCCTACACTAGAGGACAACAGTTGGAAACGACTGCTAATACTCTATACTCCTCTCTAACATAAGTTAGATAGGGAAAGTTTTTCGGTGTAGGATGAGGCTATATTGTATCAGCTAGTTGGTGAGGTAATGGCTCACCAAGGCTATGACGCATAACTGGTCTGAGAGGATGATCAGTCACACTGGAACTGAGACACGGTCCAGACTCCTACGGGAGGCAGCAGTAGGGAATATTGCTCAATGGGGGAAACCCTGAAGCAGCAACGCCGCGTGGAGGATGACACTTTTCGGAGCGTAAACTCCTTTTGTTAGGGAAGAACAATGACGGTACCTAACGAATAAGCACCGGCTAACTCCGTGCCAGCAGCCGCGGTAATACGGAGGGTGCAAGCGTTACTCGGAATCACTGGGCGTAAAGGACGCGTAGGCGGATTATCAAGTCTCTTGTGAAATCCTATGGCTTAACCATAGAACTGCTTGGGAAACTGATAATCTAGAGTGAGGGAGAGGCAGATGGAATTGGTGGTGTAGGGGTAAAATCCGTAGAGATCACCAGGAATACCCATTGCGAAGGCGATCTGCTGGAACTCAACTGACGCTAATGCGTGAAAGCGTGGGGAGCAAACAGGATTAGATACCCTGGTAGTCCACGCCCTAAACGATGTATACTAGTTGTTGCTAAGCTAGTCTTGGCAGTAATGCACCTAACGGATTAAGTATACCGCCTGGGGAGTACGGTCGCAAGATTAAAACTCAAAGGAATAGACGGGGACCCGCACAAGCGGTGGAGCATGTGGTTTAATTCGAAGATACGCGAAGAACCTTACCCGGACTTGATATCTAACAAATCATCTAGAGATAGAAGAGTGTCTGCTTGCAGAAATGTTAAGACAGGTGCTGCACGGCTGTCGTCAGCTCGTGTCGTGAGATGTTGGGTTAAGTCCCGCAACGAGCGCAACCCACGTCATTAGTTGCTAACAGTTCGGCTGAGCACTCTAATGAGACTGCCTTCGTAAGGAGGAGGAAGGTGTGGACGACGTCAAGTCATCATGGCCCTTATGTCCGGGGCGACACACGTGCTACAATGGCATATACAATGAGAAGCAATATCGCGAGATGGAGCAAATCTATAAAATATGTCCCAGTTCGGATTGGAGTCTGCAACTCGACTCCATGAAGCCGGAATCGCTAGTAATCGTAGATCAGCCATGCTACGGTGAATACGTTCCCGGGTCTTGTACTCACCGCCCGTCACACCATGGGAGTTGATTTCACTCGAAGCCGGAATACTAAATTAGTTACCGTCCACAGTGGAATCAGCGACTGGGGTGAAGTCGTAACAAGGTAACCGTAGGAGAACCTGCGGTTGGATCACCTCCTTTCTAGAGTACATATAGATATTCTCTCACAAGATATCTATAAGAAAGATATTCTCAATCATCCTTGTTTAGTTTTGAAAGATTGATAGACCTATAGGGGCCTATAGCTCAGCTGGTTAGAGTGCACCCCTGATAAGGGTGAGGTCACAAGTTCAAGTCTTGTTAGGCCCACCAGAGAATTTAATTGGGGAATTAGCTCAGCTGGGAGAGCGCCTGCTTTGCACGCAGGAGGTCAGCGGTTCGATCCCGCTATTCTCCACCATAAAATAGTTTAACAGTAAAAGTCTATATTAAGTGTTTTAAGAAACATTTACTTTAGACTTTTAAGCGTCTTAATCTTTATTGATTACGAAGTTGCCGAAAGCAACTTTGTGCTTTAGGGGTTTCCAAAGGGTATAACTCTTTGGTCGTAAAGGCTAGCTTGCTAGTCTGCGAAGTCTAAATGTTCTTTTAATTAATATTGTTAATAGTCACAAGCAAGTTTTAAAAACAATTTTACAGGACTTGTTAAAGATTTAATTTTCTATTCTCTTTGCATTTAATGCAAAAGTTTGACATCACAATCTATTTAGGATTTAAAACTTATCTAAATAGTAGTCAATGCTTTCCGTCTTGAGAGTTAGAATTTAAGTGTAGTAACATAAAGTTATCTTTAACAAGGAAGTGATGCGAATTAGAATAATCTAATATAGAAAAGGTAAGCTACAAAGAGCAAGTGGTGGATGCCTTGGCTAGTAGAGGCGATGAAAGACGTGCCAGGCTGCGATAAGTCTCGGGGAGCCGTCAAGGGGCTTTGATCCGGGAATTTCTGAATGGGGCAACCCAACTAATAGAGATATTAGTTACCGTATAACGGAGCGAACGAGGGGAATTGAAACATCTTAGTACCCTCAGGAAAAGAAATCAAAAGAGATTACGCTAGTAGCGGCGAGCGAACGCGTAAGAGGGCAAACCACTAGTTTACTAGTGGGGTTGTAGGACTGCAATATAGACTAAACTTAGCTAATAGAACAACCTGGAAAGGTTAGGCACAGAGGGTGATACCCCCGTATATGAAAGCTTTGTTTTACTTAGCAGTATCCTGAGTAGGGCGGAACACGTGATATTCTGTCTGAAGCTGGGTAGACCACTATCCAACCCTAAATACTACTACTAGACCGATAGTGCACAAGTACCGTGAGGGAAAGGTGAAAAGAACTGAGGTGATCAGAGTGAAATAGAACCTGAAACCATTTGCTTACAATCATTCAGAGCCCTATGATTTATCAGGGTGATGGACTGCCTTTTGCATAATGAGCCTGCGAGTTGTGATGTCTGGCGAGGTTAAGGAAACCCGGAGCCGTAGCGAAAGCGAGTCTTAATAGGGCGTTTAGTCAGACGTTGCAGACCCGAAACGATGTGATCTATCCATGAGCAGGTTGAAACCGGTGTAAGAGCCGGTGGAGGACCGAACCCGCTAGCGTTGAAAAGCTATGGGATGACTTGTGGATAGGGGTGAAAGGCCAATCAAACATCGTGATAGCTGGTTCTCTCCGAAATATATTTAGGTATAGCGTCATGTAGTAACACTAGGGGGTAGAGCACTGAATGGGCTAGGGCATACACCAATGTACCAAACCCTATCAAACTCCGAATACCTAGTGTGTAATCATGGCAGTCAGGCGGCGAGTGATAAAATCCGTCGTCGAGAGGGGAACAACCCAGACTAACAGCTAAGGTCCCTAAATCTCATTTAAGTGGAAAACGATGTGGAGTTACTTAAACAACCAGGAGGTTGGCTTAGAAGCAGCCATCCTTTAAAGAAAGCGTAATAGCTCACTGGTCTAGTGATTCTGCGCGGAAAATATAACGGGGCTAAAATGAGTACCGAAGCTTTAGACTTAGTTTTACTAAGTGGTAGGAGAGCGTTGTATTTGCGTTGAAGGTATACCGGTAAGGAGTGCTGGAGCGAATACAAGTGAGCATGCAGGCATGAGTAGCGATAATTGGGGTGAGAATCCCCAACGCCGTAAACCCAAGGTTTCCTACGCGATGCTCGTCATCGTAGGGTTAGCCGGGTCCTAAGCAAAGTCCGAAAGGGGTATGCGATGGAAAATTGGTTAATATTCCAATGCCAACTATAATGTGCGATGGAAGGACGCTTAGAGTTAGAGGAGCCAGCGGATGGTAGTGCTGGTCGAAAGGTGCAGGTTGGAGTTCAGGCAAATCCGAACTCCTTTAAGCCGAGGCCTTACAGGTGCGTGAAGTTCTTCGGAATGAATCGTAAATCCTTGATACTGTCGAGCCAAGAAAAGTTTCTAAGTTTAGTTATAGTTGCCCGTACCGTAAACCGACACAGGTGGGTGGGATGAGTATTCTAAGGCGCGTGGAAGAACTCTCTTCAAGGAACTCTGCAAAATAGCACCGTATCTTCGGTATAAGGTGTGCCTAACTTTGTGAAGGATTTACTCCGTAAGCATTGAAGGTTACAACAAAGAGTCCCTCCCGACTGTTTACCAAAAACACAGCACTCTGCTAACTCGTAAGAGGATGTATAGGGTGTGACGCCTGCCCGGTGCTCGAAGGTTAATTGATGACGTTAGCTCTGCGAAGCGTTTGATCGAAGCCCGAGTAAACGGCGGCCGTAACTATAACGGTCCTAAGGTAGCGAAATTCCTTGTCGATTAAATATCGACCTGCATGAATGGCGTAACGAGATGGGAGCTGTCTCGAAGAGGGATCCAGTGAAATTGTAGTGGAGGTGAAAATTCCTCCTACCCGCGGCAAGACGGAAAGACCCCGTGGACCTTTACTACAGCTTGACACTGCTATTGGGATAAAAATGTGCAGGATAGGCGGGAGGCTTTGATCCATAGACGCCAGTTTATGGTGAGCCATTGTTGAGATACCGCTCTTTTTTATTCTGATAGCTAACTAGCTTGAGTTATCCTCAAGTAGGACAATGTCTGGTGGGTAGTTTGACTGGGGCGGTCGCCTCCCAAAATGTAACGGAGGCTTACAAAGGTTGGCTCAGAACGGTTGGAAATCGTTCGTAGAGTATAAAGGCATAAGCCAGCTTAACTGCGAGACATACACGTCAAGCAGAGACGAAAGTCGGTCTTAGTGATCCGGTGGTTCTGTGTGGAAGGGCCATCGCTCAAAGGATAAAAGGTACCCCGGGGATAACAGGCTGATCTCCCCCAAGAGCTCACATCGACGGGGAGGTTTGGCACCTCGATGTCGGCTCATCGCATCCTGGGGCTGGAGCAGGTCCCAAGGGTATGGCTGTTCGCCATTTAAAGCGGTACGCGAGCTGGGTTCAGAACGTCGTGAGACAGTTCGGTCCCTATCTGCCGTGGGCGCAAGAAGATTGAGGAGAGTTGACCCTAGTACGAGAGGACCGGGTCGAACCAACCACTGGTGTACGAGTTGTCCTGCCAAGGGCACCGCTCGGTAGCTATGTTGGGATGTGATAACTGCTGAAAGCATCTAAGCAGGAAGCCAACTCCAAGATGAATCTTCTTTTAAGAGCTCATATAGACTATGTGTTTGATAGGCTGGGTGTGTAATGGATGAAAGTCCTTTAGCTGACCAGTACTAATAGCTCGTCTGCTTATCTTTTAATAAGCATCACTTCCTTGTTAAGGATAAAAACTTAATAAGATATGTTTTTATAGAACTTTGTTTATGACTTTTAACTTTATCTAGTAGTGTTAAATAAGAGATTTATATAGTATATCTTTTATTTAACACTGCCCGTGACTATACAGACGAGGAAACGCCTTGCTCCATCTCGAACCAAGAAGCTAAGCTCGTCCTGGCTGATGATACTCTCCCTTACTGGGATGTTGGAAAAGTAGGTCGTTGCGGGCTTTGTTATTTATCTGCTTTAATTCTTATATTATTAATCTTGGTTTTTTATAATTGTTGCTTCTTGTATAAGTGTAAAATATTAGTTTTTACTTTTTAATTAGGTTTTATTGATTAAATATAGTAAATTTTTTATATTTGTTTTTATGTTATTGGTTTGATTGTCTTTTTAAATTTAT
>NZ_PISC01000018.1:0-8878 GCF_003049065.1 Campylobacter concisus | reverse complement strand
ATCTACTAAACACTTATAAAAACCAAGACTTTACAAAAAGACTTGATGATGATGGTAAGATAGCAAGTGGTATAAACTCTCTTGGCATAGAGATATCTAAAATGCTAAATGACAATCTAAACCAAGCACAAGTACTAGAAGAAAAAGCTAAACTTCTAGCAAGCTCAGTTTCTAAAGTAGCTAGCTCAGCAAACACTCAAGCAAATAGCTTACAAGAATCTGCAGCAGCAGTTGAGCAAATGTCTAGCTCAATGAATGCCATCTCTCAAAAGACAGCTGATGTTATAAGACAAAGTGATGAGATTAAAAACATCATAACTATCATTAGAGATATAGCAGATCAAACAAATTTACTTGCTCTTAATGCAGCAATAGAAGCTGCACGTGCAGGAGAACACGGTAGAGGATTTGCAGTTGTTGCTGATGAAGTAAGAAAACTAGCTGAGAGAACTCAAAAATCACTTGGTGAGATAGAAGCAAATACAAATGTATTAGCTCAATCAATAAATGAGATGAGTGAATCAATCAAAGAGCAAAGTGAAGGCATTAATATGATAAATCAATCAGTTGCTCAAATAGATAATCTAACAAAAGAAAATGTTGTAATTGCTAATAGAGCCAATGAAGTAACAAGTGATGTTGATAACATGGCTAAGACAATAGTAAGTGAAGTAAGAAAGAATAAATTTTAATAAATCTGCTTCATAAATCTTCATAAATTTCAACCTGGTTTAGACTGGGTTGGAGTTTGTATATTTATAAATTCCAAATCTTAAGTTTAACACTCAAGAATTATCTATCAAATTTTAAAATTTATGGGCGAGCATATCACGCTTCTAAATTTAATGGCGAATGGCTATGAGCCCTAAATTTAGTAAGTTACTAAGGCGAGTGAATGGAGTTTTAAAATTTACAAAGCAACTCAATTAAATTTGTAATTTTTTATTCAAAAGGGAGACAAGGGGATTTGAATTACGGTCTGCTTGCAGTTGCGAGCTAGCGAAGCAAAGCTGTCCTTATCTCTCTTTTGTCCTCTCTCTCACCAGGTCTATGCTTGAGTAGGGCTTTAAATTTAATTTATAAAAATAATTAAGATATTTAATAAAATTTACACTATTTACCAAATAAAACATAATTTTCATCCTATTATATGTGTTACATTTCTACTCAGCTATTTAAATAAATTTATAATTTATTTTTTTAAGATTTACTTGTAAAATCCCTATAAATATGTAGAAAAATTGCTTTAAACTATCGCATCATCTCTTTTATCAAGGGCTATTTATATAAATTTTCTTAAACTAATATGTAATTTTATATTTTAAGCTTATCAAAATTTTTATCTATGTAAATCAGGGGTAAATAAGTTTAATGAGGATAATATCTATTAAATTTGTTTAAATCTTTTAAGGAGAAAAAATGAATCGACGAGATTTCATCAAAAGTGCTGCAGCTAGTGCTGCTTGTGCTAGTGCCGGTATCGCTGTGCCAAGCTCGCTAAGTGCGTCAAACGAAGCTGAAAAAGGCTGGCGTTGGGATAAGGCTGCCTGTAGATTTTGTGGAACCGGATGTGGCATCATGGTTGCTACAAAAGAGGGCAAGATAGTAGCTGTAAAAGGCGATCCAGAAGCACCAGTAAACCGCGGTCTAAACTGTATCAAAGGCTACTTTAACGCTAAGATCATGTACGGCGAAGATAGGATAACTCATCCACTTTTACGTGTAAATGAAAAGGGCGAATTTGACAAAAAAGGTAAATTTAAGCAAGTAAGCTGGAAGCAAGCATTTGACGTGATGGAAGCTCAGTTTAGAAAGACTTATGACGAGCTTGGACCTCACGGCGTTGGCGTGCTTGGCTCTGGTCAATACACAATCCCAGAGGGCTACGCAGCAGTTAAGCTTATGAAAGGTGGCTTTAGAAGCAACAGCATCGATCCAAATGCAAGACACTGCATGGCAAGTGCAGTTCTTGGCTTTATGCAAGTTTTTGGTATTGATGAGCCATCAGGCTGCTTTGATGACATAGAGCTAACTGATACTGTCATAGCTTGGGGCGCAAATATGGCTGAGATGCACCCGATCCTTTGGGCGCGCGTGAGCGATAGAAAGCTTAGCGATCCTGATAGAGTAAAGGTTGTAAATTTAAGTACTTACTCAACTAGAACATCAAATTTAGCCGATATTGAGATCATTTTTGCTCCGTCATCTGACCTTGCTATCTGGAACTACATCGCTCGTGAGATAGTCTATAACCACCCAGAGATGATCGATGAAGAATTTGTTAAAAAACACTGCGTCTTCACGGCTGGCCCAGTTGATATCGGATATGGTCTTCGCCCAGACATCCATCACAAAAAATATGCTCCAAGCGAGCTAGACACAGCTGCGACTGAGAAGTCAAAGGTGCTAAGCGAGGCTGAGGGCGTTACACTTTCTTATCTTGGTCTAAAAGCTGGCGATACATTAGAAAACAAAAACACTGCAAAGGCTGGCGATCACTGGCAAATAACATTTGAAGAGTTTAAAAAAGCTCTTGCGCCTTACACACTTGACTTTACAGCTAAGGTAGCAAAGGGCGATCCAAACGAAGATATCAATGAATTTAAGAAAAAACTAAAAGCACTTGCTGATCTTTACATCGAGAAAAACCGCAAAGTCGTTAGCTTCTGGACTATGGGCTTTAACCAACACCAACGCGGCACTTGGGTAAATGAGCAAGCTTATATGGTGCATTTCTTGCTCGGCAAGCAAGCACTCCCAGGCTCAGGCGCTTTTTCTCTAACTGGCCAGCCAAGTGCGTGTGGTACTGCAAGAGAGGTTGGAACATTCGTTCACCGCTTGCCAGCTGATATGGTCGTCGCTAATCCAAAACACAGGGAGATCACTGAAAAACTTTGGAAACTTCCTGCTGGCACACTAAATGCTGTACCAGGCTCACACTACGTAAAAATGATGCGTGATCTTGAAGATGGCAAGGTTAAATTTATCTGGGTTCAAGTAAATAACCCATGGCAAAACACTGCAAATGCAAACCACTGGATCAAAGCAGCTCGCGAAATGGACAACTTCATCGTCGTAAGCGACCCTTATCCAGGAATTTCTGCAAAAGTAGCTGACCTTATTTTACCAACTGCGATGATCTACGAAAAATGGGGCGCATACGGTAATGCTGAGAGAAGGACACAGCACTGGAGACAGCAAGTGCTTCCTGTTGGCGAAGCGATGCCTGATATCTGGCAGATGCTTGAGTTTAGTAAGCGCTTTAAGCTAAAAGATGTTTGGGGTGAGAAAAAAGTAAATGACAAAGTGACACTTCCAAGCGTGCTTGAAGCTGCAAAAGCTATGGGATATAGCGAAGAAGATACGCTATTTGACGTGCTTTTTGCAAATGAAGATGCTAAGAAATTTAGCGCAAATGATCCGATCATGGAAAACTATGACAACACAGAAGTCTTTGGCGACAGCAGAAAAGTGATCGGCTCTGATGGTAAAGAATTTAAAGGATATGGATTTTTCATCCACAAATATCTTTGGGAAGAGTATAGAAAATTTGGCGTTGGTCACGGTCACGACCTAGCTGACTTTGACACTTACCATAGAGTAAGAGGTCTAAGATGGCCAGTCGTTGATGGCAAAGAGACTCAGTGGAGATTTAACACTAAATTTGACCCATACGCTAAAAAAGCCGCTCCAAATGATAAATTTGCATTCTACGGCAACAAAAACGCAGCCCTTCCAACAGGCGATCTAAAAGGCGTGAAAAATCAAGAGAAAACTCCTCTTGCAAACAAAGCAAAAATTTTCTTCCGCCCTTACATGGATCCATGCGAGATGCCAAGCAAAGATTATCCATTCTGGCTATGTACTGGCCGTGTTCTAGAGCACTGGCATACAGGCACGATGACTATGCGTGTTCCTGAGCTTTATAGAGCCGTCCCAGAGGCACTTTGCTACATGCACGAAGATGACGCTAAAAAGCTTGGCGTGCTTCAAAATGAGATCGTTTGGGTCGAGTCACGCCGTGGCAAAGTAAAAGCAAGAGTAGATCTAAAAGGTAGAAATAAGCCGCCAGTAGGTCTTGTTTATGTGCCTTTCTTTGATGAAAACGTATTTATAAATAAAGTCTGCCTTGACGCTACTTGCCCGATCTCAAAAGAGACTGACTATAAAAAGTGCGCGGTTAAAATTTACAAGGCGTAAAAGTGGCTGATATGGAATTTTCAAGTAGGCGTGAAGCTTTGAAATTTGGAGCTAAGGCAGCGATCTTAGCTCTTGGCGGAGGCTTTATATGGTCACTTAGTGCCAAAGCCTCATCGCTTATACTTCTTAGACCGCCTGGTGCGAAAGCAGAGAAGCAGTTTTTGAAAAGCTGTATTAGATGCGGGCTTTGTGTAGAGGCCTGTCCATTTGATACGCTAAAACTTGCTACTCTTGAAGATGGTATAAGTGTCGGTACGCCTTATTTTGAGCCTAGAAAAATTCCTTGTCATATGTGCGAGCATATCCCTTGCGTGCCAGTCTGTCCGACCGGGGCACTGGACGCAAATTTAGTTAGCACAGCTGGCAAACTAGATATAAACAAAGCCAAAATGGGCGTTGCAGTTGTCGATATGAAAAACTGCGTGGCATACTGGGGCATACAGTGCGATGCTTGTTATAGATCTTGTCCGCTCATAGATAAGGCCTTGTATCTTGAGTATCGCCGCAACGAAAGGACGCAAAAGCATGCGTTTTTACTACCAGTAGTTGATAGCGATATCTGCACGGGTTGTGGCGTGTGCGAGCGAGCCTGTATCACCGAAAAAGCAGCCATTACCGTGCTAAACCGCGAGGTTGTGCTTGGTAAAGTTGGCGATAACTACGTCAAAGGCTGGATAAAAGAAGATGAAAGGCGCGTGGATGATGCCAACAGCAAGATAAAGCTCGACATCAAAAAGGCGACTGACTATCTAAATGGTGGTGAGCTATGAAATTTTTAATCTTAAGACGAATAACTCAAATTTCTATCCTAGTGCTATTTATCCTAGGAAATGTTTATGGAGTTAAGATACTTAGCGGAAATTTAAGCTCATCTATGCTTTTTGGACAAATTCCACTAAGCGATCCATTTGCGGTGCTTCAAATTTTACTAGCAAGCTTTAGCGTAGGCATAAATGCAGTAATCGGTGCGATCATCGTCTTTGCATTTTACGCGCTCATCGCTTCTAGGGCATTTTGCTCATGGGTTTGCCCAGTAAATTTACTAACGGATATTGCTTACAAGTTAAGAGAGAAATTTGGCTTTAAGGGTGAGAAAATTTTAAACGTAAGTAAAAATTTGCGCTACTACTTGCTAGCGCTTGCTCTTGTCTTAAGCCTTGCTCTTTCACTGCCAGCATTTGAGAGCATTAGCTTTGTTGGTATCATCCAGCGTGGCATCATCTACGGCTCAGCTAGTGCCATTGGCATCGCCCTTGGCATAGTTGCCTTTGATATGTTCGTGCTAAAGCGCGGAATTTGCTCACACATCTGCCCACTTGGTGCATTTTACGCGGTGATATCAAAATTTGCTCTCATCAGAGTAAAACACGACGCAAATGCTTGCACAAAGTGTATGAAGTGCAAGCTCGTCTGCCCAGAGGTGCAAGTGCTAGATATGATCGGTAAAGAGAGCCGCGCGGTTAGCTCAAGCGATTGCATAAGTTGCGGTAAATGCATCGACGTTTGCGGCGACGGGGCGCTAAATTTTAGTATTAGAAATTTAAGGAGAGAAAAATGAAAATGAAAATAATGGCACTTGGAGCACTATGCGCTGCCTTTTTAGCGGCATGTGCATTGAATAATCCAAGCATTAGTGATTCGCAAATCGGCCTTAGAAATGTTGATTTGTTAGATGACAAAGACGTTGTTTTAAAAGACATCAACTACACAAAAGAGCCAGCAGGTATGGCAAAGAGATTTGATAGATCTTTTGAAAATGCACCTCCATTTATCCCACACGACACTGAGGGTTTGGTGCCTATCACAAAAGATTCAAATATGTGCGTAACCTGCCACATGCCTGAGTTTGCAAAAGATAGCGGAGCTACTCCTATCCCAGCTTCTCACCTTTATGACATCAGAAACAAAAAAGATCTTGCAGGCAAGCTTGATGATGAGAGATATAACTGCACAACTTGCCACGTCGAGCAACAAAATGGCGTAACGCAGCTTGTTGGTAACAAATTTAAGCCTGACTTTAGAGATAAAAACGGCTCACATAAGTCAAATTTACTAGACGTTTTAAATGACGGCGTTAAGTAATGCAAAGCAGGCGAGAGCTTTTTAGCAAAATTTTGGGGGCAAAACCTGCTCCCAAATTTATAGATCCACCCTTTTTTAGCGGAGAATTTGACTGCGCTGGCTGTGAGGCTACCTGCGTAAGTGCTTGTGAAAAAGAGCTTCTTAGCTTTGAAAATGAAAGAGTTGTTTTTAAAGTTAAAAAGCTAGGCTGTGACTTTTGTGAAGAGTGTGTGAAGGCTTGTCAAAGTAGCGCTCACGTGACACTAAGCTTAAACTCGCCAAAGAGCATAAACGCAAAAGTTAGCATCAATGTCGCTAGCTGCCTAGCGTGGAACGATACGATTTGCTACAACTGTCTTGATGCTTGTAAATTTAAAGCAGTTGAGTTTCTTGGTGTTTTTCGCCCTATAATCAATCAAAATTGCGTCAGCTGCGGCGAGTGCTTTGATGTTTGTTTTAAAAATTCGCTTGAGATGGAGGCTTTATGAGAGTTTTATTTTTTCTTTTTTGCTTGCTAAATTTTATCTTTGCAAATGAGATCACAACGCCTATTAAAGAGATAGAAGCTAGTGCAAATGTGCTTAATACCACGCTGATAAATGGCAAACTTTTTATCGCAACTGATGGTGGCACGGTTGAAATTTATGATCCAAAAGAGTCTAAATTTGATGAGATCATCAAGATTGATGATATAAAAACCTACGTTAGCGACCACGAGAGGCCAAAAATTTTAAATGTCGATGAGCTAAATGGCAAGATGCTCATCTTAAGCGAGGGTGACTACGCTACAAAGGTGCTTTATATAAGAGAAAATGAGCAGATGAGAAGCATAAAAATGGCTAATCAAGCGATAAAAAAGGCTCTATTTTTAGATGATGAGCATATAGCACTTGCTTCGATCAGCAATGAAATTTACTTTTTAAACCTAAAAAGTGGCGAGATTTATGATAGTTTTAAGATCTCTATCGCAATGCTCTCAGACATGGAGATAAGCGAAGATAGAGGCACGCTAGCGATCGCTTGTGAGAGTGGTAAGGTCTATTTTTACAACGTTCGTACTAAAAAAATGGACAGAATTTTAGACATCCACACTGATAATATCTACGACATCGCTTATAAAAATGGCGTCATGATCAGCGGAGGCACCGACAGGATCGCTGGCATCTTCTCAGCTGGGACACTAAAAAAGATAAATACTGGCTTTTTGGTCTATGGCGTGGGGCTTAGTAGCGACGGCAAGATCGCCGCGTATATGAGCGATGAGATGAGTGATGTAAATTTGGTTGATAGCGTCACTTTGGATAAGATCGCGATGCTAAAAACTGGTCAAAGCACGATAAATAGCATAGTTTTCATAAGCGATAACGAGGTCGTAACCTCTGCTTATGAGAAGAAAATTTTATTTTGGAGAGTTAGATGAATATTTCAAGCCTGATAGTCTATACAGATAATAAAAATGAGAGCGTAAAAGGCGAGATAAGCAAGCTAAAAGAGTGCGAGATCATCACTGACGCAGAAGATAGGATCGTGGTGGTCGTTAGCTCAGAGAGCATTGAAGATGAGATCAGAGTTTTTAAGATGATAGAGGGCATTAGCGGCGTGGTGAGCGTTGCGATGGTTTATAGCTATCAAGAAGACGCTCAGGAGAATAGAGAGAGGCTTGAAGCAAACGGCAAGATAAGTGAGATTTTAACAAGCGATGACGTAAAAGCCGAAGATATCGCATATAGCGGTAGTGTGCACTATAAAGTGAGATAAAATTTAACTCCCTTTGGTTTGAAATTTAATCAATATGTTGATAGGTTTTTACAAATTTTAAAATTCCATTCACTCGCAAGAGTTGACTACTAAAATTTAGCTTCGCTTTCAGCTTAGCTCAAATTTTAGAGCCGAAATTACTCGTTCATGAAATTTTAAATTTACTGGAGTTTCAAACCGCATGCAGTGCTTCAGCACTGAGGCATGCACTTCTAACGTTGTCGGGGTTGGGGGATTGTTAAGGGGGAAGAGAGCTCTTTTGCTTCGACTTCATCTCGCAACTGCAAGCAGACCGTAATTCAAGCCTCTTCCCCCTTAACAAAGAAGCAAACATTTAAATTTGATTAGATTGCTTTGCAAATTTTAAAACTTTCATTCACTCGCAAGAATTGACTACTAAAATTTGGCTTCGCTTACAGCTTAGCTCAAATTTTAGAGCCGAAATTACTCGTTCATGAAATTTTAAAATTTGCGAAAACTTACTTGATAGCAAAACGCATGCGGCACGATAGTGCTATCGCATGCACTTCTAACGTGCGAGGGGATTGTGGGATTTAAAGGGAGATAAGGGGACGGCTTCGTAATTTAAGTCCCCTTGTCTCCCTTTTGAATAAAAAGAAATTTACAAATTTAAAGTTGAGATTTTAAAAATAGAAATTTGCTATTTTGCAAATTTTAAAATTCCATTCACTCGCAAGAATTGACTACTGATTTTAGGTTTCGCAAAGCTCTCCACTAAAATCAGAGCCGAAATTACTCGTTCATGAAATTTTAAAATTTGCCTGACTTTCTATTGCACAAAACGCATGCAATTGTGCTAAAGCACCGCATGCATTTTTGTTTAAGCTTTTTGATTATT
>NZ_PISC01000017.1:0-11067 GCF_003049065.1 Campylobacter concisus | reverse complement strand
ACCAAACGAGCTCAGAGGTTTTGGGCTACAAGGTAGATAAGGATGGCTACTTTACAGATGAGTTTAATAAACAAGCTGGCATCCCAAGTGATTATAAAATTCACTCAAGCACGCTGGAGTCGTTAGTCAGATCAAACGACATAATAGACCCAGACATCAAGAATTTTAAAAGCATCGATATAGCTAAAACTGTTGGCAACGCTTATAGGTTGCTAGCTCAAGTGGTTGGCGAAGATACACTAAATTCAAAGGACAGCTTCAGCGCAGAAGATATAAGAAATTTCCCTCAAGGCTTTTCTTATGATCGTCAAAGCTTGCAAGTGGATAAAAGATATGCTAGTGCTAGTGAGTATTCTGCGGTAGAAGATAGCTTTGTGCATACGCCAACAAAGACCATAAGCACGCTCTTTTACAATGGCTCTTTGTCTATTGCGGCAGATAAGCAGATACATCCAAAAAATGTAACATACATCTTTAACAACGCAAATGGCGGCAAAGAAAACACGGTCATTGGTATATTTATGGATCCACACGGAGAGAAATACACTAACAAAGATGGCTCTATAACCAAAGGCGGCCTCATAGCTGGTGTGCTAAATCACAACCTAGACATATACGAGGGAGAAACCACTGCGATAGGAAAATATGGTGGCTATGATAAAAACATCAACGCAAAAGAATTTCAAAGGTCATTTAACGCCTTTAATGCTATGTGGCAAATGGCTTATGGTATAAATTTCTCAAAAGCAGATGATGGTGCTGTCTCTATGCTGCCTGATTATATGCAAGATTATGTAAGACACAGACAAAGCCTTGATAAATTTAGCGACCAAGAAGACGAGCTCTCATTTAAAAAGATGATGGAACGTAATCTAAAAATGCTAAAGCTACTCTTTGGTGAGATAGATAAAGATGGTAAAAAGAGCAAAGACTTTATGGATAGCTTTTTGAAATTTAGCATGCCACCTTTAAATTTAGTAAAAGAGCTAAATGAAAACCCAGCTGGAAAATACCTAATAGATACGCTTGGTATAAAAAGAGATGTTGATATAAAGGCGTAAGGAGCTTAAATGATAACTAGCATAAACGGACTTAGCAACACATCGATACAAGATAACACCATTCAAAAAGAAAATGTAGCCAAAGAAGGCAAGCAAGACAAAAACGCTACCGAAGAAAAATTTGACTACTCAAAGAATCTTTTTAAACCCTGGAGCGAAACTATAAAAGAATTTATAGATATAGACAAAAGCAAAGAGGGCTGGATAGCAGATACTATAAATCGAATTGATAATATGCTGTCTGATTACACCATTCAAGAAAGACGGGCTTTATCAGCAAAAAGAGAGCCAGAAACTATGGAAGAATTTAGAGTTCGCGAACTCCAAGATTACATGGACTGGTTGCTTACAAACTCTGTTGATGGCAAGCCAACAATAAATGGCTTTATGATTGGTCTTGGCACAGCAGAAGAGGAGGCTGACCTAAGAGCATTTATGGACAGCATGTCTTCTCTTTATCCAAATAATAACAAGGAGTCACTTAGTCTTTTAAGTAGAACCGATCTAAGCATAGATGAATTTAAAACATTATTTGCCAAAGCAAGAGAAAAAGCAACAAAAGATGTTGAAGAACAAAGAAAGCAGATAATCAAAGAAGAACAAGAATACAATGCAAATTTCGCTAAAGAGCAAAGCGAGAAGAAATTTAAACCTATGCAGGTTAAGAAGAAGTATGAGACCTATGATATAAACAAGGATCAAAAATTTCTCTATGCAAGAGAGCTTTTAAATTTCAAAGAAAAAAGAGGCATAGATGTCTTAGAGCTTATCCAAAAGATAGATAAGAAGCAAATTTTAAATAAGATGGCTTAACTGGCTAAAGATAGCCATCTTATAAATTTATCTATTTAAATTTTTTGTCTCGTTTTGAAGCTTTGTGGCATGAGCTAGCACACTATCTACTATCTCGCTAGCACTTTTGCCATCTTTTGAAGTGAGCAAATTTCTTTTTAGTAGCTCTTCTAAGATAAATTTGATCATCTTCTCATTTTTCAAAAGCCTTGAGAGAGGCACTATATCATCAGCTAAGCTTTGCTCGTTCATTAGCTTTGAGTAAGAGCTTGCTTCTGCGCTAAGCTTTGTCTCGCCACTATCACTAGCGATAGGGCTAAAACTCTTTAAAAATCCCACAAATACACCAGCATTGCTATAAGTATCATCTGCTTGATATACCGACATATCAGGGTTAAATGTATATTCGTCACTAGCTCTTGCGTCAAGATGTTCTTTGCTAAAATTTAGCTCATAGACCTCGTGGCTTACCCCAAAGCCTCTAAGCTCATCTCTAACGCTCTTTGCATCATTAAATTGATCAAATGTTTTATATACATTTGTAACAGATATCAGGCTCACATCTTTTAAGAAATTTGCATTTTTACCAAAGGTTTTTTGGTTGGTATCCAAGCTAAAGCCTTTTGGTAAATTTACTAGATCAGCCTTGCTATATCTATCTTTTTCATCTCCTACGATGTTTTTAAAAAGTTTATAGTAGTGCTTTGTGGTATCAGCTACATCTATCTTTTCAAATGCAGCCTTGCTTCTATCTTGCGTAAAGAGATATGCTTTATTGTTGTATCTAACTATCTCATCAAGCGTGCTTTTATGGATTTTAAAGTCTTGTGGCAAGCCTGCTGCTTTATTAAAATCAGCTCCCATAAAGCCAGCTTTATCTACTGTGTAGCCATAAGCTTGAAGGTCATTAAAATTTAAAGAGGTAAGGCTATTTTGTGAAGAAGTAGTATAAGCAAATTTAGCTGGTTCTTGGCTTGGCTTACTACTCTCTTCTTTGACACTTTGCTTTATAAGATCACTAAAATTTAAAGACCTATCTTGTTTGTGCTTTTGATGAGTGTATGAATTTACATTTGTGCTTGAGATGCTAATATCATTCATGGTTTGCTCCTTGATATTATCTGTCAAAGAGCAAGCATGATTTGTTCCAGAGTAAATTTACATCCACTCAAGCACTTGCGTGATATCTTTGGTGTAAAAGCACTTTAGACCTTGCGTGTCAAGCGGTTTGTTTGGGATGATCGCATTTTTAAATTTCTGCGTTTTTGCCTCTTTTAAGCGTTGATCGAGGTTGAAAATTTCTCTTATCTCGCCGTTTAGGCTTAGCTCACCGATGAAGACGCTGTCCTTACTGATAGGGCGGTTTTTGAAGCTACTGATTATCGCCGCGATGACGGCTAAATCAGCCGCAGTCTCACTTATCTTAACGCCACCTGAAACGTTTATAAAGACGTCGTAGTGCCCAAGTGGAATTTCAAGCTTTCGCTCAAGAAGTGCTAGCAGCATATCTAGGCGGTTTCTCTCAAAGCCAGTCGAGCTTCGCTTTGGATAGGCGCTTTCGCAAACAAGCGCCTGAATTTCGATGCTAAGCGCCCTTGAGCCTTCCATTATGATGGTGATCGCGCTGCCACTCATCGCCCCGCCACGTGTGAAAAATTTACTCGAAACCTCGTTTGCGCTCACCAGTCCGTGCTGGCTCATCTCAAATATACCAACCTCGCTCGTCGAGCCAAAGCGGTTTTTAAACCCACGCAAAATTCTAAGCTCTCTGCTCGCGTCGCCCTCAAAATAAAGCACCACATCGACCATGTGTTCAAGCACTCTAGGTCCTGCGATTGAGCCCTCTTTGGTTATGTGTCCGATGATGAAAACGCAGATATTTTGGCTCTTTGCAAGTCTCATCAGCTCAAATGTGATCTCTCGAACCTGCGTGATCGAGCCTGGCGCGGAGGTTATATTTTGACTATAAAGCGTTTGAATGGAGTCAATGACTAGCACCTTGTAGTCGCTCTTTTGCACTTCTAGCATGATATCTTCTAGGCAAATTTCAGTTAGCAGGTATAAATTTTTATCCACAGCATTTAGCCTATCAGCTCTCATTTTTATCTGGCTTTGGCTCTCTTCGCCACTTACATAGAGCGTTTTTCTGCCATCTTTTGCTAAATTTGAGCCGATTTTTAGAAGCAGGGTTGATTTGCCGATGCCTGGGCTACCGCCTATTAAAACAAGCGAGCCCTCGACCACGCCACCACCAAGAACAAGGTCTAACTCGCTATCTTTTGTGCTAAATCTCGTAAAATTTTGAATTTCAACTTCGTCGATGCTTATGGCTTTGCTGGGTGTGCCACTACTTTTTGCTATCTCTTTACTTATCTTTATCTCTTGCTGGCTAAGCTCGACAAAGCTATCCCAAGCCCCACATTGTGGGCATTTACCAAGCCACTTTGCTTGTTGATTACCGCAGGCTTGACACTCAAAAACTGGCTTTGCTTTTGCCATAATATATCCTTTTTAAAATTTCAACTACTATCACTCCAAAGGCCGCTCCGATCATATCTGCTACGATGTCAAGCAGGCTAAAGCTCCTGTTTGGTAAAAGTGCCTGAACGAGTTCTATCTGCATGCCAAAGGCTAAAAGTAGGGCTAAATTTTTAAAAATTTTAAACTCATAGCCAAGGTAGAGCAGTATATAAAGGACGAAAAAGGCTAAAAAATGGTTTGCTTTGTCCCACGAATTTTCGATGATTGCGGGACTTTTTGGAGTAAATGCAAGAAAATCAATCGCCAAAAGAGTAGCGAAAAAGCAAATTTTACTAAGAAATTTTACCCTACTCAAAAATGGCGTCCATCAGCTCGTCTAAAAACTCGTCTGGGTTAAATTTGATGATATCATCCATGCTCTCGCCAACGCCTATATAAAATATAGGTAGCTCAAGCTCTCTTGCCACGCCAAATAGCGCTCCGCCCTTTGCAGTGCCGTCAAGCTTTGTGATGATGACGCCATCAAGCGAGACGATATCGTTAAATGCCTTTGCCTGCGCGACGCCAGCGTTGCCCTGCGTGCCATCAAGGATGAGGATCTTGCGGTGAGGCGCCTTTTCGTAGGCTTTTTTGCTGATACGAACGATCTTGTCAAGTTCGTTTGCTAAATTTGTCTGGTTTTGAAGCCTGCCAGCCGTGTCTAGGATGACGCGGTCGATGCCTTTTGCAAGGGCTGAGCTGATCGTGTCGTAAGCCACAGCTGAAGGATCATGCCCTTGCTGGGTGGCGACTATCGGCACATTTAGTCTGATCGACCATTGGCGCAGCTGCTCGATCGCCCCAGCTCTAAATGTATCACAAGCGCCCAAAATGACGCTTTTGCCGTTGTTTTTATATAAATTTGCTAGCTTTGCGATGGTTGTCGTCTTGCCAGCGCCATTTACGCCAAGGATGAGATCGACAAATGGCTTGTCAGGCTCGATCACGCGCTCCTTTTCGTAGATAAAATAGCTACTCATAACGCGTCTTAGATCGTCTCTGCTCACTTCATCTTGTGGTGGCAGATAGTATAAAATCTCCTCCACGATCTCGTAAGCCACGTCAGCTTCTAGTAAAATTTCCTCCAAGCTCTCTTTGTCGATCTTTTTTGACTTTTTAGCCGAGCTTATCGCTCCAAAGGTCTTTTCAAAGCCTCTTTTCAAAAACTCAAGCATTATTTTATAGCCCTATTTATGTCAGTTTCAAGCATCTCTTCAGGCACAAGACCGATGTAGCCTTGAGCGTAGTCGCCATTTGCTTTAAAAAGTGCAGATGCAGGGAGTCCTTTGATGCCGCCCATCGCCTTTTCAAATAAGAAATTTCCCTCGCCAACTGCGATGTCGTATTTGATCTTATACTTTTGAGCAAATTCTTTAACCTCGTCCTCACTCTTGTCTTCAAGCAAGACAGCAACGATGTTTAGCTCGTTTTTAAATTTTTCACTTAGGTTGTTTAAAGATGGGATCTCAGCCTTGCAAGGTGGGCACCAAGTGGCGAAAAATACATAAAGTGTCGCTTTTTTGCCATCTTTTACGTCAAAGCCGTTGCTTCTTTTTGTGATCTGCATAGTTGTGCCGTTAAGCAGTTTTAGGCTTATATCTTTCACTTCGTCACTTTGTGTGCTCTCATTCATTTTTGGAGTGAGTGTGTCTTTGCTTAAATTTTCATCTTTGCTGGCATTTTCTTCTAAATTTTTACTTTGCACAGCTGGCTCGCTAGTGTTTTGCTCGCTCTTTTTGTTAGAGTCGTCGCTGCATCCGAAAAATGCAAAAAGACAAAGTGATGTTATAATTGCGTGTTTTAGTGTCATAAATTTCCTTTTGAAAAATGTTTCAGGATTATACAAGAAAGAGCATAAAATGAGCGTTAATTTAGAAAAAAACGAATTTAGAAAAAATGCAAGAGCAAATTTGATAAAGCTCACTAAATTTAGAGCAAAATGCACGCATTATAAGGCGGCAAAAACGCTTTTAAATTTGATAAATTATACAAATTCTAAAAAGGTGCTCTTTTACCTGCCGCTTAACTACGAAGTCGATGTGCTTAAAATAAGACGAAATTTATCACATAAATGTGAAATTTTTGCCCCTTTTATGGTAGGTCTTAGCTTAGAGATGGTAAGATTGCGACTGCCATTTCTAACTTATAAATTTAATGTCAGACAGCCATCTGGCAAAAAAATGAATAATGTTAAACTTGATATGGCGGTAGTTCCAGCGATTGGGGTTGATGGAGCTATGGCAAGGATAGGGCACGGAAAAGGATTTTACGATAGATTTTTTGACACTTTGCCCGTTAAGCCAAAACTGATAGTTTTCTTAGAGGTAAAAGACTTCTACACCAAAGATGTGCTCTCGCAGGCGCACGATGCAGTGGGAGACTTTTATATAACCCCAAGTAAAAATTATATAAAAAGAGGAATAAATGATAGAGGTTTTAATAGGCTTAGGAGCCGGTGTGGTGGGCGTTGGAGCAGGGTATCTCTACGCCAAAAAGATAAATGATGCAAACTACAACATATTTTTAGAGCAGGCAAAAGCAAAGGCAAAAGCCATCGAGTATGAAGCTGAGCTAACGCTTAAAAACTCTAAAATTTCAGTGCAAGAGGCTGAATTTGAGGCTAAAAAAAGATACGACGACAAGACGACAAAGCTTCAAAAAGAGTATGCAAGTAAATTTGATGAGCTGACCAAAAAAGAGAAAATTTTGCTAAATGAGCAAGAGCTTTTAAACGAGAGCAAAGAGCTTTTTGAAAAAGATAAGCACGATGCGAAGGTCACTTACGAAGAGGGTTTAAATTTAAAAGCGACTTATCAAAACAAAGTAGAAGAGGCGATAAGAGTGCTTGAGCACGCTGCTGGCTTAACGGAGGAAGAGGCAAAAGAGGTCGTGCTTAAAAAGGTCGAAGAGAAGTCACGCGCCGACATCGCTCACATCGTTAGAAAATACGAAGAAGAGGCAAAAAGAGAGGCTAAAAAGAGGGTTAATTACATCTTGGCGCAGGCTACGTCAAGATTTGCTGGAGAATTTGCGGCTGAACGTCTGATAAATGTCGTAAATATTAAAAACGATGAGCTAAAAGGCAGGATAATTGGCAAAGAGGGACGTAACATCAAAACCCTTGAAATGGTGCTTGGCGTTGATATCATCATTGATGATACCCCGCATGCTATCATCTTAAGCAGCTTTAACCTTTACAGACGTGCGATCGCAACAAGAGTGATCGAGCTTTTGGTGGAGGACGGTAGAATTCAGCCTGCGAGGATAGAGGATCTTCATAAAAAAGTGACTGAAGAATTTGAGCAAAGCATACAAGAAGAGGGTGAGAATATCGTCATGGATCTTGGTCTAAATAAAATTCATCCAGAGATAGTAAAACTAATAGGCAAGCTTAAATTTAGAGCAAGCTACGGTCAAAACGCCCTTGCTCACAGCCTCGAAGTAGCTCACCTCGCTGGCATCATCGCAGCTGAGTGTGGCGGAGATGAGAAGCTAGCAAAAAGAGCTGGCATACTTCACGACATCGGTAAAGCGCTAACTCACGAGTACGAGGGTAGCCACGTCGATCTTGGAGCTGAAATTTGCAAACGCTACAAAGAGCATCCAGTCGTCATCAACGCGATCTATGCTCACCACGGACACGAAGAAGCTACAAGCATAGAAAGTGCTGCTGTTTGCGCAGCTGACGCACTAAGTGCAGCTCGTCCAGGAGCAAGACGTGAGGTGCTTGAGAGCTTCTTAAAACGTGTCGAAGAGATCGAAAACATCGCAAAAAGCAAAGAGGGCATCAAACAAGCTTATGCGATCAATGCTGGCCGTGAGATCCGCGTCATCGCAAATGCTAAACTCATAAATGACGATGAGGCAGTGCTTGTGGCAAAAGAGATAGCTCAAGAGATCGAGAGCAAGGTGCAGTATCCTGGTGAGATAAAAGTAAGCGTCATTAGAGAGACTCGCGCTGTTGATTTTGCGAAATAACGGCAAGATATGAAATTTCTTTTATCAATAATAATATTTTTCTCGCTTGGCTTTACTAGCGAGGAGCTCGTGCTAGACTCGGCAAATTCGTTTATAACGACGATGAGAGGCGCTAGAAATGCTCCTATAAAAGAGCTCATCGAGCAGTCAAAAGCGACGATCATCTTTCCAAGCGTGAAAAAAATAGGCTTTGTAGTTGGCGGTATGGGTGGCGACGGCATAATGGTCGTTGGCAACCTAAATTCGCCAACTGAAATTTTACCAGTTAGCATAAGTGGCGGCAGTATCGGCATCCAGCTTGGCTACGAAGATAGCTCGCTTGTGCTATTTATATTTAAAGATAGCATCATCTACGACATAAAAGATGCCAAGATCACGCTTGATACGAAGCTTTCAGTAGCATTTGGCGATATCGGACGCAATTATAATAAAGTAAGCGATTTTAAATTTTCAAACGACATCTACGCATATGCTGCAAATGATGGATTTTTCGCAGGAGCAAGCTTTGGCGGAGCAGTGATAAGCGCAAAGGATGAAATTTTAAAACAAAGTGGCTACGCATACGAGCAACTAATATCTTCAGCTTCTAAACTTTTGGGGCAATGATGCAAGATATTATAAACTCAATCTCAACTTACGGCTACATCGTGCTATTTTTTTACAGCCTTGGTGGTGGCATGGTCGCGCTTATCGCCGCTGGGATATTAAGCTTTGCTGGTAAAATGGACATCTCTCTTAGCATAATCGTCGCTGCCGTGGCAAATACGATCGGCGATACTTTGATCTTTTACGTCGCAAGGTTTAATAAAAGCTCACTTATGCCTTATGTAAAAAATCACAAAAGAAAGCTTGCCTACGCTGGAATTTTGGCAAAGAAGCATGGCGATAAGATAATATTTATCAAAAAATTTATCTACGGCGTCAAAACTTTGGTGCCTATCGCACTTGGACTTACAAAATACCCTTTTTATAAATTTAGCGTTATAAATTTGATCTCTTCAGTGCTTTGGGCAGTGATCGTCGGTCTTGCTAGCTATAAAGCAGGGGATTATTTTATGAGTGTGAGCAATTATCTTGGCGAGCATGGCTATATCATGCCACTTGCCATGGTTGGCTTGTTATTAGGTATCTGGTTATTTTTACAACACATTACAAAAAGGAGAAAAGCATGAAAAAGGTGATATCTGCTCTAATCGTAGTTATCGTGGTCGTCGCAGGCGCTGTTTATTTTGCCTCAAACAAGGTCGAGGAGAACTATCAAAGGATAGTTGATAGACTAAATGATGTGAATGGCTTTAAAGTTTCAGAAAATAGCTATCAAAAAGGCTTTTTTGGCTCAAAAGGATCGTTTGATCTTATCGTTTCAAAGGATCTTTTGAAAAATTTGGCTGGCAAAGATGTAGATGAGGATCTAAATTTCAAGGTAGAAAATGAAATTTCTCACTCAGTGCTTGCATTTGTAAATGGCTTTGATATCGACTCAAAAATTTCTATACAAAATGAGGCGATAAAAAATATCGTAGCTTCATTTCTTGGGTCAAACGTCGTCGCAACGGCTAAAACAAAGGCTAGCGTGAGTGGCGATAAAGACGTAAATGTTAAATTTAGTGATATTGACTTTAGCGATAAGCAAACTATGAACGTACATACAAAGGATGTGAAATTTGGTTTGAAACTGGACGCAAAAGATAATGTAAATAGTGCAAATTTGGGTCTTGAGAAAGTTTCATTAAAAGACCTTAACGAAGAAAATAAAGCAGAAGTTAATCTTGAAGGCGTCGATATAGATACAAGCTACACTGTGCCAGTTGAAATTTCAAAGATATTTGAGAGCAAGCTAGCTCCTTACATAGCAAAGGCTAAGATCAAAAAGCTAGCATTATTAGATGAAAAGGATGGCAATGTCGCTTTAGACGATCTTGAATATAGCTCGAAATTTGAAGTCTCAAATGATCTTGGCAGCTCAAATGACGTGGTGAAGATAGGCGCAGTTGCTGTCAATAAAGTGAAATTTACAGATTTTATCTTAGATAGCAAGATAGCAAATATCAACGTGCCAACTATAAATAATATACTTGATAGACTAAGTAATGTAAATGTTGATACAAATGAGAGTATCTTTGCTGGGTTAAATTTGGACGAAGTAATGGGTCAAATTTTAGAGAAAAATCCAAGTGTGAAAGTGGATACATTAAGCTTTAAAAATGGCGATAATGCGATAAATTTAAAACTAGATGCCGCTATCAATGGCTTTAAAAGCGGAGAAAGTCAGCTTGCGATCTTTGACAAGCTATCACTTAATGGTGAGCTAAGCGTGGATGAGACTTTGGCTAAATTTTTTGATACGCTCTTCCCTGAGATGACTCTTATCGAGCCAACACTTATATCTGCTGGATATTTAAAAGAAGATGGTAAAAAAGTAGTAAGTAAATTTAAGTACGATCCAAATAAAAAAGATATTATTTTTAATGAAAAGGTTGGACTTCAAAATTTCTTTATGGGCTTTTAAAAAATAGCCTGATTTTTATCTACTTTTAAGCATCACTTCTATATACTTCACTTTCTGTTTTGCAGAACGCAGAACAGAAAGTTCTTTTAACTTACAATTGTTAAACTATTAGTCAATCTTTGAAATCTAAACAAGTGATCGATTGAGCCAGTCTATTATGATTAAATAATAGATTAGACAAACTAATATAAAAACTAAAAGTTTTTT
>NZ_PISC01000016.1:0-11776 GCF_003049065.1 Campylobacter concisus | reverse complement strand
AGCCAACCAAGCCAACCAAGCCAACCAAGCCAACCAAGCCAACCAAGCCAACCAAGCCAACCAAGCCAACCAAGCCAACCAAGCCAACCAAGCCAACCAAGCCAACCAAGCCAACCAAGCCAACCAAGCCAACCAAGCCAACCAAGCCAACCAAGCCAACCAAGCCAACCAAGCCAACCAAGCCAACCAAGCCAACCAAGCCAACCAAGCCAACCAACCAAGACAAACAGATAAACAGATAAATTTAACTAGAAATTTTCACAAAATTAGCAAAAAATTTATGTCGAAGTATAAAAATGGCCTTAAACTAAGCCATTTTTAAGTGCAAAAAACCGATCTATTTTAAATTTAAAAGCAATTTTATCAAGCCAAAATGCTAAATCAAATTTAAAGCTTAATAATCAAGAGCTTTGCCTATAGAACTTGAGTGATCACGCTGGCTTTATGTGCCGATCGAGCCATTTTTAGCGATGGATACGACCAGCAAACAGAGGGGGCAGCATTTCACACGACTGCGACCGGCAAGTAGCCGCTTGAATATAACTACATGGGTTAAAAAAGAGGGGCTGGGCGACTGAGCGCATTTTCTTGCCGCTTTTGCGCACGAGCATGCCAAAGCCACTAGGCTACGACCCTACCCAAATATCTCAAATTTATGAAATAGCTCTGGCTCATCTTTTACTACGCCACGCTTAATAAGCTCAGCCACTACTTCGCGCTCGCAGTCAGTTTGCATAGGCCAGTCACGCGTGTAGCCCTCCAGCTCGTCCTTGCTAGTCGCATCCATGCAGAAATTTTCGACATCTATGTAGATATCACGCAAAGCATCTATGTTATTTGTCACGCGCCAAAGCAGCATATATGGGTTTTCTAGGTAGTTTTGCATATCCACTACGACTAGAAGCTTGAAAAATTCTCTAAATTCCAAAAGCTTAGAAAATAGCTCTTTTACAGGGCGATCCTTTTCAAATTTCACCACGCAAATAGGCGTTTTACTCTGCTTTTTAAACTGCCTAAGTTCTTTAACATTTGGCGCAACGCTTTGAAATTTAGCCAAGAGCTCATCGTCGCTTAAAATCGCAGGGCTAAATTTACAAAAGTCCTGCGTCGCATCGATGCCAAGCTTACCACCAAAGCACGAGTTTGGACTAGCATGATCGAGCTGGTCGCACACACCTTGGCTTATCAGCACACTTTCACTGCCAAATTTATCAAGCACAAAGTCCAAAAATTTGTCGTATTCTGTTAGATCTGGTGCCTCGGTGCCCACAAAGATAGCATGCTTTACAAAGCTCATCTGTCCAACTCCCCAAAATGCGTGCATCGCCTGCTTTGCGTGAGCTGGATAAAGGGCGTTGATCTTGGCTAGGATAAGGTTGTGAAAGACGCCATTTTCAGGCATGTTGTAGTCTAGTAGCTCTGGCACGGTCGTTCGCAAAAGTGGCAAGAATATGCGCTCAGTCGCCCAGCCCATATACTTATCCTCAAGCGGCGGCTTGCCAACCACGGTCGCGTGAAAGACAGGGTCTTGCTTGCTCGTTATCGCCGTGACATCCATCACTGGAAATGGCTCAACCGGCGTATAAAAGCCAGTGTGATCGCCAAATGGCCCCTCAAGCTCGCTCTTAGCCGTATCCACAAAGCCCTCGATCACGTAGTCTGCGTCGTGCGGGACGTAAATTTCATTCGTTAGCGACTTTACAAGCTTGGCTGGCTCTTTGCGGATGAAGCCGTAAAGTAACAGCTCAAAGACGCCCTTTGGCAGCGGCGCTTGACCGCACCAGATGTAGAGTGGATCGCCGCCGATCGCCACAGAGACTGGCATCTTACGGCCAGCGCGCTTATACTCGTGAAAGAAATTTGCGCCGTCTTTATGGATCTGCCAGTGCATGCCAAGGCGATTTTTATCATAAATTTGCAGTCTATACATGCCTAAATTTTGCAGCGCGCCATCAAGACTTTGCGTATAGACCTGCCCCATCGTGATAAAAGCACCTCCGTCATGCGGCCATGTCTTTAGCGCAGGTAAGCTCAAAAGATCAGCCTGCTCGCCCATAAATTTGACCTGCTGGCACTCGCCCTCACCTTTTAGCCTTTTTGTAAAAATCTTTCTCATGCTAAAAAGATAGGCCAAAAAGTCAAGCTTCTCTTTGAAATTCTCAGGTTTTTTGGGCTTTAAAAGCTTCTCTATCTCAGCCGCGATCTCATCAGGCTGCACGCCAAATATCAGCTCAAGCGCCCTTTTTGAGCCGTAGATATTTGTAAGCACTGGGGCAAATTTACGCCCAGTTTTTTTGCAGACTGGGTTTGTAAAAAGTAGTGCTTGTGAGCCCTCGCATTTGACCTCGATGTAGCTAGCGTGCGCGATCTCTAGGTCGATATCTACTGGCTCCTCGATCACCCTAAGTAGGCCATTATCTTTTAAAAGCTTGATGTAGTCCATATTTTTCCCTTAAATTTTTAAGGATGATAGCTAAAATTTGATAAAAAAGGCGATGCTAATATTTTGTTATTGCACGCAAAGGCAGTTTGTGTGGCGTTTGATTTATTGTCTATTTTTATCGCAAAGATAATAAATTTACGCCCTTTCGCCACAGCTAAAAAAGTGGCATAAGAGCAAGCAAATTATTAAATTTAAAACTACTCTAGCAGCTCGCCAAATATCTCTTTGCTATATTTCACAAAGCGCTCATTAAGCTTAACACCCTCTATATCAACGCTAATAACGCTATCTTGCACCTCAAAAATGATGCTCTTATCAGTGATCTTAACCCGCTTGCAAGCGTTGTAGCAAACGTCGCCATTGCACTCGGCGTATAGGCCGTTTATCTCAGCGTTTTCGTCGTCGCCCTTTTTTAGTTTGATCGGTCTTTGAAAGATTATGTAGTTTTTGTAGTTATATTTGCCATCTGCAAGACCGATCATGTAGTAGTTGTCTTTGCTATTTTTGGTAGCACTTATGGCTTTTGCTTTAAATTTTAGCTCAAACACGCTTACGCCATCTCTTCAGCGCGTTTTAAAAGCTCTTTCGCCCCTTTTTCTATAAATTTATGCGCTAGCTCTTTGCCGATGCTTTGAAATTTATCTTTGCTAGTCTTTAAGCTATCTTTTATAAACTCACTTCCATCAGGCAGGCCAACGATCGCATCGATAGAAATTTCATCCCCTTTTAGCCTTGCGCTTATGCCTATTGGCACTTGGCAGCCACCCTCCAAAACGCTTACAAAGTCACGCTCTATGGTCGTTTCTATGACTGCATTTTCATCATTTAAAAAAGAGATCTCATCTAAAATTTGCTTCTCATCTCTAGCCTCGACGCCAAGAGCGCCCTGACCCATCGCAGGTATCATCTCGTCAAAGCCAAATGTGTAGATGTGCGCTACTTCAGCCTTGATATTTAGGCGGTTTATGCCAGCCATCGCCAAAATGATCGCGTCAAATTCGCCCTCTTTTAGCTTTCTAAGCCTAGTTTGCACATTACCTCGAAGCGAGATGATCTCAAGATCAGGCCTCATGATAAGTAGCTGCATCTTACGGCGCAGGCTCGTTGTACCAACCTTTGCACCGTGCGGTAGGTCGCTAAATTTAGCAAATTTCTCACTTATCATCGCATCTCTTGTGTCCTCGCGTGAGCAAATGGCCGCTAGTTTAAGCCCTTTTGGAAAGACTACTGGCACGTCTTTTAGGCTATGCACGGCGATGTCAGTCTCGCCTTTTAGCATGCTATCTTCAAGCTCTTTTGTAAAAAGTCCCTTACCACCGATCTTTGCAAGTGGCGTGTCAAGTATCACGTCGCCCTTTGTCTTCATGCCTTCAAGCACGACCTTCACGCCCTTGTGCTGCGCCTCGATCCTAGCCTTGATATGCTCGCTTTGCCAAAGTGCTAAGATGCTCTTTCTAGTTGCTATTTTTATCTCTTTCATCATCACTCCTAATTTACTCTTTTTGGCTCTTCGATGACCTCAACGTCGATGATCTCGCCATCATCTTTTTTACTGCCCTGCTCGCTAAAGTTTTGAAATTTAAACTCCTGATAGCTCTCATTTTTCGCTGCATTTTTCTTAAACACTAAAGAAAAAACGACCACGGCGATACCAAAAATGTCTGTCAAAATCCCTGGTAAAAAGAGCAGCGCTCCGCCAAAACTAAGCCCTAGCTGACTAAATAAATTTCCGCCAAGAAAGCTCTTAAACGCCACTTGAGGCGAATTTAAACTAGAAAATCCAGCATTAAAAAGAAGTGCGATGCCAACAAATCCAGAAACCAGCACCTCAAGAAAGTAGTTTAAAAAGCCAAATTTATCTACAAAAAGATAGATAAATACCGCTTCTATCAAAAAAAACAAAAATGCAAAAAATCTCATAAGCTTTCTTTTATCTTTCTAAAGGCGTCGTTTGCCTCTATCGCCTCTTTGCTTAGCCCATCTCTTGTGATAAACTCGACCTTGCCATTTGCAAATTCTTTACCCACAAGCAGCGCGTAAGGAAAGCCGATAAGCTCAAAATCATTCATCTTAACGCCAAATCTCTCGTTTCTATCGTCGATGATGACGCTAATGCCAGCTTTTTTAAGGCTCTCGTAAAGCTCAAATGCAAATTTCACACCTGCTTCATCTTTTAAATTTGAGATGATGATCTCCACATCAAACGGCGCACACTCTTTTTTCCAAATGCAGCCCTTCTCATCGTGGCTAGCCTCTATCATCACAGCGATAAGCCTGCTTATGCCAATGCCATAGCAGCCCATCAAAAATGGCTTAGCCTTGCCGTTTTCGTCAAGATATGTCGCGTTCATCGCAGCTGAATATTTATCGCCTAGCTGAAAGATATGACCAACTTCTATGCCTTTGCTAAGTTTTAAATTTCCGCCACAAACTGGGCATTTATCGCCTTCTTTTACCTTTACAAAGTCTTTAAATCTCTCTTCGTTAAATCCGCTAACACTAACGCCAACAAAGTGGTAGTCTTTTTCGTTAGCGCCGCATATCATGTTATTTGCGCCTTTTAGCTCGTTATCTATGAAAAATTTAACATCCTTTAGCCCAACTGGCCCACAAAATCCAGCCACAAGCCCAGCTTTCGCCACGTCAGCCTCGCTAGCATCAACAAGCTCTAGCGCCTTGCAAGCGTTTTGCGCCTTTGTCTCTTGAAGCTCGTCATCGCCCCTTACAAAAAAGACCACGACCTCTTCTTTATCCTCATAAATCGCCTTTTTCATAACAGCTTTTATGCAGTAAAACTCGCTAACTTTGAAAAACTCCGCCACATCTTTTATAGTTTTTGCATTTGGCGTTAGAAATTTAGCCGCATCTGCCTCTGGCGCCTCAGCCTCGCTAACTCTTGGCTCGCGTCTTGCAGCCTCGACGTTTGCAGCGTATCTGCAAGTCTCACAGCAAAGTATGTCGTCCTCGCCGTTACTTGCAAGCACCATAAATTCTTTACTGCCACTTCCTCCTATGGCTCCGCTATCAGCCTCAACAGCTCTAAAATTTAGCCCCAAACGGGTAAAAATCTTACTATAAGTTGTCTCCATAAGGTCAAACTCACGCTTAAGATCCTCTTTGCTAGAGTGAAAGCTATAACCATCTTTCATCGTAAATTCGCGACCTCTTAGCAAGCCAAAGCGCGGTCTTGCCTCGTCACGAAATTTGGTGTTTATCTGGTATAAATTTAGCGGTAGCTGCTTGTAGCTAGTCACCTTGCCACGCACCAAAGCAACGGCTGCCTCTTCGTTTGTCGGGCTTATGACAAAGTCATTATCCTTTCTATCTTTAAAGCGCAAAAGCTCCTTGCCAAAGACATTGTAGCGACCACTTTGCTTCCAAAGCTCGCCTGAAGTGACCACGCTAAAGCTCACCTCCAGCGCGCCAGCCTCGTTCATCTCCTCTTTTACCACGCGTGAAATTTTATCGTGCATGATCTTTCCAAGCGGCAGATAGTTGTAAAGCCCAGAGCCGATCTGCTCGACAAAGCCACCTCTTATCAAAAACTGATGACTTGGTAAAGATGCGTCTTTTGGCGCTTCTTTGGTCGTTGGGGCGTAAAATTTACTAAATTTCATCTATATCTCCTGCTTGAAAATTTTGTTCATCTTTTATGTCAAATAAAAATTTAACTCCGTTTGAAAGCTCGCTAGCTCTCTCCTCGTCTGCAAGCCCTTTTAGCTTCATCGTTGGTTGGTGCAAAAAGGCTTTAAAGACCTGATGGATGAGCTTTTGCGCCTCATCGTAATCGCTATGTTTTAAATAGCCCTTTTTTATCGCCTTTTCTAGCTCGTTTTTAGCGCAAATTTCAGCCTGTTTGCGGATAGATTTTATAAGAGGCACGCTCATATCTTCTTTTAAAGTCTTTAAAAACTCGCTCGTGTCTTGACCGACGATCGAGTAAGCCTTTTGCGCCTGCTCCTCTCTTAGGGCTAAATTTTTACGCACGATCTCCTCCAAGCTATCGACCGTATAGACGCTGATAAGCTCTGTGTTTAAAAGATCGATATCTCTTGGAACGGCGATATCAAAAAAATATCTGTGAAATTCTCTTGGCTCGATGATCTCGCCTGTGATGATGGCGTGCGGGGCTGCAGTGCTTGAAAAGATGAGATCGTAGTTATTTACATACTCTTTTAACTTCAAAATGCTATCCCAGCTCGCGTTATCTCCTAGGCTATCAACTAGCTGCTCGACGCGCTCAGAGCTTCTGTTTATGATGATCACTTCTGCGCCGCTTGATATGAGGTGCTTTGCTGCTAGCTCACCCATCTCGCCAGCGCCCACGACGATAGCCGTTTTACCTTCAAGCGTGCCAAAAATTTCTTTTGCCTTTGCCACGGCGACACTTGAAACTGAGATCGGGTTTTTAGAAATTTGAGTTTCGTTTCTAACCTTGGCAGCGCACTTACATGCGTAGTGGATGATCTTGCTGATGTCTTCGCCACATGAGTTGTTGTCATAGGCAAATTTAAAGGCATTTTTTAGCTGGCCAACGATCTGTGTTTCGCCAACGACTAGGCTATCAAGCGAGCTTGCCACGGCAAATAGGTGGTGGGCTGCACCGCTGTTTTCATAGATGTCAGCTCTCTCATAAAGCTCATCTTCAAAAACGCCTGAAAATATCGACATACACCTGATGATATGAGCAGTAGCGGCCTTTACATCCTCTACGCTAGCTATGATCTCGACGCGGTTGCAGGTGTTTAGCACCATGCTCTCTTTTATGTTTTTGTTTGAGTTTATCAGCTTTAAAATTTGCTCTTTTTTATCGTCACTATCAAATGCAAGCTTCTCTCTGACCGAAATATCAGTATTTTTATATGTAAAACTTATGTCTAAATAGTGCATCAAAATTCCCTATCTATCATGCTTTTTATGATCCCTTCAAGCTCGGCGTTTTTATACTCTTTTATCGCTTCTATCGCCTCACTTCCAAGCCTTTTTGCCTCGCTTACAGCCTTGCTAAGTGAGCTAGTTTTATCGAAATTTTCTTTTAGCCATGAAATTTCATCCGCATTTAACTTCTTTGCCCAAAGCGATCTAAGCTTTGTTTTACCAGCCTCGTCTAGGCTCTTATAAAGATAAATATAAGGAAGTGTCGTTTTGCCCTCAACAAAGTCGTTAAGCGCTGGTTTGCCAAGTGTTTTTTCATCTTGAGTGATGTCTAAGATATCATCAACGATCTGAAATGCAAGGCCTAAATTTTTGCCATAAATGCCAAATTTCTCGCTATCTTTGCCAGCTAGCTTTGCCCCACAAATAGCCGTAGCTTCTATCAAAACAGCTGTTTTATAATAGATCATTTTTAAATATTCTTGCTCGTTTTCGTTAAAATTTTCAGCCATTTTCACATCCATCATCTCGCCGATGCTTAGCTTGCTGACCGCATCTGAGATGACAGCTGCGATGCTTGGATCAAATTTTGTAAGCTCAAAATAAGCCTTTGAGTAGAGGATGTCGCCTAGCATGACTGAGTTTTTACTGCCAAAAAGTGCGTTTATGCTTGGTTTGCCGCGCCTTATATTTGCCTCGTCTATGACGTCGTCGTGCAATAAGCTTGCAAGGTGGATGAGCTCGATGATAGCGCAAAGATTAAGTGAAATTTCACTCTCTCCTGCGATCTTTAAAAGAAGTTTTGAGCGAAGCTTTTTGCCTGAACTTATCTTTAAAAACATCTCAAACGCCTCTTTGTAGCCAAGCTCGCTTATAAATTTGCTCATTATTTCATCGATTTTATCCATTTTTATCCTTCTATTTATCCTCGTGCGGATCTCTAAAACCTACATCCACACGCTTGCTCTCATCTAGCAGTGCCACCCTAAAATGCGCCTTTTTGTCCCTAAAATCAATAAATGATATATAAAGGCTCACGCTCTCGTTTGGCGGCATCATAAAATCAGGCAAAACTCGCTGCATGTAGGTATTTTGTCCTTGTCTTAGCGAAAAGACCATCTGCCTTGGATAGCGCCTAAAAAAGCTTTGCACAGTGATATTTGTGCTATCAAATAGCGTCCAACGAAAATCAAACGTCTCAACTCTTTGAGTTTTTTTCTCGGTTATAAAGACCCTCGCCCACTCGTCTTTTTTAAGCTCAAATGTATGCACCGAATTTGGGTCGAAATTTGGCTCTTTTGCAAAGACAAGAGCGGCTAGCAAAGCAATGAGCGCAAAAATTCTACTCATTTTGGCTTAAAATTTCTCCGCTAAGCTCGATATATAGGTCATTTACTCCGTTATAAATTTTATCTTGCTCTGAGGCTATAAAATTTCTGATCTCATCCTCATTAACGCCATGCCTCTCGCAAAGCTCGCTAAGAGCCACAAATTTCTCAAAAATTTTATCTATCTCGTTTTTAACTAAAACGGCATTTGCGTTAAACAAAATGTCATAAAATTTATCCCTCGCACTGCCCTCAAATATATCTATCATCGCTGTTTCTTTGAAAATTTCTTAAGATTATAGCCAATTAAAACTAAGTTAAAAATTTAATATTATCTCCCACGCCTCGCCAACATTTTTGGCGTTATACGTGGCAGTTTTGCTCTCCTCGCCAAATCCCCAGCAAACTTGCACGTAAGGCATATTTGCGTTTTTAGCGGCTAGCTCGTCTTTTAGGCTATCTCCTATAAAGATCGCCTTGCTAGCCCCAGTTTTACTAACAGCTAGGTGAAGCATCGCAGGATCAGGCTTTTGCGGTATCTCCTTGCTAGCTCCGATGACCTCGTCAAATAGCTCGTAAATTTCATTTTTCTTTAAAATTTTCTCTAGCGTATCATGCGGTGCGTTGCTTGCCAAAACGACCTTGTATTGAGCTTCTTTGCACTTTTGCAAAAGCTCTTTTACGCCATCATAGGTAGTCGCACACTCATCGTAAAATTTCTTAAATTTCTCTTCAAAGCCCTCTTTTAAGCTCCTGCTTGGCGTGTCGATGCCGTAAAACTCAAGGGCTAAATTTCTACCTGGCTCATTGATCGCTTTTATGATAAATTCTTTTTCAAGTGGCGGCAAATTTAGCTCATCTCTTACTTCATTTACTGTTTTATATATCGCCTCGCCACTATCGATCACCGTGCCATCCATATCAAAAATAACTACTTTCAATCCTCATCCTTAAATTTATTTTTATGTTTTTCTTTTTTATATGTCTTTTGATTTTTTAGCTTATCAAGTAGATTTGCCGCCTTTAAAAGCTCCTCTTTTGAGGCATTTTTGATGAGCAAATTTATAAAATTTTCTAGCGCCTTTGAGTATGGCTGATCAAGATAGACAGCTTCGACTTTTTCGATGACTTTCGCGTTTTTCTCCACTCTTTGGCGAAACTCAGTCTCGTCAAAGTCATCTCTTTTTAGCCCGTTTATCGCTGATTTTGCAAATTTTTCTAGCGCACGAAGATATTTTACACGCTTAAATTTGTCCGTGACTTGGTTCAAATTTTTCCTTTTTTTTGGCAAATTATATCAAAAATTGATTTTATCCCCTAAATTTTGGCTTTGCTAATGTATAATTTACGCCAAAATTACTTAAACAAGGAGCAAAAATGAGGCAAGAAACCGCTGCGATCCACGTAGGCTACGACACAAACGAAGGCTTTGGCACGATGGCTGTGCCTATTTTTCAAAGCACAGCTTATGACTTTGGAAGTGCCGAGACAGCAGCTGCTAGGTTTGATCTAAAAGATAACGGCTACATCTACACAAGGCTTAGCAACCCAACGACAGATATCTTTGAAAAAAGGGTCGCTGCACTTGAGGGCGGAGCCGCTGCGATAGCGACGGCAAGCGGTCAGTCAGCTTTGTTTTACAGCATCATAAATTTAGCCCAAGCAGGCGATAATATCATCATCGCTAAGAAAATTTATGGCGGCACGACGGTGCTTTTTACGCACACACTGAAAAGATTTGGCATAGAGGCTAGAGTCTTTGACAGCGACACAGCTGATGATCTGGAGAGTTTGATAGACGAAAAAACTAGGGCTATATTTTTTGAAACGCTTTCAAATCCACAAATTTCTATCCCAAATATCGAAAAAATCGTAGAAATCGCAAACAAATATGGCATCATAAGCATCACTGATAACACCGTGCCAACGCCTATCATCTTTCAGCCACTTCGCCACGGCGTCGATGTTTGCGTGCATAGCGCTAGCAAATATATGAGCGGTCAAGGTCTTAGCCTAGCAGGTGTCGTTGTAAGCGCAAACCACCTAAACGAAAAACTAAAAGGCAACAAGAGATATGAGCACTTTAACGTGCCAGATGCGAGCTATCACGACATCGTATATGCTGATATGACGGATCGTTTTGACATCTACACGCTAAGAATGAGGCTTGCTATCGTACGTGACATCGGCGCTGTGATATCTCCGTTTAACTCTTGGCAGCTCATACAAGGGCTTGAAACGCTCGCTGTTAGGGTTGAGAGGCACTCGCAAAACGCGCTAAAAGTGGCTAAATTTCTAAACTCTCACAAGCATATAAAAAGCGTGGCATACCCAGGGCTTGCCGACAACGTAGATCATACAAAGGCACAAAAATACTTTAAAGATGGCATGGCAAATGGACTATTTTGCTTTGAGACTGATAGCTTTGAGCGCGCAAAAAAGATGCTAGAGCGCGTAAAACTCTTTAAGATCGTAGTAAATATCGGTGATACAAAGTCACTCATCACACACCCAGCCTCGACAACTCACCAGCAGCTAAGCAGCGAAGAGCTCATCAAAGCTGGCATCACAAAAGAGCTGATAAGAGTTAGTATAGGTCTTGAAAACGCCGAGGATCTGATAGCCGATCTGGCTCAAGCCTTAGAATAAACAAATTTCTAGCTCATTTTGGGCTAGGAATTTAAAATTTACTCAAGCTTGCCGCATATCCTCTCGCACTCTTTTGCATGCCTTATAAATTTTATAACGATATAGATGACAAGTAGCGGCACGCTTATATACCAAAATGCAAAAAAGGCGAGTATAAAAAACAAAAATAAGAATGTTGCAAAATATACCAAGACTGCAAGCATGATATCATCAAGCATTTTGACTCCCATTTTGCTAGTGTTTTGGTGATTTTATAAAAAGCAAAATAAAACGAGACTGAACGGATTTGTTTTGGCTCTAAAATTTGAGCTAAGTTGCAAGCGAAGTCAAATTTTAGTAGCCAACTCTTGCGAGTGAATGGAATTTTAAAATTTGAAAATAGTAAATTCCTACTTTTTAAATCACGACTTTTAAATTTATAAATTCTTTTATTCAAAAGGGAGACAAGGGGACTCTAGTTACGAGGCCATCCCCTTATCCC
>NZ_PISC01000015.1:0-13809 GCF_003049065.1 Campylobacter concisus | reverse complement strand
AAAAGACGGCTGATGTTATAAGACAAAGTGATGAAATTAAAAACATCATAACTATCATTAGAGATATAGCAGATCAAACAAATTTACTTGCTCTTAATGCAGCAATTGAAGCAGCACGTGCAGGAGAACATGGTAGAGGCTTTGCAGTCGTTGCTGATGAAGTTAGAAAACTAGCTGAGAGAACTCAAAAATCACTTGGTGAGATAGAAGCAAATACAAATGTCCTAGCTCAATCAATAAATGAGATGAGTGAATCAATCAAAGAGCAAAGTGAAGGCATAAATATGATCAATCAATCAGTTGCTCAAATAGATCACTTAACAAAAGAAAACGTAGTAATTGCAAACCAAGCAAACGAAGTAACATCAGAAGTAGATGAGATGGCTAAAGCTATAGTTGAAGAGGTTAGGAAGAAGAGGTTTTAACTTCTTTCTTTAGAGTTTTAACAAAATCAAATTTGTTTAATGCAAATTACTGAATTTAATAAACTCCAACCTGGTTTAGACTGGGTTGGGGGTTAATCTTTTAAATTTAATCTTTGGTGTCGTTAATAAAATCTAAATTAAACTTACAAAAATATCTATCAAATTTTAAAATTTCATGAACGAGTAATTTCGGCTCTAAAATTTGAGCTAAGCGGTGAGCGAAGCCAAATTTTAGTAGTCAATTCTTACGAGTGAATGGAATTTTAAAATTTGCAAAATAGATTTTTATAAATTTAATGTTTGTTTCTTTGTTAAGGGGGAAGAGGCTTGAATTACGAAGTCGCTCCCTTCCCCCTTAACAATCCCCTAACCCCGACGACGTTAGAGGTGGCATGCAATGGTGCTAAAGCACTGCATGCGATTTAAAACTCTAGCAAGTTTAAATTTAGCGATATGGTATGTTTGCTCATAAATTTTAAAATTTTAGAGATATTTGTTATTTTATATATAAATTATATGTATTTTTATATGTAAAATTTTACAAAATTTCAAGTCTTGCGCTGATATCTGCAACGCCTTTTGAATACATCGCAGAAGTGACTATCGCATCGGCATTTGCATAATCTTTTGCGTTTGATAAATTTACGCCGCCAGCTGCTAGTATCATAGTGTTTGGTGAAATTTCATCTCTTAAAGCTAGCACGTTTTTGATAAGCTCTGGGCTAAATTTATCACACTGCACGACGTCGCATTCTGCTTTTAAAAGCTTGCCTACTTCGTCTAAATTTTCAGCCTCGACGCAGATTTTTCGCTCGACCATTTTGGCTTTAAACTCTGGCAAATGTGACAGAAATTCATCAAAGCTAGCGTAGGCTTTTATGTGGTTTTTAAAGAAAAGAACGCTGTCGCTAAGCCCAAGTCTGTGCATACCACCACCACCTTCAAGCACGGCTTTTACACAAAATTTCTTCGCAAATGGGAAGCTCTTTCTGGTTGCTAAGACCTCACATTTTTCATTGACGCTTTTTGCAGCTTTTGACATTTTATTTGTGTAGGTTGCGATGGCGCTAGCATATTCTAGTGCGACTTGGGCTAGTTTCCAAGCCTTATGCACATCTTCGTAGCTACCATAAATTTTTATGATCACATCGCCAGCCTTGCAAATTTGAGAGTTTTTGACAAAAATTTCGCTCTCGCAGCCAAGTAGCCTTGCTATGCTTGCTGCCACATCTACGCAGCTAACGCAAATTTCATCACGCGAGTAAATTTCAAGCGAGGCTTTTTTATCGATATCTTGAAGCGACGTTGTGAGGTCAAAGTAGGGTAGGTCCTCGTTTATGTAGTCTAAAATTTCAGCGTCGCTTAGTCTCATTTTATGCCTTTTTTGAAGCAGTTTTTGCTTTTACGATCATCTTTTTAAAGATGCCGTTGTCGTAAAGTCCAGCGTGGTAAAGCGCAAAGCATGTAAATGCGATGCCAGAAGCTACGTGGAATTTTTTAACAGATCTATTTTTCATAAAAAGTGCGCTTAGGCAAACAGATGCCAAAGTGACGCTCATGCCGACCTTTGCTACTTGTCTATGGGTGTTTAGGTCTAGTAGTTTGCCGCTTATCTTTATATCTTTTCCCAAATTTTCTCCTTTAGTTTTTGCTCCAGCAGCTTGTATTTTTGATGCCTAGACTCTCTGGGTCAAATTCTGGATTTTTACCAGCTTTTCTTTGAGCTTCGTAGTCTTTTATCGCTATTATCACCACTTTTGAGAGTAAGAAAATGGCGATGATATTTATCGTAGCCATAGCCGCCATCGTGATATCAGCGATATTCCAAGCGAGTTTTAAGTTCATCTGAGCGCCTATAAATATCATAATCACTGCTGTGATCTTAAATGCTAGAGTTAAATTTTTGCTTTTTGTTAGAAATTTCATATTTGCCTGGGCGTAGTAGTAGTTGCCGATGAGCGATGTGATGGCAAATAGCACTACTGCAAGGGTCGTAAAGTGTAGTCCAAAGTCGCCAAAATACTCTTTCATCGCTGCTTGAACGAGAGGTAGGGCGGTTAGCACTTCGCCACTTACGCCAGTTTGTTTTGTAAGATATGCTTGAGAAAAAAGCACGATCATCCCAGAGGCGACGCATATTGTCATATCGATAAAGACAGCCATTGCTTGCACTAGCCCTTGTTTGACTGGGTGGCTTGTGTGCGCCGCAGCCGCTGCATTTGGCGCTGAACCCATGCCAGCTTCGTTTGAGAAAAGGCCTCTTTTTATGCCTATTACGATCACGCTTCCAGCAAATCCACCAAATATCGCTTTAAAATCAAAGGCGCTTTCTATGATCATTTTGATGACGGCTGGAATTTCTTTGAAATTTAAAACGATTGCGATGATAGCTAGCAAGATGTAAGTAAGCGCCATGAAAGGTACGATATATGAGCTAACTTTGCCGATGATGTGGCTCTTGCTAAAAAACATCACAGCTGTAAATGCTGTAAGGATAAGTCCGATGCCAATAGGTAAGCCACTTTGTGCAAAGGTGATGTTGTTGCCTGCTTTGTCGTAGTAAATTTCAAAAGCAGAGGTCATGGTGTAGCTTTGAAGTCCGTTAAAGCCATAAGCATAGGTGATGATAAGAATGATGGCAAACAAAGAGCCAAGCCACTTTATACCAAGCCCGTTTTTGATGTAATAAGCCGGTCCGCCTTTAAAGCCAAAGACATCTTTTGTCTTATAAATTTGAGCCAAAGTGCTCTCGATAAAGGCTGAAGCTGAGCCTAAAAACGCCATCAAGCACATCCAAAAAAGTGCTCCTGGACCACCTGCGACGATGGCAGCTGAAATTCCAGCGATGTTGCCGATGCCGACACGTGAAGCAGTCGAGATCATCAGCGCTTGAAACGGCGTTAGATGGTGCTTGTTATACTTATCCTTTTTCTCTACCAGAACTCTGCAAGCTTCAAAGAACATCCTAAACTGCACAAAACGGGTAAGGTAGCTAAAGTAAATTCCTGAAGCTACAAGGATGATAACCAAAAAATATCCATATAAAAAGTCGTTGGCTACATCCATTTTGCCGTTTAAAAAGTTTAAGAAATTCTCAAACACCATCTATCCTTTCAAATTTATTTTGACTTGATCTTCACGCCCTTCATTGAGTTGAGCAGAAGCCAGATCGTCGTGCCATTGTGAAGCATGGCAGTTGCTATTGGATTTAGCATGCCAAGCGTTGCGGCACTTAGTATGGCTGTATTTACGCCAACGGTTGAGCGGAAATTTGAGCTAATTAACTTCATAGTTTTATTAGCAAGCTCTTTTGCAAGCGCTACGCTCATGATGTCATCTTTTAAAAGGCTTATATCAGCTGTTGCTTTAGCGATATCAGCACCTTTGTGCATGCTGATGCCAACATTTGCTTTTGTTAGGCTTGGCGCGTCATTTATGCCATCACCTACAAAAGCGACTTTTTTGCCCTCACTCTTTAGCTCCTCGATGATCGCTGCTTTGTCAGTTGGTAAGCACTCAGCATAGACCCTATCAAGCCCTAGCTCGCGCGCTACCTCTTCAGCTTTGCTCTTTATGTCGCCACTTAGCATAACTATCTCTTTCACGCCAAGATTTCGTAGTTTTGCCACCATATCTTTAGCGTTTGCTCTCATATCATCTTTCATAGCGATCACACCAACAAGCTCTTTGTCGTATCCTACATAAAGCAGGGTTAAACCGCTTTGTAAAGCCTTATTTATAAGTGCTTCGTGAGCTTTAAAGCTTATCATCTCATCATCTTCTAAAAAGTGCCTACTGCCGATAACGACCTCTTTGCCGTGCATCGCAGTTTTTACGCCGTGAGCTACGATAAATTCAACCTCGTCGTGGTGGATATGGCTAAATCCACGCTTGTTTGCAGCCTCAACTATCGCTTCAGCTACTGGGTGGAAGTAGTGCTCCTCGGCACTTGCGGTTAAATTTAAGATATCAGCCTCTGAAAATCCATCTTTAAAAGAGTAAATTTCAACCACACTTAGGCGTCCGTGAGTTAGAGTGCCTGTTTTGTCAAAGACAAATGTATCAACCGAGCTTAGAGCCTCGATCGCCTTTGCGCCTTTTATGAGGATGCCGTTTCTGCCAGCTTTTGAGATGCTTGACTTAAACGCAACTGGCGTAGCAAGCTTGAGCGCGCAAGAGTAGTCAGCTTGAAGCACGCTAGCAACGCTGTTCATATTTTTATTTATAACATAAGAAAGCCCAGCAAGAGAGAGTGTGACTGGCACTAGTTTATCAGCTAGTTTTAGAGCTTTTACGCCGATGGCTGATTTTTCATTAAGTGAAGTTTGGATGTACTCTTTGATCCTTGCGGTTGCGGTGTCGCTACCTACGTTTTCAGCCCAAATTTTGATCCTACCTTCATCGACAACAGTGCCACTTATGACGCGGTCGCCTCTAGCTTTTGCCACGGGTTCGGCCTCTCCAGTCATTGAGACTTGATTGACATCAGCATTGCCCTCGACGATGTAGCCATCAACGCCTATCGTTTCGCCAGCTCCCACGACTACGATGTCGCCTTTTTTTAAATTTTCGGTTTTTACCTTTTCAAGCGTCTTTTCGCCGTTTAAATTTCGCTCGACCCAGACTTCTTCTATGTTTGGTTTAGCTAGCTCTTTGATGAGATCATCACTTCTGTGGCTAGCACTTTCTTCCATGTATTCGCCGATATTTATCATCAAATTTGTGCTATTTGCAGCCAAATGATCGCCCATTGCAAGGCTTGTGCCAATAGCAGTTGCTTCAAGCACTTTTGAGGTGATGCCTTCATGCCTTAGCTCTTTTGCGCCTTCTATTAAATTTGGAGCTGTGGCGTAAAGAGTTACGGCTGATTTTAGAGTTTTATTACTCATAAATGGCGTTACACCAAGTGCAGCAGCAGCTTTGTAGATATTTGCTTTGCTAGGCAGGCTCTCATCTTTTGGCTTGGTTGGAAAATCATAGCTTTTTATAAAATCTAAAATTTTCTCATAGCTCTTATCAAACTCGACGACAATGCTTTTTGCGTATTTATTTACGCGCACGCTTTTTGCATCGGTTCGCTCTGAGATCGCAGCCTCGATGGCGCTAACATCGCTTCTAGCGTTTAGGCTCTCGCAAATAAACCTCGCTCTATTTTTGCTCTTGTGAGCTAGAGTGACCTTATTTTTGTGAGTCAAGTTCTGCTTTGACATCTTCAAAACGCTCTTTTAGTTCTTCTATGCCAGCGTTTATTAGCTCGCCACCTTTGATGATCGCTTTAAATACGCACTCTTGTGCTTTTGGATTAGTTAGCACATAAGCTGCTATGCCGCCTAAAAGTAGGCCTTTTACAAAGCCAGCTGCGTTAAAATTTTCAGGTACAAATGGTAAATTTTGAGCTGCATTATTTATCGCATTATCAACTGCACTTGGCTGAGTTGCTGCTGCGTTATTTGCTGCTACTTCGTTTGCGTTTTCTTCATTGATATAAGGGTTATTCATTATTTACTCTCCAATTTTATTAGTTCTTCAGCTATCAAAAGACCGCCGATGCCAGCTGCAGTAAAAGCTGCTGCGTTTAGATATTTTTTTTGTGCTATCAAATTTGAAGCGTGAATACCAACAGCACCTACAAAACCACCAGTTACGGCGTATTTTGCTATCTTTTTAGCGACGTCTTTTTTAGTTGCTCTGTTGTTTAGATAGTCGCTAAAGCCAAGCGCAGCCGCACCCATACCAGCGATCAAGGCTCCACTGATGAAGTGATCAAATGGAAGCCTTGTGTTTGAAAGTGTAAAAAGACTATTTTCTTGCATTCTCTATCCTTAAGCTATATCGTTTGGTGTGATAGCTTTTGGAGCTGCTGGCTTTTTAGCACGTGGTTTTCTTGTTTTTTTAACCACTTTTTCAGCCTCTTTTTCTACTTTTTTAACGCCACGTTTTGCTTTTTTCTCTTCTTTAACTATGAAGTCTTTTGCGTCTTTTGCGACGTTTTTGCCTTTTTTGTAAAGATCTTTTGCAGCCTCTTTGCCTTTATCTAAGCCATCTTTGGCGCACTCTTTGATCTTATCTCTTTTACTCCAAGCAACTACTGCTAAACCGCCTACTGCTAAACCTGCTAAAAATGGTAATGCCATTTTAAATCCTTTCTTTGTTTGATTTTGTAAATTATTCATCTTTTTCGTCCTTATTTAAATTTTTGCTAACTACTGAAATGCCTAATGCCCCAAGCGCAAGCCCGCTAAAAAACGAGAAATTTGGGTTGTTTGTGATCTTTGCCAACTCGCTTTTATCAGCCTTGCCACTTGCGATATTTTGCAAGCTTTTAGTTATCTCATTAAAGTCATTTTGATAGCTTTCTAAAATGTTTGTTATGCCATTTTGCTCAAAATTTTGTGAAATTTCATTTAAATTTAGCTCATTTTTCGCCTCACATCCGCTATAAATTTCTTTTAAGCAGTGCTTTAAAGAGGCGATATATTCATTATTTGAAGTAGCCCAAAGTCTAAAAAATAGATCTTTTAGCTCCTCATCGTCTAAGCTTTCACAAAATTTTTCATACATTTTGTTTAGCTCATTTTCATAGTTTAGTGCCTCTATCAGCGCATCTTCTTTATTTTTTGCTGGCAAAAAGATAGCTTCATTTTCGCAAACAAGCTCATACTCATGCGCGCATGCAAATTTCTCTATCAAGATGATCGCATTTTTTCTCACGCTTGCGATTTGATCAAATACTTCGCCAAACGAAGCTAGACTTTCATATAGCCTAAGTGCGTTTTTTTCGCTCGTATAAGAGGCGTTTAAAAGCTCATTAAGCATATTTTACTTCTCTTGCTACTTCATTTACTTTAGCTGAAATTTCTTCTAAATTTTGCCCTTTTAAGAGATCCTCCCAGAGATTTTTAGGGAAAATTTCATGATCGTATTCGATCGTTACAGAGCCGATTAGCTTGTTAAATTTAACATTTTTTATGCCATTTATCTGAGCTATCATGTCATCTAAACTGGCTAAATTTACGCTACTGCTTAGCTCTTTTATCTTTGGGCTAACCCTTACTCTTAGTCTGCCATTTGTGTGAGCAATCATCGAAAAATAGCTTGCAACTTGTGCTAAAGTTTGTGTTTTTATATCCATTTTAATCCTTTTATTTTGTCTGCGTATTATCTAATCTGTAACTTAAACAAATCTGAAATTTTTTTGTCTTTCATTATCAAAAAGTAAAATGAAATGATAAATTTAAATCCCATTTTTTGCTTGGCAATCACTGCAAATTCCATAAAGTATCATCTTGTGAGACTCTGCACTAAATGAACTTTGGATACAAATTTGCTCCTGCCTTTGCTCTATCATCTCATCTTCAAAATCAACCACTTTGCCACAAATTTCACATATCAAGTGATCGTGAGAGGATTTTAAATTTAGCTCGTAATTTTTAACACCATTTTGCTCAAAACTATTTGCCAGATGGTGCTCTTCAAGAAAATTTAAAAAGGTATATATCGAAGTCATTGAAATTTCATTTTTGTAAGTTTCATAAATTTTTTGGCAAATTTCTTGAGCATTTAGATGCGACTTGCTAGCAAAAAGCACACGCAAAATTTGCTCTTTTATCTCAGAGCCTTTTTGACCAAAAGCTTTTAAAAACTCGTTAAAATGCTTGTAAAATAGTTCAAAGTCTTCCACAAAATCCCTATCAAATTGATAATGAAAGTAGAAATTTTACAACTTTGCTACTAAAAAATGCATAAAATTTCTTACGAATTTAAAGTAAAGTATTTTATAAGCTTCTTTTGGTATAGTTTCGCATTTTTTAAATCAGAATTAAGGAACGAAATGACTTACGACGAGCTAGAATTAGACGCCGTTTTGTTAGAGGTTTTGGAAAATAGAGGCAGCTTTGACTCGATGGATGACGAAGAGCTTTACGAGCTTATCGAGCAAGTCGCACAATACACTGACGGCGACTACGAAGAGGCGTTTGAATATATGACTCAATTTTCTCCGATCCCTAAAAAACGCTTTGTATCACTATTTATGGTTTAGCAAAAGGCTAAGCCATAATCTTGCTAATTTATAAACTAAATTTCAAAAATCTTTAAAATGCTAAAAAAAGAGCTTGACTCTTTTAAAAGAGCCAAGACGTGAGGTTTTTATAAGAAGTATTTTGAGATTATCTCTTTAAATTTGATTGTATATTTGCTAGCTTTTGGGCTGTTGTTGTAGATATCCTCAAATTCATACATTCTATCGTAGTAGTCGTTTGTATCTTGTGCGTTTATCTTAAGTCTTGCCACGTCTAAGCTAACGCCAACAAAAGCTCCACTAGTCTTGCCACGCTCCTCGACAAATGCTGAAATTTCAGGCAAATCGCTGGCTATTGCCACTTCGTTACCAACGCCGCTAGTCGCTTCTGCTTTTAGGCTGATCGTATCTTTTGCGTTAAATAAGCTTGCGTAGGCTTCTGAGTTTTTAAACAAGATGATCATATCTGCCGAGCTATATCCTAGCTGAAGTCCGATGCTGCCAGATGTGTAATTTACAAAAAATGGGCTTGACCACTCGCCATCGTCGTTTTTAGCGATAAATACGCCTTTGCCTTTTGAGCCAGTGATGATCGCGCCTGCCTTTGTTACGTCTGGGATGATGGCGATGGCTTTGATGCCTGTAAATTTGGTGTTTGGTTTTAAATTTCTAGTGCCAAAAGCGTTTAAAATGTTTATCGCGTTTTTTAGTTTTTGATTTTGGATCACATCAGCGTTTAAATTTAACGCAAAAAATGAGCCGATCAAAAAGAGCAAAGTTAGAATTTTTTTCATCAAATTTCCTTATTTAAAATTTTTGTTATTATAGCCTAAAATAAACTATTATTTAAAAATTTATTAATGAAATTTTATGAGATTTCATTATAAAATGCCCATTTTTAAGGAAAAAATATGAGCTTAATACTTTTTGTCGAATACGTCGGTATCGCATCAGCTGCGCTTAGTGGCTTTTTGTTTGCAGTAAAAAGAGAGTGTGACTGGCTGGGCGTCTTTTTATCTGCTTTTTTGACCGCACTTGGAGGTGGTATCGTGCGTGATATGCTCGTTGGCAGGGCAGTTTATTCATTTACTCACTACATGCCAGTAAGTGTCGTCATCTTTATGCTTGTCGTATCTAGGATCACAAATTTGCATATAAAAAGAGATGGTTTGGAGAAGAAATTTGTCTTTATCTTTGCCGATGCGATCGACGTTATCTGCTTTTCTATCGTTGGAGCGATGGTTGCCATTGAGTATAGCTACAACATCTTTGGCGTCATGATGATCGCCTTTTTTAACGGCGTTGGTGGCGGTATCTTAAGAGATATCTTGCTAAATGAAGTCCCATGGTTTTTGCGCACAGGACTTTACGGCACGATAAGCCTTGGCGTGGGGCTTGCTTACTTTATCCTCTATCATCTAGGCCTTACCAACATATTTTTTACCATGCTGTTGCTAGCTGCTGGCATAACGGTCAGGATGTTTGCATTTTATAGAGGCTGGAAGTTGCCTGATCTATGAAATTTAGCGAGTTTTTTGATATCTGGGTCAATGAAAACTACTATAAATTTGGCGTGGATATCGGCAAAAAAGGTGATTTTTACACAAATGTAAGCGTTGGCTACCTCTTTGGTGCCTGCCTTGCAAACTACTTTGTAAAGCTACTTAAAAATGGCGAAATTTCTAGCTCTTGCAAGGTCGTGGAGATCGGCGCAAACTCGGGTGATATGCTAGCTGATTTTGCACAAGGTGTCTTTACGCTTGAGCCAGAAATTTTGTCAAATTTAGAGTTTATCATCATCGAACCTCATGAAATTTTACGCAAAAAACAGCTTGAAACCTTTAAAAATCGCTTTGGTGACGAGGTTGGAGTAGGGCACTATGAAAATTTGGGCGAGTGCTCGTTTGATGAAATTTTTGTCATATCAAATGAGCTACTTGACGCATTTAGCTGCGAGGTGATAGACACAGATAATATGCTTTTTGTGGATAGCGATCTAAAATTTCACTGGCAAAAAGCGGATCAAATTTTACTAGCCCTTGCAAAGAAATTTGGCATAAAAAAGGGCGAGATATCAACTAGTTATGCTAAATTTGCGCTCCAGCTTGCAAATGCGGCAAAGAAAATTAGATTTTTAAGCTTTGACTACGGCGAATTTGAGCCAAAAAATGAGTTTAGCCTAAGAGTTTTTAAGGATCATCAAGTTTTTTCTTTGTTTGAAATTTCAAACCTTGCGCCATATTTTAGAAGCTCAGATCTAACTTATAGCCTTTGTTTTAAGCAGGTAAAAGAGGCTTTCTCTCTGGCTGGCTTTTTGATGCTTAAATTTAAAAAACAAAATGATGCCTTAGTTTGCGACTTTGGTGTGGATGAAATTTTATCTTTGGTGCTTGAAAAAGGCAGCAAGCAAGCCTATGAAAATGCCGCAAAACAGGCAAAATTTCTACTCTCGCCTGAGTTTTTAGGCGAGAAGTTTAAATTTATAGAGTTTTTAAAGGGCTAGCCTAGCGATATCAGCGTAACCCGCCTCACAAGCCTTCAAAAGGTCATTTGGAGCTATCTTTATCTGCTTGCCTCTTACTCCAGCGCTTACTAGCACGTACTCTTGCTCTTTTGCTCGCTCATCGATAAATGTGGCAAAATGCTTTTTCATAGCAAGTGGCGAGCAGCCGCCTCTGATGTAGCCAGTTATCTTTTCTAGATCTTTTAAATTTATAAGCTCGCAGCGTTTGGCTCCGCACGCATGAGCAAGTGCTTTTAGATCAAGCTCCAGATCGCCTTGCAAGCAAGCAACGACAAAATTTTTAGGCTCGCACTGGCAGACGATCGTCTTATAAATTTGCTTTATATCTTGCTTAGTGCTAGCTGCTACGTGAACGGCTGAAAGATCGTTTAGATCGACTTCGTATTCAAGTATCTCATACTCTAATTTTAGCTTGTCTAAAAGCCTAGCGGCGTTGGTTTTATGTATCATCTTTTCTCATTTTTGTGAATTTTTTGTATAATTATAGCCAAAACTTAAAGGAGGAAAGATGGCTGAAGAAGTTGAAGAGAAAAAAGCAAAAAAAGGTGGCAATGGCGCTTTGATGATAATCATCATAGCGATATTTGTTTTATTGCTAGTTATCGGAGGGCTAGTGGCGTTTTTGATGCTTAGTTCTGACGAGCCAAAAGAGGCAAATATGGCGCAAACACCAGCTCAGACTCAAACTCAACCAGCACCCGCTCAAAACAAAGCAAAACGCGGTGGCAACGACTATTCGAACATGGGACCGATATATCCGCTCGATCAGTTTGTCGTAAATTTACTTAGTGAAAATGGCTCGAGATTTCTTAAAACTAAGATCGATCTAGAGCAAAGCGACGAGCTACTAACTGCCGAACTTGATAAGAAAAAGGCACTTTTAAGAGATATCATCATAAGAACGCTCTCTTCTAAAACTTACGAAGAAGTAAGCACCGCAAAAGGTAAGGATAGGCTAAAAGACGAGATCGTTGGTAAGCTAAATGAAGTGCTAAATGATGGCTACATCAAAAACATATTTTTTACTGATTTTGTGGTGCAATGATAGGCATCGATATCGTTAAGATAGATAGAATTTCAAGGCTTAAGGCTCGTCACGGCGAGCTTTTTTTAAAGAGGTTTTTAAGTGATAGCGAGATCGCGCTAGCAAAAAATGATGCGACTTTGGCTGGATTTTGGGCGGCCAAAGAAGCAGCTAGCAAAGCCCTTGGTGTGGGCATCAGCAAAGAGTGTGGCTTTTTAGACATTGTGCTCAGTAAAGATGCAAGAAACGCACCAAAGATAAAATTTAGCCCAAGAATTTATACAAGCTTTAATATCAAAGAAGTAAGCCTTAGCATAACTCACGACGGCGGATTTGCCGTAGCTGCAGTGATGATAGTGTGAAATTTGTCTATTTTTTCTAACTTTTAGCTACTTTTTTATGTAAAGCCTAATTTATAAATAAATACCTATATAAACTTTTTTACAAAAAAGACGAAATTTGATATAACGCTTTGATAGTCATAAAAACCAAGGATAGTAAAATGCAAATTTCTAATAATCTTTCAACCCCTAACTATCTCTCAAGAGAGAACATAGCAAGAGAGATGGGCTTTAAATTTAACGATATAAATGAGATACTTAGTAACGATATGGGTCATGGTATGACATTTTCTAAGTATGCAAGGCTAGATAATAAAGAAAGAGCAAGAGAATACGACAGATACGATCACTCACTCACTGGATTTGTAAAAGGCGAAGGAGAGGCAAAAGTAAGCATACTTGGCAAGCTAATGGGCTATGACGACTCTTTTTCAAAAGATGAGATAGATGAGCTAAAGAAATTTATAGATGATAGCGGTGCTTTAGGGCTTGAGAGAAATCCAGCGTTTGAGCCAAAGGGGATTTTTAAAGATCCATTAAATAGCAAAAAGCTTAGCGTTGATGATTTTATAGATCAGTTTGCAAATAAAAAAATCCTCTCTTTTATAGCTTTTGGTGGTAGTAAGACAGCTGAATTACTTGATAGCGATATGAGTGTCGATGAGTTTAAAGGCAAATGGGCTAAATTTGCACTAAAGGAGCGCTTTGGTTTAGAGCTTGACGAGGAGCTAGCAAAAGAGACTATAAATTCCATCAACGATCTTGAAACGCAAAACGAAGAAGAGAAGAAAGAGAAGAAATTTACACCTATACAAGTTACTAAAAAATCTCACACCTATAAGCTTGAAGCCGATGAGAGATTTAAGGAGCTTTATAAATTTATAAAGAGTGAATTTGATAGTGGCAAGAGTATGTTTGAAATTTTAGAAAAAGTAGCAAAACTTAAAGTAGATAAGACAGCGTAAGGGGGGGGGCTGAAATGATAACTAGCATAAACGGACTTAGCGATACACCGATACAAGAAACAACTATCCAAAAAGAAAACGTGGCTAAAGATACCAAAGATGATGAAAAGGCCAAAATAGAAGCTTTATGGTATAGTCCAGTTGGAAAGAGCATAAAAGAGATTATTGACATAGACGAAAATGAAGATAATTGGGTTGCAAAAACGATAAGCAAAATAGACAATATGCTTTCTAAGCGTTACAATACCGAACAAGATCGCAACGCCATGTCGATGAAACAGCCAAGAACTTTAGAAGAAGCAAAAGATCAAGTCCTTATAATGTATTCTGATATATTAAAGGAAAACTCTGTTGATGGCAAGCCAACCATGATGGGCAAACTAATAGGTCTTGGCACAAAAGAAGAGGAGGCTGACCTAAGAGCATTTATGGATAGTATGTCTTCTCTTTATCCAAATAATAACAAGGAGTCACTTAGTCTTTTAAGTAGAACCGATCTAAGCATAGATG
>NZ_PISC01000014.1:0-20649 GCF_003049065.1 Campylobacter concisus | reverse complement strand
AAGTTGTAGATCTTTAAATGTGCTTTTTAGTTGATTTAGAGCTGGGTTATTAGTATCTGCTTCTAAGCTTGCTTCATAGTTGCCATCTTTTATCTCATTTACAAAGGTGTTGGCTTTTTGGATGAAGGTGTTCTCATGCTCTTTTGCCGTCTGGATAACCTCTATATTTTCATTTATGAGCGATGACATGATGCAAATTTCATCTTTGCCTTTTAAGCTTAGAAGTTTGGCAGAATTTGTCTTGTTGTTTAGATATAAGAAAAACTCGCTTAGACCGCCTTTTACGCTATCGATGCCTGAGATGATATTTTTACCAACAACAAGCGAGATAAAGACGAGTGCGACGATAAAACAGGCAAGCATTATAGCCATAAATAGCACAAGGTTGCTGGCCTCGTCTTTGTCATGTGTGGCTAGCTCTTTCATATCATTTAACAAGTAAAGCTCGTAGTTTCTGAGGCTATCGATCAAATTTGTGATGCTCTTAAACCAGCTAGCCGCCTCTATCTTTCTGGCTGTCTCTTCTGGAGTAGCGATAGCGTCTTTGATAATCTCATCTATTTGCTTAAATTCGTTGCTTTGCAATATATCTTTTTGCAGGCTGTCTGCGTATTTGCCGCTATTAAATTTGACATAGTCGTTTAAAAGCTTTTTGATGTTTGCGTCGTGAGAGATCAAATTTACATATGTGTTTTTGTCGATCTCATCTTTGATAAAGGCGACGTTCATTATCGCTCTTGTGATGCCGTAGTACTCTTTGATCTTTGAAATGCTAAAAATCCTAGCCACATCATCTTTTATAGCTGGCTTGGCGTCTTTTGAGAGAGAATTTAAAAATACAAGCGTGTTTTCTATCATACCGCTATATTCGCCAAGGAGGTTAAATTTCTCTTTTTTATCGACCTTTGCCCTTATGCCACTAAGTACTCTTAACACCTCATCTTTGTTTGAGAGCTCTTTCACGATCCCATCGACCTTAGCTCTTTGCTCTTTTAAATTTTTCTCAGAGTCTTTGCCGTTTGCTATGAAAGCTGCGCTATAACCACGCTCTTTTTGAAGCTCATGGATAAATTCGCCCTGCTTTATGATATCTTCGCTCATTGAAAGGTTTGAAATAGCTTCACTTCTGCTGTTTAAAACGCCTTTTAAGATGTAAACACTAGTCACGCTTAGACAAAGCAAACTCACAAAAACGATGAGTAATATTTTAGATTTTATACTTAGATTATTCATTTTATTTTTCTATCCCTCAATCAAAAACCACTATCCAGTGGCATTTTTTGGTATTTTGGGGCGGATTGTATAATTTTTATTATTAAATAAAACTTGAAACCAGAAATTACCTTTAAGCAATATTTAATAAATTTTGGCTTGCAAATGCCGTATTTTAGGGATTTTATATAATCATTAATTACATATAAATAATAAAAATTAATAAATTTTCTTTAAAATTTTTTCGTAAATTAATAGAATTTTTCAAAAAAGCAGGAGATCACTCCCCTGCTTTGAAATTATTTAGAAAATTTTGGCTCAGAAAATGCTGTAAGTTTTGGTGCTTCATCGCCTTGATATTTTCTGATATTTACAAGAGCTGTGTGGCTGATGTTGCCATTTGCTAGCTTACTTGTTGGGATATCTATGGTTAGCACGTTTGCAGAGCCATTTTTGCAGATGCCGCTATCAAAGCCGTCATACCAAGCGCCCTCAGCTAGTTTTACAACGCCCTCTTTTATGTTTTTAGTCACATAGACACCAGCTAGTACCTCGCCACGAGCGTTAAATACACACACCAAATCGCCTGTTTTTACGCCAAGCTCTTTTGCGTCATTTTCATTTATCCACACTGGCTCACGGTTAGCGATAGCATACTTCTCACGAAGTGAAGTTTGGCTTAGCTGTGAGTGCAAGCGGTCAGTTGGGTGAGCGCTTATCATGTGGTATTTTGCTGGTTTATCTTTCATGCCTAGCCACTCGATCGGCTCAAACCAAGTTGGGTGCGCTTTGCAGTCATCATAGCCCATTTTCTCGATCGTATCTGAGTAAATTTCGATAAGACCGCTAGGCGTTCCAAGAGCGTTTAGCACAGGATCTTCTCTAAATTCGCCAAGTCTTACCCAACTATCACTATCTTGAGATGAGGCAAAAGTGACTGGTTTGTTTTCATTCCAAAACTCTTCAAATGGCTTCATATCGCTTGCAAGCTCAGGGACGGCCTTTACTTGAGCGTAGGCTGCGTCGTAGTACTCTTTGATCCAGTCAAACTCGTCTTTGCCGTTATCTGTGTAGGCAACGACTAAATTTTTAGCATAAGCCTTGCAAAGGTCAGTGAAAATTTGATAGTCATCTTTTGCCTCGCGGTATTTTTCAACGACTTGTTTCATTGGTACGATGTTCATGTTTGAGTAATCACCTGTCATCGTGATGTCGTTTCTCTCATACTCTGTAGTGACAGGAAAGACGATATCAGCCATCTTTGCTGTCGGTGTCCAGTAAGCTTCGTGAACGACAACCGTTCTTGGCTTTCTCCACGCTTTTAAATTTGTATTAGTATCTTGGTGATGCACTAATGGGTTGCCGCCGACCCAGTAGATAAAGTCGATGTCTGGGTAGGTGATCTTTTTGCCGTCATGATCTATCACTTTACCAGGGTGAAGCAACGCATCAGCGATACGAGCTACTGGGAAAGCGTAGTCAGTTGCTTTTTGTAGCCAGCTTTGACCTGTGCCTGCTACTGCGGCTGCCTTTGCGACGAAGCGACCGCGTTTGTCAAATTCGCCCGTATCAGTGCCGATAAACTCGCCTTTATCGTTAAATTTACCAACACTTGCGCTATTTACGCCGCCGATGACTGCTCCTTTGCATGTTGGTGCGCCGCCGTTTGAGTAGTGGTAGCTTAAGCCAAATCCCCCGCCAGGTAGGCCTATCTGACCGATCATAGCAGCTAGCGTTACCATCGCCCAGTGTGGCTGCTCGCCGTGATGAGCGCGCTGCATGCCCCAGCCACTCATTAGCATCGTGCGGTTGCTTACAAATGTATCAGCTAGCTCTTTTAAAGTACCTTTGTCGATGCCACAAATTTTGCTCGCCCACTCTAAATTTTTAGGAGTGTTGTCTGTCTTACCAAGTAGATATGGGAGGAATTTATCAAAGCCATAAGTGTAGTTTTCGATAAATTCTTTATCGTATTTGCCACTTTCATATAGGTAGTGCATCATGCCTAGCATCATCGCTGTGTCGGTGTTTGGCACTGGAGCGATCCACTGAGCTTTGTCGAAGTATTGCGCTGTTTCAGATCTAATAGGATCGATCACGATAACCTTGATATCTTTTTTGTTTTTTAGCTCTTCAAAGTATTTAAAGCCTTGCTCATCAGTCGCTGTCCAAGCTATGCGAAGTGTTGCAAGTGGGTTTGCGCCCCAGATGACTACGACTTTTGAGTTTTCAAGCACGACTGGCCAGCTAGTTTGCTGCTCATAGACCTCGATACTACCTACAACGTGAGGCATGATGATCTGGCTAGCGCCTGTTGAATAGTCACCTAGCGAGCCAACAAAGCCGCCACTAAGGTTCATAAATCTATGAAGTAAAATTCTTGAGTTATGCACATTGCCGCTTGATTTCCAGCCGTAACTGCCTGCAAAAACGCTTTGTAAGCCTTTTTGCGCTCTTGTTTTTTTAAGCTCTTTAGCAACTAGCTTGATCGCCTCTTCATAAGGCACCTCGACCCATTCGTCTATGCCGCGAAGCTCTGGTTTTGGGCTGTCTGGATTTTGCAAGTAGCTCTTTCTTACCATTGTGTGTTTGATACGACTTTTATAGATCATATCTGGTGTGTAGTGCTGAAGTGGATTGTAAATTTCACTTGTCTTTTGGATAGGCTCTGACTTTACAGCGATGCCGTTTTTAGTTGTCACTTTTAGCATGCCCCAGTGAGCAGCTGTAAGAGTTTCGCCATTTTTTACAACGCCCTTTTTAACCTCATCAGCAAACAAATTTGAAGCTGTTACGCCTGAAAGCAAAGGTGTAGCTGCGATTGCTGTTGCACCTTTTTTTAGAAAATCTCGTCTGTTCTCGTTCATCGTGTTCTCCTTTTTTTATGTTCTTTAACTTCTCGCCTAGGCAAAGCCAAGGCTCCGACAAACCCCATCGGTTTGATCCCACACTAAAGACTAAGATCGCAAACTCTGCGATCTAAATTTTGGTTTTCTCCGTTGAGCCAGAAGCAAGCGCTATTAAATTCCGCTCACTCTTACAAATTTACAGTCCGATCAGACTGAAAATTTTGGCTCTTTAAAGGCGCTAAGTTCTGGTGCCTCACCTTTAAATTTCTTGATATTAACAAGCGTTGTATGCGAGATATTTGCATTTGAAAGCTTGCTAGCTGGGATATCGTTTGTTAAAACGTTTATGCAGCCATTTTTACAAACACCCTTCTCATCTGGGTCGTACCATGCGCCCTCGCAAAGTCTTGCTACGTTGTAGCTCACATCATCGCTCACCACAGCACCTGCTAAAATTTCACCTCTCTTGTTATAAACACGCACGATGTCGCCTGTTTTGATGCCAAGTTTTTTAGCATTTTTAGTGTTTATCAAAATCGGCTCACGATCAGCCACCGCGTACATATCTCTAAGCGACGTTATGCCTAGCTGAGAGTGCAAGCGCACGCTTGGGTGTGGGTTTAGCAGGTGAATACTGGCTGATTTTTTCTTCGCACCCAGCCACTCAGCAGGCTCCATCCACATAGCATGGCCCTTGCAGTCGTCGTAGTTCATATTTGCTATCGTCTCTGAGTAAATTTCTATAAGACCACTTGGCGTGCCAAGAGCGTTTAGGATAGGATCCTCTCTAAACTCAGCGTGTCTTACCCATGCCTCGTTCTCTGTGGTTGAGTCAAATTTAGTAGGCTCGTTTTTCTCCCACCACTCGCTAAATTTAGGCATTTTTACGCCTAGAGCTTCGTTTGCATTGATGACTTTAGCGGCGCTATCGTAGTATGACTTGATGAAATCAAGTGGCTCTTTCGCCCCATCAGTGTAAATTTCAGCTACGCCGTCAGCATAAGCCTTGCTTAGATCAGAGAAAATTTGATAGTCATCTTTTGCCTCGTTTTGTTTGGCTACGACTTGCTTCATCGGCATGATGTATTGGTTAGAGTAGTCGCCAACCATAGTAATATCATCTCTTTCATAAAGCGTAGTTACTGGAAATACAATATCAGCCATCTTCGCTGTTGGCGTCCAGTAAATTTCATTTACGACAACCGTTCTTGGCTTTTGCCATGCACGTTTTAGCTTATTTAAATTTTGCTGGTGACCAAATGGATTGCCTCCTGCCCAGTAGATGAAGTCGATGTCTGGATAGGTGATCTTTTTACCGTTATGATCTATCGTCTTGCCAGGGTTTAAAAGCACGTCAGCGATGCGAGCTACTGGGAAAGAGGCTGCTTGCATCTCTTCTATCTCCGCTTTTAACCTCTCATCAGCCACATCTTTTGCATATCCTTTAAATTTGCCATCTTTGATGACGCCGATATCTGCTGGGTTGATACCGCCAACGACCGTTGCCGTGCTAGTTGGCACGCCACCACCGCTGTAGTGATAGCTAAAGCCAAAGCCTCCGCCTGGTAGGCCTATCTGACCTAGCATCGCAGCTAAAGTGACTAGCATCCAGTAAGGCTGCTCACCGTGGTGAGCACGCTGCATAGCCCAGCCACCCATTATCATAGTGCGGTTTTTATACATTTTAACGGCAAGCTCTTTTATCACCTTTTCGCTGATGCCACAAATTTTGCTCGCCCATTTTGGTGTTTTTGGCTTGCCATCTTTTTTACCAAGTAGATACGGCAAGAATTTATCAAAGCCAACTGTGTAGCTCTCTAAAAACTCTTTGTCGTAGTTTTTGGTCTTATATAGATGATACGCCATGCCAAGCATCATCGCTGTGTCAGTATTTGGCACTGGAGCGATCCATTTTGCCTTGCCGTCAAAGTAGTTACCCGTTAGGCTCTTGATAGGGTCGATGATGATGATCTCTTTATCGCTATTTTTTAGATCTTCTAGGTATTTGTACCCTAGCTCATCAGTCGCCGTCCAGCCAACTCTTAGCGTAGCTACTGGGTCACTTCCCCAGATCACCACTACCTTTGAGTTTTCAAGTACCACTGGCCATGTAGTTTGCTGCTCATAGACCTCTATGCCGCCCATAACGTGAGGCATGATAACCTGCCCTGCACCTGTCGAGTAGTCGCCAAGACCGCCGACAAAGCCACCAGTTAGGTTCATAAATCTAGCCAAAAGCGTAGTTGAGCTGTTGAAATTTCCACTTGATTTCCACGCTGGAGACTTCGCATAAACGCTAGCAAGGCCTCTTTGAGCTCTTGTCTTTTTTAGCTCTCTTGCAACTAGCTTGATCGCGTCTTCATACTTTACCTGCACCCACTCATCTTGACCGCGAAGCTCTGGCTTTGGGCTATCTGGGTTTTCAAGATAGCTCTTTCTCACCATAGGATGCTTGATGCGGCACTTGTAGATCATGTCAGCTGTGTAGCCCATTAATGGGTTTGGTATGCTGCTTAAAACGCTAAGTGGCTTTGAGCCAGTCACAACGCCGTCTTTTACGCTAACATCCATCATACCCCAATACGCCGAGGTTTTAACGCTGCCATTTTTTACTAAGCTTGGTTTTACACTGCCATTTCCACTAAAAGCGCACCCGCCTAGAAATGGTGTAGCAGCTAAAGCCAAACTACCTTTTAAAAATTTTCGTCTTTGCATTAATAAATACCTTTTTTACTTCTCGCCTAGGCAAAGCCTGGGCTGTGACAAACCCCATCGGTTTGATCCCGCACTAAAGACTAAGATCGCAATCCAGCGATCCATTTTTATGTTCTTTAGCGGTTTGGCAAAGCCAAACCTAAGAACCAACTCTAAAGACTAAGATCGCAAGTCTGCGATCTAAATTTTGGTTTTTCTCCCTGAGCAGCCACCCATCGCTCGCATCGCTAGCGATATGCTTCGCTCACTCTCTCCCGCACGGATACCAAGCAGTTGGTATCCTCTAAAGGCGGTCGCTCACCCGCCTAAAGTTACTTGTCCGACTACGCGGACTAAATTTGGTTTTCTCTCTAAGTAAAACCATTAAATTTAAACCCTTTGCCTTGCTAAATTTGATTAAATTTAGCCCTGCTAGGTTTTACTTATTTGCCTAAATTTAGGTCAGATGAGTGTTTTTGTAGGTACTCGATAACTAACCACTCGTCTTTTTTATCTATTGCGGTTCTGCCGATCATTGATTTTAGAAGTGACGGCCATTGATTTGCATTAAAGTGCGTAGTTTGAGGCAACGCATGGCAAACGCCACAGCTCTCTTTATACATCTTATCAGCTTTTGCAAACATCGCATTTACGTCAGTGCTAAAGCCATCTTTTTGAACAAAAACTGTCGTTTCTACCTCGTTCCATTTGCCGTTTTTGCCCTCTTTTGTCACTTTGATATCAAAAGGTGCAGTTTTTGCAAATGCTACTGAGATGATCCTCGCGCCATCAGCAAAATAAACTACGTTGCTAACGGCTGGGTTTTGATAGCCTTTTACTTTGATCTGCGCTCTGTCGCCGCTTGTTTGTAAAATTTCAACTGCGTTGGTTGGTAGCAGCCTGCCTATGCTCTTAGCTGAGTTTGCGTCAGCATATACGTCCTTTACGACATCTGTGTAGTTCATGCCTGCACCAAATGCAGCACAAGCTACGATGGCTGATAGAATAATTTTTTTCATATTTCTCCCTTCAAAATGAAATTGTTCAAATTTTAGGGGCTTTTTGATTAATTACAAATTAAAATTAAAAATATACTTTAAGAATAATGCAGAAAATTTTATTTAAAAATGAGTAAAAACACGCCAGATACGATAAGGCAAACGGCTAAAATTTCTTTTAAATTTAGCCTCTCACCAAGAAATATGACAGCCAAAATAATAGCTAGCACAACGCTAAATTTATCAACCAGCGCTACCTGATAGACCTTGCCTGCTTGCATAGCTTTAAAATACATGAGCCATGAAAGCCCAGTCGCCATGCCACTTAGTATGAGAAAGAGCCAGTTTTTGGGACTTAGCGAGTTTAGCGGTTGCCATTTTTTAGCCACACTTAAAAGCAAAACAAGCATAAAAACGACAACGACCGTTCTTATAAATGTCGCAAAATCGCTGTCGATGTCCTTTACGCCTAGCTTTGCAAAGATCGCTGTAAGTGCAGCAAAAACAGCTGAAAGAGCTGCGTAGATAAACCACTCTGGCATCTTTATCCTTATAAATTTAAAAGGGCAAATTTGCTTCGCCCCAAGCTAAATTTATCCCTCGTAGTCACCAAGCATATCAAGCGTAGGAGCAAAATATAAAGCCCCAGTTACTGGCGTACTAAAGTCAAGTAGCCTATCTGAGTTGCCTTTTGGCTCGCCGATAAACATCTTTTTAAGCATAAGCTCAACCGTTGAAAATGTGCTTGCATAAGCAATGAAGTAAGTGCCTGTTTTGCTGCCTTCAGTAAATGGCATATTGCCACGCACGACCTTTTTATCGTCGCCGACATTTGCAGCAGCTGAGTGTGAATTTGTAGGTTTTACGCTCTCGTCCATCTCGATGTCATACTCTTTTGAGCGGCCTATAACCTTTTCTTGCTCGCTCACGCTTGTGGCGTTCCACTCTTTCATTTTGTGAAAGTATTTTTGAACAAAAACGTAGCTACCACCTTTAAATTTAGCGTCCTCTTTGCCGACTTTTGCAAAAAGATCTCTATCTTCGCCATCAGGGTTTTCAGTGCCATCTACAAAGCCAATTATCGCCCTGCCGTCGTGATACTTAAAGCCTTGAGTCTCGTCTGTAAGCTCTGCAAATTTAAACAAAACTTCTTTGATATTTTGCGCCATGTCAAAGCAGTCAGCCGCATTTAGCGCGCGGATGTGGATGTGGATATCGCCCTTTGTGCTAACAGCTTCATGTTTATCGCCTTTGATAGCTTTAAAATTTACAAGCTCTTTTGGCAATTCTTTTGAAATTTCAAGCTTTTTCCAAGCATCATGACCCACGCCAAGGACGCAGTTTACATTTTCGTTTGCGCCAAATCTAACTTTAGCAGTTTTGTTTAAATTTACAACTAAAGCACAAAGCTTAGCAAAGCCCTCTTTACATGATTTTTTGTCGCCTTTTAAAACCCATGTTTGAAAGACTGTGTTGTTACCAGGTGCTTGTGTGACCTCTTGTGAATTTACACTCATTTTTTCTCCTTTAAATTTTGCTTTTATGCGATATTTTCTAAATTTAATTGCTCATTGATATGATCATCGCTATCGTCAAAGACAAACTCGACCTTGTTTGCGCCAAAGCTCTTAGCTATCGCTTCAAGCGTGTCGCGAGCTGATTTATGAATTTTACTTTGAAGCTGCGAGATAAGGCGAACGCTCATCTTTTTGACTTCATTTCTGGCCTCTTCGATTAGTCTATTTTTATCTTCTTCTGTAAAAGTGCTACCAAAAAAGCCATTTAGCGAGTCAGGCAACAAAAATGGTATAAATTTGCCATTTTTTTCATCGTAAAATTTCATATCTGCGATTGAAAATTTATACTTACATGGAGGCATTTTTATCTTGTAGCTAGAGTTTGCGATCTGCATGATCTCAAGTCTAGGGCTAGTTAGGTCGTAGATGAAATTTATCTCAAACTCAAATATCATCGAAAGCTTCTTCTCGCTTACCAGCCACCTTAGATACTCTTTGCCAAAATTTCCAAACGCATGATCTGTCTTTGTGACGATCTCTTTGCTATATACCTGAAAGACAGATAGCTCACCGATGCTTTTAAGCTGCGAAATTTCAGTGCTGACTGAGACATTTTCGCTATCATCTTTTGCCTTTTTTAGCGCCTTGTTTGACCTATAAAATGCAAATGCCAAAATAGCTAGCAAGATAGCTAATATCAAATTTGCGTATTCGCTCATATTTTCTCCTTTAAAGCCCGCATTTTATCCTAAATTTGTAAAGCAAAAGAAATTTATCACTCTGGCAAGGTGATGGGGCTCTTATAAGGCATGTGAGCGCCTACTATCTTTGTAGTCTCGTCCTCCAAGCCATCAAGCACCTTTTCTCTCGTTTTAGCAGCTTGGGCTGGATCTATATCATAAGTGATAGATATGCTAGGCTCGACCTCTTGCACTGCTAGGACGTGAAGAAGGTCAGCTATAAAGATGATCTTGTCGTTATCTGACTCAAAGCTTATCATGTTGTGCCCTGGAGTGTGGCCGTAGGCTGGGATAGCCATGATCTTTAGAGCCCCGTCAAATAGTGGCTTTTTATGGTCAAAAAAGCTCTTATCATCCTTGTAAAGCGATAAAATTTCTTTTGTCCTCTCATCTTTGCCTTTCATCCAGTAGTCCCACTCCTTTTCATCTATAAGAAGCTTGGCATTTTTAAATGTCTTTTTGCCGCTATCTATGAGCCCACCTATGTGATCAGGATGAGCGTGCGTGATGATGACGTAGGTTAGATCCTCTGGTTTTATATTGCCAAAAGTTTGCAGATCATACTTTAAAACCTCCAAGCTATCTTCATAGCCGCTATCTATGAGCGCCGTGTAGTCATCGCACTTTGCAAACATTACGTTGTGTTTGTTTGGTAAATTTTTAGTATTTGCCACAAGCTCTTTTTGCGCCTCATCTTTGGCTATTAGCTTATCTACTGGCGCGTCAGTCGTCTTTAGTGAAAATACATAAAGCTTGCATCCACCCATAGCTCCTATCCATACTTGATCGTTTTGCTTGCTAACCACCTCATCATCGGCACAAAAAGCTAAAGTGCAAAACAACGCAAGGCTTAATAAACACTTTTTCATATCTCATCCTTGAATAAATTTGCGAAATTTTAGTCCTGTAAATTTAATGAAAGTTAATGCTCACTACTTTAAAAGGTAGCGAGCTTATAAATTTAGAAGAGTTGAGTGAAAGAAAAGCCATTTTTATTAAGCGTATCTTTGATCTTTTCTTGATGCTCAAGCCCTTTTGTCTCAAGCGTGATAGTGATGCTTGCATCGCCGTAGTCAAGCTTTGTTGAAAAGCGGTCATAGTCGATCTTAACTATGTTTGCATTTGCTGATTTTAGGCTATCAGTTAGGCTCATGAGCGCTCCTGGCTTATCTACAAGTGTGATTTGCAAGGTCATCTTGCGGTGAGACTTGATAAGACCCTTTTCGATGATGATAGAAAGCACTTGAACATCGATATTTCCGCCACTTAGCACCACGCCTATCTTTGCGCCTTTTTTAAATTTGATCTTATCATGCATAAGTGCTGCCACGCCAGCTGCACCAGCTCCCTCAACTACGATCTTTTGCGTCTCTAGCAAAAATAAAATCGCAGTTGCGATCTCCTCATCATCGACCTGCACAAACTCATCCACGCACTCAACGATATTTTTAAGCGTTATCTCGCTCGCATCACGCACAGCGATGCCATCAGCTATAGTGCGAACTGACTTTGAGTTTATGCTCTTTTTAGCGCCGTAGCTGTTAAACATCGCTGGAGCGCCCTTTGCGCCGACGCAAACGACTTTAGTTTTTGGATTGACTTGCTTTATACAGCTTGCCACGCCGCTAGCCAAGCCACCACCGCCAACTGGCACTACAACCATATCAAGGTCGCTTATCTCATCAAGCATCTCAAGACCCACAGTGCCCTGCCCTGCCATAACATACTCGTCGTTAAATGGATGAACAAAGGTCATATCCTTTTCTTTGGCGTAGTTCACCGCAAAAGCGTATGCCTCGTCGAAGTTATCGCCCTTTAAAATGACCTCTGCGCCAAGGTCCTTCGTGCCAGCTACCTTTAAAAGTGGCGTAGACTCTGGCATGACGATACAAGCGTGCACGCCAAATTCTTTTGCACTTATAGCTACGCCTTGAGCGTGGTTGCCAGCGCTTGCAGCCACGACGCCACGTTTTCTCTCCTCGTCGCTTAGGCTAGCTATTTTGTTATATGCGCCTCTTATCTTATATGCGCCCGTTCTTTGTAAATTTTCTTCTTTCAAATAGACATTTGCGCCCAAAATTTTACTAAGCTTCGCGCTTTGCGCAAATGGGGTCTTGGTCACGAAATGACCGATCGTTATCTTTGCTTGGATGATTTTATTTAATGAAACCATTTTTTTAAATTTTCCTTTTTAAATTTATTCTTTTGCCCTAAGCAGCACGCCACACTCGATGTGATGAGTGTTTGCAAACTGATCAAAGAGCGCAAATTTTATCACTTTATGGCTTTTAGTAAGCTCATTTAGATTTTCTTTTAGTGTCTCTGGGTTGCACGAGATGTAGATGATGTTTTTGAAATTTCTAATGAAATTTATGACGCTTTCACTTAGTCCTGCGCGAGGCGGATCGACAAGGACGTGTGAGAAGTTAAAGTCGCTTAATTTTATCTCTTTTAGCCTGTTAAACTCCCTAACGCCAGCAAATGCGCTCATCAGCTCATCAGCGTCCATTCGCAAAAATTTGATATTTTCTGCCCCATTTAGCTCGCAGTTTTTAAGGGCATTTGCGATCGAGCTTTTTGAAATTTCAGTGGCAAGAACGTTTTTAAATTTAAACGAAAGCGGGATAGTAAAATTCCCATGTCCGCAGTAGAGCTCCAGCAAGTCAGCGCCACCCTCAACGCACTCTTTTGCCCAAGCTATCATCTTCTCATTTACCGCTTTATTTGGCTGGATAAAGGCATTTTCACTTAGGCTAAATTTATAAATTTGCCCATCAATATTTAGCTCATCAACTAAATTTAGCTCACCGCTAAGAAGCTTTTGACCACGAGATCTAGCTAGGATCATCGCATCAAGCTTGCTAGCTAGAATTTTCATCGCCGCTTCAAACTCACTATCAAGCTTTTTGTGATAAAGAAGCGTGACTAAGGTGCCGCTTTTACAGGCGATAAACTCCACTCCAAAGAGCTTTGTGCGTAAAATTTCATCATCTTGCAAGCTCTCAAGTAGCCTTGGCATGAGATGTGAAATTTCCTCGCGAACCTTTGGGCACTCATCTATGAAGACCCTTTTGCCCTTCTCGCTTGCGTGCATCGTATAGCTAAGCTTGCTGCCCTCGTGCCAGATGCCAAACTCAGCCCTCGTGCGGTAGTGCTTTGGGCTTGAGCTAAAAAGATCAAATTTACCCTCGTAAAAGTGGGAGAAATTTTGCTTGATAAGATCGGATTTAAATGAAATTTGCTCACTATAGGGGGTAAAAAGAGTGCATGATCCGCACTCTTTTAGGTATTTGCAGTCCAAATTTATGCCGCTTTCTCTTCGACTTTTTTACCGACAAATCTAACCAAAGCCCAGATCGCTAAAAATCCGCAAGGAAGTGCGATCCAAACGCTAAGACCAAGTGCTACAGGCAAGTAGCCAACAAGCACACAAACCGCACAAACGCTAAGTGCATAGATCATCTGCGTTGAGACGTGATCGATGTGGCTACATCCTGCGCCCATTGATGAGAGTATCGTAGTGTCTGATATCGGCGAGCAGTGATCACCAAAGATAGCACCAGTTAGAACGCTTGAGATATTTACTATCATATAAGCGTGCATCGCATCGCCATCTAGGCCGTAGTTTTTGCCCACTGCATAAGCTAGCGGGATAGCAAGAGGCATCAAAATGCCCATTGTGCCGTAGCTGGTGCCAGTTGAGAAGCTGATAAATGAGCCAAGGATGAAAACAGCCACTGGCAAGATAAATTTAGGCGTTGAATCACTTAGCAAATCAACCAAATATCTTGAAGTACCAAGCTCTTTGATAACCGCGCTAAGGCTCCAAGCAAGAAGCAAGATGACGACCGTGATGATCATAGTTTTCCAGCCTTTTACCCACGTGCTAATAGCCTCTTTTACATCAAAAATTTTGCGCCAAACACCCATGACAATAGCTACTATACTAGCAAGTAGCGCTGCTTGAAATAGCGATGTAGCAGAGTCAGCTGCGCCAAAAGTATCTTTAAATGTTGAAAATGAAAGCGGATTTGCAAGTGCATTTTTAAGAGTATCGCCCTCAAGTGCAGCAAGACCGCTAAAATAAAAGCTAGTAAATGCACCAAAAACCAGCACAAGAAGTGGCACGACTGCATTTGAAGCGCTTAGTTTCACGCCCTCTTTTGGCTCAAGAGTCTTGTCCTCAAGGTCTTGAATTTGAGTTTTGCCAGAGTGAAGCTCGCCCTTTCTAGCGCGTCTCTCAGCTGCTAGCATAGGGCCATACTCACGCTGCATCAAGGCTGTGCAGACGATGAAAAACAAGATAAAGAGGTTGTAAAATCTATATGGAATGGTCTCAATAAATACCGAATATGCGTTGATACCAGTCTCGCCAACTAGCTCATAGCCCTTTTCGATGAGTGAGACTTCAAGGCCGACCCATGTCGAGATGATAGCGATACCAGCGATCGGTGCAGCCGTAGCGTCGATGATAAAGGCTAGTTTTTCGCGGCTTATTTTAAATTTATCGCTTATTGGTCTCATGATAGGGCCAACGATTAGGGCGTTTGCGTAGTCATCGAAAAATACAAAGATACCCATGAGCCATGTTGAAATTTGAGCTGAGACGCCTGTTTTTGCCTTTTTGCTAAGCCAAAGAGCGACCGCCTTTGTGCCGCCCATCTTTGTGATAAGTGCGACCACGCCGCCGATACAAAGCACTTGAAGCAAGATGCCTGAGTCGGTCTTGTCAGCCATCGAGTCAACGACCCTTGAAACGATGCCGGTAAAGCCTTTTACGATGCCCATAAAGACGTTTTCATTGATGATATTTATGAGAAACGTTCCGCTAAAAACACCGATAAATAGCGACAATATAACGTCTTTTGTGATAAAAGCAAGTGCTATTGCCACAACAGGCGGTATAAGCGTGAATACGCCGTAAATTTCAGCGTTTCTCTTTGCCACTTCTGGATCAACACCAAAAAGCGCGGCACTAAAAAATAGTAATAATAAAATTTGTCTCACAAGAACTCCTTAAAATTTTTCTATCGCAAGCCCAGCCCAAGTCTGCGTGTTTGCCATGACTTCGACCCTGTTTATATTGACACTTCCAGGCATATTTAGACAATTTACCAAAATCGTCGCGATATCCTCAGACGTGATGAAATTTGTATTTTCATAAAGACTATCCGCCTTTGCCTTATCTCCTCTAAATCTAACCTCGCTAAATTCAGTCTTGCAAAGCCCTGGCTCGATGTTTGTCACCCTGATATTTGTGCCAACTAGATCGTTTCTTAAATTTAGACTAAACTGCTTTACAAAGGCCTTTGTAGCGCCGTAAACGTTGCTGCCAGGATACGGCCACGAGCCAGCTGTTGAGCCTAGGTTAAAGATATAGCCCTTTTCTTGCTTGTAAAGTAGTGGCAAAACGGCCTTTGTCGAGTAGATGAGACCCTTTACGTTGGTGTCTATCATCGCCTCAAAGTCCTCCACCTTCGCATCTATCGTCTTTTCAAGTCCAAGCGCCATGCCAGCGTTGTTTACAAGCACTTCGATATCCTTAAATTTATCAGGCAGGCTCTCTACTGCCTTAAAAACAGCCTCTTTGTCTCGTATGTCAGCTACGATGATATGCGTATCGCCAAGCTCATTTGCAAGCTTTTTTAGCCTATCTTCGCGCCTTGCAAGAGCGACTATCTTGTAGCCCTCTTTTGAGAGTCTTCTGGCGATCGCCTCGCCAAATCCAGATGTTGCACCGGTTACAAAAGCTGTCTTTTTCATGGTTTTTCCTAATTGAAATTTGGTTTTAAACCCAAATTTTCTAAAAATTTGATCGTCTTTTCGTTTTGTTCTTTCAAGGCATAGTCAAGCGCGTTAAATCCCGCATCATCAGTCGCGTTTATATCAGCACCGCTATCTATCAAAAGCTTTAAAATTTCTGGCGTTGCGTGAGCTGCTGCGTGCATGAAAACGCTTCTATTTGTATGCTCTAAACCGCACGTATCTTCAACCTGCGCTTGGCCAAAATTTATCATATTCATCTTAGTATTTTCATCTATGTAGCTCTCATTCGCATTTGCTCCGCTCTTTAGTAAAAGCTCGCAAAGAGGCGCATCCTCAAACTGCACAGCGTAAAAAAGCGCACTTTTGCCAAAGAAATTTTTGTGATTTACATCGGCTCTATTTTTAAGCAAAATTTTTACATTTTCTAAATTTTTAAGAGCAAAAAATAGCGGCGTCTCATCGCCTAAATTTAGATCCGCCCCACGCCTTATGATCTCTTCTATCATCTCGCTACTTTTGTCATTTAGCAGCGCGATATCAAGTAAATTTGTAAGCTCAGCGGTAGTGAAATTTTTAGAATAAAGCAAATTTGCAAGCTCGTCTTGGCTTAGCTTTTGAGCCATCATCTTTTGCTCAGAAGTTAGGGTTTTAGCCTTATTTACCTTTTTGCCGACACTAAAGCTTAAAAACTCATTTATCACGCTAGTTGCGTAGTAAGCGGCACTTGCACTATCAACGCCTAAAGCCTCGTAAAATTTAACCAGCGGAGTTTGAGCGTTTTTATAAGCTTCGCTGAATTTTTTATATTTTAAAAAATTAAACAAGCCCTCGTTCGCCCAGTATCTAAAATACTCCATCTGAGCGTCTTTTTGAGCTTCAGCCACCTCTGGCTTTTCAAGCTCTTTGGCGTAGATATCAGGGGCAAATGAAGCCTTTAGCAAGACCCATCTAAATTTATTTAAATTTTCTCTATAAACGCCCTCGCCAACGCAGCTTTGAGATTCGCTCCTCACAGCCACACTCGCATCAAAAAGCTCTTTTACCTCTTTTAAATTTAAAAGCGAGCCATCGCAATAAAATAGCCCCTCATTCACGTAAGCAAGCTCATTTGGAGTAGTTTTAAAGCTCTCTTTTTTAGCAAGATCATCGCACTCTAATGCATGTAAATTTACAAAAAGAAAACTGCTAAAAAAGAGAAAAAAAGCTACTTTTTTCATCAAAGCTCCTTAAAATTTCGCGATATTGTAACAAATTTATATACTAAACTCGCTTATTTCATTAAAATTTAGGTATTTATAAATTTGATCTTTGTTTAAACTAAGGCTATCTCTTACTATTTTTTTATACTCACTAACGCTTGGCAAACGCCCTAGTAGCGCGCATACAGCGGCCAGCTCAGCACTTCCTAGATAGACCTTTGCACCCATGCCCATTCTGTTGTCAAAATTTCTTGTCGAGGTCGAAAAAACAACGGCATTGTCATTTACTCTTGCTTGATTACCCATACAAAGCGAGCAGCCTGGCACCTCAGTCCTAGCCTCCAGCCTCCTAAATATCTCATAAACACCCTCATCTTCAAGCGTCTTTTTATCCATCTTTGTTGGCGGAGCTATCCAAAGCCTAGTTGTAAGCTTGCTCTCACGCTCTAAAATTCTAGCAAGCGCCCTATAGTGGCCGATATTTGTCATACAGCTACCCACAAAGACCTCGTCGATATCGTGCGCTCTTTTGTTATCAGCTAAAATTTCACTTAGAGTTGCCACGTCGTCTGGGTCGTTTGGACAGGCCAAAATCGGCTCATCTATCTGTGATAAATCAATCTCTAAAATTTCAGCGTATTTTGCGTCCTTGTCGGCCCTTAAAAGAGTTGGGTTTTCTAGCCATTTTTGCATCTTCTCTTTTCGTCTAGCAAGCGTTTCATGGCTCTCGTATCCTGCTTTTATCATAGCTTCAATTAGCGCAATGTTTGAGCGAACGTACTCCGCGACGCTAGCCTCGCTTAAATTTACCACACAAGCAGCCGCCGAGCGCTCAGCCGAAGCGTCACTTAGCTCAAACGCTTGCTCCACTTTTAGGCTCTCAAGCCCTTCTATCTCTAAAATTTTGCCCGCAAAAATGTTCTTTTTGTTTTTTTTCTCAACGGTTAAAAGCCCTTTTTTGATAGCAAAATAAGGTATCGCATTGACAAGATCACGAAGCGTCACGCCCTCTTTTAGCTCGCCTTTAAATTTGATCAAAACTGACTCTGGCATATTTAGCGGCATCATACCAAGCACAGCTGCAAACGCCACTAGGCCGCTTCCTGCTGGAAAGCTAATGCCAATAGGAAATCTCGTGTGACTATCGCCACCGGTGCCCACCGTGTCAGGCAAGACCATGCGGTTTAGCCACGAGTGGATGACGCCGTCACCTGGTTTTAAGCTAACTCCACCACGAAGCGTCATAAATTTAGGCAGGCTCTTTTGCATCTCAAGGTCGCTTGGCTTTGGATAAGCAGCCGTGTGACAAAAGCTTTGCAAGACAAAATCCGCCCCAAAACTAAGACTAGCAAGCTCTTTTATTTCATCTCTAGTCATAGGCCCTGTGGTGTCTTGTGAGCCAACGGTCAAAATTTCAGGCTCCACGTATGCCCCAGCTCTCACGCCAGCCTTGCCACAAGCCTTGCCGACCATCTTTTGAGCGAGCGTATAGCCACCGCCTAGCTCTTTTGACTGATCTGGCTTTATGAAAATTTGCTCCTCGCCAAGCCCCAAGGCCTCTCTAGCCTTTTTAGTCACTTGCCTACCTATCATCAAAGGTATCCTGCCGCCTGCTCTTATCTCATCACTTAGGGTGTTTGGGCTAAGTTTAAAATTTGCCACGAGCTTCTTTTGGGCGCCTGCGAGCTTATAAATTTCGCCTTTAAATGGATAAATTTCTATCTCATCGCCCATTTCTAGCTCATTTACGTTTGCAACTATCGGCAGTGCGCCGCTATCTTCGGCGGTGTTAAAAAATATCGGAGCTATGGTCGTGCCGATCACGATGCCGCCAGTTTTTTTGTTTGGCACGCCCTCTATCTCATCGCCCAAGTGCCACTGGATAGAGTTTATACCGCTCTTTCTACTGCTGCCAGTGCCGACCACGTCGCCAATATATGCCACGCTCTTGCCGCGACTTTTTAGCTCTTTTAGGATTTCTAGCCCCTCAGGCATCTTTTTAACCAGCATCGCCTTTGCATGAAGCGGTATATCAGCCCTTGTATAGGCCTCGCTAGCAGGGCTTAGATCATCTGTATTTGTCTCGCCAGGCACCTTAAAAACCACTGCATTTATGCACTCACTAAGTGGCTTTTTGTGCGTAAACCACTCCGCATTTGCCCAAGAAAGAAGCACCTCTTTTGCAAATTTATTGCTATTTGCTAGCTTTGCTATCTCGTCGAAATGCTCATGCACTAAAATGATATTTTTTAGCTCATTTGCAGCGGCTTGTGCGATAGCTTCATCGCTATTTTTTAGAGCTCGCACTAAAATTTCCACGTTATATCCGCCAAGCATCTTGCCTAAAATTTTAATGGCACGAACTGCGTCAAGGCCGTCTATCTTAAGCCCGTCTATCACCTCGCCAAGAAATTCTGCCTTTATCTTTGCCGCGTCATCAACGCCAGGATTTACGCGGTTTGCGAGCAAATTTATAAGAAATTTTAGCTCATTTTGCGCCTTTTCATCGCCACTAGAGTTGCCAGCAAGTTTTATAAGCTCACAAATTTCGCTTGTTTGCTTGGCATTTAGCGCAAGCGGTGGCACGCCCTCTTTTTCTCGCTCACTCACGTGTTTTTCGTAGTCGGTAAAAAAGCTCATAAATTTCCTTTGTGATTTTGCTCGTTTTTAGTCCAAAACCGCTGATTTTGCTTACATTTTATCAAAAAGCAAAACAATCTAAAGTAAAATTTGCCCAAAATTTCAAATTTCAAGGAGCAAATGTGTCAAAAGCCTACCTAAAATCGCCCATTGGAATTTTAGAGATCGTTGCTAGTGAAAATGGAATTTGTGAGATAAATTTTGTAGATAAATTTGAAAAAGTAGCGCTAAAAGACGAAAATTTAAAGCTTTGTTTAGACGAGCTGGAAGCTTATTTTAAAGGTGAGCTTAAAAAATTTAGTGTTAGACTTGATATAAAAACGACCAAATTTAGAACCAAAATTTATGAAAATTTGCAAAAAGTGCCATACGGCGAAACAACCACATACGCAGCTCTTGCACTTGCTGCAGGCCACAAGAACGCTTACCGAGCAGCAGGCTCAGCAAATGCTAAAAATCCAATGCCTATTATCATCCCCTGCCACAGAGTGCTCTCTCACAGCGGCCTTGGTGGCTACTCAGGCGGCGAAGGTCTGCCAACTAAAATTTGGCTCTTAGAGCACGAAGCAAAGTATAAATAGCTATAAATTTAAATTTGACCTTCAAAAGTTTTCATTAAATTTTAAAATTTATGAACGTGCATATCACGCAGTCAAATTTAAACTTGCTTTGTAAATTTTAAAATTCCATTCACTCGCAAGAATTGACTACTGATTTTAGGCCTCGCAAAGCTTGCCACTAAAATCAGAGCCGAAATTACTCGTTCATGAAATTTTAAAATTTGCCTGACTTTCTATTGCACAAAACGCATGCAATTGTGCTAAAGCACCGCATGCATTTTTGTTTAAGCTTTTTGATTATTAAATTTAAAGCAGTTGGATAAAAATTAAATTTAAAAAATACAAATTCCAACCCAGTCTAAACCAGGTTGAAATTTATGAAGATTTATGAAGCAGATTTATTAAAATTTATTCTTTCTTACTTCACTTACTATTGTCTTAGCCATGTTATCAACATCACTTGTTACTTCATTG
>NZ_PISC01000013.1:0-38280 GCF_003049065.1 Campylobacter concisus | reverse complement strand
GGTTGGCTTGGTTGGCTTGGTTGGCTTGGTTGGCTTGGTTGGCTTGAAAACTACCAAATTTTACACCAGCAAACGCAAAGTTTTAAATTTAGCACTTCAAATTTCTAAAAATACTAAAAATAATATGTAAAAAATTATATAAAATAATATGATTTTGCCTTATGAGAGGTAAAATTTGGAGTAAGAGACAAGTGAAAATTAAATTTGATCTGTTATGTGAGCATAAAAACATCTAAATTCAAAAGATCAGAAGTGTAAAAACTTTTAAATTTAAATAACTAGAAGTGTCAAAACTTTTCAATTTAATAAAGTTAGCAGATTACAGGTGCTTTTTTTAAAAAAAAGATATGCTATGCCAGCTTTGGTAAATCAAGCGTTTAAAATAGCTTATTTTTGTTTTAAGAAAATTTATAAACCTAAAATGCAAGGTTGAAAAATCGCACGAGTGCCATAAAGCTTTAAATTTGAAGTAGTAAATTTAGCTCATAAATTTACCAAACCAACCTTCAAAACATGCTCTTTTAGTCCGCTTGGTATCTCGCCATTTTCAAGTGCCATTAGCTCGCTCACTCTTAGGACGTAAAAGTCTTGCAAGCTTCTGTTAGCACTTTTCTCAAGTTTTTTTGCTAGCGTGTCAAAGATATAAAACTCAGCCTCATTACTAGCTAGCAAAAAGTCAGCCCCACTATCAAATGCAGCAAAAACTATCTTGCTAGCAAGTTTGCAAGCTAGCTCTTCATTAATCTTTAAAAGCTCAAATCCACAAGGCGTTTTAGCGTTTAGCTCTATAAAATTTGCCTTGTATGCGCTTAAATTTGCGGGCAGTTTATCTTTTATGGCTATTTTAAAATCTTTAAATTTGCTAAGTTTTTCTATCTTTTCAAGCTCGTTTTCATATTTTTGCGCAGCTTTTACGCCTAAAATTTCTTTGAAAAATTTAATCGCCTCGCTGTAAATTTCACTTCCACCAAAGAGCAAATCATCAAGCTCACAGGCTATCAAAACGCCGTTTTTACCGCCAACTAGCTTTAAAATTTCATCGTTTTTCTTATTTTTGTAAAGATGATGGGCTAGCATTATCGCGGCAGCTCCTATAAAATTTGGCTCATACTCTTTCACAAAATCAGCGTAAAAATAGGGCCTAAAGCTAGCGTAAAGCTCTTTGTCGGCTCTTTTGCAAAAGCTAGCAAATGGCTCAAATTTCGCCCAAAAATCATCATCATTTATAGCAAGGTCTAAAACCGCTCTTTTTTCATCAAGCGGGGCTATGCAAAGCTCGCTGCCAAGTTTTTGAGCTAAATTTGCAAGCGGCTGGTCGGTGCTAACTACGACGTCATTTACCTTGACAAAGCCTTCAAATGGGCTAAAGTAGGGGTCTATACTCTTTACGTGGGCAAAAAGCTCGTTTAAGTTTGCAAAGTCTGAAATCTCTAAAAAATAGGGCTTAAAATATGCCAAAACATCTCTTTTTGCGTCAAATCTAAAAATCTCAACTCTTTGCATCTGTATCCTTTTTTTGGGCTTATTTTATCCTAAATTTAAAAGGAGTTTCATTATAATAGCTCAATGGATAAAGAAAATTTTACGATTGAACGCTTTAGTAACGCATATATCGGCGATGATGCGGCGGTTGCCGGCAAAATGGTATTTAGCAAGGACATTTTTGCGCAAAATTCGCACTTTAAGCTTGGTTGGCTAAGCCTTGAAGAGATCGGCTATAAGGCGATGATCGTAAATTTTTCAGATACGATCGTGATGAATGCAAAGCCAAAGTTTGCCCTTCTAGGGCTTAGTCTGCCAAAGAGCTTCACGCCTCGGCAGATCAGCGAGCTAAGTAGCGGCATAAATAGGGCGTGCGAGGAGTTTGGCGTAAAGATAATCGGCGGTGACACGATAAGTAGCCCCATTTTAAACATAAGCGTTAGCGTGATCGGCGAGCTAAAGGGCAGGGCTGTGCTTAGAAAAAATGCTAAATTTGGAGATCTTATTGCATTTACAGGTAAGCTTGGGGGCAGCCAAAAGGGGCTAAACTCGCTTCTAAGGCTGGCTCAAATTTCTAAAAACTCACGATTTAAAAGACCTATCTTAAGAGATAAATTTTTTTACAAAGCAGCTTATCTTATAAACTCTGCCATGGATATCTCAGACGGGCTAAAAACCGACCTTGGCAAGCTTTTAAAGGCTAGCAAAAAGGGCGCTAAATTTACAAAAAAGCTAAGCAAATTTGAGCTTAATAGCGGCGAGGAGTACGAGGTTTTATTTACCTTTAACCCTAAAAATTTAAGCGCTATCAAAAGGATCGCCGCAAAAACTAGGACAAAGATCAACATCTTTGCAAAAATTTCACACAAAAGGTTAAGACAAAATGCAAGAAGCCACCACTTTTAAACCACTCTATGCGCTCACTCATGCGCCCATCGAGGCATATTTTTCTAAAAATTCAGATGATTTTGTCGTGCGCGAGATACCGCTTTATGAATTTAGTGGCGACGGCGAGCACTTGATCGTTGAAATTTCTAAAAAAGATATGACGACAAGCGACGCTTTGCACGCCTTAAGCGAGGTTACAGGGGCTAAGATGCGCGACTTTGGCTATGCTGGGCTAAAGGACAAGCAGGGCATGACGACGCAGTTTATCTCGATGCCTCGTAAATTTGAGAGTGCGCTTGCAAACTTTAGCCACGAAAAGATGAAAATTTTAAATTTAAACGTGCATAAAAATAAGCTTCGCATCGGACATCTAAAAGGCAATAGCTTTTTCATCCGCCTAAAAAAGGTGCTGCCAAGTAGCGCTAAAAAGCTCGAGCAAGCCTTTGTCAGCATCGATAAAATGGGCTATGCAAACTACTTTGGCTACCAGCGCTTTGGTAAATTTGGCGACAATGCTGAAACTGGCCTTGAGCTACTTAAAAATGGCACGATAAATGGCAAAAAGAGCAAAAATGTAAAGCTAAATGACTTTTTGATCTCAGCCTATCAAAGCGATCTTTTCAACCGCTATCTTAGCAAAAGGGTTGAAATTTCAAGGTTTGTAAGCGACTTTAGCCTAAATGAGCTAGGTGAAATTTATAAAAAATTTAGCAAAAACGATCTAAAAGCGATGAAGGCGCAGGAGAGCTTTTTTAAGCTTTTGCCAGGAGATGTTTTGGGGCACTATCCATTTGGCAAGCTCTTTTTGTGTGAAAATTTAGATCAAGAGGCGCAAAGATTTGCTAAGCGCGATATCACAAGCCTTGGACTTATAGTCGGTGCAAAGGCCTATGAGGCAAACGGCTTGGCAAAAGAGCTTGAGGATGAAATTTTCGCTGAGGCAGTTTTGCATACTTCAAAGATCGCTGGCTCAAGGCGCTTTAACTGGGCGTATCTTGAAAATACAAGCTACAAATACAACGAAGAAAATGCTCATTTTAGTCTAAATTTCACACTTCAAAAGGGCTCATACGCCACAGTTGTGCTAGAAGAAATTTTGCATAAAAATATATTTGAGTAGGGTAAATTTAAAGATAGATTTAAAAGTGTGGCTGGCTAAATTTAGCTGGTTTAAATTTAAAAAGGTCCAGCTCTCGCTAGACCTAAAAACATTAAATTTAAGAAGTAAAAGAGGTAAAAACTTAAGTTCTAAAGACGCTAAGTTTAGTATTTAGCGCATCTGTCATCTTATTTAGATGCTCAGCTGCAGAAGCTATCTCTTCGACGCTTCTAGCATTTTCAGATGAAATTTGATTGATCTCTGAGATGCCATCCATGATCTCATTTACGTTTTTGCCAGTTGCGATGTAGTCTTGCATAGTCTTATCAGACATCGCTATGGCGTTATTCATCGTCTCGCTCATGTTATTTATAGTCTTTTCAACATCGCTTGCTACATGGGTTAGCTCTTGAATTTGCTTAGAGTTGATACCCATTTGCTCGCTACTATCATTGATCGCTTGAACGATAACGTTGATAGTTGCATTTATCTCTGTTAGAGATTTTTGAGTTCTCTCAGCTAGCTGTCTAACTTCATCAGCCACGACTGCAAAGCCACGTCCATGCTCGCCTGCACGAGCTGCTTCAATGGCAGCGTTAAGGGCTAGTAAATTTGTCTGATCAGCGATGTCGTTGATAACCACAAGGACTGATTTAACCTGCTCAGCATCACGGCTAAGCTGCTCGATCTTGCCAGCCATTTGATTTTCAACATTAGCAGAGTCTATGATCTGAGATGATAGGGCTCTGATAGCCTCAGTAGCTGTTTTTATATGAGTGCTTGCCTTTTGAAGGTCATCTTTACCAGCTTGAGCAATTGAAAGTGACTCTTTCATGCTTTCTTGCATAGACTTGCATCTTTGATTTGTCTCTTCAACGATCTGGGTTGATTCTTCTACGCGTTTGCCTGTTTGAAGTGAGGTAGAGCTTAGCTCGTTAGCAACTGAGCTGTTTTCACTTGAAAGGTTTTTTGTATCGCTTATAAGCACTCTTATGCGCTCTATGAAGTTATTTATATCATTACTTATTTTAGCTATCTCATCTTTGCCGTAGATTGGGATTTTAAGAGTAAAGTCAGATGTTATAGCATTTAAATTTGCTCCTAGTCTATCGATAGGATTTGCAACTAGCTTTTTAAGCAAGAAGATAGATACTATGATAAGAAGCAAGGTAACTATAATGCTTGCGATGATGAAATTTTTGCTAACTACTTTTTGAGGTGTTAAAAAGTCATCAGTAACAGCTGAGCCAAGCACTATCCAGTTAAGCTTGTCAAATGGCTCAAAAGCAACCACTCTCTCAACTCCGTCAGTATTTATGAGTTTGACACCTTCTCTAGTTTTTACTATGTCATCAACTATATCTTTTAGCTGACCTTCTGGTGCTTTGCCAGCTAGTCTTGGGTGGATGTCATAGACATTTGTCTTTGTATTAAAGATTGAGAAGTAGCCACGCTCGCCTAGCTTCATTTGTGCCATTGTCTTTTGAAGATCTTCTAAGCCTTCAGTAAAGTCGTAACCTATAAATAAAACAGCTACAACCTCGCCGTTTTGAACGACTGGCTCATAGACACACATATAGTTTCTACCAAAAATATTTAAAGCTCCAACATATGTCTCTTTGTTCATCATCTTTGGATAGATCGTTTTATTTAGCATACCAAGCGCTCTACTGCCATCATCTAGTAAAAGTGAAGTAGATACAGCAGCAAATTCATTGCCTGATTTTGCAAAGATGGTTGGGATACCGCCGTTTGTTAGCTTTTTGATCTTATCAGAAATTTCATGGTTGTTATTTAGCACGCCCATTTTGTCTGAGATAAGCTCTAAAGCGTCGTCGTTTTCTGTTTTTATGGTTTGGCTAGTGGCTCTTATATTACCTAAAGCCTCTTTTAAGACATGCATATATAGTTTTGCATTATCTTCGTTATCTTCATCAAATAGCTCAACTGTGTCCATCGCAAGCGCAACGTTTTGCTGGATAGTTGTTTCTACTCCCTCCTTGATCTCACGCTCTAAGACATGTGATATAAAAAATACAAAGCAAGCCATACAAATGGCAAGAACTAAAGCGATGATCGCTGAGACCTTGACTAAGATGCTACGCAAATTCATCTATATCCTCCTTGGTTTAGATTTTAAGGGTTTATTATACAAATTTTTTCTCGTAAAACATATAGAATTTTGGGGAAAAATAACGAATTTTAAATTTTTGTTTGCTTTGTATTTATAATTATAACTTTTATGAAACTGGAGTAAAAATTTATAAAAAATTGCTATTTAAATTTAGCTTTTTAAGCAAAATTTATAGTTTGGCAAAAGCAAGAAATTTGCGCTTTTGAGGGATTAAAATTTAAATTTGTATCTTTTTGTTGATTTGTAGTCTATTTTATTAGATTGGTTTAAGGCTCAAAGTAAAATAACAAAAAAGTGAAATTTGTAGCGTTTTACTCTTGATTTTGTGAAGAAATTTTAAAAAGATTAAATAAAAAAATTAATTTCATACCAAGTTGTGACAAAATTTAGGCTCAAAAATCAAAAAATTTCTTAGATAAATTTACAAAATTTAATGAAAAATTTGGTCGCAGGGTAAATTTATATATTTTTAAATATAATCACGCTCTGGCACGGTAAGCGGTCGCTTTTGCATCTTGCAAAAGAGGAAAGTCCGAGCTGCGATAAGACAAAGTTCCATCTAACGGATGGCTAGGGAAACCTAAGGGATAGTGTAACAGAAAGCAAACTTCCGCCTTGGCGGTAAAGGTGAAACGGCGGGGTAAGAGCCCACCGGCACGCTTGGTAACTTGCGTGGCCATATAAACCCAACTTGCAGTAAGAAGGGATGGTTTTGGTCTTATATTAAAACCCTTCGCTAGAGCTTGTTTGTAAAAGCAAGCGTAGATAAATGATCGCTCAAGACAGAACTCGGCTTAACGCCGTGCCTCCCTTAAATTTAGAGTAAATTTTAATTAGTTGGTAAATTTAAAAGATTTTCAAGACAAAAACGGCAAATATGCCGTGCCTTGAAAGTTTGAGATTAGATTAATTTTTTACGTATTTTTGAGCTTTTTGTAGTTTTGTAAGCTCGTTTTGGATGTGTGAAGATTTGGTTTTAAAAAGCTCTATCGCACCACCTATTAGCGCTTGTGCTTCTTGAGCTGAAGCTAAGCTTTTAAACATATCTTCGCTAAAGCTTTGTGATAGTGCAGCTAGCTTTCTTGTATCTTCGTTTATTAACGCTAGCTTAAATTCATTGATCCAGCTATTCACCTGATGTTACCTCCCTCCATGCTTCTGATAACTGCTTTACGACATTTGTTACTTCATTTAGCGCGTTAATATCATTTTGGATATTTGCCATAGCAAGAAGCTGCATCTGTCTTGTATAAAGTCCGCTAAGATAGTGAGCCACGTCGCCTTGAGAATAATCAAGCGAGTTTAAAAGCTCGACAAAGATAGCGTTTGCTCTGTTTATATAATAGACTTTTTTCTCTATATCTCCAGCTTCGATCGCTTTTTTGGTGCGAAATATAAATTTCAAAATTCCGTCATAAAGCATTTCTATTAATTTAGTCGGGGACTCGATGCCCCCGAAACTCGACTGTGCGTATGCACTATATGCACTTTGATTCATTTTTCTCTCTTAGTTCTTATTGTTTAGCTCAGCATCTATCATTGATTTTAGAGTTGAGAACTGATTTTCTAAACTTGCGATGATAGCGTTATACTTGATGAAGCGCTCTTGCATCGTTGTATATTTCTCATCTAAAAGCTTTTGAGTGCTCTCTTTGTTTTTAGTGATAGACTCACTCTCATCTTTTAGCTGATTTTGCATAGCGATCATCGTGCCATCTTTGCCAACGACACCATCAAGCATCTTATTAAGTCTTGTAAATAGACCATCTGTCTTTTTGGTCACTGGATTTACAGTTGCTTCGCTCATGCCTAGGCTTGCAAGGGCTGTGCTGTTGCCTTTTATCTCCAAACTTTGACCGTCATTTCTTTTTAAAATGATCCTCTTGCCACTTTTATCAAGGCTAGCTGTAACACCCTCGATACCAGCGTCATTTATAGCTTGTTGAAGCTTTAGAGCGTTGTCCTCAGCTGTCCCGCCAGCTGCGGTTGAGAAGATAACTGACTTGCCATTTATCGTTAGATCGCCAGCTGCTATGTTTAGAGCTCCGGCGCTAACTAGTGAATTTCCCATGTGAGTTATCGGCTCAGTCTTGTTTGATCCCATGAAAAATTTCTGAATTTCCTCAGGATCTTTGCTAAGAGCTGCGTTAAATTTATTTAGATCAAGCTGAAGCTGACCATCTTTATCTGGCACTATGCCAAATTTACTTAGCGCTTTGCCTTCACTATCTTGACCATTTACAAGACGTCCGATGTTTGATCTAAGGCTTGAAATTTCACTCACACCTTGAAAAGTACCAGCGCCTTTTTCTTCGTCATATTTTGTAGCGATCTCAAGGTTCATAGTCATTAGGTTGTAGTCTTTTATAAACTCTTCAACCGCTTTTACGACCTCTTCAGTGTTTTGAGAGACGCTGACATTTGTCCTGCCAGTCTCATTTAGAGTGATATTTACGCCAGGTCTTAGATCATCAAAGCTATTTTTGCTTCTTTTGATATTTACGCCGTTATATGTAAATTCTGCATCTTGCGCTTTTAGAATTCTATTTTTCTCCAAATTTGATGTCATCTTTGGCGTGCCATCAGGATTTGTTAGCGCTGTGCCGTGCTCGTCTGTGTCTTGAAACTGCGTATCATCCCAGCCAAGCTTGTCTAAAATGCCAGATGTATCGTTTGAAATTTTGATAGTCTGCGTCGCACCAGTTTTGCCTGATTGAAGCATTATTTGATTTGGCTTATCGCCACCAACATTTAAAATTCTAGCTTGCAACTTGCCACCACTTACGTCATTTATCTTATCAACGATATCTTGATATGTTGTCGATCTTGTCACGCCGATAGAGAACTTTTGTCCGTCGATCTCAACGTCAAATGAGCCAGTGCTTGTTGCGCCCACTATCTCTGAAGCTTTTTTGAAATTTTTGCTTTGAAATGTATCTTTTTGAGCAAGTTTTTGCACGTCGATACTAAAGCTTTGTACGCTAACGCCGTTTGCTGCAGAAGCTGTGACGCTTGAGCCTGCGTTGTTTGTATTTCTCTTTAGATACAAAGCCTCGCCGCCAAGTGTTTTGCCGCTCACATTTACGTTACTAACAAGAGTTTTTAGAGCCGCAAGGTCCTTTTGCTTAAGCTCATTTTTCTCTAGTCTTGTTGTAAGTGGTTTGATCTGTCCAGCCTCATCAGCCTCTTTTAGTTTCTTGATAAGCTCATCGTTTAGGCCGCTATTTTTTGTACCGATGCCTAAATTTGTTACGTTACCTACTGCCATTTTTAACTCTCCTTGTCAAAAAGTATTCCGATACTTTCTTTGAAATACTCGCTGATTTTTATAGCTTCTTTGCTTGGAAGCTGTGTTATCTCTTCGCCTGTTTTGGCGTCTTTTACTTGCACTACCATTAAATTTAACTTCTCGTTGTAAGCAAATCTTACATTAGTATCGAGCTGTTGCATCTGATAGTTTAGCCTATCAGTGACCTCTCTTGTCTTTCTAGCAAGATCCTCGTTGCTAAGTCCGTCAAGCTCGTTAGCATCCTTTGATTTGCCGTTTTTATCGGCATTTACTTTGACATCAGAGTGCTCGATAGGTCTGCTATCAATCTGACGCTGAGCAGACGTGCTCATGTTTGCATCAAGTGTTTGATTTGCCGCTGCTTTGAAAATTTCCATAGTTTTACTCCTTAAAACTTACGCTAGCTCCTACATCGGTAAAATTTTAAATTCCTTTAGTATTTATATAAATTTTTGATTATTTAGGTTAAAATCGAGCAAAATTTATAGGACGGGATATGAAAATTTCATTTGAATGCGACTGCATTTTGCTGCAAAAGACCTTGCTACTTTTTTGTGGAAATTTAGCCGCTCATCATAAGGATTGTGATTTTGTAGTAAGTGACCGCGAGATCGTCACAAAAAAACCGCTATTTATAATAGGTAAGAACGCTCATCTCTCTCATCCATTCACAAGAGCCACTCTTCTTGATACGCTTGAGGAGTTTTACTCAGCCACGCAAATTTCAAAGGCAAAAGAGTCAGATCAAATAGTAAATGAAAAGAGTTTGGAGCAAAAAGTATCACTCTTAATCGATAAATTTAAAGCTGATCTGCTTGAAATTTTAAGGGCAAATCAGTGAAGCTTTATACCAAAATTTCAAGTGGTAAATTTAAAGGCAAAAGGCTTGAGCTACCAAGTCTAAGCACGACTAGAAGCACAAAAAGCATCGTAAAAGAGTCCTTTTTTAACGTCATTAGAGATGAAATTTACTCACTTACATTTATGGAGGGCTTTGGCGGAAGCGGCGTGATGGCAAGCGAGGCTGTTAGCAACGGAGCGCGCGAGGCCATCGCTATCGAAAAAGATAGAGCTGCTTTTAAGATCACACAAAGCAACCTTGCAAGCCTGCAAAGTCCAAATTTAAAAGCGATAAATGGCGATAGCTTTGCGCTTTTGCCTGATCTTGTAAATTCGCAAAATGGCAAGGTTTTGCTCTATCTTGATCCGCCATTTGACATAAGAGCTGGTTTTGATGATATCTACGAAAAGCTTGTAAATTTGATCTCACAACTAAAAAAAGAGAAAATTTATATGATAGTTTTTGAGCATAACAGCGACTTTAAATTTGGCTATGAAATTTCTACGTATAAGCTTGTTAAATTTAAAAAATTTGGAGCCACATCTCTCTCTTATTTTCAGTAAATTTTGGAACATCTTTTGCTTTAAAAACCTAAAATAGCTAAATTTTAGGAAAAAATATGAAAAAAATTTTATCTTTTGTAGCAGCTTCAGTGATAGCTACTTCAGCCTTTGCTACGCAGATAAAAGAGCTTGCAAACATCGTTGGCGTAAGGGATAATCAGCTAATAGGCTATGGTTTAGTTGTCGGACTAAACGGCACAGGAGACGGCTCAACGTCAAAATTTACGATCCAGTCGCTATCAAACATGCTTCAAGGCGTAAATGTCAAGATAAATCCAGATGATATCAAGTCTAAAAACGCAGCTGCTGTTATGGTGACAGCAAAATTGCCTGCATTTGCAAGGCATGGCGATAAGCTTGATATAGAGATCTCGTCTATCGGCGATGCAAAAAGCTTGCAAGGTGGCACACTTCTTATGACCCCACTAAAAGGCGTTGATGGCGATATCTACGCTTTGGCCCAGGGGCCTCTTAGTATCGGTGGCAAGAGCGCAGGCAGAAGTGGCGGCAACCACCCAACCGTTGGCACTATCTTAAATGGCGCCCTTGTGGAGCGTGAAGTCACTTACGATATATACAACCAAGATAGCATAAAACTAAGCCTAAAAGATACAAATTTTAAAACCGCTCTTGATATCCAAAATGCCATAAATGCAAACATCTCAGACGATACCGCAAAGGCGATCGATCCAAGAACGGTTATTGTTAAAAAGCCAGATGATGTTAGCATCATCGAGCTTGCAAGCGCTGTGCTTGACCTTGATGTGGAGTATAAGCCAGATGAGAAGATCGTAGTTGATGAGAGAACTGGCACGATAGTTAGCGGTATAAACGCAGTAGTTAGTCCAGTCGTGATAACTCACGGCGCTATAACTATAAAGATAGAGCCAAACAGCTACGAAGAGGCGGCGCAAAATGATGTAAATATAGGTAGCGACACCTCGGTGGCTCCTAGTCAAAATTTACTTAAAATTTCAGGCGAGAAAACAACCGTTGCAAACGTGACAAGAGCGCTAAACAAGCTTGGAGCAACACCAAGCGACATCATCTCGATACTTGAAAATTTAAAACGAGTTGGCGCGATACAAGTCGATCTGGAGATAATATAATGCAAATAGACAACACCCTAGCACTAAATTCATATAGTGATATCTCAGCAAACAAGATAAAAAACGCAAATGCCAAACAAGATGCACTTTTAAAAGAGCAAACTGATGCTTTTGAAGCATTTATGGTAAAAGCTGTTCTTGATATCGCTTTAAAAGAAGATGATAAGAACTCACTCTATCCAAAAGCCGCTGGCAGCGACATTTACAAGTCTATGTATAACGACGCTATGAGCAAAGCTTTGAGTGGAAATTTAGGTTTTTCAGAACTTTTATACGATTTTTTGAAGAGAGACTCTTAAGTAAATTTATATTTTGCCGATGTAGTGATATAAACATTTTATTTTAAGAGGTATGGATATGATAACTCCTTTGAACCAAAGACCAAACTACCAGGCAAATACGCTAAATAAAAATAGCGATGCTAGAGTTGAAAATGAAAACAAAGAAGTAAAAACAAACGAAAACGCAAGAGTAAAAGAGATAGCTGATGCAATAGCAAATGGCACCTATCAGGTAGATATCTCTAAAACAGCAAAAGCTGTGGCTGATGCGTTGCTCTAAATTTAAAGGAATTTAAATGATAAAGAAGCTTTTGGACGAGGCCATAGGCGAGCTAGACGAGCTTATAAATTTAACGATGCAAGATATCGCCAACATAAAAGAGGCAAAGCACTCAAGCGTTGATGAGAGTGTGAAGAAGAAAAATGCTCTCGTGCGCGCTTTTGAAGATACTAAAAGATCTTTGGATAAAGAGCTATTAAGGGTTTCAAAAGAGAGTGGCACTACGACACTTGCAAACGTTTTAGATGATGAAGTGAAGTCAAAGCTAGTGCTTATGCGTTCAAAGCTTGAAATTTTGCATAAAGTAAATAAAGAATATGCAAGACACGTCGTTGTTGTTAAGGAATTTTTTGACTCGCTTAGCAAAAAAGTCTTTGGTACTCAGACTAATGAATACGGACAAGACGGCAGCGGCACAGATAATAATTTTTACAAATCAAGGGTTTAACAAATGGCTAATATCTTTATGTCATTAGGCACAGGCGTTTCAGGGCTAAATGCAGCCCAGGTGCAAATAAGCACAACTGGAAACAACATCACAAACGCCGATAGCAACTACTACACAAGGCAGCGTGTGGTGCAGTCTGCATCTCCAGCGATGAACACTGTCCCTGGTGGCGTTGGCACAGGCACACAAGTAGATACTGTGACAAGACTTCACGATGAATTCGCCTACTCAAGGCTAAAATATTCATCATCAAATTTAGAAAATACAGGCTATAAGCAAAGAATTTTACAAGAGGCGACAAAATACTTCCCAGATCTAAAAGATAACGGCATGGTAAAAGATATACAGGAGTATTTTGCTGCGTGGAACAACTTCGCTTCAAACCCAGACGAGGGCGCTCAAAAGGTAAATCTGATAAACAAAGCTAGCGTTTTAACAGCTAGCATCAACCGCTCATCAAAGATGCTTTATGATATGCACACGCAGATAGATGAGACTATAAAGATAAATATAAACGAGATAAACTCACTTGGCAAGCAAATAGCAAATATCAATAAACAAATTCAAAGAGTAGAGTCAGGTGCAGACGCTGGCATCAAGATAAATGCAAACGACCTTCGTGATAAGCGCGATGAGCTCGAGCTTGCTATGTCAAAGCTGGTAAATACAGCTGTTTATAAAAGCGATCTAAAAAGCGAGTCAAGGATAGATACAGGCATAAGCGATCAAGGAAGATACTACAACCTAAATATCGGCGGTGTGAGCATAGTTGATGGCGTAAATTTTCATGAAATTTCTATGAGCTCAACTGAGAGTGGGCAATACACGAAAATTTATTATGAAAGAGAAGATGGCAGACGCATCCCTATGGAGGAGAAGATCACAAATGGCAAGATAGGTGCCGCGCTTGATCTTAGAGGCCGCAACTACGAGCCAGATAATGATAAATTTAGCGATGGTATCATCCAAAAATATATAGACAATCTAAATACATTTTCAAAAACTTTAATAACTAGCACAAATAACGTCTATGCCGAGTCTGCAGTTGAAATTTCAAACTCAGATCCGATCAGCTATCTAGAAAACGACAAGACGCTGATGAACCACGACAACAGCATAAGAAATGGCAGTTTTGATGCTATCGTTTATGACAACAAGGGTAACGTCGTAGCCAAAAAGACCATCGAGATAAACGGCACAACGACGATGAACGATACAAAATACGGCAACTCTGTTGTGCAGGATTTTAACTCAAATTCAGACGATAACAACGACAACAACATGCTAAATGACGTCGATGACTTCTTTGAAGCGTCGTATTTTTATGATAAAAACACGCACCAAGGCACATTTGCGCTCATACCAAAGCAAGCTCAAGGGCTTTATAGCATCTCAATAGTCGATCACGGCACAAATTTCCCAGGCGTTGTTGGTATCAACAGATTTTTCTCTGGCACAAACTCAAATACAATAGGTATCAATCAAAATTTCACTCAAGATCACACAAAGCTTCGCGCATACTCAAAGCCAGTCGTGGGTAATAACGAAGTTGCAAACAAGATGATCCAGCTTCAGTACCAAAAGCAGACATTTTACTCAAGTGGCACTGCGCTTGATAGAGATGAGACTATTGAGGGGTATTACCGCTATTTTACGACCGATATGGCGAGCGATACTGAGGCGAACAACACTATCCACGATACAAACACATCTTTGCAAAGGACTGCTGAAGAGGAATTTCAATCAACAAGCGGCGTAGATACCAACGAAGAGCTTACAAACTTAATCCGCTTTCAAGCAAGCTACGGCGCAGCTGCAAAGATCATCACGACCGTTGATCAGATGCTTGACACGCTTCTTTCACTAAAACAATGAGCGAACTAAAGAGCCTTTTAGACACACACGTACTTAGCAAAAATACAAATTCGGGGCTATTTGACGCCCCGGACCCACTTCAAGTAGCTACTAAATTTAAAGAGCCAAACATAGCGCTCATTTGTGCGTTATTTGCTTATGGCAACGCAAAAATGATAGTTAAATTTCTAAATTCGCTTGAATTTAGCTTGCTTGATGAGAGCGAGCAAAATATCAAGAAAAATCTGTCAAATTTCAAATACCGCTTTCAAAATGAAAACGACGTAAAAGAAATTTTCATCACGCTTTCACGCCTGAAAAAAGAGGGCAACATAGAAGAAATTTTGCGCCAAGGTCTTGCAAAAAACGGCGAGATGATAGAGGGCGTAAATGAGCTTATTAAATTTATTTACGGGCTAAATTCTTACCGCTCGGACGGATATGAGTTTTTCTTTGGTAAGAGTTTTGAGAGGGAGCCACAAAGCCCATATAAACGCTACAATATGTATCTTCGCTGGATGGTGCGAGATAGTGACATCGACCTTGGACTATTTAAAAATTTGCCAAAAGATAGACTTTTGATGCCACTTGACGTGCACACACATAGGGTTTCATTAAATTTAGGACTTATAAATAGAAAGAGCTACGATTTTAAAGCGGTCATAGAGCTTACAAAAAAACTTAGAGAATTTGACGAGCTAGACCCGATAAAATACGACTTTGCGCTTTACAGGATAGGGCAGAGCAAAGAGCTAGAAACTATCGTAAAAAATCTTAAAAAATAAAAATTATTGCTAAATTTTTAAATTTAGGATAGACTTACCATACAATTTTATCCATAAGGAGCTTGTATGAAAAAAATCGTTTTACTAAGTGCAGTTTTAGGAACTTTGCTTTTTGCTCACGAGGGTCATCACTTTGATCCAAAGGCTGGCGAACATCTAGTCATACCTGTTAATGAGCTAAGCGAAAAGGGCGATAAGAGCGTTGGCGAAGTAGTAGCTGTTAAGACAAACTACGGCGTTGCGTTTTTTCCAAATTTAAAAGGTCTTCCTGCAGGACTTCATGGCTTTCACGTTCATCAAAATGCTGATTGTGGCGCGACTGAAAAAGGTCTTGGTATGAAAGCAGGCGGTCACTGGGATCCAGCTGAGACAAAAATGCACTCATTTGCATGGGACGATAAGGGTCACAAAGGCGATCTACCAGCGCTTTACGTAGATGCTGAGGGCAATGCAAACTACCCAGTGCTAGCTCCAAAGATAAAAAACCTTGACGAGCTAAAAGGTCACTCACTAATGGTTCACGTCGGTGGTGACAACCACAGCGACCAGCCAAAAGCACTTGGCGGTGGCGGCGCTAGAATGCTTTGCGGCGTTATTAAATAATTAAGCCCACAAAAAGCCTTTAAATTTATATGTTTAAAGGCTTTTTCAAATTTCACGCTCAAATTTAACCTCTATTTCTAAGATGAAATTTCAAAATTTTAAACTACAATCCGCTTTTAAACTTAAATTTACAAAGAACAAAAATGGAATTTGACCTACTTAGCTACACTGTCTTTTTTGTCGCTGCGTTTTTGGGCGGTTTTATCGACGCGATCGCAGGAGGCGGCGGACTGATCACTTTGCCAGCCATCATGGCTATGGGCGTGCCACCTCATCTTGCCCTTGGCACAAACAAGCTTCAAGGCGTATTTGGCAGCTTCACGGCAACGCTAAATTTCACCAAAAAAGGGCTGATTAATTACAAAGAGTGCTTTGTTGGCATAGTTTTTACATTTATTGGAGCGGCCATCGGCGCAACGCTCATCTTATTTTTAAATGCAAATTTCTTAAAAATAATCATCCCATTTTTGCTAATCGCCATCTTCATCTACACGCTTTTTATGCCAAAAATAGGTGAGAGCGACAGGGCTGCAAAGATGAATGAGAGGCTTTTTTATATCATATTTGGACTAATTCTTGGCTTTTATGATGGCTTTTTTGGCCCAGGAGCAGGCTCGTTTTGGATGTTTGCGATGGTGGCTTTAATTGGGCTAAATTTAAAAAAGGCGGTCGCTCACACAAAGGCTTTAAATTTCGCCAGCAACATCGTAGCTCTTGGCGTTTTTATAGCAGGCGGGCAGATACTTTGGCTAGTTGGCTTTTTGATGGCTGTGGGGCAAATTTTAGGAGCTTATTTTGGCTCAATTTTAGTCATCAAAAAAGAGGTCAAATTTATTAGAACGATGTTTTTGATAGTTGTCGCAGCGACCATTTGCAAACTGCTTTTTGACTACTTCAAGGCTTAAAATTAAAAATGTTTTAACAATAATTTTGTTACAATCACGCAAAATTCTAAATCTAAGGTAAATCAATGAAAGATTTGTTTCTATTCTCAAATTTGCTAAACCATTCACATGCCTTTGTCTATGCGTTTCACTTTTGCCTTGTAGCTTTGATCATCCTCATCGTTGCTTACATCGCAAGGAGTAAAATGCAGCTTGTGCCAAGAGGTCTTCAAAACATAGTTGAGGCTTATTTAGAGGGCGTTATCTCTATGGGCAAGGATACTTTAGGCAGCGAAAAGCTAGCTAGAAAATACCTCCCACTTGTCGCAACTATCGGTTTTATCGTATTTTTCTCAAACGTCATCGGCATCATCCCTGGCTTTGAGTCACCAAGCTCAAGCTTAAATTTAACTCTAGTTTTGGCTTTGGTTGTATTTATTTACTATAACTTTGAGGGCATTAGAGAAAATGGCTTTTTCAAATACTTTGGACACTTCATGGGACCAAACAAATTTCTAGCTCCTATTATGTTTCCAGTCGAGGTCATCTCACATCTTTCACGTGTAGTTTCGCTATCTTTCCGTCTTTTTGGTAACATCAAAGGCGATGACTTGTTCTTGCTTGCGATGCTTACACTTGCACCTTGGTTTGCACCGCTTCCAGCGTTTGCACTTCTAACGCTTATGGCTGTTTTGCAAACATTTATCTTTATGATGCTAACTTACGTTTATCTAGCTGGTGCAGTCGCTATCGACGAGCACGAGCATTAAAATTTAAAGCCATATTTTTATATGGCTTTTCTCTTTTTGAAATTTCTACTATCTATCAAATTTAACTTTCAAGCAACATCTCAAAATAAAAATAAAGTATTAAATTTAGTGAAGAATTAAGCAGTAAAAAAGTGCGCCATTTCTAGCGCACATAAATTTATTTTCTATGGTCGTATTTCCAGCCCATTTTTTCAAGCTTTTCAACGATCTCGACAACGTAGTCAGTCACACAATCAAGCATCTTTTGACCTTTTTCTAGGCTAGCTTTTGTGCTATCTCCAGTAGCACCCGTCTCTGTTACCTCTTTGATATCCCAGATGATGGTGCTAAACTCGCCAAAACCGATAACGTCATGAGGCACTTGTGACTTTGCAAATTCTAAATTTACAAGCTCAGGTTTAACCGCCATAGTTATAGAAGTCTCGCCCTCTCCGCCGTGACCAAGTCCGTCCCAAACGTCAAATGTACCTTTTAGTCTAGCTCCTGTGATGTTCCACCAAGCAGGGATAAAGACCAAAACAGCGTCTTTATGTCTATCTTTTACCTTTCTAGCAGCGATCTCAAGGGCAGGTATATTGCCGTCGTGGCCATTTAGGATGATGATATGTTTTATGCCGTTGTTTATAAGGCTCTCAAAAATGTCTTCAGCGATCGCTATCGTGGTTTCAAATCTAAGAGTGACTGACATAGGAAATTGGTTGTAGTGGATAGAAGTACCAAAAGGCACGCCTGGCACAACGATAGTCTTTCCAAGTCTTAAAGCCGCTCTTTTTGCGATCTCTTCAGGCACAAAAAGATCAGGCCCAAGTGGCAGGTGCCAGCCGTGGCTCTCGCAACTACCAAAGGTCGTGATAGCGCTATCTATCTCGTGCGCCTCAAATTTTTGCTTTAGCTCTCTTGCGCTAAATTCGTTTAAAACTACCTTTTTCATCTCATCTCCTTGTTAAAAATTTTATAAAATATCGGATAGATAATAATCGTAATAACTAACGCTACAAGACCTGATGGTAGGTCAAATGGAAGTGGCAAATAGTACTGGAAGATAAATCCAAGCAAAGCGCCTATGACAAATGAAATAACGCCAGCCATGTGATAGTCTGGTTCGCTATTAAATTTAGCGATGTCGTATTTTCCTTTTTTGATGATGTAATAATCAGCTATTAACGGACCAGCAAGAGGCGGAGCAAATGTACCAAGTATCGTGATGAACGACGCAAAAAACATTTGATAAAAGGCAAATGAGCCAAGCACAGTGCCTACTACGCCAGCTAGTAGCACTAGTTTTTTTCTATTTATGTTTAAATTTATGCTTGAGAGTACCGGACCAGTATATAGCGAGTTGCAGTAGAGCTCGGCGTTATTTGTAGTCCAAAGCGATGCTGTCCAAGCTATGACACCGATGATAGCTAAAAGGGCTGACTTTGTTAGCATCCACTCTACGTAGTTAAACTGACCAACGCTTACTGCGCCGATGTAGCCAACTATATTTAAAAGAGGGTTTGTTAGTATAAAACAAGCCACGACACCAGCGATGACAGCTTTTACTGACTTGTTAAATCTAAATAGATCAACGCCCATAACAGCTCCTGCTATCCAGCTACCAACAACAGCTGTGATCGCATTTCCAAGCCCAAGACCTTGTATATTTTTGGTCTTTTCTAGAAATGCTACAGCTCCGCCGCCCTCTGCTAACATCTCGTAGCCAACATAGACTGCGATGATCAAGATAACAGGGCTTATAGGGATAGCGATAGCCTCGATGGCTTTGATACCTACGTATGCTGTGATGGTAAAGATGATGCCAAAGATAAAGCAAGCAAGAAAGACCTCAAGCGTGATCGGTGTGATATCTTTGTAGCCAAAATTTGCTGGGTCAAAGACGATGACGCCACTTGGATTGCCTATAAATGAACCCCAAATTTGACCGACCATGCCAGTGATGCTGGCAAACCAGCCAAGTGTGAGCAGTGCCATGATGATCATTGGCAAATTTGCACCCTTTATGCCGTAAGAGTACCTAGAAACTAGAGCTAGGCTCATGCCTGTTTTTTGAGCCATTATGCCAAGTAGCGCAGTGATGATACTTAGCGAGCCCATACCTAAAATGATCGCCCAAATGGCGGTTTGAGGTGAGACGCCAGGCTTTCCGCCAAAACCGGCTAGAACGCCACCTATGAAAAGTCCAGTAACGACGTAGCCAAAACCTACCCATACCATTATCTGGTTAAATGTCGGGCGTCGCTCAGACATCGGAACTGGAGACAGCATGCGTTCGCCATCTTCTAAAACAACATTTTCTTTGTCGCTCATACAAGCTCCTTTCATAAAATTTTGTCTTTTTTGATTATAGCTATATTATTTTTTTCTTACGAAAAATATTTAATTTGTAATTTAAATTTTTATCATTAATGTTACGAATTGTTAGTGTTTTTAAATTTCCTTCAAAGCTCCCCTTTAGATATTTTAAAAGAAAGTATCGCTAAAATACGCACTAAAAATTTGCATAAATTTAAAGGTAAAAATATGTTTGAAGTCGTTATCGGTTTAGAAGTTCACACTCAACTTAATACAAAAACTAAAATTTTCTGCTCTTGTTCGACTAGCTTTGGCGACGAGGCGAACACCCACGTTTGTCCGACCTGCCTAGCTCTGCCTGGAGCGCTACCTGTGCTAAACAAAGAGGCTGTAAAAAAGGCGATCAGCTTTGGCACAGCGATAAACGCTAAGATAAATAAAAAATCAGTCTTTAATAGAAAAAACTACTTCTACCCAGACCTTCCAAAGGCATATCAAATTTCACAGTTTGAGATACCTATCGTAGAAGGCGGCGAGCTCATCATCGACGTAAATGGCACTAAAAAACGCATCGGCGTAACTAGAGCGCACCTTGAAGAGGACGCTGGCAAGAATATCCACGAAGAAAACGAGAGCTTGGTCGATCTAAATAGAGCTGGCACGCCGCTTCTTGAGATAGTTAGCGAGCCAGACCTTAGAAGTAGCGACGAGGCGGTGGCTTATCTTAAGAAACTGCACTCGATCCTTCGCTTTTTAAACATCAGCGATGCAAATATGCAAGAAGGTAGCTTCCGCTGCGATGCAAACGTCTCTATCCGTCCAAAAGGCGACACAAAGCTTTACACAAGGGTTGAAATAAAGAACCTAAACTCATTTAAATTTATCCAAAAAGCGATCGACTACGAGGTAGAACGCCAAAGTGCAGCTTGGGAAGATGGCAAATATGACGAAGAGGTCTATCAAGAGACAAGGCTGTTTGACACGACAAATTTAGTGACAAGATCGATGCGTGGCAAAGAGGATAGCGCGGAGTATAGGTACTTCCCTGACCCTGACTTGCTCCCTGTTGAAGTGCCAGAAGAGATGTATAACGAAGCGATCAAAATTCCAGAGCTTGCCGAGCAAAAGGTCGCAAGATACGTTAGCGAGTTAGGCGTAAAAGAGAGTGATGCGCTAAATTTAACCCAAAGCGTTGAGATGGCAAGATATTTTGAAGAGCTAATTGCCGCTGGAATTCAGCCAAAGCTCGCTACTACGTGGCTTATAGTCGAGCTTCTTGGACGTTTAAATAACGGCGTGACGATCGAGACAAGCCCAGTTAGCAGCGCTAAGATGATAAATTTACTAAAACGCATAGAAGATGGCACGATAAGCGGCAAAGCTGCAAAAGAGGTGCTAGACTATCTAATGGAAAATGACGCAGACGTCGATAGTGTCATAGAAAAGCTTGGCCTAAAACAAGTGAGTGATGACTCAGCGATCATCGCGATCATAGATCAAATTTTAGCTGCAAACGCCGACAAAGTCGAAGAGTATAAAAACGGCAAAGATAAGATGTTTGGCTTCTTTGTCGGTCAAGTGATGAAAGAGGGCAAGGGTGCCTTTAACCCAGGCAAGGTCAATGAGCTTTTAAAGGCCAAAATAGGCTAACAAAGGGCTAAAATGAGCATAGCAGTCATCGGAGCTGGCAAGTGGGGCAGTGCGCTTTTTCACGCATTTAGTGAAAATAACGAGTGCGTCATCAGCTCAAGAACGCCAAGAGAGATGCCAAATTTTGTAAGCTTGGATGAAGCTTTGGAGTGCGAATACCTAGTCTGCACGATCCCAACGCAAGCTACAAATTTATGGCTAAAACAAAACTACAAAAACAAAGGTCAAAAGATCCTAGTCGCCAGCAAGGGCATAGACACGGCAAATCTTAAATTTCTAAATGAAATTTATGAAGACTTTGTTGATAGAGAAAATTTGGCCTTTCTTTCTGGGCCGACCTTTGCAAAAGAGATCATGCAAAAGCTGCCTTGTGCTTTGGTGGTAAATTCTAAAAATCAAAATTTAGCTTTGAAATTTGCTTCATTTTTCCCAAGCTATATGAAGGCATACACTTCTGATGATGTGATCGGCGCTGAGGTGTGCGGAGCCTATAAAAACGTGATCGCCATAGCTGGTGGCATCTGCGACGGACTTGGTCTTGGCAACAACGCAAGAGCAAGTCTCATTTCACGTGGGCTTGTTGAGATGGCTAGATTTGGCAAATTTTTTGGTGCAAAAGATGAGACTTTTATGGGGCTAAGTGGCGCAGGGGACCTTTTCTTAACCGCTTCGTCGATACTCTCACGCAACTACCGCGTAGGTCTAGGCATCGCAAGGCACGAGAGATTAGAGAAAATTTTAAATGAGCTTGGCGAGGTAGCAGAGGGCGTGGATACTGCAAGGGCCATTAGCAAGATCGCTAAAGAAAAGGGCATATATGTGCCCATCGCTAGCGAGGTTGAAAATATGCTAAATGGCAAAGACGTTTTTGAGAGCGTAAAATCGCTTTTAGGAAGAAGATGAGAGCTTTTAAATTTATACTTTTTGTGGCTATTTTTGCTTTGGGGTTAAACGGCGCAGAGGTGAGCCTAAGAGCCAAGGTCTCGCAGATGATAATGGTTGGCTTTAACGGAGCTAGCACAAAAGATGCTGCGTTTCGCGCGATGTTAAGCGACGCTGGGTACGAGAGATTTGGCGGTGTGATGCTACTTGGCAGAAATGTCACAAACAAGGCCCAGCTAAAAGCTAGCATAAAGGCGATCAAAGAGAAAAGTCCTAAAATTTTCATCGCTATCGACGAAGAGGGCGGCAACGTAAGCCGTATGAAGGATAAGAGCTTTGACGGCCCATATCCTAGCGCATACGAGGTAGCAAGCACGCTTGATATCAAAAGCGCGTATGATCTCTACTCAAAAATGGCTATAAATTTAAAAGAGTGTGGCATAAATTTAAATTTCGCCCCAGTGGTTGATCTGCACGATGAAAACTCGCCGATCATCGCCGCTAAGCAAAGGGCGTTTAGCGAGTATGCAAGCAAGGTAGTGATCTACGCTGATGCCTTTATGGACGCATTTAAAGAGCAGGGCATCCTAACGACACTTAAGCACTTCCCAGGGCATGGCGGCTCAAAAGAGGACTCGCATAAAAATAAGAGCGAAGTCACGCTAAGTAAAGACGCGCTACTGCCATACAAAGACGCTATAAGCACAGGTAGAGCGCAGATCATCATGGTCGGACATCTTTTTGTAAAGGGCATCGACGAGGACAATCCAGCCACACTTTCTAAAAAAATAATAACCGATCTGCTTCGCAATGAGCTTAAATTTAATGGCGTGGTTATCAGCGATGATATGCTGATGAAAGGCGTTGGCGACGAGACATTGGCACAAAAAGTGGTGAAATTTATAAACGCTGGTGGCGATATCTTGCTCTTTAGTGAGTTTAAGATAAATAACCAAAGAACGGCCGATCTGGTCACTCAGATCATAATTGACGCCGTAAATGAGAAAAAGATCAGCAAAGAGCGAATCGACGCTTCATACAAGAGGATAATGGCTCTAAAAGCGAAGCTTTAAATTTGTTTTTTTGAAAATTAGATTAGTAAATTTGCGTTATTTTCGTCTTTTTCAAGATCAAAATATAAAATTTCAAGCAGCATTTCATCGTCGTATCCAAACTTCATAAACTCTTGTTTTATACCCTCTATCTTTGGATATATTAGGTAAAGATTGCTGCACTCATGTTTTTTGCCATAAGCATATAGCTGATATAGGTCGGCTTGTGAGATATCATCTTTTGACTTTATGATCTTCCATTTTGTGTCGGCTATAAATTTGCCTTTTAAAAATATATCAGGCCTTAGTTTAAAACTTTTTGGCTCTTCTACGAGGTGTTTTTCTGAGTGTTGTAATATAGTGCCTGGAAACTTTTTCTTTATAAAATTTCCAACATAGCTTTCAAAAAGTGCATTCATATCAAATAGCAAGGCAAGGGCCAGATCATCGCCTTTGTGTGGTGTAAAAGAGTTGTTAAGTAAAAAGATCTTGCACCACAAAAGAGTTTGCTCATAGTGCTTTACTTGGCGGTTTATGACAAGCTTTGCAAAGAAATTTTTATAATCCTCACACTCCGAAACCTCATCAAATATAAACAAAAGCTCGCGTATTTTTTGCTGATTTTTACTAGAATTTGACTTTTTGTATAGAAATTTAAGCGTTGTTTTTATGATCCTATTTATCTTTATATCGCTTAAAAATTCGCTGTATCCTACGTAAAACCGCTCTTTGTGGATGCTATTTCTTTTTATCTGCTCGTTTATATTAAGCTTTCCTTTTAGGAAATTTAGGTTCTCTTCTAGCGCCACATAGTCGCTTTTTATCCTCTTTTTTACAAGAGCTTCAAGCTCGCACAAAAACATAGAGATGAAAATTTCCAAAAGCGGTAAATTTTGTGTTTTTAAACTGGCTAAATTTGAGCTTTTAAATGGGAAATTTTTTAGCGTTCTTAGCATTTTTATAAAAACTGCTTTCGATCTTTCGACGTCGTTTTTGTCTGCTATTTTTGGCAAAATCTCTATAGTGAAGCCACTTTTTGTCTTCAAGACGCCGACATAGTTTCTAGCTTGTATAAATTTCCCGCCAACCCCGCTTGCTATCCTTAAAAACGGCGCATTTTCATCGCTATTTTTAAGGATAAAATTTTCTATATCGCCAAAGTCTTTTTTGCATATATCGTGCTGATATATGCGCTCAAACTCAGTTATCGTTAGCTGGCTTTGCTTCATCTACTTGGCTACTTGTTGAATTGTAAATTTTTAGATAGTTTTGCTTGTCATAAAAAGCTTCTTTGTCTATTTCGTATAAAATTTTATCGTTTATATAGTCAGTGCCGCTTTTAAATAAAGCATTTGCTGGCTTCTTTTCTTTGATAAATTGACTATCTCCCAAAACAAGCCTAATCTTCTCCCAGTCGTCGTAAAAATACTCTTGCAGTAGTGGTAAAATTTTATTTTTAAAGACATTTGCAAGCGTTTTTATGTCTGACACATTTATAAAATAAGCATGCCCTATCGTGTGATCTCTGTCGTAAAGATACTCTATGCGCTCGTTTATCGTTTTTAGCATTTCACCTACATTGATACCTTCAATGATTGTTTCATTTAGCGTATCGTATTCTGGCATCATCTCTATAAATTCAAACCTTCTTCTAAGAGCCGTATCCATAAGAGCTATGCTGCGATCTGCTGTATTCATCGTGCCTATTATGTATAAATTTGACGGCACTCCAAATTTCTCTTTTGAGTATGGCAACTCGACCATTATCTCATCATCTGCCCCGAGCCTTTTTGACGGCTCTATAAGAGTTATGAGCTCACCAAAAATTTTAGAGATATTTCCGCGGTTGATTTCGTCGATGATTAAGATGTAATTTTGATTAATGTGATTTGCTTTATAACTTTCATATTCCTGACCCAAAATATCTTGAATAATCACTGGCTCATAAGAAGGCATTCCATAGTTATCATTATGAAATATATCTTTAATTAATTTGTCACAAGATATGGTTTTTGGATCATTGCTATTTTGAGGCTTAACCAAAATAGAAAATTGATTATTTTTATATAGATAAAATGGCTGTTTATCGGTAGGAGTTTCTAATATTTTTCCATACATATTATTTGAAAAAATTGGTAGTTTATCGACATAGTTTTTATATAGCTTTTTAAAGCCATCTTCCGTTAGTTCTTCTTTTGCGTCTTTTAGTAGTATCTTATCACCATTGGCTCTTTTGCAGATACTTTTAAATGCTCCATCTTCTATTTTGTATGATACATTATCGTTTTTGGTTTCTGCTTTTATACCCTCGACAAATTCTTCATATCCATAGCTTTGATGAAATGTGATAAATTTTATTTGTCCCTTTTCTACATACTCTTTAAATTTAGATCTATTATCGGAAGCATTGCCTTCTATAATTTCTAGTGCTTTACGAACAACGCCATATGTCTTTCCAGTTCCTGGAGGGCCATATAAGATTTGATTAAGTGGATAAGTTAATTTCTTGTCATCATCGGTCATTTTATATCCTTCATTATCACTATTGTTTTGTTGATTGTTTTCTGTATTTTTATAAAATTTCTCATATGTTAGATGATATACATTTGTTAGTGCATTAAGTAAGCTTGTGTAGTCAAGAGTTGTAAAAGTGTCTACATTCTCTATGGCAAAATATATATATTTTTCCCATGCAAGTTTATCAAGCTTGAAGCCAGGTATATGTATCTTTTTGCATTCCGACTCCAGGAAGTTATATATTTCATTTTTTAATTTTTTTTCTGTATTTTCTAACTTATCATCAATCAGACCTATGGATACATAAAAGATACTCGGTTCTGCTAAAGCAGCAAAATAAACAACCAAATGAGATTCATTCTTAAAAGGTTGATATCTATTCCATATGTAATTTTGAATGGTTTTGCCGTCTTGTTTTAGCCACATTCCTTTACCGCTACTGTTAAAACCACTAAATAGCTTATCTGTAAAAATAATTAAATTTTTTCGGAAATTACTTAAAAAAGTTTTAGTTCTTGTGTCGCCTGCATTATACTTTTTACCTTGTGCATTTTTAAAATATTCAAGTCCATCTAATATTTCATTTTTTAAACTATCACTTATCATGTTCCTATCCTTAGTTTTTGTTATTTTATAGCTTTAGACCTTTTGAATATCTTTTCACAACCCATCAAATTCTTTTTTTAGCTCGTCCCTTAGCTCTTCGGCTCTATCTTCGCCGTTTTTTAAATTTAGTTTTACAAAGCTGTCTATCTCGTCTAAAATTTCAACCAGTTCGCTCTCCCAGTTTGCATTTTCTTGTTTCAAAAGCGCTTCTAGCTTATCTCTTGTCTGCTCGAGCTGATCAAGAGCTTTGTCCTTGTTGCCAGCCTCGTTTAGCGCATCTTCAAAGAGTATGTCCTGCCTTAGAGCATTTATCTTTTTTAAGATAATGTTGCAAAATTTAGGGTATTTTTCAGCGTTGCTTAAATTTTCTAAAACCTCTTGCGCAGCTTTTTGATAAGCTGGCACTGCCCCTTCATCGTCAAGTTTTTTGGTTAATTTTTGTATCTGAAAATATAAAATAAGCGCTGCAAAAAATGCAAGCAGCAAATAGATCGTAACGCTATTCATTTTTACTCCTTTTTCTAAATTTATCCACGCTAATTATCGCAAGCGCCAGCCAGATCATACAAAATGAGATGACTTTGTAGCCATCTAAAATTTCGCCATAAATGAAGACCGCGCAAAGGATCGCGATGGTTGGTGAGATGTATTGCAAGTAGCCAATCGTCGTTAAATTTATCCTTGTCGTAGCTGCGTTAAAAGCGACAAGTGGCACGATGGTTACGATGCTTGAAGCGATCATTAAAAGCGAGTCCTCGTTTAGTCCAAAGTGGCTTTGCGAGTGAAAAACCAGCCATAAAACGTAGCCAAGCGCAAATGGAAACATAAAAAATGTTTCGATAAAAAGCCCATTAAATGCGCTAATCTTCGCCATCTTTCTAACCATCGCGTAAAATCCAAACGAAAGTGGCAAGATGATAGAGACAAGTGGCAGGCCACCTTTGGCATAAATTTGTACGCAGACGGCTGTGATGACGATGCAAACGGCTATGGCGCTAGCTTTGCTTAGGCGTTCTTTAAAGATGATGACACCAAGGAGCATGCTTATCAAGGGATTTATAAAATATCCCAAACTCGTGTCTAAAATTTTGCCGCTACCCACCGCATAGACATAAACGCCCCAGTTTATGGTGATAAAAATACCACTTAAAAATAGAGCCTTTAGCGAGCGGATATCTTTAAGAAGCGCAAAAATTTCGCCCATTTTGCCATTAATGCAAAGCACTGCCGCCATCAAGAAAAATGACCAGATGATCCTGTGGGCTAAAATTTCATAAGCATCGACATCTTTACTAAAGAGGTTGAAATAAACCGCCAAAAACCCCCACATAAAAAAGGCGCTAAGCGCGAGAATAACGCCTTTTTGGCTCTCATTTAGTCTTGGTATTTTTGTCGCCTTTTATAGAATTTATACTATCTATCATCAAAAGCGTGACAGAGATGGCTAGGCAGATCATCAAAAAGTATGAGCTTTTCTCCAGTCTCTCGCCGATGGCAAATGAGACAAAAAGCATCATTATAGGCTCAAAATATGTAAGCAAACCTAGTACATTTATCGGCACGAGCGTGCTTGAGAGGATCTGGGCGATGAGGGCTATGCCGCTGATAGCACCAAGCAAGATGAGCAGATAGTAGATGTTTGGGTTTTGGCTCATTACGTAGTCCATATCGGCTGTGAGCGCAAAATAAAATGAGAATAAAAACATAAAAATTATCTCGATAACAAAGCTTGAGAAATTTGCAAGGTTGTAGTACTTTCTAATGGTAAAATAGACTGGATAAAGGCAAAAAACTACAGCGCTCTCCCACGAGATGCCACCGCTAATGACTGCTGTACTAAAGACGCCAATGGCAGCGAAAAATATCGATGCTAACTTTGTTTTAGAGAGGTGCTCTTTGAAAAATATCCGTCCAAAAAGGACCATGACTATTGGCATGATGAGGTAGCCTATCGAGACTTTTAGCGCTGCGCCGTTACTTGGAGCCCAGAGATAGAGCCACATCTGAAATGAGACGATGAGCGAGGTAGCAAGCAAAACTAGTAAAATTTTAGGTTTTAGCTTTATTTTTAGAAGTAAAAATTTGAAATTTCGCTGCTGTTTTAACAAAAAAATGGCGGCGATGACAAAAGGCATGGCAAAGATCATGCGGTATCCAATAAGAGCTTGTGTGCTGATGGGGTTCATGAGCACTGACATGTAGTAGATGCAGTTAAATAAAACTGAGGCTAAAAGCGAATAAAATATGCCTTTTATCATGAAAAAAATCTTCTCTTTTTTTGGGTAAATTTAAAGTAGCGATTGTATGCAAAATATCTTTAATAGTCCATTAATGGCTTTTATTTTTTAAGTTTTGCGTGATATAATCTGCGCTAAATCAAGGTAAAAGATAGGAAAAATTTATGACTTGGAACAGAGATAGTTGGAGAGAATTTAACATCTTGCAACAACCAACTTATCCAAATTTAAAAGAGCTAAAAGAGGCTGAAGAAAAACTAAAAGCACTTCCGCCTTTGGTATTTGCTGGTGAGGCTAGAAGTCTTAAAAATGAGCTTGCAAAAGTTTGCAATGGCGAGGCTTTTTTGCTTCAAGGTGGCGACTGCGCTGAGAGCTTTACAAATTTTAACGCAAACAACATCAGAGATATGTTTAAGGTCTTGCTTCAAATGGCGATAGTTTTAACCTTTGGTGGTGGCTGTCCAGTGGTCAAAGTAGGCCGCGTAGCAGGGCAGTTTGCAAAGCCTAGAAGTAGCGACTATGAAGAGGTAAATGGCGTTAAGTTGCCAAGCTATAGAGGCGACATCATAAATGGCTTTGAATTTGAGGAAAAGGCTAGAGTTGCCGACCCAAAACGCATGATAGAGGCCTACTATCAAAGCGCCTCGACGATGAACCTCTTAAGAGCCTTTTCAAGAGGTGGTTTGGCTGACCTTCATCAGGTGCATAAGTGGAATTTAGGCTTTGTTAAAAAGCCAGAGATCAGCGAGCAGTACGCAAAACTGGCTGATGATCTAACTAAGACGCTATCTTTCATGGCGGCTTGTGGTATCACTTCGGCAAACACCCCAGCGATAAATCAAACAGCAGTTTATACATCTCACGAGGCGCTACTTTTACCTTATGAAGAGGCTCTAACTAGGGTTGATAGCCTTAGTGGCGAGTGGTACGACTGCTCGGCTCATATGCTTTGGATAGGCGAGAGAACACGCGGCGTAAACGACGCTCACGTGCATTTTTTAAGCGGCGTGAAAAACCCTATCGGCGTTAAGATCGGACCAAGTGCTAATGCAGAAGACGTCATTGCTCTTGCAAATAAGCTAAATCCAGAGAATGAAGCTGGCAGACTAAATGTGATAATCAGAATGGGCGCTGATAAGATCGGCGAAAATTTACCTAAAATTTTAAGAGAGCTAAAACGCGAGGGGCTAAATATCGTTTACAGCATAGACCCGATGCACGGCAACACAGTTAAGACCTCAAATAACTACAAAACTCGTGAGTTTGACAAGGTTATAAGCGAGGTTAGAAGCTTTTTTGAAATTCACAAAGCTGAGGGCACAAGAGCTGGCGGCGTGCATCTTGAGATGACCGGTCAGGACGTGACTGAGTGCACGGGCGGGGCTTTAAAGCTAACAGAGAGCTCGCTAGAGCAAAGGTACGAGACGCAGTGCGACCCAAGACTAAACGCTGATCAGGCGCTTGAGCTTGCATTTTTGATGGCTGATCTAGTTAAAAAAGCTTGAAATTTATAAAATTTGGAGAAAAATATGGCAAATATTTATGATCTAATAGTAGTTGGCGGCGGACCTTGTGGCATAGCTAGCGTAGTAGAGGCTAAAAGAAATGGCTTAAGTAATGTTTTGCTCCTTGAAAAAGGCGACAACCACAGTCAAACGATCAGAAAATTTTATAAAGACAATAAACGCGTTGATAAAGAGTATAAAGGGCAAGATAGCACGATACATGGGCTAGTTTCGTTTGAAGATGGCACAAAAGAGAGTACACTTGATTATTTTGACAAGCTACTTGACTCTGAGAATATCGAGGCTTTTTTTAACTCTGAGGTTGAAAGCGTAAAAAAAGAGGGAGAAATTTTTAAAGTAACTACCTCAAAAGCTGTCTATGAAGCCAAAAATGTGATGGTTTCTATCGGCAAAATGGGGCGACCAAACAAACCTGACTATAAGATCCCACCATCACTAAATTCAGTTGTAAATTTTAACCTTGATAACTGCACAAACGGCGAAAAAGTGCTAGTTGTGGGTGGTGGTAACTCTGCAGTTGAGTATGCTATCGAGCTTTGTCAGTATAACAAAACTACGATCGCTTACAGAAAAGATAAATTTAGCCGTGTAAATGAGACAAATTTAAGCGCACTTTGGGAGCTTGAGAAGCATAATAAGATAAAAGTAAGGCTAAATCACGATATAACCGAGATCGATAATGAATCAGGCAAGGTAAGAGTGCATTATGAAAATGGCAAGATCCGTGTCTATGACAGGGTTGTTTATGCGATCGGTGGCTCAAGTCCGGTTGATTTTTTACAAAAATGTCAGATAAAAACTGATGAAAAAGGCACTCCGATAGTTGATAGCAATTACCAAAGTAGCGTGCCAGGACTATACGTGGGAGGCGACATCGTTTTAAAAAATGGCGGCTCGATAGTAGTCGGACTAAATCACGCTCATAGCGTTATCAAAGATATCTTAAAAGGCAAGGCACAAGCTTGATAAATAAAATCGCACTAGCTATTGTTTGTCTGATAGCTGGCTTTTCTCTCTCGTTTTTGAAATTTCAAAAAGATGACGAGGCGCCAAAAGATACTAATCAAACGATTTATTCTATAAATTTTGATGATCTCCCAGAAGAAGAGAAGCAAAGATATGTAAGCAAAGACGATCTTTACGAGTATGGCGGCTACATCACGCCAAAGAGCTACATGCAAAATTTTGTTGATGATAAGGATCTAAATTTATCAAACAATGTAAATGAGCTTCAAGAGCAAGTGCGCGAGCTAAGCAAAAAAAATGAAATTTTAGCCGCTGATAATGTCGATATGAGCGAGAAAAATTTAGACTTCATAAGCAAAATTTCAGAGATGAAAAGAAATATCGAAAATGAAAAAAACGAGATAGTTGAAAAAAATCAAAAGGCTCTTGGCGAGCTTGAGGCGCAACACTTTGAAAATATCCAAGCTTTGACAAAGCGCCTAAATGAAGCGCAAGCTGATATGATAGAGAGCTCAAAGGCTTACGAGAAAAAGATAATCGACCTTGAAAATGCGATAAATGACGCTAAAAGTGACGATGAGAGCAAGCTTAAAGATGCCAAGGCCAGCTTTAATAAATTTAAAGAGAGCTTCGAGGCAAACTACACCGCTTTAAAAGAGCAAAATAACGAGCTAAACGCGACACTTGCGCAAAAGGAAGCTCTTATAAAAGAGTATGAAAAAGCTCAAAGCGAAAAAGATAGAGGCGAGAAAAAAGAAATTTTGCTTTTAAAAGAGGAGATCGAGCGAGTTAAAAATGACGCTAACACTCAAAAATTTAGCTACGAAAAAGAGATAAATGCGCTAAATGATGGCTTTGAGACACAAAAGAGCGTTATGGAGGATGAGCTTTCTAAAAAGGCAAACAAGATAATCGACTTGCAGGAGGCTCTTGAATCAAACAAGACTGCACTAAAAGATAGAATTTACGAGCTTGAAGAGATCAAGAAAAACCTAAACTCAAAAGATCTAATGGCGCAAAGCTATAATGGCAAAAATTTAGAGCTAAATGCCTCACTTGCGGCACTTCATAAAAGCTTTGATGATCTAAAGCAAAAGAGTTTAAAAAGCGAGCAAGAGAACAAGCTTGCAAATGAAAATATAAGCTCGCTTAAAAAAGAGCTTGAGAGGGCAAATGCTCTAAATAAAAAGCTTGAAAAGCAAAATTTAGACGCAAACTCAACTCTAAATGAGCTAAGCAAAAAGCTAAGTTTAAGCGAGGAGAGCCTTAAAAAGAGCCAAGAAGATCTAAAAGCACTCGATACAAAGACAACTAAATTTATAAAAACGCTATTTGATCAAAACCAAACCATCTCTTTGCAGTCACAAAAACTTGGCTCAAACGAGGGTGAGCTAAAGAATTTAAGCGCTAAGCTTGATCTAAAAGAAGCAAAGATAAAAGAGCTTGAAGAAAATGTCACAAAGACAAGCCAGATGCTCCTCTCTAAGCAAAATGAGCTAGAAACTCAAAAAAGAACGCTAAAGATCGATATGCAAAACTATGAAATTTTGCGCCAGCAGATAAATATGCTACAAAAAAAGATAGTTGATACCTCAACCTTTTTAACTGACAACAACAAAAGTGGCGGCAAAAATTTACTAAGCTTGCAAAATGAACTAGAAAATGCAAAGCAAAAGCTAAACGAGAGCAACAAGACGATCGAGCGGCTAAATTCAAAGATAAGTGAGCTAAGCTCGAGCGGTCATAAAGGTGGAGCTGTAAATGCCCAGATCATCGAGCTTCAAAAGGATATCGAGCAAAATTTAAACAGACAAGACGAGCTTGAAAATGAAAATGTAAATTTAAAAAATATCTTACAAGCTACGACAAAGCCTGAAACCCCAACAAAGCTCGTCCTCATCTCTAGCATCGAGTGCGACGATATGGACTCAAAGGACAAAGTGAGCATAATGTGTAAAAACAGAGTGAGCGAGTTTTTGCAGAGATTTAACTCAAACTATATGTATGAGATCATCCCGATCGTGGATAAGAAAAATTTTGTCATCCCATCAAATGTCGCTCAAAATATCAAAAAAGATGACCTTGGCAAGCTAAATAACTACGTAAATTACGGCGTTGGTAAGGAGCGTGCAAAGGCAGCTGCTGAGCTTATAAAAGAGGAATTTGGCGACTTTGCAAGGATCAGCTTTAGCTCTGAAGTGATCGTAAAAGATGTGACGCGCGGCTTTATCATCAAGGTTTATAGATGATCTTAGCCCAGCTTGAAAATGGCTATCGCTACAACAGCGATACGCTCGTTCTTTATGATTTTATTTGCTCGGTCGTAGGCGAAATTTCTGGTAGGGTTTTGGACGTTGGAGCAGGGTGTGGGATACTTGGACTTTTGCTTAAGCGTGACTTTAAAAAGATAGATCTAAGCATGCTTGATCTTTTGGAGCTAAATAGCGAAATTTCTAGCTTTAACGCAAAGAGCAACTGCTTAGAGGCTAGAGCCATAACGGCTGATTTTGCAAATTTTAAAGATAGTGAGAAATTTGATCTAATCATCTCAAATCCGCCTTTTTATCATGACGGTGTTACAAAAAGCCAAAATGAGCACATAAAAGTTAGCAGATATGCAAGCTCGCTAAATTTAAAGGATTTTATAAGAGGCATAAGCGTAAATTTAAAGCCACATAAAAGGGCGTTTTTTTGCTATGCGCCAGATGATCTTAGCGAGATAGCGGCATGCTTAAAAGAGCATAAGCTAAATTTGGTGAGCTTAAAATTTGTCCATACTAAAAAGGATAAGCCAGCAAATTTGGCTTTATTTGAAGTGCGAAACAACTCAAACTCAAAGCTAAAAGTCCTGCCGCCTCTAGTGATGAGCGTGGATGGCGCGCACACGAAAGAGGCAAGCGAGATCTTTAAAAAAGCAGATACAAACAGCGTCTCTTACAAGGAGATAGCGTGAGGGCTGATGGTTTTAGCTATGAGTTTGATCCTAGCTTTTGCGAGAGTTGCGGGGGCAAATGCTGCACTGGCGAGAGCGGCTACATCTGGATAGATGAGGGTGAAATTTTAAAATTTTGCGCCGCTTTTGATATTTCAAAAGATGAGTTTGAGAACAAATTTTTAATACGTGTCGGGCTTAGGCGAAGTATAAAAGAAAAGCCTTATGATGACGGTTTTGCTTGTATATTTTTTGATGAGAAAAATAAAAACTGCTCGGTTTATGAGCTAAGACCTAAACAGTGCAGGACATTTCCGTTTTGGGATTATTTTAAAAAAAACTTAAAGGAGCTAAGAGCAGAATGCATTGGCGTAAAATTTTAATAATTTTTATAAGCGTATTTTTTAGCACGCATCTGCTTGCAGATGATAACAAAAGTGTAAATTTACGCCTAATGCAAGCTCTCATCTCGCAAGATAGTGGCGATGTAAATGCTAGCATCCAGACCTATCTTGGGCTTTTTAAAGAGACAAATCAAAAAACCTATCTAAAAGAGGCGATCAAGCTAGCCTTTGCCACAAAAAATGAAAATTTAGATAGCCTCATGAGTGATGGCGAGAAGAGCTTAAAAGACGATAGCGATTTTATCAGGATCAAGGTTGCAAATTTAGTCAATCTCTCTAAGCTAAACGAGGCAAAAGAGCTGATGCAAGAGCTTGCTACAAAAGAGCCAAACGCTCAAAATTTGCTCATGCTTGGCACCATTTGCATGATGCAAAATGATACGGTAACGGCGCTAAAATACTTTGAGGAGGCATACTCGCTAAAGCCTGAAGAGGAGAATTTGCTCCGCATCGTTGATATCCTTTTAAACCGCATGGATAATGTAAATGATGCGACAAAATACCTCGAGAAATTCCGCGAGGAGCAGGGCTGCACTCAAAAGACATGCGAGCTTTTGGCTGAAATTTACTCTCAGCAAAGAAATTTCCCAAAGGTGATCGAGCTTTTTGAAGAGATCTACGACATCACTCACGACACCTCTTATCTTGACAAGATCGTGCAGTATTTTGTCTATGCTAAAAATTACAAAGCGGCTATTGAAATTTTGAAAAAATATGGCTACAACGATGCCACGCTGATGGATCTTTACGCTGCGACTGGAAATTTTGGCGATGCATACGTTTTGGCGGTTAAAATTTATAACGATAGCAGGGATCTAAATTTCTTAGCAAAGGCCGCCATCTACGAATATGAGATGAACAAAGATAGCCTAGATGAGAAAAAGATCGCTGATATCTTAGATAAATTTGAAGCTAGCGTGCCAAAGCTTAATAACGATATGTTTTTTAACTACTACGGCTACTTGCTCATTGATCACGAGATAGACCCTAGAAAGGGCGTGGAGATGGTGCAAAAAGCACTTGAGATCTCGCCAGATTCGCCTTACTACGAGGACTCGCTAGCGTGGGGGTACTTCAAGCTTGGCGAGTGCAAAAAGGCAAAGGGCATAATGATGCATGCGATGAAAGATGTTGATTTTAGGACTTCAAAAGAGGCAAAGGAGCACTTGCATCTAATCGAGCGCTGCATAATAAATTTAAACAAAAGGCTTAAAAAATGATACTTGATGAGATCATAAAAAAGACAAAAGAGGATCTAAAAAAGCGAAAAGCTGACTATCCGCAGGAGTGGCTAGGTCGCTCGCTCGCATACAACCCATACGTGCCAAGAGACGTTTTGGGCGCACTTAGATCAAGTAAAGATGAGCCTATAAAGATCATAGCCGAGATAAAAAAAGCAAGTCCAAGCAAAGGCGTGATAAGAGAGGACTTTGAGCCGATCAAGATCGCTCAGGAGTACGAGCAGTACGCAAATGCTTTTAGTATCCTAACAGAGCCTCACTGGTTTAAGGGCGACATCGAGTACATCACGCAAGTTCGTCGCTACGCCTCAAGGCCGATCCTTAGAAAAGACTTTATCGTTGATAAGTATCAAATTTTAGAAGCGCTTGTTTATGGAGCGGACTTTATCCTGCTCATCGCAAAAGCGCTAACTCAAGGCGAGCTAAAAGAGCTACTTGAGTACGCGTACCACTTGGGGCTTGAGGTCTTAGTGGAGACCCATGACGCGAGCGATGTGAAAAAGGCGATCTTTGCAGGGGCAAATATAATAGGGATAAATCATAGAAATTTAGATGATTTTACGATGGATATGAGCCTTTGCGAAAAGCTCGTGCCGCTTTTGCCAAACGGCAAGATAATAGTCGCTGAAAGCGGACTTTATGAGCATGAGCAGCTTTGCGAACTAAGCAAGATCGGAGTCGATGCCTTCTTAATAGGAGAGCATTTTATGAGGCAAGATGATATAAAAAATGCCGTTAAAAAGATAAAGGAGGGCGAGTGATGCAGCACCTTTGTGCCCCTTGGAGAAGCGAGTATTTCAGTGCAAAAAAAGATAGTTGCGTCTTTTGTGACGTGATAAACTCAAAAGAGGACGACGAGAAAAATGGCGTGCTTTTTCGTGCTAAGCACTGCTTTGGGATCATGAATTTATACCCATATTCGCCAGGTCACTTTATGATCATACCAAACCACCACACCGACAAGATCGAGGAGCTTGACGAGCAGACGTGGTTTGAGATGAGTAAATTTGTAAGGCTTGGGGTTGAAATTTTAAAGCGTGAGCTTCACGCACAGGGCGTAAATATCGGTATGAATTTAGGCAAGGCAGCAGGCGCTGGCATAGCTGAGCACGTGCACTATCACCTTGTGCCAAGGTGGAGCGGGGATACAAATTTCATAACGACGATCGCCGATGTCAGGGTAAATGGCACGCCGTTTCATCCGCTTTTTGAAAAACTAAAAAAGGCTTTTAGTGGCGTTATATGAGCTTGAAGTAGAGCAGTGGCTGGAAAAAAGGGGTGAATTTGAGCTCTTAATAGACGCTAGATCGCCGCACGAATATACCTACTCACACATAAAAAATGCGATAAATTTATACGCGTTAAACGACGCAGAGCACAAAGAGGTAGGCACTATCTACAAAAGTGACAGGGCTCTAGCCAAGAGCCTTGGCGCAAAATATATTTGTAACAACCTGCAAAATATCATAGACGAGGTCTATAAAAGGTGCAGGGTCGGCTCGGCTATTGGTATCTACTGCGCAAAGGGCGGGCTTAGATCAAGCTCGGTTGGCTTTGTGCTAAGCATGATAGGATATAGGGTTTTTAGGCTAAATGGCGGCTACAAGGCATATAGAAATCACGTTTTGGAGTTTTTAGAGCGTCCTTTAAGCACGAAATTTATCACTCTTTTTGGCAACACCGGCTGCTATAAAAGTAAGCTTATAAGGGCACTCTCGCCGTCAATCGACCTTGAAGCGATGGCAAATCACTTAGGCTCAGTCTTTGGCGCGATAAACGGCGCGCAGCCTAGTCAAAAAAGCTTTGAAGATGCGCTCTTTGAAAAGCTCATCACACTAAAAGATCAAATTTGCTTTATCGAGGGCGAGAGCAGAAGGATCGGCTCGCTAACACTCCCTAAAAGCCTTTATGAGGCGATGCGTTGCGGCATCTGTGTTGAGGTTAGCGCAAGTTTAGAAAATAGAATTTCTTGCATCACAAGCGACTATAAAAGCGTGGATAAAGCCTTTTTTGATGAGTGCATAAAGAAAATTTCGCCCTTTATCGACAAAGAGGCCAGAGATGAGGCGGTGGCTAAATTTAATGAAAACGACATCGCCAAAGTGGCTGAAATTTTACTCACAAAATACTACGACAAGGTCTATAAGAAAAATGAAAACATTGATATTTTTATAAGCTCTGACGACTTTGAAGAGGCTGTTAAAAAGCTAAATTTGATAAGAGCTGAGGCTAAATTTTAAATCCTTTTGGCGCTTTGTTTGGGGTAAATTTCACCTTTAAATTTAAATTTACTCTCTTTGGTTAGGTCAAATTTACTTTTAAATTTAAAATATATCAGTTGTTGTGCTTAAAAATGGCTTAGTTTAAGGCTATTTTTATATCGTAGCATAAAATTTCTTGCCATTTTTATGAAAATTTCTAGTTAAATTTATCTGTTTATCTGTGGTTCTGTGGTTCTGTGGTTGGCTTGGTTGGCTTGGTTGGCTTGGTTGGCTTGGATGGTGTCGCTTGTACGCAGTTGACGCTGCCGCCGTTCTGCTCGGTTGAGATTGTGGTGGTGGTCGTATTTGTAATAAATACAACCGTCGCTGATACTCTACACAACATGTTTGTTACTTACGTGCTGTCCTTTCATATTCTTCTTCACACACGTCCTGTATGA
>NZ_PISC01000012.1:0-50764 GCF_003049065.1 Campylobacter concisus | reverse complement strand
ACGTATTTTTGAGGATATTACTTAAATATAAATAAATAATTAAAACTAATAAATTTAAATGGGTTAAAAATCGTATGATTATCAAAAATTATATAAATTTGTAAATTTTTAATAGTTAGAAAATAAAATAATAGATAGCTCCATAATGTCTAACCAAGACAATGAAGCTTAAATTTATATCAAATATCTCAATGTCATCAAGTGATGGATACCAGATATCGCTAAAAAATTTAAAAAGATCATCAAAGCGCAAAATATCAATGTTCTCAAATTTATTAAAATTTATGCAAATTTCATTTGGTGTGGTTATGCCAAGCTCGTTAAAAGCGGTCTTGAGATCAAAATTTTCTTCGTCCGCATTAAAGCCATCAAGCTTGCTAAATTTATCTATCTTAAAAAACTCATCTATATCATCTAGGCTAAATTTATGAAGTAAACTCTCTCTTATCTTTAAGCACTCATCAAGCGACAAGCTCCTAACGATCGGCATCTCAAAGCCATATTCTTTGCGGAAATTTTCTAGTTTTATCTGATCCATTTTGGGAGGTTTTGGCTAAATTTAAATTTAGCCAAAAATTTATTTCAAAAGCTCTTTTGCGTATTTTAGGCCTAGCTCGTAAGCTTTTGCGTTTGCTTCTTTGACCTTAGCTGGCACGCTTGCTAGCATCTCTTCACGCACTAAATTTTCGTCCATACATTTACTCATCGCCACAGCCACACCAAGAGCCACGACGCTTTGAGTAATGACATTACCGACCTCGTCTTTTGCGATAGAAATGATAGGAATTTCATAAATTTTCCAGCGCTTTTTGTCTTCATCACTTACTTTTACCAAATTTGGCTCAACAACGATCGCTCCGCCCTCTTTCACGCCGCTTTTAAAGGCGTTGTAGCTTATCTGCGCGGTAGCAAGCATAAAGTCTATCTCGCCCTCGTTTGCGTAAGGATATAAAATTTCTTTCTCATCAAGTATGATATCGACCTTCGTTGGACCGCCACGCACCTGAGATGTGTAGGTAGATGCCTTGACGCCGTATCCGCCTGCTTTTATCTTAGCAGCTGAGAGGATCTCGCCAGCTAGTATGACGCCCTGTCCGCCAACGCCGACAAATCTTAGTTGTGACTTCATGCTAGCTCCTCAAAATTTATCGCTTCATTGCTCATTGCAGCCCTTCTTACCTTGTTGTAAGCCTTGGTGTATTCGATCTTTTCTTCATCTTTGTGCAGCACGCCAAGTGGGAAAATGCCCTTTTTCTCCTCGTCACTTAGCATGTCAAATTTGACCTTGCTCGTCGTGCGGCCCTTTATCCACTCTAAATTTTTCACCGCCTCGCCCATTTTGTTTTTGCGACCTAAATTTATGTGGCAGTTTGAAAATACATCAAAAAAGCTGTATCCATCGTGGCTAAAGCCCTCTACAAAGAGCTTTGTAAGCTTCTCCGGCTCGATGACGCTTCCACGCGCAACAAAGCTAGCACCTGCGGCAGTTGCGAGCTTACAGGCATCAAAGCTAGGATCGATGTTGCCGTATTGCGCTGTGACCGTCCACATGCCCTTTGGCGTGGTTGGGCTGGTTTGCGAGTTGGTTAGCGCGTAGATGAAGTTGTTGATTAAGATGTGATTTAGCCCGATATTTCGGCGGCATCCGTGTATCGTGTGGTTGCCTCCGATCGCTAGTCCGTCGCCGTCGCCAGTTACCACGATGACGTGCTTGTCTGGGTTTGCCATCTTTACGCCAGTCGCGTAAGCTACGGCTCTGCCGTGAGTTGTGTGTATGGTGTTGCAGTCAAGATATCCGCTAAAACGGCCAGAGCAGCCTATGCCTGAGACCACGCAAACATCGTTCATATCCCAGCCCATGGTATCGATAGCGCGGATGAGCGCCTTTAGTATGACGCCGTCGCCACAGCCCCAGCACCAAAGAGTAGGCATTTTATCTGTTCGTAAATATTTATCGTAATTAAAAGCCATAAATTTCTCCTATCTTCGCCTCGATCTCGCTTGGGCTTATTGGTCTGCCGTTTGCTTTTAGCAGTTTTGCAAAGTCATCTCTTAAGATGATCTTTGAAATTTCACCACTATACTGGCCTAAATTTAGCTCGCAGACTAAAATTTTCTTAAATTTATCTGATATCTCTTTTAGCTTTTTAGCTGGAGCTGGAAAAAGTGTGAGTGGCTTAAATAGCCCTACTTTTAGCCCTTTTTCACGTAAATTTAATATCGCTTGTTTGGCTGAGAGAGCCACGCTACCAAAGGCGATGATGCAAATTTCAGCGTCATTTAGCATAAACTCTTCAAATTTCTCGCACTCATCAGTGTGTAAATTTATCTTATTAAACAGCCTATTCATCGAGTATTCAACGATCTTGCCATCTTCTGTTGGAAAGCCAGTTGCGCCGTGATGAAGCCCAGTTATATGGTAGTGATAGCCTTTAAAGAAAGGATTTAGCGTGGCTGACGCGTCTGGTGCCGCCTCGTATGGTTTATACTCTTTTGGCTCGCCACTAAATTCTTTTCTTTTATAAATTTCTAGCTCGCTAATCTCAGGCAAACTAACTCTTGCTTGCATGTGGCCTATCGTCTCATCAAGTAGCAGCATAACTGGCGTCATAAACCTAGCTGCAAGATTAAAGGCGCGCACGGTTTGCGTATAGCACTCCTCTAGGCTACTAGGCGCTAACACTATCATATTTACATCGCCATGAGTTGGGTTTTTAGCCTGCAAGATATCGCCTTGTGCGACGCGGGTAGGCAGACCAGTTGAAGGGCCACCGCGCATGACATTTACGATGACAAGCGGTATCTCAGCGATAAAGCCAAGGCCTATTTGCTCAGCCTTTAGTGAAATTCCAGGACCAGAACTTGCAGTCATCGCTTTAGCACCGCTCGCACTTGCACCAAGAGCTACTGAAATTCCAGCTATCTCATCTTCCATCTGTATAAATGTGCCGCCATGTTTTGGCAAAAGCACGCTTAACTCGTGGGCGATCTCGCTGCTTGGAGTGATAGGATATCCGCCAAAGAAGTTACAGCCACACTCGACCGCAGCCCTTGCTACTAGGGCATTTCCAGTTGATACTACCTCTCTCATGCGCTCTCTCCAAGTTTTGCAAATTTATTTGCCTTTACGGCTGCAGCTCGCTCTTTGCTTTCAGACGTTAGCTTTGCAAATTTAAAGCCTTTATCAGCCACATAAATGGCAAAATCAGGACAGTGAAGCTCACAGTCACGACATCCTATGCATGAGTCAGCATAGACCACCTCTATCATCTTGCCAAGCACCGCCTTTGGTTCAAGCCTCATACCTAGCACGCCTGCTGGGCAGTAGCTCACGCAGACATCACAGGCCTTACACCTGCTCTCATCGACCCAAACTGGGACATTTTCTTTTACGATCATATATCTTCCTACTCTAAGTTTTCTTTTAAAAATTTGATATTTTTTCTAATTTCAGCTTCACTTTTGTTTAGTTGCTCTTGCTCGTCTTCGTCTAAATTTAGCTCTAAAATTTCTTTTAAGCCATCACGTCCGAGCCTTACTAACCTGCCGCAACTTAGCTCATCGTCTATTAGCACGCTAGCGCTTATTATCTCATCGCTCTTACCAACGATCATCTCGCACATCTTCACAGCTGCGGCCGCTGGTGCGTAGTAAGCTGAAGTGCCAAGAAGCTTAACTATCTTTGCGCCACCTGTGCTTGTCTCTTTTTTAAGGGTTTCTAGCTCGGTATCGCTTAAATTTAGGTTGATATTTTCTTGAGCGACGATCATCTCGTCATTGTGAGCGCCGACGATCTTTGCTCTTAGCTTGCTAGCGTCTTTGTCTTTTAAAAGCGCTAGCTCATATCTGCACCTTGCGCTATCTAGCTCGCCAGCCATGCCGATCACTTTGTTTTTGCTAAAACCGCTAAATTTATGAGCCGTCCAGACCATCACATCAAGCGGATTTGTGACGACTATTATCACTGCGTTTTTGGCAAATTCAGCTATCTTTTGCGCTGTTTGCTTTACGACAACGGCGTTTTTAAGTAGCAGATCTTCTCTAGTTTGACCCTCTTTTCTTGGGCTTCCAGCTGTGACTATGACGATGTCACTGCCTTCAATGAGCACAAAATCATCGCCACCACAAACGCTTGTTTTTGCGTTAAAGACGCAGCTTGACTGCGCTAGATCGATCGCTTTTGCGCGCGCCACGTCGCCAAATATATCTACAAGCGCGATCTCATCGCAAAGCTCTCTCATACAAAGCGCATATGCTATGCTAGCACCGACGTTTCCAGCCCCAACTACACTTATTTTCATCTCTTATCCTATTATTTGATTTAAAATTTCACTTGGTCTCATGACCTCATTAGCTCTTGCTTCATCTAGCAGGTAGTATCCGCCAAATTCCACGCTTGAACCATCTTTTTCTCTGATCTGCTTTAGAATTTCGCTCTCGTTTTTTTCTAGCTCGTCTGCTAAATTTTTAAAAATTTTGCTTAAAATTCCACCGCTTTTTGCCATTTCTCTCGCCCAAAATAGCGCTAGATAAAAGTGCGACTCTCTGGTATCAAGAGTGGCATTTGGCGTTTTATTTTCGTCTAAATAGCTAGCAACAGCCCTATTTAGCGCGTCACTTAGCTCTTTTGCCTCTTTTTTTTGCCTAAAAAACGCTAGATGTTCAAGCGAAGCACTAAGCGCTAAAAACTCGCCCAGGCTGTCCCAAAGCAGGTGATTTCTCTCTTTTAGCTCTTTTACAAGCGTCGGAGCCGTCCCGCCAGCACCAGTCTCAAACATCGCTCCACCAGTAAGTAGTGGCACTACTGAGAGCATTTTTGAGCTGCCGCCTAGCTCAAATATCGGGAAAAGATCAGTTAGGTAGTCTCTTAAAACATTGCCAGTGACGCCTATGACGTTTTTGCCAGCTCTTATTGCTTCAAGCGATCTTTTAGTTGCTTGCTCGTAGTTTAAAATTTCAAATTTCACGCCAGCACTAGCAAATTTATCTCTAAATTTGTCAAATTTAGCTATCAAATTTCTATCGTGAGCACGGCTGCTATCTAGCCAAAATATAAGCTCATCTTTTGAAATTTCGCCTCTTTTTAAAGCAAGCTCAAACCACGCATTTATCGCATCTTCTTTTGCCTGCGTCATTCTAAAGATATCGCCCTTTTTGACGCTAAATTTAAAGACACTCTCGCCAGCTTCATCAAAAACAACAAATTCTCCGTCCTCTTTTGCGATAAAGGTCTTATCGTGACTGCCGTACTCCTCGGCCTTTTTAGCCATTAGCCCCACGTTTGCCACGCTGCCAATATTGCTCACATCAAGCGCGCCATGCTCCTTAAAGTCTGCCACGCAGGCCTCATAAACCCTAGCATAAGTCCTATCTGGGATCATACAAAGTGAGAAATTTAGCTCGCCGTCCTTATCTTTTACCTTGCCAGAGTTTCTAATGAGCGCAGGCACGGAGGCGTCGATGATGACGTCATTTGGCACGTCAAAGTTGCTAGCACTTTCATTTAGTGCCCAAATTTTTGCTTTTTTGCTCAAAATTTCATCAAATTTAGCCAAAATTTCATCTTTATTTTTAAGAGTTGAAATTTTAGAAAACATATCTTTTAAGCCATTTTTTGCCTCAACGCCGTGAGCCTTAAACTCTTCACCAAATAGCTCAAAAACCTCTTTAAAGTAGCTCTTTATCGCGTGTGCAAAGATGACTGGGTCGCTAACCTTCATCATCGTACATTTTAGATGCAAGCTAAGGGTCAAATTTTCTTTTAGCGCGCTCTCAAAACAGCTTTCATAAAATTTATCCAGCTCATCTGCGCTTAAATATGTAGCATCAACTATCTCGCCACTTTGGACGGCAAGCTCTTTTAAAAGCTCTTTTTTGCCATCTAAACTTATAAAATTTATATAAAATTTCTCATCTTTTTCTGCGATGATTGAGCGCTCATTTTCGTAAAAATCGCCCTTTTGCATGTAGCAAATTTTAGTTTTATTTGCCTTGTCCCAGTCGCCGTTGCTATGTGGGTGCTTTTTGGCAAATTCTTTAACCGGAGGCAAAACTCTTCTGTCTGAGTTTCCTTGTCTTAACACTGGATTAACAGCGCTACCAAGCACTTTTGCATATTTTTTAGCGACCTCTTCGTCGTAGTCTGTGATGATCTCGTCTGGATAAAATGGCACGTTTATGCCCTTGCTTCTAAGCTCATGGGTAGCCGCTTTTAGCTGAACGAGCGTGGCTGAGATGTTTGGCAGTTTTATGATATTTGCCTCTTTGTGCGCGGTTAGCTCACCCAAAAGCTCTAGCTCATCGGCCTTGTTTAGTCCAAGCTCTTTGCTAAAAAGAGATAAAATTCGCCCTGCTAGGCTTATGTCAGCCCTAGTTATACTAATGCCAGCGCGGGATAAAAAGCTCTTAACGATAGGAAAGAGAGAGTAGCTTGCAAATAGCGGTGCTTCGTCAGTTTTAGTCCAGATAATGTCACTCATTTTAGCCCTTTTGATTTTTTGAAATTTATCACGTTTTTTATTAAAGCTAGTTGTATTTTAGCCCTATTTTGCGATATTTTGATTGTGCTCGCTTAAGGTTTTTGAAAAAATGTGTTTTTTCGCCTTTTTATCAAGCACAAAGTATAAATAATCGCTCTTTGCAGGGTTTATCGCCGCTTTTATCGCACTTATAGAGACGCAGCAGACTGGACTTGGCGGTATGCCGTCGTTTAGATAGGTGTTAAACTCGCTCATGTCGCTTCTTATGCGCTCAGCCGTGATCACATCGTGCGAGTAGATGCCATAATTTAGCGTGCCATCCATCTGCAGTCTCATGCCCTTATCTAGGCGGTTATAGATGACTGAGGCGACAAGTGGCATCTCAGCGTCGTTTGCGGCCTCTTTTTGGATGATAGAGGCGATGGTTAAAATTTTAAACCACTTTTTCTCGTTGTATTCGCCAAAAATTTTTCTGCTGATCTCGCTTTGCGCCTTTTTGGATGAATTTACGAGGTAATATGCTAGATGCCTCTCGCTGATGCCAACTGGAATTTTATAAGTATTTGGCATCAAAAAGCCATCACTTACTGGCGCAAGGGCGTTATACTCGCTATTTAGCTTAGCTCCGTCAAGTCCAAGCTGGGCTGCTATCTGGTTTAAAAAAACGATAGTAGTTTCGCCAGGGATGAGAGTGATCTCGGTCATCGCTGCCTTTGCCTTGGCTAATTTTTTTAAAAAATCAATCCTTGAAATTTTATCTTTGCCTATCTCGATCCAGCCAGACTGAGGCGAGCCGATGAAGCGCATGGCATACTTGTCGATCGCGCTTAAGTTAAAGTTGCGATTAGCTAAATAAGATATAATCTCGCCTACACTCCCTTTTGGCACAAAGACGACTTTGCTCGTGTTTATGGGGCGTGCCAAATAGACAAATATGCTTAGGACAACTATGAGTACGATATCAAAGAAAATATCTAGGTATGGCTTTTTTATAAAATTTTTTATCATTTTAATTCTTTCGATTGTTTTGCTTTTAAAATACGGCATAAAAATTAACGATTTCGAGTTTTACGGCGTAAAATTGGAGCAATTATATATAAAGTTAGATAAAAAAATAATTGTAAGGGCAAAGCAGATCAAGCTACCTAAATTTAAACAAAACACAGAGCAAAAAGCTAGCGACAAGCAACTTTTAAACCTTAGTCAAGGTGTTGATTATCTTGAGACCTTTTTTCAAGAAATTTCGCTTGAGAGCGTGCAAATCGGCGATGATTTTAAGATCAAAATTTTATTTTTAGATGATATATTTTTCGTTGATAGCCCTTATCTAAACATCGATATCAAATTTCAAAACGAGCAGCAAGATGGCGTCGATCGCTTTATAGTAAAAAATTTGAGCCTTAAAGATTTTAACGTAAGCATCAGCGGCGAAGGCAGTGCAAATTTTGACAAGGATGACTATAAATTTGATGGAAATTTCACCTCGCACGAGCTAAATGGCAAGCTTAGCTTTGCCTTAAAAGATACGCTTTTAACCTACAAAGCCTACGACGTAAACGCTGGTAGTATCAAGGACTTCATAGACGAGCTTGATAGGCGCATAGAGCTAAACAGCGAGGTAAAAAGCTGGATATATGGCTACATCGTGGCAAACGACTATCATCTAAATGAGATAAACGGAAAGGTCGATATTGCCAAAAATGACTTTTATCTAAACGAGCTAAATGCGACTGCCTATGCTAAAAATTTACTTGTTAAATTTGAAAAAGGCTTGCCAGCAGTAAATGTCGCTGAGGCAAATATCACGCTTAATAACTCAAAGCTTAAATTTGACCTTACAGCGCCTGTTTATAAGGGCAAAAAGCTTGATGGCTCAAACGTCGCGATAAACAACATTTTTGATGAAAAGAGCGCAAATTTGGAGCTTTTTATAAAGACAAATTCCATTTATGATGAGGCTATAAATGATATATTAAGAGCCTATAAGATCATCGTGCCAGTTAGGCAGCTAAGCGGCAAAATGGACGCTAGCTTAAAAATTTTGATAAAGCTTGATGAAAAGAGCTTAGAAAATTTTGATGAAAAAAGCGTCATCGCAAATGGCGATTTTAAGATAAGTGACGCGGTTTTAGATATCGCTGGGAGTAAATTTAACGCTAAAAGTGCCCTTGTAAAGCTTGTAAATACTTCTGTGCTAAACATCGATGCAAGCGGCTTTGGGCTTGATTTTTTCAGAGCAAATGCAAAAGCAGATATAAATTTACAAAAAAGCACCGGCGAGATAAAAGGCGTCATAGAAAGTTTTGATCTAAAAGAAAAAAATGATGAAATTTTAGCCTTTAAAAATGAGCCATTTACTGCACTTCTTGACTTTAGTAAGCCAAGTGAGACCACGCTTAGCATTGAGCCTTTTAGGCTAAATTTAAGCTTTGGTGATGAGAGCATGATAGCTACGAAAAATAGCAACTTCATCATGCAAAACTCCCCAGTTTTAAAGCAAAATGGCGTGCTTGGCTTTGAAGATGTGAGCATAAAGAGCAAGGACTTTACTAATCTTGAAATTTTGGCAAAAGGGCTTAAATTTGACATGCCGTTTTTGGATAAAAATGGCTCAAAATATGATAGTGACGACTTTTTGATCACGGTCTCAAAGGCTGGCGTAAAAGTGCAAAGTGCGAGCAAAAAACTCTCTTTAAATATCGCCGAAAAAGGCATAGAAGCCAAGAGCAACGACCTAAATTTGCTTGTGCTTGATGACAACAGCACAAAAGAGCAAAGCACGCCACTTGAGCTCTTTGCAAAAAATGGCGACATCATCTTGCAAGATCTAAACAAAACCTTGCCATTTACTAGCTTTAGTGCCGAGAAAAATGGTAAAAGCACCTCGCTAAATGGACTAGCAAAACAAGGCAGAGTTGGATATTTTAGCGATGAGAAAAGCATAAATTTAGACGCAACTGATATAAGTGGCGAGTTTATAAATGGTCTTTTAGGCACCAAGAGCTTTGAGGGCGGTAAATTTCGCCTAAAAATGCTTGGAGAAAACTCTAAAAATTTCAAGGCTGAGGTGAGATTTTTTGGCACGTATCTAAAAGACTACATCTTTTATCAAAGACTCTTAAGCTTTTTAAACTCGGTGCCGTCGCTTCTTAGCTTTAAAACACCTGACTTTAACGACAAAGGTTTTACTGTTAAAAACGGCAAAATTTTACTAACTAGAAAGGGCGACTTGATCGAGTTTTTAGCCATTGAGATGATAGGCACGAGCGCAGATATCGGCGGACGCGGCACTATCGATCTAAAGAGTAAAAAGATAAACATCGACCTTGAGCTAAAGATACTAAAAGACGCAAGCGGCATCATCGACAAGATCCCGCTTATCAACCAAATCATCCTTGGCAAAGACCGCTCGCTCTCAACCGTCATCGCCATACGAGGCACGACTGAAAAGCCAGAGTACTCGACGCAGATCTTGCAAGACGCCCTGCTCTCGCCACTAAAGATAATCAGAAACGTCCTGCAAGCTCCGTTTTTGATATTTGAGTAAAGTGTTACGTAAAAATATTGTTTAGTCTGACTTTTACAAAATTTAGGGCGGAGTTTGTCCGCCAATTATTTAGATATCTTGCTGGTTTTTTGTCAAAAAAAACATTTCATTGACAAAACCATCCAACATTTGCGGTTCGATGCCTACTAAAGTTTTACCAACACAAGTTGAAATTCTCGGCGTTTGATCGTCATTTAGCTTATAAAGATTTTCAAAATGAAAATGCTCGGTTTCGAATTTTAACAGCAAGGTCATATAAAATCTTTACTTTTTGATAGTTTAAAAGTTTATTTTTGCGGTTAAATTTAGAATACTTTTTAAAATCAAGCTTATCAAGATTGACGATATCATTGTGGATTTTGGCTTCATCGATGATTTTCGCCCAAAATCCAAAAGTTTGCTTTGAGACAAAGAGATCATCTAGCTCAAAGTAGCCGCCAAAAGAGCTTAAAATATCTACCTTGTTATTATCCACTAAAGCCTTAAAAGCCAAATTTCTAGCGGCAATTTCTAAAATATCAAGCTTTGCAGCCAGCCTGCATTAACAAAAATTCTTTTTATGCTCTTGCTCGTTTTTATAGCTCTTTAGGCGTTTGATTGAGAAAAATTTAAAACTATCCATAAAAATCAATAAATTCATAAAATTTTATGCATTATAATACGTAAAATTTTACTTCATCTCAAGGCGCATAAGATACATATCCTCGCCGTCAGTAACCTTTAAATTTTGACTTTTACACTTTGGACAAGTAAAGTCATTTTCGCTAAGCTCCCCGCCAAATCCACAATCCAAACACTCTACGACAATGCCTTGTAAATTTATGACAAGCTCGGCGTTTTCGCAGATCGTGCCAGCCTTATAAACGTCAAATGCACTCTCCAGATAGTGTGGCTCCACTCCGCTTAAACGGCCAACTTTTATCTCGATCTTGCTTATCTCTTTGGCATTTTCTTTGGCGGCATTTTTCTCGCAAAGGCTGACTAAATTTTGAACGATACTAAGCTCGTGCATTAGCAGATCCTTGGTAGCAGCTCGCCCTTTGGCGGCTCGAGAAATCTTCTTGATTTATAGGCGTTTTCGATGATGACACGCTCGTTTTTGGCCTCCATTACCTCGCCTATTATCATCGCATTTTGATCAAATTCTCTTAAAATTTTAAGCGCATCCTCAGCCTGGCTCTCATCGACAGCCATCACAAAAGTGCCCTCATTTGCAAGCTCATAAGGCTCAAATCCAAATAGCTCACAAACGCCCATCACTTCGTCTGCGACCTTGATGTTTTCTTCAAAAACTAAGATGTCAAATTTGCTAAATTTAGCCCACTCGTTTAGCACCGCACTTAGTCCGCCCCTTGTCGCATCACGCATAGTTTGTGGTTTTATGCCAGCACTAAACAGCTTTAAGACAACCTCTTTTAGGCTCTTGCAGTCACTTTTTAGATCAAGCCCAAGCTCAAATTCCTCTCTTGCAGCAAGCACCACACCGCCGTGTCTGCCAACATCTCCAGAGATGAGAATTTTTGCTCCTGCTTTTAAATTTTTAAGCTCCACACCTTCGCAAACTATCTCGCCGATGCCTGCTGTGTTTATGAAAATTTTATCGCATTTGCCCTTTGGCACGACCTTCGTATCGCCACAAACTACGCTCACGCCGCTATCTTTACAAGTTTTTGCAAGCGAGCCAAGCACCTTTTCAAGCTCTTCTATACTTAGCCCCTCTTCAATGATGAGCGAGCAACTTAGGTATTTTGCGCTTGCTCCAACCATCGCAAGGTCGTTTATCGTGCCGCAAGCCGCGATCTTGCCGATGTCGCCACCGTTAAAAAAAATGGGAGTTACCACAAAGCTATCGGAGCTAAATGCGATCTTGCCGTTTAAATTTAGTATCGCTGAGTCGTTGCTCTGCCTTAAAATTTCGTTATCAAAAATTTTAAATATCGTCTCGTTTATAAGCGAGTTCATCTCCTCGCCGCCGCCGCCGTGGCTTAGCATTATCTTTTTCATTAAATTCCTTAACCAACTCTTGCGTATTTAAAATATGCCGCACAAGCGCCCTCACTTGAGACCATGCACGATCCTATCGGATTTTGCGGGTTGCAGACCTTGCCAAAGACCTTGCACTCTGTCGGCTTTGCTAGCCCTCTTAAAATTTGCCCGCAAATGCAAGCTTTGCTCTCTCCGGCGCTCTCTACGCTGCAGTCAAACTGCACTCTGGCATCAAGATAGGCAAACTCTTCTTTTAGCTTCATGCCGCTTTGCGCTATCTCTCCAAGGCCTCTCCAGACAAAGTCGCACGGCTCAAAATACTTAGCTATGAGCTCTTTTGCCTTGACGTTGCCCTCTTCTTTAACCGCTCTTGCATACTCGTTATAGACTTCATAAGTGCCTGCGTTTTGCTGACGGACTAAATTTAGCACACTTGCCATGATGTCAAGCGGCTCAAAACCGCTAATGGCTATCGGTCTTTTAAACTCGCTCGCTAGCTCTTTGTAAATTTTACTTCCAGTGATGACACTTACATGGCTTGGGCCTAAAAATGCGTCTATCCTCACGTTTTCATCGCTCATTATGGCTCTGACTGGAGCTGGGACGGTCACGTGATTTATGTGAAAGTATAAATTTTTAATGCCCTCTTGCACCACTTTTTCAACCAAATTTGCACTCATCGGAGTCGTCGTCTCAAAGCCAATGGCAAAAAATATGACCTTTTTGTCTGGATTTTGCTTAGCGATATTTAGCGCATCAAGTGGCGTGTAAAGCGCCCTTATGTCGTGCCCCTCGCCGCGAAGCTTTTGCAGGCTTGTCTTTGAGCCAGGCACTCTTAGCATGTCAGCTAGCGTGCAAAAGATCACATTATCCATGCTGGCTAGCTTACAAGCCTCATCTATGCGGCTTTTTGGCATCACGCAGACTGGACAGCCTGGGCCGTGGACGAAATTTATATGCTCTCCAACTAAGCTTGGCAGTGCAAATTTCATAATGCTATGCGTGTGACCGCCGCAAATTTCCATGATATTTAGCGGTTTTACGCTCTCTTTTTGTATGAGTTTTGAAAGGGCTAGGATTAAATTTTTATCGCGAAAGTCATTGATAAGATCCATCAAATTTTCCCCGCGTCCATATCCTCGGCGATCTTTTGATAGACCTCCAAGCTCTCAAGCGCAAACTGCGTATCGATCTTTTGCATAGCGTATCCAACGTGGATTAGCACGTATTCGCCAACTTTTACCTCTTCAGAGATGAGATCTAGGCTTACCTTTCTAGTAACGCCCAGAGTCTCAACTGTGGCGACGTTGTTTTCGTCTATTTCTATTACTTTTGAAGGGATCGAAAGACACATTATCTTAGCTCTTTTTTAAATTCCAAATAACTTATCCATTTATCGATGCCCTCGCCTGTTTTGCTATCTACGACAAAGATATCAACCTTTGGATTTAGCTTTCTAGCGTCGTTTTTCACTCGCTCGATATCAAAGTCAAAGTGCGGCGCAAGCGAAGCTTTAGTGATCAAAAGCACGTCAGCAGCCCTAAACATCACTGGATATTTGCTCACCTTGTCATCGCCCTCTGGCACTGAAAGAAGTACAGCGTTAAAGTGCGAGCCAACGTCGTAGCTTGCAGGGCAGACTAAATTTCCAACATTTTCTATAAAGACTAGATCAAGCTCATTTAGTGGCAGATGATGAAGCCCCTCATGCACCATAAAAGCGTCTAAATGGCAGGTCTGACCTGTGCTTATCTGATGAGCTTTTGCGCCAGCTTTTACTATGCGGTCAGCGTCTTGGTTAGTCTCAAGATCACCTTCAACTACGCCTATTTTAAATTTACCAGCCTTTATCGTAGCCTCCAAAAGTGTAGTCTTGCCAGCGCCTGGGCTACTCATCAAATTTACACAAAGTATCTTTTTCTCATCAAGATGCGCTCTGTTGTGAGCTGCCTCTTTGTCGTTTTCAGAAAGAATTTTCTCTATCACGTCTATGGTTTTGCTCTCGTTTAGCACAGGGTGCGCGTGAGCCTCGTGGCTATGCTCGTGTGCGTCATGAGCGTGATCTGTATGCCCGTCGTGAGTGTGTGGGTGTGAGTGAGTAGTACCATCAGCGTGAGTGTGAGTATGGGCGTGATTTCCCATTGAACAACCGCAGTCTTTACACATTTTCTTATCCTTTTTTATTAATTTTCAGAGATTTTAACGCTTAAATTTAAAAATAAAATTAAAATTTAAGGGCATTTTATACAAATGAGATAAATTAACCCGTTTTTTAATCATCCCTTTAAATTTACCTTTGATCTTGCAAGCGAACTGGCTCTTCAAAGCTCTCGTTATCATCTGTGTAGCCATTTTCATCAAAATTTTCATCACTGCTTCTTTTTTTGCCATTTGGCGTGATGATGATATCTTTTAGCCTTGCTCTGCCATCATCCATCACCATCAAAACAGCAACAGCATCCACATCTTGATCCATCATCTCTCGCTCGGTTTGCTTTGCCTTTTTAGTTGGCATATAAAACTCTTCGATGCCATATTTTACAAATGAATATCCATCAAATTTGCCAGCTAAGAAAAGAGCGCCTTTTGGCTTAGTAAAGCTAAATTTATCAAAAGCGTAAGTGGCATTAGCATCTTGCTTTAAAATGGCGTAAATTTCATCATTTTTTGAGAAATTTCTATCATATATATCTATCTCAACGCCAGTTTTTTCATCAAATTTATACTGCTGCAAATTTGAAAAATCATAGCTCAAGCTCACGTAGTTTCCGCGAAAGAGATCCCTTGGATCGTAGAGATTTACCCTCACTTTTATCTCTTTTCCAAGATAAAGTGGCATGAGCGCGTATGCAAGCATCGCAATTATTAGTAAAATTTGAAAGATTATGGCTAGTATTAGTGATCTTATCTTCATTTTGTACGTCCTTTTTTAGCGGCAACTGCGAGTACGACGAAGGCAAAGACGATAAATAGCGCCGTAGCCCCCAAATAATCGCCTATTAGCTCAAAGTATCTAACCACCGCAACTAAGAATATCATGCATAGTCCAAGCGTTAGCTCGCCATTTTTGATAAGCACGGCAGCGACGATGATGTTTGCTAGCGAGAAGAAGATATTTGCATATCCCACACCCAGACTAAAGACAAATGGCAACGCAAAAAGTATTAAGCCAAGAAGCAGGCCGCTTTTGTTTTTCTCTTTGAAAAATAGTGCAATGCTAGCGATGCTAAATACGGCAAAAACCTTGCCAAAACTGCTATAAAAAAATGCTTTTGCAAACCAAAATTTATCTTCTTCCAGCTCGTAGATATCGCCATTTGCATAAGCTATCAAGCAAACGATCAAGATAATGATGCCAAGATACTTGCCAAAGCCTTTTACAAGGTGCGCTAGCCTATCTCTAAAGCCAGCTAACGTGCTAAAGAGCGCGACAAGTAAAAGCGCGTATGAGAGCGATAAAGTAGCAGCCATCGGCGCTCTAAACATAAGATCATCATAGCCATAAAATTCATCAAACCCACTGATCTTAGCGCAAAGCGAAACGATGTAGAAAAATATATCCGCTAAAAGCACAATCGCAAGAAATGCCGAGTCACTTTTATAAAGCATGTAGGCGCCAAGGGCTATAAAGACGATAAATTCATAAGCAAACTCGCCACCCATGCCCTTTAAAACAAACCAGATCGTCGCAAAAACAAGGCTTTGAGCCACTAGCAAAGCCTTTTTACTAGCAAAAGAGAGCGCCATCGCTCCAACGCTCCAGAGCAAAACTCCACCGCTTGGCTCGTCGCTAATATTATAAATTTGAGCGATAAGCGCTATGGCTGCTCCGTAGCAGAAATTTCCCAAAAAGAGCGTAGCCGTGCCAAGCTTATCTTTGCCCTTTTTGAGATAATAAACTCCGCCAAAATTTAAAAGAGCAAGCACTCCAAAGATGATGACAAGGCGCCCCATCCTTGGTATCTCCTCCCAGTAGGCTCCAACTAGGGTAAAAAATGCCAGCGCGAAAAAGAGATAGGCAACCAACTTTAAAATAAAGCTAGTCTTCTCGCTATGAGCGTTTAGATCTATATCATATAAATTTGCTATCTTTAAAGCGGTGGCCTTATCGACCACATCCTCTTTTTGCCAGCGATCTAGCTCTTTGGCTAGAAAATTTCTATTGTAAAAATTCATCTTTCATTCTCTTTAAATGACATTTTTTTGTGGCTAATGATAGCATACAAGTGCCAAAAATGCTAGAACAAAAATAAAGCAAAAAAAGGGGAGAAATTTAAAGCCAAAAAACTTGGGCGGGCTTTTGCAAATTTAGCTTTAGCCAAAGCCCAAGTAAAAACAAACGGTCATCAAACTTTCGCCACAAAAAAGATATCAGGCAAGCAAGAAATAGCAAAACCCAATAACAATTTGCAAAAATGGATCACAAAAACTGCTAAAAACTACCAAAAAGACAAAAATAAGACAAGCTATGCAGCCAAGTAAGCGCTGCTAGCTATTTACAAAAAACATAAATTAAGAGCCAAAAAAGCTTTTAGCTTAAAATTTAGGCACAGCGGCCTTTGTAAGTTTAGAAAACTTAACACCCTTTAAGCCAGCAATCCTGTCAGCAAAGCGCTCTATCTTGCTAGCCTCACCTCTTATCGAGATCGTTTCTAAGCAGTTGTGGTGATCGACATGAACGTGATTTGTGCAGATGATCTTCACATCAGAGTCATGCTCGATATCCATTTTTTTATTCACCAAATCGTTGTGATGATGCACATAAATGAGCGTCAAAACCCCAATCAACTCCTCGTCAGCGTCCTTCCAGCTATCGTTTACGATCTTTTCACGGATCAAATCCCTTGTAAATTCACTCCTAGAAGCGTAGCCTTGTTCGCTAACTTTTCTATCTAGTTCGTCTAGCAATTGACTAGGCAAAGAAACACTAAAACGTATAACACTATCCATTTTTTGCTCCTTTCTCGTTTGATTACCGTTTATAATCATTATACATCACTTATTAGAAAATGTGGATAAATAATAATAAATTTGCCCTAAATTTACGTTAGAATCGTTACTGCAGAATTTTTTATTGATATAAAATTTCAAATTTGCTTTAGTAAATTTTTTGTAAATAAGTTCAAGCAAAGTCTTATTTTGAAAAACTCCACCACTTAGTAAAATCTCTTTTTTCTCATTTTTAGAAATTTCAAAAATAATATCAGTCATGCCATTTATAAATGCCGTTGCCGCCACTCTTGGCTCATCTTTTAAAGCACTTTTAAAGGCATCTTTAAAGCCGATAACTCCGTCGTTTAGGCTAAATTTGTAACATGCATCTAAATTTTTATCATAAAGTGCCTCAAGCCTCATGCCACTCTCGCCCTCAAAACTTGAGTGAGAAATGCCACATATTATCGCACCAAACGCGTCAAATATCCTACCAACCGAGCTAGTTTTTACTAAATTTAGCCCCCTTTGCTCCATAATCTTGAAATTTCTAAGCACCTTTTCATCAAAATTTACTAAAAATTTACGCCCCTCGTCCTCAAGCTCATACTTTAAAATAATAGAAAAAGCGATGAGGTAGATATTTTTTATGCTATTTTCGCCGCCAAATAAGCTAAATTCATCAAAGTGACAAACCCTTTTGTGGCTTTTTTTATCCAGCCTAAAAACCTCGCCACCCCAAATTTTGCCATCCTCTCCGTACCCTGTGCCGTCAAAACAAAAGCCAAGATACTCTTTGTCTGGCAAATCATTTTCAAAGATCACACTTAGCAAATGTGCGTAGTGATGCTGCAGATAAACTAGCTCAAAGCCCTGATCCTTCGCCCATTTTGTATTTAAAAAATTTGGATGCAGATCGGCTATGACCTTGTCTATTTTTAGATCATAAGTCCTTTCAAAAAGGGTGAAAATGTCCTTAAACCTATCAAAAGTCGCCACGTTTTTTAGATCGCCAATATATGGGCTAACCATCAAAAGTCCGTCTTTGTAGATGCAAAATGAGCTTTTTAGCTCCGCTCCAAGGGCTAAAAATGTCCCTTTTTGCTTAAAATTTGTATGGATGAAATTTGGATTTAGCCCGCGGCTCGTCCTTGTAAAAATCACTTCATCTCCAACGCAAAATGCGATACTATCGTCACTTGGCGAGTAAATTTCTCGGTCGTGATCAAGGTAAAAGTCTATGACATCACCTAGTTTTTCTCTTAGCTCGCTCTCATCTTTTATCACAACTTCGCCTGAGATGTTTGCGCTAGTTGCGATGATGTCGTGCTCTAAATAATCAAATAGCAAAAGATGTATGCCGCTAAATGCGAGCATGACACCAAGCTTATTTAAATTTGGTGCGACACTTTTTGCGATATTTGAGCCGTTTTTTGCCTCCAGTAGGACGATTGGCTTTAAATTTGAGCTAAGAAGCTTTGCCTCCGCTTCTGAAATTTGCGCTATTTTTCTGGCGTTTTGCAAATTTTTACTCATCAGCGCAAATGGCTTGCTTGGGCGGTGTTTTCTAGCTCTTAGCTCGCAAACTGCGGCTTCATTTGTCGCGTCGCAAACTAGATGAAAGCCACCAAGCCCTTTAATGGCTAAAATTTTACCCTCGTTTATGAGCCTAGCCGCCTCTTTGGCTGCTTCGTTTTTACTGGCAAGCACTTTGCCAAATTTATCTTTTAGATAGAGTTTTGGCCCGCAGTTTGGGCAAGAGATCGGCTCTGCGTGGTAGCGGCGGTTAAGCGGGTCTTTATACTCGCTCTCACAAAACTCGCACATCTTAAACTCGCTCATCGTCGTATTTACCCTGTCATAAGGCAATGCTTTGATGATGGAAAATCTCGGTCCGCAGTTGGTGCAGTTTATAAATGGGTATTTGTAGCGTGGATTTGTAGGGTCATGAAACTCGCGCAAGCAGTCATCGCAAAGTGCGTAATCAGGCAAGATAGGCGCTTGTTTGGTAGCGCTTTTTGAAGCGATGATCTCAAGCTTTTCATAAATTTTATCTATCTTAAATTTCTTTAGCTCATCGATCCTAGCAAGGGCTGGTAGCTTCTCATAAAGCTCTTTTTCAAAAGCCAAAAAGCTAGCCTCTTCGCCGCTAAAATTTAGCTTCACGCCCTCATCATCGTTGTAAATTTCGCCAACTAGCTTAAATTTGTCCGCCAAAGTATAGACAAAAGGTCTAAAGCCAACGCCTTGAACTAAGCCTTTGATCTCATATCTAAAGCTTGATCTCAACGCCAAATCCGGGGTCAAAATTTGTTTTTATATTTGGGTTTAGGTGCTTTTTTATCAAGTTGCTAACTACCTTATTATAAAATAAATCCCCGCTTAAAGTAACATTTTTGATGTTAAATTTATCTCGTTTTTCATAGCTAAAATCGCTCAAAAAATGCGCCAAAGACTCGGTGCAACCAAAGCTGATGTTCTTCTCCCCAGCGCCAGCAAGGATAAATGAAATGATACTTTTTACAAACTTAACCCCGTCTAAACCAAAGTCATCTTTCATTTTATAATCGATCCTAACGCCCTTTTGACCACTAAAATCGCTTGCCATAAGAAGCAAATTCTCCCCTGCTTTTTTAAACTCATCACTTAAGCCAAGCAAGCATCCAGCTATGCAAAATAGCGAGAAAAAGCTAGCATCTGAGCTAAATTTACCACTTGGCAAGACGTGCTCTTTACTAAAGTTTTCAAGTAGTCTTTCGCCGCTCTCATCAGCTCTTATGAGCTCATAAATTTCTTCAAAGCTGCTAAATTTTGGCAAAAATAGAAGCTGCGTTTTGCTTGATTTTGAAAGCAGGCAAATTTCATCATCGCCAAATTTGCTAAATTTTAGCCCCAAAGCCACTTCGCCAAAACTCTCAAGCTCAAATTCCTCATATTTTGTATAAAAAAATGGGCTTAAAAGTGCGCTGTTTTCAAGTAAAGCAAGCCTTAAAAGAGTGCTTTTTTGCTTCTTTACAGAAACGCTTAAAAAGCTAAAGCCATCTTGATTTAGCTGCTCGCAAAGGGCGTAAAGAAAAAGGTCATTTGGCGCCATCACGTCAAAAAATAGCGGTGCGCTCTCGTGGTTTTGCCTATAGATGGCTGTCGTTTTTAGCGATAAAAGTGGCTTTTCAAAGCTAGCAAGCGCGATCTGTGCCCTATCATCGGCGATAAAAATTTTTGGTAGCTGCTTTAAATTTACAGGCATCAAGAAATTTGCATCAAATTTTACCCCAAGAGAAATTTCATATAAATTTTCATCTTGCTCTATGCAAGCATTTTTGCCGTTTTTTAATAAATTTAGGCAAGTTTTTAGCTTTTCAATAAAATTATCAAGTGTTATCTCGCCATCAAATTTACTCCAAGAGAGCACGCCACTTTCATTTAAAATAGCCTTGCCATTAGCCAAAAATGCCGCCGCTTGAGATGGGCTAAGCGTGCCAAATTTTATCTTTTTAATCTCATCTGTCACGTCAAGCTCATCTGCCACATCAACCTCGCTATGCTTTATAAAAAGGCTATAGGGCAAAATGGCGCTAGCTCTGTCTGCTAGGGCGCTAAGCTCATTGGCAAAGCCACTTACTTTTAGGCAAATTTGATCATTTTTGCAGCTTATGGAGTGCTTAAGCTCTTTAGCTAATGAGCATAAAAATGGCGCCAAAAAGGCTGGGTCTTTAAGGCAGTCAAATTTAAAAGCAAGTATCATTTTAAACCTTTTTTGGCGTAGTCATCGAGGGTGTCGTTTAGGGTGAAATTTGCCACCTTTTCGCACTTAAAATCAAGCTCTTTTAAGTGTTCAAGTAGCGTTTTTTCTAGGATGTTAGAAGCTTTTATCACTTCATCTGAGAGGCTAAAATTTGATGATTCTATGCGGCTAGGCACGATGCCTAAGATTTTGGTTGTCGGTCTATCACCTGCAAGCTCCATTAGATGAAGGGTTTGCAGCATCTCGATCTCGTGAGCCGAGCCGTCCCAGCTGATAAAATTTGGCATGTTTAGAAAGTCAAAAAAATAGACATCGCCCACGCTTGCGCCATTTGCGCTAATGCAATCAACGACGATAAGATAGTCAAATTCGCTTATTATGTGAGTTAGAGCGAGGGCTAAAGTGCCCCCGTCCATTAGAGTAAGCTCGTTTTTAGAACTTGTAAATTTATAGTTTTTTGCCATCAAATTTACAAAATGAACACCTATGCCCTCATCAGCAAACATAACGTTGCCAATGCCAAGAACTAGCACTCTCATCAGTGTTCTTTTACAAATTTATAGCCACTTACGATGGCGTCCATCGCTCCATTTTTACCTTTAACGGCGTTAAATATCGCCATATAAACGTGAATTGGCACAAATATCATGATGATCCACATGCAAATTCTATGTATCGTTCTAACATTTGCTAGTCCGCCCATAAGCTCTTCAAAGTATCTCGCTGGCTCGTAGATCGCTCCGCCAAGTCCATTGTGATAAACGTGAGCGTAAAGCACTAGGCCAGTTAGGCAGATGAGTGCCAAGATGACATAAAAGAAAAAGTATGAGGCAAACTGCAATGGGTTATAAACGCCCCTTAAATGCGGGTGTGGCCCCATAAAGATGTAGTACTTGATCTGCGCTATCCAAACTTTTGGACTTAAAAAGTCAAGCACGCTCATCCACTCTTTTTTGCTGTGTTTATCAAAGACAAATAGATAGAATTTAAAGATAAATACTGCTATTAGCACAAAGCCAGCGACCTGGTGCGCCAAACGCCACTTTGCTTGCATGAAATTTGTAGGCTCGCTCGTGATCTCTGGGCTCATAAAAACATAAGAGATATAGTAGCCACTAACCACCAAAAGCGTGATAGCTACAAATCTAATCCAGTGTGTCAGCCTAACGCCGATGGAGAATTCATATTCGCTGATCCTGTCAGGATTTTTATGTGACATCTTTTCTCCTTACAAATTTGGATTTATCTTATAAGTACTCAAATCATTTCCCTTCGTGTCCATAACATGCACGGCACACGCGATGCAAGGGTCGTAAGAGTGAATTTTTCGTATTATCTCAAGTGGTTTTGAAAGATCAGCGATCTTCATACCAACTAAGCACGCCTCGTAGCTGCCCATCTGACCTTTGGCATCTTTTGGAGAGGCGTTCCAAGTGCTTGGCACGACTGCTTGCCAGTTTGAGATGACGCCATCTTTTATGCGGCACCAGTGGCTTAGCGCGCCTCTTGGAGCGTTGCCTTTGAAGTGGCCTTTATACTCTTTACTATTATCTATGACATATTTTGCGCAGGTCTCTTGATCTGTCTTTAAATTTTCGATCAAGGCATTAAATGCGTCCATCGTGTGCTCTGCAACCACTTTTGCCTCAAGCATACGAGCAGCGGTTCTGCCTAGAGTTGAGAAAACCGCACTTAGTGGCAAGCCACTCTTTGCTAAAAACTCATCGACTACTTTTTTAACTCTCTCGTTGCCTTTAGCGTAGTTTATGACGATGCTTGCGATCGGTCCTACTTGCATAGGCATGCCGTCATATCTTGGCGCTTTGATCCAGCTATATTTGCCCTTTGTATCAAAAAGCTTGCTGTGAGCCAGCTTGCCCTCGCCATCTATGCTCTCACCATCGACAAGACCAGTGTAGTTTGCCTCTGTCTCGCCGTCATAAGGGTGAAGTGCTTTGTCATTTTTATACCAAGCTCTTGTCGCCTCTTCTGTGATCTTGTCTTCGTCTATGTCATAGACCTTGCTTAGATCGCCATTTAAGATGATACCGCCTTTAAATAGATGGTCATTTTTGCCGATCAAAAACTCATCGTAACAGAATAAATTTGATACGCCAACATCGTTTAGAACGCTTGGCTCGTTTGCATAAGCCTTAGCAGCCATCAAAATATCTGGGTAGTAAGCTCTATCGACAAATTCTTTGATCTCAGCAAATTTACTCATATATTCGCCCATTCTAGCTGGATCCATAAGGTCCATCACGCAGGTCACGCCGCCAACTGTTAGGCTTTGTGGGTGTGGATTTTTCGCGCCAAAGATAGCCATCATTTGAGCTGCTGTTCTTTGGATCCTAAGGCACTCAAGATAGTGAGAGAGGACGATTAAATTTTGCTCCGGAGTAAATTTATATGTGCTATGTCCCCAGTATGCGTTGGCAAATGGTCCAAGGTTGCCCTTTTTAACAAAGGCTTCAACCCTCTCCTTTACCTCTTTTAGCTTATCTGCGCCTGTTGCAAATGGCGTGCTTGTGTATTTAAACGCCTCTTCACTAGCTTTATGCACATCAGCACTTAGTGCAGAGACGACGTCCGCCCAGTCCATGCCGTGAAGCTGATAAAAGTGCACGATGTGATCGTGAAGATATAAAGCTGCATTCATAAGCGTTCTAGTTAGCTCTGCATTTAGCGGAGGCTTGATACCAAGGGCATTTTCAACTGCGACTATGCCAGCTCGGTAGTGTGAGTATGTGCAAACGCCGCAAATTCTTTGCATAAAAAAGCCAGCATCTCTTGGGTCTCTGTTTTTTACTATCTGCTCTAAGCCCCTCCAAAGAGTTGAGCCAGAGTAAGCCTCTTTTACAACGTTGTTTTCATCGACTACGACTTCTATTCTTAAGTGCCCTTCGATACGTGTTATAGGGTCTATTACTATTCTTTTTTCACTCATTTTTTCGCCTTATTCTTTATCTTTACTCATACAAGCTAGTGCAGCGTGAGCCGCTATACCAATACCAGCTAGAGCTAAAATTCCAATGCCTATTTTATCGCTTACATTATCAGCGCCAAGTCCCAAAACAGTGTCAAACAGCCTATCAGCCATAGGCTCTTCAAAAGGCCCCATCGTATCCCAGAAGTCTGGCTCTGAGCAGCCTATACAGCCGTGACCTGCCTGAACTGGCCATGATGTGTGCTGGTTAAATCTCTCGCGTGAGCAGTTATTAAATGTATATGGGCCTTTACAGCCTACTTTGTATAAGCAGTAGCCATTTTTTGCGCCCTCGTCGCCAAAGCTTTGGACAAACTCGCCTGCATCAAAGTGACCACGTCTTTCACAAAGATCGTGAATTCTTAAGCCATAAGCCCATTTTGGTCTGTTATAAACATCAAGTGCAGGCAAGGTGCCAAATAGCAAGTAGTGAAGCACGTTGCCAACGATGTTTTTCTCGCTTGGAGGACAGCCTGGCACGTTTATGACTGGCTTATCAGTCACCTTTGAAAGACCGACTGAATTTGTTGGATTTGGCTTAGCTGCTTGGATACCGCCAAAGCTAGAACAGGTGCCAATGGCAAAGATAGCAGCCGCGTTAGCAGAGGCATTTACGGCGTGAGTTTTGCCGCTTGTGCCGTGAGGTCCAACTGTTAAAAAGTGCTCAGTAGCTCCCGTTGGGACGCCACCCTCAACTAGCAAGATATATCTGCCTTTATATTTTTCTATCGCATGCTCTAAATTTTCTTCAGCTTGCCAGCCAGCAGCTGCCATGATAGTTTCGTGGTATTCAAGGCTTATGTAGTCAAATATAAGGCTATCTATGCTTGGAGCGTCAGTTCTTAGCAAGCCCTCGCTACAGCCAGTACATTCTGCCATGTGAAGCCATATCACAGGGAGCCTATCGCTTAGCTCAGCAGCACGAGCAACCATTGGTGTCATCGCGCTTGGCAATGCCATAAAAGCTGTCATCGCACCAGCCCACTTCATAAAATCACGCCTAGCAAAGCCCTTATCTTTTAAAAGCTGCGCAATACTAGTGTCATTTTTCATCTTAGGCAATGCACTAAGTTCGCTTAAGCGTCTATTTATCTTTTGACGCAAGTCATTATTCATATAAGCTCCTTCGTTTGAAATTTGTTTTATGTGTATAGTATCTTTGTTTTAAAAAGAGTAAAATTATTTTATATTATTAGTGATTATATTTAAATAAATTTTAATAATAAAATTTTAAATGGCTTTTATCAATATCTTTAAAATATGCTGCAAAATAATATTTAAAAAATATTTGTCTTATTTTTTAGAATTTTTATAACTTAAAGCCAATTTTTCTGAAAGTAAATATCAATTAAATTTTAATAATTTTTAAAAAATATAATTTAGTGTTTTTAAGAAGAGTGAAATTTAAGGTATAAAATTACAAAAGCCTAAACGGGTTAAATTTAGGCTTTTAAATTTGCATTAAAATGGCCAGATAGCCTCCATAAGCCTTGTGCCCCAAGGTTTTTTGGTTGATTTGTCTAGCTCGCCCTCGGTTTTATACAAAATTTTGGCGTCAGCTATGTATTTTGAGTCGATTTCGTTGTTTTGCGAGATGTCGTAAGGTCTGATGACGCCACTTACTTGCATGATCTGCTTTTCGCCGTTTATAAGTAGCTCGCGGCTGCCCTCGATGAAGTAGTTGCCATTATTTAGGATCTTGATGATCCTAGCTGAGATGGTCGCGGTAAATTTCTCGCTTCTGTTGCTCGTGCCACTACCTGTAAATTTATTGCCGCCACCTGCTTTAAAGCCGATGTCACCGTATTTGTTTAGATTATCAGCCACGGTTGAAAGCGGTGCAGCTCCAGCTGTGAAAACGCCACCACCAAGCGAAATGGTGCTATCCTTGTTGGTGCTTTTGCTACCGCTTGAAATTTGACTTGCGTTTTCTGAGATGACGATGGTTACGATGTCATTTACATTCATCGCCTTTCTATCTGAAAATAGCGGATTTTCGCCCTTGCCAAAGAGGCTGCCGGCGTTGCTTTGACCGCTGCCACTATCTTTTGAAGGGAGTTGCTCGACATAAACTGGAGGTTTCATATTGATGTGAGGATCTGCACTTGGGGTGCAACCTGTGTAAAAAATGCCCGCAAATGTGACGAGCCAAATCTTTTTATAGTTCATAAAATGCCTTAAAATAAGTATCTTTGTGCTAAGATTAAGCAATTTAAGTTCCCAAAAAGGTCACAAATGAAAAGTTGTTACATTTTTTCAGACAAAAATCTAGCATATTTGCAAGAAATTATAGCTACAAAATTCAAAAAAGTTGAGATCTTTAAGATAACTCCAGACGAAAATGACAAAAAAAATCTAATAAATTTAAATGAAAAGGAGTTTTTTTTAAAATTTATAGATAAATTTGAAGAGATAAAGGCCAAAAGTGACTTCGTCATAGTCGTTGGCTGTGAGGGCTTTAGCCTCTTTGGCAAGAGCGAGCTAAATTTAAAACTAGCTAGAAATTTAAACGCGCCTATTTTTGACGAAAATGCAAGCGAGCTAAGGGCGCTAAATTTAAACTCAAAGCTTCTAGTAACTAATAAATTTGATGAAATTTTAAGCTACGAGCACGAGATCATCACGCCATTTAAATTTCAAAGCTTGCTTCTAAAAAGAGCCAAAGCGGCAAACAAAACAGTCGTTTTGCCTGAAAGTGATGATGAGAGAATTTTAAAAGCAGCTCATATCGTGCTAGAAAAAGGTGCGGCAAATATCATCTTACTTGGACTTGAAAGCGAGATTTCAAAAAAGGCAGCCACTTTGGGGCTAAATTTAAGCAAAGCCAAAGTGCTAAACCCTGCGCAAAACGAGCTAACAGATGAATTTGCAAAGAAAATTTATGAGCTAAGAAAACATAAAGGCGTGGATGAAACCAAGGCAAACGCACTTGCGAAAGATAAAATTTACTTTGCCACGATGCTAATACATGAAGGCATAGCTGATGCTTTGGTAAGTGGCGCTACGATGAGCACGGCTGATACGATCCGCCCAGCCCTTCAGATCATAAAAACAAAGCCAAATGTAAGTGTGGTAAGCGGGGCATTTTTCATGGCGCTTGAAGAGGAAATTTTACTCTTTGCAGACTGCGCCGTCACGCCAAACCCAAGTGCAGACGAGCTAGCTAGCATCACGCTAAGTAGCGCTCAAACAGCAAGCGCCTTTGGTCTTAGCTCAAAAATCGCCATGCTAAGCTACTCAACAGCTGATAGTGGCAGCGGGGCTGATGTGGAGTTTGTAAAAGAGGCTGCCAAAAAAGCAAGCGAGCTTGATGCGAATTTAAAAATAGCTGCGCCAATTCAGTTTGACGCGGCGGTTGATCTAAGCGTGGCTAGCAAAAAGATGCCAAATTCCGATGTCGCTGGGCAGGCAAATGTCTTTATATTTCCAAATTTAAACTGCGGAAACATCTGCTACAAGGCAGTTCAGCGAAGCGCAAACGCCCTAGCAGTAGGCCCAATACTTCAAGGGCTAAAAAAGCCAGTAAATGATCTAAGCCGCGGCTGCCTCGTCGAAGACGTGGTAAATACCATCTTAATAAGCGCGATACAAGCAGGAGAGTGATATGAGAATTTTAGTTTTAAACTCAGGTAGCAGCTCGATAAAATTTCAACTTTTTGAAATGCAGACAAAAACAAGCCTAGCAAGCGGTCTAGTCGAGCAAATCGGCAGCTCTAGCTCAAGGGCGGTGCTAAAGGCAAATGGCGAAGTTTATGAGATAAAACGCTTTATAAAAGACCACCACGACGGACTTGAGGTGATGAACGAGCTCTTTACCACCTCGCATACACTGCACGATCTAAGCGAGCTTGACGGCATCGGACACAGGATAGTGCATGGCGGCGAGAGCTTTTTTAGTTCGATGATCGTTGATGAGAGCGTCATCAAAAAGATCGAGGAGATAAGCCCACTTGCCCCACTTCACAACCCAGGGCACCTTGCTGGCATCAAAAACGCGATGAAAGAGAGCAAAAATGTGCCTCACGTGGTCGTTTTTGACACTGTGTTTCATCAAAGCATGCCAGAGTACGCCTACCGCTACGCCCTACCATACGACGTTTGCAAGACCCATCACATCAGAAAATACGGCTTTCACGGCACTTCACACAGATATGTCTGCAAGCAAGCTGCCAAAATGCTTGGCATAGAGTTTGATAAATTTAACGCTATCTCGCTTCACTTAGGCAACGGCGCCTCAGCTTGTGCGGTGCAAAATGGCAAAAGCATCGACACTTCAATGGGTCTTAGCCCACTTGAAGGGCTCATAATGGGCACAAGAAGCGGCGATATGGACCCAGCCGTAGTCATCTATCTGCTAAATATCGGCGTTTTAAAGTGGAACGAGATCGATAACTTCTTAAACAAAAAAAGCGGACTTTTTGGAATTTGTGGCTCAAGCGACATGAGAGAGGTCGTAGCTAAGATGCAAGACGACGAGCGCGCAAAGCTTGCGTTTGAGATGTTTTGCTACCGAGTGAAAAAGTATATCGGCTCATACTACGCCATTTTAGGGCGTGTTGATGCTCTTATATTTACCGGCGGTATCGGCGAAAATGCGCCAAATACAAGGCAAAAAATTTGTGATGACCTAAAGCATCTTGGCATCCACATCAACCACGAGCTAAATTTCTCTGACAAGCGAGGCGAGAGGTGCATAGATGAAGACGGCGCTAAGATAAAAACGCTCATCATCCCAACCAACGAAGAGCTTGAGATCGCCATAGAGACAGCCAGAGTGATAAAAGAGAGAACGCTTTAAGCATGAAATTTCCACTTGACTGCAAAGATAGTTTTGAGAGCTCATTTATCTTTTGGCTCACAAGATATGTCAAATTTAAACTTAGCTCGCTTTCAAACAAGGAGCTAAGAGACCCAAAGGCGCTTGCAAGTGTAAATTTCGCCCTAAGCCGCGAGATAAAAAACATAGGGCAGCTTGATGGGCTGGTAAAAAGCGCAAGAAATGCAGGGCTAACTGGCATAAATACCTACTTTAACCCGCTTAAAAAGATATATGAGACGATGAAATTTTATGAGCTTAGCAGCCTAAAGCAGATCGATGAAGAGCTGCTAAGTGAAATTTTAGCTAGCACAACTGGCGGACTAAGTGATGCGAGCAAGAAAAACTACCGAATTTCAGTGATAAATTTCTTTGCCTTTTTAGACAAGCAAAACGAAGAGGACGGCAAGGCTCATGTTTTTGATATAAATTTAAAAAACTGGGGCGGCGTTAGTGGTAACAAAGGTCAAAAGCTGCCTGAGTTTATGGGCGAAGAGGAGGTCAAGAAATTTCTTGAAGCGATCGAGGAGAGCGACTTTAAGCAAAACTCAAACCGCAACAAGCTCATCATAAAAATCATCATCTTTACTGGCATTCGTGTGAGCGAGGCGCTAAATTTAAAGAGAAAAGATATCACCGAAGATGGCGATCTTTTTATCATTAGGATCCGTGGCAAAGGCAACAAATACCGCATCGTAATGATAAAGCGCCACCTAATCGAAGCTCATCTAAACGCAATCGCCATAAACTACATCAACAAAGAGGGCTACCTTTTTATAAATAAAAAAGGCACAAGGCTCACGCAGGCTTATGTTAGCCGTATCGTGGAGCAAATTTTATTTAAAGCAGGCATCAGAAAAGAGAAAAACGGCGCTCACATGCTGCGCCACACCTTTGCAACTATGCTTTATAAAAAGCAAAAAGACCTCGTGCTAGTGCAAGAAGCCCTTGGACATGCAAGCCTAAATACCTCGCGAATTTACACGCACTTTGATAGTGACAAGCTAAAACTCGCTGCAAAAGTGGCTGAGGATCTGGCAAATGAGTAAATTTAAATCAAATTTTATACATCAATAGCGAAAAAACTCAAATTTATCATTTTGTTATTGTAAGACAAGTTGTCAAAGGACTTTGCCACTCTGCTAAAATGACAGAGGAATTTGGCACACTTGACAACAAAAAGCTTGATGAGCTAGCACAAAAGATAGATAGGCGATCTTAAATTTACTTTGTCTTTTGGATTAGAGAGCTTCATCTTTGGTGCGCTTAGCGTAAAACTGGGCAAATTTAGCTTAAAGCCCAAGCAATCCAAAGGCAAACGCCTATACACTCTCAACTTTATAACGAGGCAAATTTGGCTTGGAGTGCTAAAACTAGCCCTTTTTCTAGCCCATATGATCCTTTTTATAGTCATAACCAGCGCGACACTTGACGCAGTTGCAAACGCCTCCACAAATGAAGATCTGCAAAATGCCTTTAAACTAATCGGAGTAAATACCTTTATAGCTGGTATCTTGGGCATTGTCATAACCATTTGGTGGTTTGTCGATCTTTTTATAACCAGCAGTGCCGTGAGAAAGCAAAATTTAGAAAAAATTTTAAAAGCCATAGACGAGCAATCCTAAATAATACTTTGTCCTGCGGTATAAATTTAACCCTGCTTATATAAAAAGTGCGTAGTTTTAACGCAAAATGTGGCTTGTCTTTATGCCTATTTTGTATTAGCCGCTTTCAAAAAAGGCTGCAAATTTAAATTTTAAATTTGATATGAAATTTAACCTGCTCGCAAAGTCAAATTTGACTATTTTTTTGCCTTTTGCTCTTCTAAATTTTCCATAGTCTTATTTGCCTCTTGCTCTTTAAACTCTTCAAAAAGCTCATCATACCTAGCCTTAGCATTTTCGTATACGCCAGATGGCAAGGTGATGTTTAGATCGTCTTTTAGGCTCATAACGTCATCACAAGCGTTTTGATAGCCAAGGTCGCAGCTTTTCATAAAATAGCTCACGCCAAGCTCGATATTTGAGTGCTTTTTTAGATCACTATCCATCTGCTCGTTTATCTCTTCATTTACAAACATATCGCCTAAAGCTTCGCACGAAAGCACATCTTTTTGCTCGCAACCATCGTAAAAAATTTCATACGCAGTTGCGTAGTCTCCGGCGCTTCTAGCCTCATTGCCCCTGTCATAGTCATCGATGTCAAAGCCCGAGGCTAAGCTTAAGATTAGAGCTAAAAAAACTATCTTTTTCATATAAAACTCGGTGCGTCGTTTGAAAATAGTATAAGATCGCCAGCATGCGTGTTTTGGGCTAAAATTTCTTGCATTTTGTTCTTGTCCTTTAGGATGATGATCTTTGGCTTTACGATGTGTTTTAGCAGAGTTTGGGCGTTTAGCGAGCTTGTGATGATGACGAGATCAAAAATTTCATTTATCACCTTGGCTAAATTTGCATTTTGCTCGGCATCGCTCTCAACGATGCCAGGTGTTAGCAGCACTTTTCTACCAGCGTAGGTGCTTACTAGCTCGTAGCTTGCGCTCATGCCTGAGAAATTTCCATTGAAGCTATCATCGATTATCAGCTTGCCACCAGCCTCGATCTTGCTTAGACGGTGCTCGACGTTTTTCATCTTAGATAGCGCACTGTCTATCGCTTCATCGCTCATTTTTAGGTATCTTGCCACCTTTATGCAAACGGCTAAATTTGTAGCGTTAAATTTGCCAAGTAGCGGCGAGGCGTAGTTTTTGCCATCAAGCGTAAATGAAATTCCATCTAAATTTGCGTTTATATCTTTTAGGTTCTCATCGTAAATTTCTAAATTTTGGCTTGGCTCTTTTTTTGTCGAGCTATGTAAAAATGCCCTTTGCAAGCGAGCGCTTTGAAGCGCCTCGAGCTTTGTCGCGCGGATGTTATCAAGCGTTTTAAAGTACTCAATGTGTTGCGCGCCGATCTCGCCAACGATTACGATTTGTGGATTTAGAAATTTAGTGATCTCTAGGATGTCGCCCTTTAGCCTAGCGCCTGCTTCTGCGATGTAAATTTGCGTTTGCTCGCTTAAATTTTCGTTTATATCTTTGATGATGCCAGCCATTGTATTTACGCTGCGAGGCGTTTTGTAGCAGACAAAGCTATCTTTTAAAATTTCAAAGAGAAAATTTTTGATGCTCGTTTTGCCGTAGCTTGCGGTGATTAAAATGATATTTAGCTCTTTGTTTGCGCCAAGTTTTTTAAGCGCCCTGTTTTTAAAGCCTTGAAATTTGATCTTTTCTAAAATTTCACTAAAAAATAGGCTCACGACCAAGACAAAAAGTGGCATAGGAGCCAAAAACGCCTTGTGGATGATGAAATTTAAAGCGTAGTTTAAGATGATAGCGCAAACAAGGATGGCAAAAAAGTGCTTGATCCTGCCAGTAAAGACTAGCTTTTTATCAAGTTTTTTATGCCACAGATAAAGAGCTGGCAAAAGCGCAAAGTAAAAATAGATAAAAAACCACTTGCCAGTCGTGTAAAATAGCACCAAAGGCACTATAAAGAAAAAGACGTGCCAAGCGGGCTTTGTGAAGTGAAAGAGCACGCGCTCAAGCCTATATGAAAACCACTGAAAGCAAGTGATCACATAAAAAGCAAGCGCAAAGATAAATAAAACTGTGCTTATGCTTAAAAATATACTCATCTTATCTCCTCGATCCCGCTCTCATCGTCATCTAGCACGACATTTTTTGCTTCATTTGGCTCAAAATTTATCCCTTTTTCTATCTCGTCACTTATAAATTTAGCGTGGAGCAAAAAGAAAAAGTGATCGCCACTAAGCGGGAAAAATGAGCTATTTTTGATAAGCCTATCTATGCTCTCGCCGCTTGTTACAGGCGTTGCCTTGTCATTTTCTCCCCAAAATATAAAAGCCCTGCCGCCAAAGTCAGCAAAATGCTTTGTAAAATCCTCATCAACGACGTTTTTTAGGGTTTCATACATCACTCTGCTCATGCCGCTCACATCTTTTGTAGCAAAGAGTTTGTAAAATTTACCAAAGCCAAATATCTTTAAAATTTTAAATATCGCTATCTTTGCTCGCACGATAAATGGCTTTTTGACGACTATGCCAGCTGAGCTTAAAAGCACTAGATATGGTGGTTTTAGAAGTGTTGCGACCTTGCCGCCAAAGCTATGTCCTGCGATGATGTCTGGTTTTATTTGTAGCTCGTCACAGAAATTTGCAACGATTTTTGCGTAGTCACTTGTTCTTAAAGGCTTAAAAATAGAGCTTTTACCAAAGCCTGGCATGTCGATATATACGTGGCAAAAGTCATTTAAATAGTGCCCAAAAGCCTTTTTCATTATCTCTTTGTTTGCGCCCCAGCCATGCAAGAAAAGCACTACTCTTTTGCATTTTGGATTTACTACTTCGTAGCTGATCTCGTACTCGTCTGAGCCGTATTTGACTGCCCTACTCGCCATCATTTTCTCTCTTTTTAGCAGCGTAAATGCTCTCAAGCACGCTTACAGCCTCGCAAAGGCGCTCATACTCCTCCATATTTAAAAGGACTGCTTCAAATTTATTGTTTTTAACGATGACAGCGCGCTTTAGCTCGCTAGCTCCCACACGTGAAAGGACTGAGCTAAAATTTCTAACCACCTCGGTTGCTGTATAAATTTCATCTTTTGTAAAAGTTACCATTGTCGCTCTTTATGTAAAATTTTACGTAAAATATCACAAACTACTTTATATATCGCTAAATAAACTAGAGCTTGCCGCTACCTTTTACCGAAGTGATAGAGTTTATAAATTTATAATCAATCTTTATCTCACGCTCTTTTGGGAGTGAGTTTGCAAGGGCGTTTAGCGTGCTCTCAAAGTCCTCAAATAGATAGTTTGCAAGGCTGCCTGGGTTTGGGTTGATCTCGTTTAGATAGACCTCGTCATCTATCACAAAAAAGTCGCATCTAATGATCGCTCCGTCAAATCCACAATCATAAATTTTAGAAAAGTTAAATTTAAGCTTTTGTTTTAGCTCTTCAGAAATTTCCGCCTCTTTTACCTTGTTTTCGTTTGAAAAACTAAGATACTTTTGCTCGTAGTCAAGAAATTCTTTCTTTTTTGGCTCTTCAACGATAGAAAATTTGATCTTTCCATTGATCTTGCAGCCAGCTAAGTTGTACTCTTTGACGCCTTTTATAAAGGGCTCTACTAAAACATCTTTGTCAAATTCAAACGCCACGTCTTTTGCGTAGGCAAGCTCACTATCGTCATGCACGACGCTCACGCCGATGCTGCTGCCTAGCCTTGCTGGCTTTAATATAATAGGATAGTGAAATTTTGGCTCGCTTTGACGAGTTAGCATCTCGTAATCAAGCGCCTTTACACCAGCCTTTTGCGCTAGAAATTTAGTAAGCTCTTTGTTGTAGCTAAGCGCGCTTGCTTCAAGCCTTGGACCTATGTATTTGACCCCGTAAAAGTCAAAAAGTGCTGCTATCTTGCCATCTTCGCCGTCCATGCCGTGGATCAAATTTATAATGACGTCGCATTCAACTTTGTTTGCGCCAAAAAGCGAGTGCGCGTAAAAGCCGCCCTTTGCTAAAGATAGCTTCTTTGAGTTTTTGTATTTGCCAGAGCTAAAGAAATTTGCCCTCATATCTTTCTCTTCGATCAGGTAAAAGTCCCTATTTGCATCGCAAAATATAAATTTTAGCTCCTGTTTTAGGACGTTTTTTAAAACTATCGCGCTTACTATGCTTATCTCATGCTCAAAACTCTTTGCCCCAAATATCACGCCTAAATTCATCTTTTTTATCCTTATCCTAGTTTTTTAAGTGCCTCTTTTATAAGATCGCTCGTGTTTTCACTCTTACAATCAGGCAAAATTTTCACTATCTTCTCACGCTTAAAACCAAGTGCCTCAAGTGCCAAAAGTGCCTCATTTTGGTAGCTTGGCACGCTCTCGTCGCTTATAAGCTTAGCATCACTTAGCTCGGCTATTATGCGCCTAGCTGTCTTTGGTCCGATGCCTGGCACGCTTTTAAAAGTGTCCGCGTCGCCGCTTATTATGGCATTTGTAAATGCTTGCGAGCTAAGGCTTGAGCAAACCGCCATCGCTGTGCTAGCTCCGATGCCATTTAGCTTGATAAGCATTTCAAACATCTTTTGCTCGTTTGCGTCTAAAAAGCCGTAGAGTAAATTTGCGTCCTCTCTTATGATCTGCGTTATGGCAAGCTCGGTTTTTTCGCCTTTACTAAGTTTTGCTGAGCAAAAAAGCGAGATGAAAATCCCATAACTTACGCCGCTATTTGTCTTAAGTATGGCAAATGCAGGCTCTTTTTTTGTAACGACGCCTTCGATTGCTTTTATCATCATTTAACCTTTTGTTCCATGAAATTTATATCCGCGTAGTCTTCAAGTTTGTTTGACTTTTTGATCTTGTATTCGACCTCGCCGCCGTTATCAAATTTATCTAGCGTGATGACATGGGCGGTCTCGTTTTGTTTTGAGATGTAGGTGACATTTTGCGGAGGATCAACGATGACAAACCTTATCTCATTTAGCTCGATCCAGTTTCCTCTGTTTATCACTTTGGCTGAGAATATGCCATTTTGCATGATCTCAAGCTCATCTTTTAGATCAGCCAAAAGCTCTTTTTTCTCTTTAAATATCCTAAGCAAGGTGTTATACTCATTAACGAGCCCTTGATACTCTTTTAGCTTTTTCATAAATGTAACTGGCGGTATCACCTTTGCTTTTGAGAGCTCCTCGATCTTAGCTTTTATCGTGTAGATCGAGTCTTTGTTCTCGTTGATAACATTTTTCTTGCTCTCTATATTTTTTAGAAGTGTAGCTAGCTCAGACTTGGTGCTCTCTATCTTGCTTAGCTGATCTTGCGTAGCCTCCGCACTCTCAGGCATCTTGCTAGCGTCAATTATAAATTTATTATCAGTGCCTCTTAGATATCTAACGTCAATTAGGTGTGAGGCTGTGATGGTGCAGTTTGAGCCAAGCGTGTCTATCTGGATATTTTGAGCCGTTATCGAGCCACCAACTACGCTATTTATCTTCACTCTTTTTGCTATAACGGTACCGCCTTCTAGCCTATCTATCTCAACGCTTTCAGCCTCAACCTTGCCGATGTGGATAGAAATTTTGGCGTGTTTGGCGTAAATTTTAGCCTTTTGGTGAGTTTGGCCGCCGATATTTACATCATTTGCCTTGACCATCGCGTTTGCGCCGACGTTTCCTTTTACCTCGATCTCATCAGCCTCTACGATGATACCAGTGCCGATAGCATCTTTGATCGTGTCAGTCTCACGAACTACTAAAGTGACGTTTGTGTCGGTGCCTGCTTGGATAGAGCCAGTCGTTTTAAAATTTGCTTCATTTATCTCTATGCGCTCTTCTATATCAAAAGAGCCGTTTTTCTCGACCACGTAGCCTGCTTTTTTAGCGATATATTTTATGCTCTCATCATTTTCTACGCGCTCGATATTTTCGCTTATGCTTATCTCTTTTTCGCTCTCTTCTTTTGGCTTTGCAACCTCTATGAGCTTGCCTCTTACATCGCGTCCATTTGCGCCCTCGTGTGACTTTTTCTCCTCCATTATCACTTCATCTTTTGCCACGCCAAAGACAAAGCCCCTATCAGCGTAATCAACCTTATCTTCTTCTTTTATATCATCAAGCTTATCTTTGTAGTAGTAGATGATCTTAGCATCGATCGCTTTTTTAGGGTTGATGCCTTGGGTTAAATTTAGCGTGTAGTCCTTGTCAAGCTCGCCTTTTACGTGGATTATCGAAGCGATTTGTTTTAGCTCCTCTTTTAGCTTGCCGATCCTTATGCCTATTAAAATTTGAGCCTTCATAAGCTGCTTTGCGATGTATTCATAAAGCTTATCTTCGTAGTGCTGCTCATATTCGCACTCTTTGCTTGCTCTAACCTTTGCGATGACCTTTGTTATGGTTGAATTTACGCCGATATCGATCTTTGGTAGCTTTGGCGTGGCATTTAGCCTAACGTCAAAAAACTCCACGTCGTAGACCTGCTCGATCTCTAGCGTCTCGTCAAGATAAAATGTGTTGTCATCAAAAAAGCTTAAATTTTCTTCAGGGACAAAAACTGGCTCGACGTTGTCTTTATTTTTGTAGTAAGTTAAGATATTTGAGAGTTTGTAATCTATAAATTCTACCGGCACGCTGTATTGTTTGCTTAGCTCTTTAAGCGATAGATAAGGTGTTGAAGTTTGAATTTGCGTTGGCGGTAAAAATCTCTCGTTTTCTTGCACGTTCTCGCTCAAATTTGATCCATTTCACATAAAATTTTGGCTCTTATTATCTCTAAAACTTTATTAAATTTGGGTTATGTAAGCTTTAAAGCATCTTTTGTTACTATTGCGTTTTAAATTTACTAGGTGGGCGATGTTTATAAAAGGCTTTTTTTCAAACTCAGTTGGCATCATGACTTCAAGGATTTTAGGGCTTATAAGAGATCTTTTAACGGCTTCTATCCTTGGTGCTGGCATATTTAGCGACCTCTTTTTTATAGCATTTAAGATACCAAATTTATTTCGCCGCATCTTTGGCGAGGGCGCCTTTACGCAGGCGTTTTTGCCAAATTTTGCAAATAGCAAGAAAAAAGCGATCTTTCAAGCTGAAATTTTCATCAAATTTCTACTTTTTATAGGCGTTTTGACGCTTCTTGTAAATTTATTTACGCCCTACTTTATAAAGATCATCGCAAGCGGTTTAAGCGAGCAAAATATCACAGACGCAATGCCACTCGTGCGTATAAATTTCTACTATCTAGCCCTTGTTTATATCGTCACTTTTATGGGTGCGCTGCTTCAGTATAAAGGGCACTTTGCGACGACTGCGTTTTCTACTGCGCTGCTAAATTTAGCCATGATCGCTTCACTACTTTTGGCTCGTGGCAAGAGCGAGAGTGTGGTTGCGCTTTATCTTAGCTTTGGCGTCGTTGCAGGCGGTATTTTGCAGGTTTTAGTGCATCTAATCGCTATGAAATTTAACGCCTTAAATAAAATTTTCTGGGGCGGTCTAAGCGGATATTTTAAAGGCAAAAGAGCGCAAAGCAAAGGCTTTTTTATAAATTTCTACCACGGCTTACTTGGCTCAAGTGCGATGCAGATAAGCGCATTTATGGACACTTGGCTAGCTAGCTTTTTGGTAAGTGGCTCGATAAGCTATCTTTTTTATGCTAATAGAATTTTTCAGCTCCCACTTGCCATCTTTGCGATCGCGCTCTCTCAGGCACTCTTTCCTAAGATCACTAGGCTTTTAAAGCAAAAAGACGAAGCCAACGCCCTAGTTTGGACGAAAAAGAGCTTTTACCTGCTTCTTTGCGCCTTGCTAACAGCCACGATCACAGGCGTCGTGCTAAGTGAGTTTATCATCTGGCTCTTGTTTGAGAGAGGAAATTTCGTAAGGGCAAACACCATTGAATGCGCCAAGGTGCTAAGTGCCTATTTGGTGGGGCTTACGCCATTTGGACTGGCTAAAATTTTCTCACTTTGGCTTTATGCAAATATGAAGCAAAAAGAGGCGGCCAAAATTTCTATCATCTGCCTTGTGATAAATTTGATCCTAGCAGTCATTTTGATGCAGAAATTTGGAGCAGCTGGCCTTGCATTTGCAAGCTCACTTGGGGGATTTTTACAGCTTATTTTATATATAAGAGCCTTTGGAGCTAAGCGATTTTTAGCTATAATCGAGCCTAAATTTATAGCCGCCATCGCTGTTTTAGCGATTTTGCTCTATTTTGGTTTAACATTTTTAAAGGATATATTTAATGCGAATTTTTGATACTTCTAAAAGAGAAAAGGTTGAGTTTAGCCCTATTAAAGATGGCGAGGCAAGCATCTATCTGTGTGGTCCAACGGTCTATGACGACGCGCATTTGGGACATGCAAAGTCAGCCGTTAGCTTTGATCTTTTAAGAAGGGTCTTAAAAGCGCTTGGCTACAAGGTCAAATTTGCAAGAAACTACACCGATATCGATGATAAAATTTTAAATAAAATGGCGCAAACTGGTCAAAGCCTAGAGGAGATCACAAACAAATATATAGCGCACTACGAGAGCGACATGGGCGCTTTAAACGTGCTTGATCCAGACTTTAAACCAAAGGCTACGCAGTGCTTGGAGGCGATCATTAGCTACATCAAGGTGCTTATGGATAGAGGTGTGGCGTATAAGACGAGCGATGGAATTTACTTTGATACAAGCAAGGATAGTGGCTATTTTAGCATTAGCGGCAAGGATAATAACACCGATCTAATCGCTAGAGTGGCTAGTTTTGGCGAGAAAAGAGACGAGAAAGACTTCGTGCTTTGGAAATTTGACGAGAAATGGTACGAGAGCCCATTTGGCAAGGGTCGCCCTGGCTGGCACACCGAGTGCGTGGCGATGATAAGGGAGTTTTTAGGCGATAAAGAGAACGAGGAATTTGAGATCGACATCCACGCTGGCGGCATCGACCTACTCTTTCCGCACCACGAAAACGAGGCAAGCCAGTGCAGATGTGCTTATCATAAAAATTTAAGCAAATACTGGATGCACAATGGCTTTATAAAAGTAAATAACGAAAAGATGAGCAAGAGCCTAAACAACAGCTTTTTCGTAAAGGACGCCCTAAAAAACGTTCATGGCGAAGTGCTTAGATATTACTTGCTTACGAGCCATTATAGGGCTCATTTTAACTATTCAGATGAAGATCTAGTAGCTTCAAAAAAGAGACTTGACAAAATTTACCGCCTCAAAAAAAGAGTTGATGGCGTGCAAGCAGGCGTGGCAAATGAGAGCTTTAAAAATGAGCTACTTGAGGCGCTAAGCGATGATCTAAACGCTTCAAAGGCGCTTGCAAGCGTTGATGAGTTTGTAAAAACGGCAAATGAAAGACTTGATAACAACCCAAAAGATAAAGCTTATAAAGCCGAAGTGGTGGCAAATTTAGAGCTCATAGGCGAAATTTTAGGCATTGCTATCACAAACTATGTGGAGTATTTTCAGTTTGGCGTAAGTGACGAGCAAAAAGAGCATATCCAAAAACTTCTTGATGAGCGCGCGGTAGCTAAAAAAGAGAGAAATTTCGCAAGGGCTGATGAGATAAGAGATGAGCTAGCAAAAATAAATATCTCTATCATGGATACGCCAAATGGCGCAGTTTGGGAGAGAAATAATGAATAATTTTGGCTTAAAAGATGTGCTAAAACGCTTTGGTCCATATTTTAAAGACTATATCCCACACTTTATTTTTGCCATTATCGGCATGGGGCTTGCCAGTGGTGGAACGGCGGTAAGTGCCTATCTAGTGGAGCCTGTGCTAAATAAAATTTTCGTTGAGAAAAACGAAAAACTACTTTATTTACTGCCTTGCGCCATCATCGCGATCTACGTGATAAAAAACATCGGAACCTTCATGCAGGCCTATTTTACGGCATATATCGGACAAGATACGATTAGAAGATTTCGCGAAAAGATGGTTGCAAACCTTTTAAATTTAGATATGGACTTTTTCAATGAATTTAGAACCGGCGAGCTAATCAGCAGAACAACAAACGACATCGACCGCATAAGATCGATAGTATCAAGCATGATCCCTGAACTTACGAGGGAATTTATAACCATCATCGGACTTCTTTGTGTCGTTGTCTATCAAAGTCCAAAGCTGGCATTTTTCGCCCTTGTCGTCATGCCAGTGGCGATCTATCCGATCTCACGCCTTGCTAAAAGGATGAAGAAAATTTCAAAGCAGTCGCAAGAAAAAACATCAGACATCACCTCTGCGCTTAGTGAAATTTTTACAAATATCGAGATAATCAAAGCAAATAACGCCCAAGAATACGAGCATTCACGCTTTGTTGATGAAAATAATAAATTTTTTAGGCTAAATTTAAAAAGCGTTAAGATCGAGCAGCTAGTAAGCCCGCTAATGGAGACCATAGGCTCAATAGGCGTGGCAGCGGTCATCATCATAGGCGGTAAAGACGTCATCGACGGACATATAAATATGGGGGCATTCTTCTCGTTTCTAACAGCGCTTTTCATGCTCTACACCCCGCTAAAACGCATCGTAAATATCTATAATAAGATGCAAGACGCCATCGCAGCAAGCGAGAGGACCTTTTTCTTGATGGATAAGGTAAGCCAGATAAAAGATGGCCAAAAAGAGCTAAACGAAGAGATAAATTTGATCAAATTTAACGACGTCCGCCTAAGCTACGGCGACAAAGAGGTCTTAAAAGGGATAAATTTAGAGGCAAATAAGTCAGAATTTATAGCCCTTGTTGGCTCAAGTGGCGGCGGAAAAAGCTCGCTTATGAATTTACTTATGAGATTTTACGACGTAAATGGCGGAGAAATTTTGATAAACGGCATAAATTTAAAAGATATCAAAATTCACTCACTTCGCCAAAATATCGGACTTGTAACACAGCGCGTCTATATCTTTAACGACACAGTTGCTAAAAACGTAGCTTACGGCAGAGAATTTAACGAAGATGCCGTGATAAACGCACTAAAACTAGCCAATGCCTATGAGTTTGTAAGCAAGCTTGATGATGGCATAAACACTATCTTAAATGAATTTGGCACCAACCTCTCAGGCGGTCAAAGACAGCGCATCGCCATAGCTAGAGCGCTTTATCAAAACCCACAAATCCTCATCTTTGACGAGGCTACTTCAGCGCTTGATAACGAGAGCGAAAAAGAGATCACAAAAGCGATAAATAATCTAAGAAGCAAAAAGATCATCTTTGTCATCGCTCACCGCTTAAGCACGGTTGAAAATGCCGATAAGATCGCAGTTTTAAGCGATGGCAAGATCATTGATAGTGGAAGCGACGAGGAGCTTAGCAAGAGAAATGAAATTTATGCAAGGCTTAAGGGCAAAGCCTTAGTTTAAGGCGATTTTTGCTAAGATTTGCGTAAATTTTTAGGCATTTTAAAGAGGTTAAAATGAGCTTAAACTACAATACTTTAAAATCTATATTTTTCAAATTTGATCCTGAAACCGCCCACAAGATCGCTGAAGTAGCGATGGTTGGGGCAAATAAAATCTTCCCTGGCTCGTTAAGCTTTTTAGCAAACAAATGCGTGGTTGATGACAATGCGCTAAAACAAAATTTATTCTCAAGCACCTATCACAACCCAGTTGGCATAGCTGGTGGCTTTGACAAAAACGCCACAATGTTTGAAGCGCTAACGGCTCTTGGATTTGGACATTTAGAATTTGGCACATTTACACCAAAACCACAACCTGGCAACGCAAAACCAAGGCTTTTTAGGCTCATAGACGAAGAGAGCATCCAAAATGCGATGGGCTTTAACAACGAAGGATGCGAGGCTATCAAAAACAGAGTAAAAAAGATATATCCTTTTACCATACCGATCTGGGCAAACATCGGTAAAAACAAGGTTACACCAAACGAAGATGCGATAAAAGACTATGAAATTTTAGTAAGAGAATTTAGTGAAATTTGCGACACATTTGTCATAAACGTCTCATCGCCAAACACGCCAAATTTAAGAGCACTGCAAGATGAGAGCTTCATAAAAGAGCTTTTTAGCGTCATTTTGCCACTAACTAAAAAGCCGATCATCTTTAAAATAGCTCCTGACATGAGCCACGAAGATGCGATCAAGCTTTGTAGCTGTGCGGTAGAAAATGGCGCTAGTGGCGTGCTCGTTTCAAATACAAGCGTTGATTACTCGCTCTCTCACTCGTCAAATTTAAAGGATTTTGGCGGACTAAGCGGCAAGGTGATCGCCAAAAAGTCAAAAGATATCTTTAAAGCCGTGGCTGATGAGCTTTATGGCAAAACGACGCTTATCGCGTGTGGCGGCATAGATAGCGGTGCGGAGGCTTATGAGCGCATAAAAATGGGAGCAAATTTGGTCCAAATTTTTACAAGCTTTATTTTTAAAGGGCCGATGATCGCAAGAGATATAAATTTAGAAATTTTAGAGCTTTTAAAAAGAGATGGCTTTGCCTCTATCAGCGAAGCAGTCGGCGCAAATGTTAAAAAATAGAAGGCAAGAGATTGATAAAATTTAATAAATTTAAACTAGAAAATGGACTTGAAATTTATCACGTGCCAGTAAATCCTGGCTCAAAGGTGATAAGCGTCGATGTCTTTTATAAAGTTGGCTCCAGAAACGAAGTGATGGGCAAAAGCGGCATCGCTCACATGCTAGAGCATCTAAATTTCAAATCAACCAAAAATTTACGAGCTGGGGAGTTTGATGAGATCGTAAAGGGTTTTGGCGGCGTAAATAACGCAAGTACGGGCTTTGACTACACTCACTACTTTATAAAAGCCTCAAATGAAAATTTAGACAAAACGCTTGGGCTTTTTGCCGAGCTTATGAAAAATTTAAGCCTAAAAGATAAAGAATTTCAGCCAGAGCGCGAGGTGGTGCACGAAGAGCGCAGGTGGCGAACAGACAACAACCCTATGGGATATCTCTACTTTAGGCTCTACAACCACGCATTTATCTACCACTCATACCACTGGACGCCAATAGGCTTCATAAAAGATATCGAAAACTGGAAGATCGCTGATATAAAAGAATTTCACGCCACATACTATCAGCCAAAAAACGCCATTTTGATGATAAGTGGCGACATCGGCAAAGACGAAGCATTTAAACTAGCTAAGAAAAACTTTAGCGGCATAAAAAATAAAAGAGCTATACCAAAACTACACTGCAAAGAGCCTGAGCAAGACGGCGCAAAAAGAGCTATCATCTACAAAGATAGCCAAACGCAAATGCTAGCGATCGCTTATAAAATTCCAGACTTTAGGCATGCCGATCAAGTGGGGCTAAATGCGATAAGTGAATACCTAGCCACTGGCAAAAGCTCCATTTTACAACAACGCCTAGTCGATGAGCTCATGCTTGTAAATCAAATTTATGCTTATAATATGAGCTGCGTTGATGAAAATTTATTTATATTTTTAGCAGTTTGCAATCCAGACGTCGAGGCTAGCGCGGTTGAGACTGAAATTTTAAAGATCATAGATGATCTAAAGAGAAAGCCAATCGACAAAGAGGACGTTTTAAGAGTTAAAAATTTGATAAAAACTGATTTTATCTACTCATTTGAGAGCGCGAGCAAGGTGGCAAATTTATACGGCTCATACCTTGCTAGAGGCGATATAAAGCCACTTTACGAGCTTGAAAAAAATATAGATAAGATAGATGCCAAGCTTTTAAAAGAGATAGCAAATAGATATTTCAATGAAAAAACTAGCACGACAATAATCTTAAAAAAGGAATAGACGTGAAAAATTCGCTTCAAGGTGCGATGACAGCACTAGTTACGCCATTTAAAAACCAAAAAATAGACGAAGTCAGTTTTGAAAAACTGATAAAAAGACAGATAAAAAACGGCATAGACGTCGTTGTGCCAGTGGGAACAACTGGTGAGAGCGCAACTCTAACGCATGATGAGCATAGAATTTGCATCGAGATCGCAGTAGATGCATGTAAAGGCACAAATGTCAAGGTGCTAGCTGGTGCTGGCAGCAACGCCACTCACGAGGCCATCGATATCGCTAAATTTGCTCAAGCTCACGGCGCTCACGGCATCCTATCAGTCGCTCCTTACTACAACAAACCAACGCAAGAAGGGCTTTACGAGCACTACAAGGCTATCGCAAATAGCATAGAAATTCCAGTGCTTCTTTACAACGTCCCAGGCAGAGTTGGCGTAGATATCTTGCCGGCGACCGTTTTTAGACTTTTTAAAGATTGTAAAAATATTTTTGGCATCAAAGAGGCAACAGGCAGCATCGATAGATGCGTCGATCTGCTAGCTCACGAGCCTGATTTAGTAGTCATTAGCGGCGAAGATGCGATAAACTACCCTATCCTATCATACGGCGGAAAGGGCGTCATCTCGGTCACTGCAAACCTCTTGCCAGATCAAATTTCACAGCTTACTCACCTTGCGATGAATGAAGAATACAAAAAAGCAAAACTGATAAATGACAACCTCTATACGATAAACAAAACGCTCTTTTGCGAAAGCAACCCGATACCGATCAAAGCGGCTATGTATCTAGCTGGGCTGATTGACACTTTGGAGTACCGTTTGCCACTTTGCAAACCGAGCAAAGAAAATTTCAAAAAGATCGAAGAAGTTATTAAAAATTACGAAATAAAGGGATTTTAATGAAGGACACACTAAACGAATTTAAAGGTAAAATGCTAGTCATCAGTGGCGGCACTAGAGGCATCGGCAGAGCCATAGTCGAAGAATTTGCAAAAGCTGGCGTAAATATAGCATTTACCTATAACTCAAACGAGGAGCTTGCCAAAGAGCAGGCAAAAGAGCTTGAGGCTACCTACAAGATAAAAGCTAGAGCCTACGCGCTAAACATCCTTGAGCCAGAAACATATAAAGAGCTATTTTTAAAGATAGATGAGGACTTTGACAGGGTTGATTTTTTCATCTCAAACGCTATCATCTCAGGCCGCGCAGTGGCTGGTGGATACACTAAATTTATGAAGCTAAAACCAAGAGGTATAAATAATATCTTCACAGCAACCGTAAATGCCTTTGTCGTGGGCGCACAAGAGGCTGCAAAACGCATGGAAAAAGTGGGTGGCGGCAGTATCATCAGCCTAAGCTCAACTGGAAATTTAGTCTATATCGAAAACTATGCAGGACACGGCACAGCAAAAGCAGCCGTTGAAGCGATGGCAAGATACGCCGCTACCGAGCTTGGTGAGAAAAACATCCGCGTAAATGTCGTAAGCGGCGGCCCTATCGAGACAGACGCACTAAGAGCCTTTACAAACTACGAAGAGGTGCGTGATATGACGGCAAAGCTTAGCCCGCTAAACCGCATGGGACAGCCTGCTGATCTAGCTGGAGCATGTCTATTTTTATGCTCATCTAAGGCTAGCTGGGTGACTGGACATACATTTATAATAGATGGTGGCACGACTTTTAAATGAGAGTGAAATTTCTAGGCATAAAGGCATATTTGTGAGCTTAAATTTACCAAATTCACTGGCATTTTTTAGGATACTGCTAGCTCCGCTTATGTTTTTTATGCTCGTAAATGCGCCAGGAATTTTTACGCAAATTCATATAAGCTGGATAAACTACTTCGCAGCCCTTATCTTTGTGATCGCCTCGGTGACTGACTTTTTTGACGGCTACATCGCTAGAAGCTGGGATCAAAAGACCAAACTTGGAGCGATCCTTGACCCACTAGCTGATAAGATGCTGATCTTAGCTGCATTTTTAGGCCTTATGATGCTTGGTAGAGCGAGTGCTTGGGCTGTTTATCTTATCTTGGTAAGAGAGTTTTTTATAACTGGCTTTCGTGTCGTGATGGCAAGTGACGGCGTAGAGGTTGCAGCTTCGATGGCTGGCAAGGTTAAGACCGTTTCGCAGATGTTTGCGGTTGGATTTTTACTGATGAGCTGGCCTGGTGGCAAGCTTTTGCTCTGGATAGCTGTTGCACTCACGCTTTATTCTGGGTTTGAGTACATCTTTGCCTACGTAAAAGCGATGAAAAAGAGTTAAATTTGAGCTGTGACCTGCAAGAGATTATTTTAAAGGGCACTGCAAATTTAGAGCCAACCCTACAAAAACAAGCGAAAAAACTAAATCAAAAGATCATCAACACAAATTTCTATCACGATGCTAAAAATTTAGAAAAGATCGGCGGTGTGATCAGTCCCGAGCTAAATGAATTTTTATTAAACTGCGCTTTAGAATACGTCAAGACGCACTCAGATAAATTTGATACGTTTGATAACGATGTAGAGACTTTGCGTGGCATTTGGAGTGCGATGAGCTTTTCAAAAAGCCCTAACATTTTAGACTATCTAAGCACGCAGGCCACTCGCTCGGTATCGCACCGCTCGTTTGCGCATAGATACATCTTTGAAATTTTACGCTTGCAAGAAAGGGCTGGCCGTTCGCATCCACTACTTGCAAAGCTTTATGACTATTATGATGGTTTGCAAGTAAAACTGCCTATATATGAGCTTTTGCGCCGCATAGGCGTAAGCCCTGCTGATCCTTATGATTTTGACATCTCGCTAAATGCTGTAAATTTTGGCTACTGGTTTAGCAATCAAGGCTTAAGTGACGAGGAGTTAGCCAGTAAATTTCACTTAGAAATTCGCCTTTTTGCGCCATTTGTGTATGACCACACATTTGAAATAGAGCTTAGAAACGACGCTGTGCCAAGGGCTAGAATAAATTTTAACGACGAGGGCATGAGCTTTTTGCAAGAGCTGCCACATGATATTTTGCCCCACCCTGATATTTTAAATTTAAAGCCATTTATTGACCAAGTAAAGTCACGTTTTGATCTGAAATTTGACCTAGACGATAAAGATAAAAGTTATTTTAGTCTCAGTAAAGGGCTAAATAGAGCCAAAACACTCTCTTGGTTAAGAGAAATTTTCGCCTAGATGGCAAGGCAAATTTGAGAGTAAATTTATAAATTTTGGCTAAAATCTCATCAATTTTTCAAAAAAAGGTAAGTTTTGAAAGGCATTCTCTTCACGCTAGCCCTGCTTTGCCTTGGGCTTTATGCGTATTCGTTTTATTTTTTAGTGACCGTTTTAGCCATTAGTTTTCTCATATTTTTTCACGAGCTTGGTCACTTTTTAGTAGCAAGATCGCTTGGCGTCAAAGTAAATACCTTTAGCATCGGCTTTGGCGAGAAAATTTACACCAAAAACGTTGGCGGCACCGACTACTGCCTAAGCGCGATCCCACTTGGCGGATACGTGCAGCTAAAAGGGCAAGACGACACCGATCCAAAGGCCAAAAACTACGACGCTGACAGCTACAACGTGCTAAGTCCGATAAAGCGCATTTACATCCTCTTTGCAGGGCCATTTTTTAACTTTATCTTGGCATTTTTCATATACATTTTGCTTGGATTTATCGGTGTTGAGAGGCTTGCGCCAAGTGTCGGCCACATAGCTGAAGGCTCGGCAGCTGCAAGCGCTGGCATAGCAATAGACGATAAAATTTTAGCGATAAATGGTGTCAAGATAAACGAGTGGGACGAGATCAGCAAAAATGTAAAGCTTGAACCTAGCGCCATTTTGATAGACCGCAACGGCTCGCAAATGACTATAAATTTAACACCAAAGATAGGCGAAACGATAAATTTATTTAATGAAAAAGTGCAGCGCCCACTGATCGGCATCCAGCCAAATGGCGAAGTGGTGAAAATTTATCACACAGGTTTAGAGAGCCTAAAATTTGCCTTTGGCGAGACGATCGAGGCTTCAAAGCTCATCTTTAAAAGCTTTGAAAAGCTAGTCGTTGGAGCTGTGCCACTAAAAGAGGTCGGAGGCATCGTGCAGATCGCCGATGTCACTTCAAAGGCCGCTAAGATCAGCCTTAGCGTGCTTCTAACCATCGTGGCGCTCATCTCTGTAAATTTGGGCGTACTAAACCTCTTTCCCATCCCTGCGCTTGATGGCGGGCACATTTTATTTAACATTTATGAACTAATTTTTAGACGCGAGATAAATGAGCGAGTGCTTGTTACGCTTACCTACTGTGGCTGGGCGCTGCTGCTTGGCATCATGGTGCTCGCGACCTTTAATGACATTATGAGATTAAGCGGAGGTTTATGATGATAGTTTTAAAAGATCTACTTGAAAAGATAGAAAGTTTAAGCAAAGATGTGACGCTCATCGCCGTTAGCAAAAATGTGACATGCACTGAAGTAAGGGAGCTTTACGCACAGGGGCAAAGAAATTTTGGTGAAAATAGAGTCCAGGAGCTAGCCAAAAAAGAGCTAGAGCTGCAAGATTTCACTGACATCAAATGGCACATGATCGGCCGCCTGCAAAACAATAAAATCAATCAAATGATAAGCCTAAAACCAGTGCTTTGGCAAAGCTGCGATAGCTTCGAAAGAGCCCTAGAGGTCGATAAAAGGCTCAGCTACAAGCTAGACACCCTACTTCAGATAAACTCGGCCGATGAAGATACAAAACAAGGTGTGAGCGTCGCAAATGCGGCTGAAATTTATGAGCGCATCCAAAGCGAGTGCAAAAATATAAATTTAAAAGGTGTGATGAGTATCGGAGCGCATGTAGATGAGCCAAAAGAGGTGCAAAAGAGCTTTGAGCTAACATATAAAATTTACGAGAGCCTAAAGCCAAAAGGCGCAACTATCTGCTCGATGGGCATGAGTAGCGACTTCGAGCTAGCGATAAAATGTGGCTCAAATATGATCCGCCTTGGGACGATGCTATATCTATAAATTTGTCCCTCTTGGGGCAAATTTACCTTTCTACTCCTTTTTAAATTTTAATCTAAGTTATATAATTTTATAATGCGATTAAATAAATTTTTAACGATAAAGGAGTAAATGTGTTTAAAAATTTTATTCTAACCGCTGTTGCGATCTTGTTTATCTCGGGTTGCGGTAGAGCTGAAAAGATAGCTAGGATCGAGCAAAAATGCGCAAATAATGAAGTTGCATATTGTTTGAAATTGGGCAAAATTTACAGCAGACGAGATGTAAATAAGGGCACAATGTACTATCAAAAAGCTTGTGATCTAGGCGATAAAAGGGGTTGCTATAGACTTGCAGTTTTACTAAACTCAAAATCAATCAACTCAAAAAAAGACAATGAAACGATCGTAAAATCACTAACTAAATCATGCGATCTTGGCACGCCAAAAGCTTGCTTTGAGCTTGGCGAATACTACGAAGATGACCCAAAAATGCAAGGCAAAGCAAATGAACTGTTTGCAAAATCATGCGAGCAAAGATTTGGTCTTGCTTGCTATAAACTAGCCGACTTTTACGGCGAGAAAAACGATGCGGCATCTCAAAAAAGCTACCTAGAGCTAGCGTGCAAATACCGCTATAAAGTAGCTTGCGAAGAAATAGCCGAAGATAAAAAATAAATAACATTTTTTATGGGGAGGACATATCTCCCCCGCACTCTTTTAATATCAAATTTTGCTGGAACACCTTTTGCTTTAAACTAGCTAGGAGGCAAACCATGAATGATATTAGCATCTTAGGCACAAATGTAAATTCATACACTAAGCAACAGCACAAACAAGACAGGTCTGCAAATTTTAGTGATATTTTGAAGCAAAATGCCAAAGAAAAGATTAGCAAGCCAAGCCAAGAGCCAGCTAAATTTACTTATACCACTTCTTCACAAAATAGCCTCAGCTCATTAAATTTTAATAATCTCCAAGCTTATGGCTACACAGTAGATAAAGCTGGCTTTATGGGGGCTGATTTTAATAAAACAGCAGGCTTGCCACAAGACTTTAAAATCCATAAAAGCACGCTTGATGAGCTTAGTAGATTTGCCGAGCGAAACCATGTGCTAAACCGCATCAAGAGCAAGGACGAGCAGATAAAGATCTTTGATAACATCGATATGGCCGACACCATAAAGCACTACTACAGACTATTTGATCAAATGACCTCTGCTTTAGGCGATGATAAAAAGAGCTACACCCTTGCAGATATAGGCAAACTGCCAAAAGGTTACAGCACAAAAGGCACTCGCTATGATGCCAAAGGACACTTGCTAAAAGATCTATCAAACTCTACTATCTCAAACATCTACTCTAGCACTGATGAGCTAAATAGCGCTAAATCTCTTAGCAAAGAGCTTTCAAGTGCAGGCGTTAGGCTCATAGTAAAAGAGGTTGATTTCACGATGAGCGAAGCAGGCGATGAGTTTAGTTTTAACCCTGATATGTCGGTATATCAAGCAGATGAAGGCTACAGCAAAGAGGCTCTTTTTATGGGATTTTTGCACAGCTCTAGACCGCTACCAAGTGATAGTGCAAAGACCAAGCTAAGTAGTGCTGCCTTAAATGATATCTCAAGCACTGGAGAGCATAAAGAGTATTTTGTGGATTTTGAAAAAGTGGGTAAAGATAGTGAGAGCATAAAAGCGCTCATCAAAGAAAGACTTAAAGAGCTAACCCTTTTAATGTATGCAAGATCAAAGAACACTAGCGCAGAAAGTGTCACTTCAAAAGAATATGAGAAATTTAAACCAACTAGAGAGGATATAAATTCTCTAGCAAATTCTTGGAGTGAGAGGATAAGCTCTGTCAGCAAGACTTTTGTGTAGAAAAAAGTTATATATAAACTAAATTGTTTAAAAGACGATTTACCAACTAAGAAAATTTCACTCAAATAAATTTTAAAAAATCGTTGAGTAGTTTAAAACTTACTAAGGATAGTAAAATGCAAATTTCTAGCTCACCATATCCTTATCTGTCTAGAGAGCATA
>NZ_PISC01000011.1:0-55865 GCF_003049065.1 Campylobacter concisus | reverse complement strand
TTTGACCAAATTCATCTTTAGATGTTATCTCTATAGGCTGTGCTTTGTTTGTCTTGTGATTTAGTAGATCAAAGAAAGATAGTAGGCCTGTTTTTAGTTTGAGGATGATTTTTAGGAGGTAAGACGACATTAGAAGTGAAACTATCACAGAGATGATGATCGCTGCTAAGATAACGCCGATAGCGGAGTAAAATAGCGTATGCAAATCTTTTAAAAGCACATCCTCGTCCATCTCGCCAAATAGGTACCAATCAAGACTTGGGATATATTTTGAGCCAATTATCAAATTTCTCGTGCCGTTAAAGTAACGGATGACGCCGCCATTTTTATTCATCAAGACATCAAATTTCTCTTTGCCAAGGACATCTTTTACATTTACTTTGCCGACCCTGTCGCTCTTTTCTATCTTTACGATACCACTTGAATCAACCATTAGGAATTTACTGCCCTCGCCCATGGTTTTTGAAGTGACTAAATTTACGATGTCATCAAGGTTCATGCCTATCGCGCTGACGCCATAAAATTTGCCGTCTTTTTCAACCTTGCTATTTACATAAAGCGTTAGCGAGCCAGTAGCTTCTGAGACTTGGATATTTAGAGAATTTACCTCTTTGCCATTTTTAACGTCAAAGTACCAGCTATCGCGTGGATTGTCCTTGCTAAGCTGTTTTAAAATTTTGTCGTTTGTGTAGTAGTTTAGAGTTTTATCAGAGACAAACATCGCCGTTGAGAGGTTAAACGCCTTCATAAGGTCGGTGTTATAGTTAAAAAGCGTCGCTAGCCCGTCCTTTGGCTCGCCCTCGTCTATCCACTTGAGAAGATAGTCGTTTTTAGTCATCTGATAAGAGGTATTGATGATCTTGTCTATGGCATAACCGATCTCACCTGCAACGTTAGAGACAGCTAGAGGCAGCTCATCTTTCACAACTTTTTCTGTATATAGGTTGCGAGCTATGTTGTAACTGATGAGGCTAACGCCGATTAGTAACAGCACGATCACAGCTGTCAAAATAACAGAAATTTTAATCCTTAAAGACTTCATAAATCACTCCTTGATCAATATTTGCGTAATTATTCAACTTTTTATATAAAAGTAAAATTAATTTAAATAAATCTGAAATTTTGTTTTAACTATGTCACTTTGAGGGGTTATAATGACACAAATTTAAATCACTCCCTGCCATAAAGTGCTAAAAATTTCTAAGCAACTTTTCAAACTGCACGCCATATCTTGTGCGGTTATTATCTTGTAGCGTGATCTTGATGCTCTCAAGCACAAAATTTGCTGCCTTTTTGATAGCATTTTGCATGCTTTCGCCATTTATGAGTGAGCCAAAAAGCACTGAAGCGAATATATCTCCGGTGCCACTTGCGTGAAAGGGCAAATACTCGTGAAAATACTCCACTTTTTCTTTTGTCCTTGCATCGTAAGCTATGATACCACACTCATTTTGCCTAAACCTAATGCCCTTTAAAACGATCTTTTGCACGCCAAAACTAGCCAAGCCCTCAAGCAACTCCAAAATGTAATCCTCGCCGTATCCCTCGCTTAAAAATGACTTTTCACACATAAAACTTGCCTCGGTTATGTTTGGCGTGATGACGTGTGCCTTTGTGCAAAGCTCTCTCATCTTTGCGACAAATTTCTCATCAAAGCCGTGATAAAGCTTACCATTATCGCCCATGCAAGGATCCACAAGCCTTAGCAAAGAGCCGCTGTCAAATTCAGCAAAGACCTTCTCTATAAGCTCAAGCTGCCTAAAACTACCTAAAAATCCAGTGTAAATTCCATCAAAGCTGATGCCCTCTTTGTGCCAAACCTGCGTTATAGCGTCAAATTCATCAGTTAGATCACGAAAAGTGAAATTTTTAAAGCCGGTGTGAGTTGAGAGCAGTGCCGTTGGCAAGATGCACGCCTCGATGCCTTGGGCGCTGATTATGGGAAGTGCGACTGTGAGCGAGCATTTGCCCACGCACGAGATGTCTTGTATAGTTAAAATTCGCTTCATATATCATCTTAATTTATAAAATTTAACGCCAGCAACGTCAGTTTGATAAACCGCGCCATCTTGCAAGAGCTTGTTTAAAATTTGCTTTGAGTGCTCTGAGAAATTTTCTTCGACATTTGCCGTAGTTTGCGGACGGCGCTCTAGCATGGCTAAAATTTCACTCTTGCTAAATTCATACTTTTGCTCTATCTTGTGAGCCCTAGCTATGGTGACTGGCACGCCTTTTATCTTGCTTGCAAGCTCTTCAAGCCTACTAGTATCAACGCCTTTTACGTTGTAAGCTGGCGGACGATCTATCGTACCCACATCCACTCGGTGCGGAGCTATCTCATTTATAGCCTCATTAAGCGCTATAAACTCCTCTTCTTTGTCGTTAAATCCAGCCACGACCAAAATTTCAAGCACAAGCTCGCCCTTAAATTCCTTGCGAAATTTAGCCATTGCTTTTATAAGTTCATTTACTTCTATGCCACTTTTGTTGCGGTCTATCTTTTTAAATGTGCTTTGCACGGCGCTATCTAGGCTAAATTTAACTATATCAAGCCCAAGCAGTGCTTCACAAATTTTTTGATCTCTCACGCCTGAGCCGTTGCTTAGGATGAGAGTTTTTGCCTTACCTTTTATCTCATTTACTTTTGCCACCAGCTCTTTTAAGTGCGGATAAAGAGTTGGCTCGCCATTTGCTGTAAGCGTGATGACATCGATGTTTTGATGAACTTTTAATGCTTCTTTTAAAGCGCTTATGATTTCATTAACGCTTGGTGGATTTTCTATCTCTTCAACTGGCTTTGCGCCCTTTAGCTCGCAATAAACGCAGTCAAAATTGCATGATTTTTGCTTTGGGCTTAGATCGATGCCAAGGCTCATGCCAAAACGGCGCGAATTTATCGGTCCAAAGACAACAGTGCTATCTTGCACTTTTTCTTTGAACCTCTTTTATGAAATATTTTGCGTTTTCAACTGGCACATCTGGCAAGATCCCGTGACCAAGGTTGAAGATATGCGGCGCGCCTTTCATCGTGCTTAAAATTTTATCCACGCCCTCATCGATCGCCTTTTTGCTATATAGCCTTGTTGGCTCCATATTGCCCTGAAGGACGTATCTTGGGCTAAGTTTTTCTTTTGCTAGTTCAATCGGCGTGCTCCAATCAACGCCAAAAACGTCAAATTTACCTGAAATTTTATCCAGATAGCCGCTTATACCTTTTGGGAAAACGATGACTGGGATCTCTGGAAACTCAGCCTTGACGCTATCAACTATCTTGTTTATGTAGTTAAATCCAAACTCAAAATATGCCTGCTCTTCAAGTGCAGTCGCCCAGCTGTCAAAAATTTGCACCGCATTTACGCCAGCTTTTATCTGCTCTTTGACGTAAAGGATGAGCGCTTGCGTCACTTTTTCTAAAATTTGATGTAAAAATTCTGGATTTTGATAGAGCATTTTTTTGCAGACCGCATAGTTTTTACTGCCACCACCCTCTATCATATATGTAGCTATCGTCCAAGGTGCGCCACAAAAGCCAATGAGCGCCTTATCTTTGGCTAAATTTTCTCTTGTAAGCTTGATCGTATCATAAACGTATGCTAAGCCTTTAACCGATCTTTCGATACTAAGCGCATCAAGTGCAGCCTCATCACGCAAAGGCTTTGTAAAAACTGGTCCCTCGCCCTTTTCAAAGCGCAGATCCATGCCCATTTCAAGAGGCACGACAAGGATATCGCTAAACAAAATCGCCGCATCAACGCCTAGGATATCAACTGGCTGAAGCGTGACCTCGCTAGCCTTTTTATAATCTTTACAAAGTGACAAAAAGTCACCTGCTTTAGCTCTTACAGCCATATATTCTGGTAGATATCTGCCAGCTTGGCGCATCATCCAAACAGGCGTGTATGGCGTAGGTTTTTTAAGGCAAGTGTCTATGAAAATCATCAAATTTCCTTTAAATTTTTAAATGGATATTATCCAAAAATAGCTAAAGAAAAGATGTAGGAGAAATTTTAAGCGTAAAAACGCTTAAAATTTTAGTGATCTCCCTTGTGAAGGAAGTAAAGTCCAAGGCAAAGCGCTAGGATAGAAGCCGCAAGATAGGCCATTTCAAGCGGAGTTGTAAAGTTTGCATGAAGCACTCTTTGGAAGAAATTTACGATTAAAACCATGACGATCACTTTGCCAAGCTTGTCTTTTAGCTCATCAAGCGAATGCACTTCAAGCACCTTACTCTGCTTTGACTGCTTTAGCTGTGTGATCTCTGAGATGAAAAGCTCGTAAATTCCGAAGCTAAATATATAAAGAACAAGCGCCATCAAGTATAGATCGATCGCTCCAACTATCTCGCCAACGACTTCTGAATGGAAATTTTCAACGTGAAAATCTGCAGCAAAGAAATATTTATAAACCTCTAAAAGCACCTTGCCGACATCATAACTTGCGATGATGAAAAGCACGATCGCACCTAAAAGTCCAAAGACCACTGGGAAAAGCGTGAAACTGTTGCTTGCAAGCAAAATTTTCTCGAATATTTTACGCAATAAAAACCCTTTTTGTGAAATTTAAAAAGGGGGTATTTTATAGTTTTTTCCTTAAAATTTAGGTGCAAAATCGCAATTAATTTTAGTGCAAATTACTCTTGCATCACTATCCATTTTTGTGCGATCCTGACGGCATTTGTCGCAGCCCCCACGCGGATCTGATCAATACTACACCTTTTGATTAGAGCTTAAATTTTAGTGGCTAGCATGTAGAAATTTAGCGGCAAGGTTTTATTATGATTTTTGTTTATTTGACTTCAAATTTAAGCTTGTTGCAAGAAGGATTTTAAGTCTTTTGGGCTAAAAATTTAACCCAAAAGATAAACATCAATTAGCCAAAACAGATAAATTTAGCAGGCTAGAGCTCCAGCCTGCAATGGTTACTAAAACAAGCTATTTACGCTTTCGTTGTGATAAACACGGCGTATCACTTCGCCAAAGAGTGAAGCTGTGCTTAGCACTTTTATACAAGGGAGTTCTTCTTTTAATGGGATCGTATCAGTCACCACTAGCTCGTCTAAAAAGCCAAGTTTTAGCCTATCATAGGCTGGTCCGCTAAGCACTGGGTGGGTGCAAAACGCCATTACGCTAGTTGCGCCACGCTCTTTGAAAATCTCAGCCGCTTTTACGATGGTGCCAGCTGTGTCGATCATATCATCAACCAAGATCACATCTTTGCCCTTAACATCGCCAATCACGTTCATCACTTCGCTCTCGTTTGCTTTCTCGCGGCGTTTATCAACGATGACCATATCTAATAAATTTAGATTTTTTGCCAAGGCTCTAGCACGAGCCACGCCGCCTACATCTGGGCTTGCGACGACTGGATTTGGCAAATTTTTAGCTTTTACGTAGTCGTTAAAGATGATGCTACCATAGAGGTTATCTACTGGGATATCGAAAAATCCTTGAATTTGTCCTGCGTGAAGGTCCATCGTCACGACCCTGTCGATGCCTGCTGTTTGCATCATATTTGCCACAAGTTTTGCAGTGATAGGCACTCTAGGGGCTGCTTTTCTGTCTTGTCTAGCGTAGCCAAAATACGGCACTATCGCTGTTATAGAGCTTGCACTGCTGCGTTTTAAAGCGTCGGTTAAGATAAGAAGCTCCATTAAATTTATATTTGCTGGGGCACATGTTGGCTGGATGACAAAAACATCTTTCCCACGCACGCTTTCGCCGATTTGCACGCTGATCTCACCATCGCTAAATCTTTTAATGCTAGCTTCACTCAGTGGAAGCGACAAATATTGCGAAATTTTCTTCGAAAGCTCGATATTTGCGGTGCCTGAGAAAATTTTATAGCCTCTCATAATAGTAACCTTTTTTAGTGATCTTTATGTTGGGATTTTATCGAAATGAGCTTTAAATTTAAATTTATTTACCAACTATTTTTAGTCAAATTTTCTACTCCAAAAGCCAAAATTTACACCAAATTTTTAAACCATTTTACATTTGTAAATTTATGAGGACTAAGATAACAAACATGTTTAAGATATATAGAATTTACGACTTTATTAAAAGCGACGACGAGAAATTTAAAGGTGTCTTTATCGATAGACTTTATCCTAGAGGCGTGAAAAAAGAGATATTTTCTAGCTTCATCTGGCTAAAATCAGTCACTCCGTCAAACGAGCTAAGATCATGGTTTCATGAAGATAAAGAGGCTAGGTTTGATGAGTTTTGCAAAAGATTTAGGCAAGAGCTAAATGGCAAAGAGGAGCAAGAGGGGCTAAAAGAGCTTAAAAAGCTAGAAAAAGAGTATAAAAACGTGGCGCTTCTGACCGCTGTCAAAGAGCCAGAATTTAGCCACGTCAAGGTGATAAAAGAGGCGCTTAAGATCGTATAAAACCGCTTGCGATGACGCGATCTCCGTCATACATCACGCAAAGCTGACCTTGCGCTACGCCAAGTGCGTTTTGATTTAGCGTTAGTTTTGCGGTTTTGTTAGCTTTATCAACCTCTACAAAAGCCTCAAGTTTAGGGCTTCTATATCTTATCTTGGTTTCGCACTCAAATTTATCTTCATCTATAAATAAATTTACATTTTCAAGCTCGACCACCTTTTGAGCAAGGTCGTCCTTCGTGCCGACAACGATCTCGTTTTTTTCGGCATTTATCTTGATGACAAAGTGTGGCTCGTGAGCGCCAAAAACCTCAAAGCCACGGCGTTTGCCGATAGTGTAATGCATGTAGCCTTGGTGGCGGCCGATGATATTGCCGTCTTTATCTACCACATTGCCTGGTAAATTTGTGTTGTAATGCTTGTTTAAAACCTCGATGTAGGTATTTTCCACAAAGCAAATTTCACTGCTTTCTGCCTGAGTAGCGAACTCTTCAAGCACTTTTACGCCTCTTGCTAGCTCTTTTATATCTTTTTTAAATTTATCTCCAAGTGGGAAAATGACATCTTTTAGCACCTCTTTTGGCACCTGAGCTAAAAAGTAGCTCTGATCCTTGCTAGGATCTTTGGCGCAGGTTATAAAACCATCAACCACCTGCACGTAGTGCCCAGTAGCAAGCTTCTCACAGCCATTTGCCTTTGCAAAGTCAAGTAGCGCTCCAAGCTTTATAAATTTATTACACAAGGCGCAAGGATTGGGCGTTTTGCCCTCTTTGTAGAGCCTGACAAATGGGTCATAGACATATTCGTTAAATTTATCCTGCAGATCGAGTATATGCACCTTGATGCCAAGATATTCGCCCACTTTTTTGACTTTTCTGATGTTTTCTTCGTGATATCCTGGCTTTTGATGAAGCATCATGTAGCAGCCTTGCACCTCATGTCCAGCCTCTTGCAGAAATTTAGCCGTCATCGTGCTATCTACGCCGCCGCTCATTGCAACCATTATTTTCATATTTTTACCTTTTTTAAATTTAAAGGCGATATTTTATATCTTATTTTTAAATAGCCAAAATTTCGTTTACGATAAGCTCCAGATCATCGGTGATTTTATATAAGCTTAGATCTTCTTCGTTTATCGTTTTTTGAGGGATCAGCGTCTTTCGTATAAACTCATCAAGCCCTTGCCAAAACTCACATCCATAAAGAAAAATTTTCACTTTTTTGCTACCAACATGAGCTAGCACCAAAATTTCAAATAGCTCATCAAGTGTGCCAAATCCACCAGGGAAGACGACAAATGCGATAGAGCTATCAGTTAGGGCAAATTTTCTTGGGCTTAAATTTGAAAAGAGATATTTTGCGGTGACGTATGGATTTGTATTTTGCTCAAACGGAAGTCTCACGTTTAGTGCGACACTAGGGGACTTTGCACTGTCAAATGCACCCTTATTTGCCGCTCTCATTATGCCGTCCCCACCGCCAGTTAAGATAGCAAAACCTAGCTCATTTAGCTTGTAAGCTAGCTCGTATGCCTTTTTGCAGTAGAAATTTTCTTCATCAAATCTAGCCGAGCCAAAGAAGGTTACATTTTTGTTTTTATACTTTAAAACGCTTGGAAATTTTAAGAGGTCATTTACTAATTCATTCATTATTTTAACTGCTGAAGCCTCTCGCGTTTTGAGCCTATCTGTGTGATCTGTATGCCAAAGTTGCCGTCTATTATGACAACTTCGCCAAGGGCTATCACCTTATCTCCTATCAAAATTTCAAGCGGGTCGTTTGCGAGTTGATTTAGCTCGATGACTGAGCCTATATCCATGGTTAGCACATCTTTTAAGAGCATCCTTTTTGAGCCGATACGAACACGCATTGGAAGTCTAACGTCCATGATAAGGCCGATATTTCTCATCTCTTCTGCGCTAAATTCACCCTTTAGTGCATGAGGAGCGGCTGTGGCTTTTGCAGCATCTGCTGGCTCACTTTTAGCTGGCTCAAAAAATCTCATAAGCGTGTGATCGCAGACAAAAGCCACATGCTCATTTAGATCCTCGATCTTTATGTTAAACAAAAAAAGCTTTTCGAAAACGCTAAAATCAAGCGATGAGTTTTCATCTAAGAAATTTACATTTATCACCTCAAAGCTGATCTTTGGCATGCCTTTTTGCGCTCCAAGAGAGGTGCTAAAGGCGCTAAAAAGGTTTGAAAATATCTCTTTTGCAGCGTCAAGCTCGTCGCTACCGAGGTTTTCATTCTTTGAAATTTCCTCTTCGCCCATCATCCACTCGCTAACTGCGCTTATAAGTACTGGCGTGCAGGCGATCTCAGCTTTTGCATTGATGTCGCCACTTAATGTCACGCTAGCCATGACAACTGGCGGTTTTATGCCATTTTGCGCTGGTGCGTCAAATTCATTTCTCTCGCCGATCTCTGGTGCTCTGCCAGTTAGCCCTTCGATGGTCGCTTTTAACTCATTTGAAAAGATGTTAAAAAATTCATTCGTCATTATCTTCGCTCTCTTCTTCGTTGTTGTGTTCGTTGGCCTCGTCGTATGCCATTAGTTTTGCTTTTCGCTCTTCTTCGTATTTTTCTAGGATGTGCTTGATCTCGTCTTTGTCAGAGCGGATTAGCTGCTCGATCTTGATAGACTTTCTAAATCTATGAAGCCCAACTTCAGCTAAGAATACCTCTTTTTTATCGATGCAAACGATCGCCTTATCATCAGCGCCTCTATCAAGCCTTAAGATATCGCCCTCTTTTAAATTTAAAAATTCATTTACGCTAACGATTGATTTACCAAGGATCGCCTCATAAAGCACCTCAGCACGACCTATTAGCGTTTTTAGCTCTTTGTTTCTACTCTTTTTAGCGCTAGTTTCGCCAAGCATGATGTCCCTGTTCGCAAGGCGCGATAGGATCGGCTCTAGGTAGATGACTGGATAGCATAAATTTATCATGCCGCTTGAGCCACCAACGATGATCTCCATGACAACCATGATGACGATCTCGTTTTGAGATACGATCTGAACGACGTTTGGACTGCTCTCTTTTGCCTCGACGTTTGGATACATATCAGTTATCATCGACCAGCTCTCTTTTAGGCGCTGCATGATCATCCTAAGCACCGCATCAAGTAAATTTACCTCGATGTCAGTTAGCTCTCTGTTTGCCTCGAAATTTTCGCCAGTTCCGCCAAGCAAACGATCTATCATAGGAAATGCTATGCTTGGATTTATCTCTAAGATGCAGTTTCCATCAAGCGGCTTAATAGAAAAGACGTTAAAGCTAGTTGGGCTTGGCAAACTCATCAAAAACTCGCCGTATGTCATCTGATCGACGCTGTGAAGCCTAAGCTCGACGATACTTCTCATGACACTTGAAATTTGACTAGCTAAATTTCTAGCAAGCTTATCATGGATGCCCTTTATCGCACGGAGCTGCTCTTTACTAACGCGGTTTGGGCGCTTGAAGTCATAGATAATGATCTGTTTTTGCTCGCCTTGTGGGCTCTCTTCTATCTCGATATTGCTCGTATCGCCGTCTTCATCGACGACTTCAAGTAGCGCATCTATCTCTTCTTGACTTAAAATATCAGCCATTAAACCCCCAAGCTGCGTCTGATGCGATCAAGCAAACGTTTATGAATTTGTGAAATTCTACTCTCGCTGATGTTCATTATCTCGCTGATCTCTTTTAAATTTAGCTCTTCGTAGTAGTAGAGCTGAACTATCATCTGATCACGCTCGTCAAAGTCTTTTAACGCACTTTCGATCTTTAAGATAAGATCCTCTTTTTCTACGCTTTTTTCAACATCGCTTTGACCGATTAGCTCCATTTGCTCATCTATTGGCAAAATGGTGATGATACCGCTAACTCCCCTTGCCTCTCTTATCTTTTCGATATCTTCATTTAGTTTTTCAGCCAGATACTCGTCGCTTGGCTCTTCTTCGTGAGTGTTAAAGTAGTTATCTATCTCGGTATTTATGCTCTTTACTAGCTTTCTATCGCTTCTACTAACGACATCAAGCGCTCTTAGGTAGTCAAGCATTGAGCCATAAATTCTCTTTTTGCCATATCCCCAAAATGAGTCGTTTTGCTCTTTATCATACTTCCTGCTAAGCTTTATCATCTCCTCGACACCAACGCTTATAAGGTCGTTTACATCGATACTTGAAGGCAAGCGCTCCTTTAGCCTAAACGCCATCGCGCGCAGAGCTGGCATGTATTTTAAGACGATCTCGTCTTGCTCTTTTTTAATGGTGCTTTTATAAGCGTTAAGCTGCTTTTGCTTTAGTTCGTACATTTTGCTTACCAGAGTCTAAATTTTCGGTGGTTACTTTTAGCATGATATTTTCCATCCGTTTTTCCCTAACGTTTAGCTCAGAGATGAGATAGTCCGCGATCTCCTCATGTCTTTGCTTGTCAAAAAATTTCTTCAAAGTCCTTTTTACATCGACGTAGTTCATTATCACGATGTGAATTATAAGGTAAAAAAATAAAGTAATAACTAGCGTATAAACGAGCATTTCGATAGGCTCGCTCACCTTTAGCAAGGTAAAAACTATGCCTATGAAAAATCCACAAACCGTAAAAAATGCTATAAAATTTTCTGCACGCAAAGCTCAATCTCCATTAAAATTGTTCTATCAAACGCTTAAAGAAGCCCCCAAAGCTCCTGCTTTGCTCATCCTTAAGCACTTTTCGTTCCAACCTATAAAGCAAATTCGAAGCTATCTGCTTGATCTGCACGCTAGCAGAGCCGTAAGCTTCGTCATCTGTAAAGAGTGTCCTTTGCTTTATGCTCCTTGCCACGCTCTTATCAGAAGCCACGTAGCCAATTAGCTCTAAATTTAAGTTTGGCCCGATATTTGCATTTGCCACTCGCTTTACATTTTCATAAATTCTAGTGGCCTCCGCCTCGTTTTTTACCATATTTAAAAGTAAAAGCTCGTTATTTTTAAATCTTGAAACGATCTTTATGACCGCGTATGCATCGGTTATCGCCGCAGGGTCAGGCACAGTCACCACGACAACCTCGTCAGCTGCCTCTAAAAAGAGCTGCGTGCTGCCGCCTATGCCAGCACCAGTGTCGATGATCAAAAAGTCAAGCTGATCAAGCTCACTCGCCTCATCTAAAAATCTCTCAAATAAAAATTGATTGTTAAATTTCAAAATTTCATCGCCGCTCTCGCCAGGGATGAGGATGAGATTTTTATTTATAGGTATCAAGATATCTTTTAAGCTGCACTCGCCCTTTAGCACGTGAAGCAGATTTTTGCCCATTTTGACGTTTAAGATCACATCAAGATTTGCAAGGCCGATATCAGCGTCAAAAAGCCCTACTTTATAGCCATTTTGCGACAAGACATTTGCTAAATTTGCACTTATCGTGCTCTTGCCAACGCCGCCTTTGCCACTTGTAATCGCTATAAAATGCGTATTTTTAGCCTTATTTTGAGACTGGACTAAATTTTGTAGTTTTTGCGCTTGGTTATTCATCGCTAGCCTTTTGCTTTGTAAAGCCGTCAAACACGCACTCTACTAAAAATTCGCTCTTTGCCTCCACAAGATCATCAGGCACCTCTTGACCCACGCTAAAGTAGCTAACTGGCGTGTTTGTCTCATATATCAGCGAAAAGACGTTGCCAAAAATTTTGGTCTCGTCAAATTTTGTGATTATTAAAGTGTCGATCTCCAAAAATGAAAATCCATTATAAATTTCTATCAGATCCTCGACCTTTGAGCCAGCTGAGAGGACTAAATTTACATCGATCTTTGCGCCACTATGCTTTAGAAATTTATCAAGTCTTTCAAGCTTTTCTTTGTCATACTGCGAATTTCCAGTGGTGTCGATTAGTATCACGTCGCAGTAGCTAAGCTGCTTTATGGCGTTTTGAAAGTCCTCGACCTCTATGACGTCAAGGATCGGTAGCTTCATCATCTTAGCGTACTGAAATAGCTGCTCGACCGCTCCGATACGGTATGTATCAAGCGTGATGATGCCCGTTTTATAGCGCTTTTCGTTGCCGTATGCAAAACGAGCCGCAAGCTTTGCAAGAGTCGTCGTCTTGCCAACTCCGGTTGGACCAACTAGCATCATTATGCGCTGTTTTTTATCACTTAGCTCTTTTCTGCAAGGCAGCATATTTCGCAAAAGTGAGTAAAAGTACCTTTTTACCGCGGTTGGGTTGCTTTTCATAGAGACTGGTAAATTTTCAAGCGTCGTTTGCATGATCGCCTCTAAATGCTCCTCTTTCATACCACTTTGTTTTGCGAGCTTGTAGATGCTAGCAAACTCTGGCGGGATCGAGAGATTGTTGCGATTTGGGGCTTTTTCGTCCCAGATCATGTCAGTTATCAGCCCTATTTTCTCGCTTAGCACGCTTACTTGCTTTGCCACATCGTCTATTTTTTTATTCATGCCATTTGTATTTGGCTCTTTTATCTCGTTCATATCGACATTTGCGATCGCGCTTATCTCTTTTGCGACGTCTGAGATGTTTAAAAGCACGCTCTCATTTGGATCGTAAGGCTCAGGCGACGTCGTCTTTGCCTCAAATTTAGCAGGCTCCTCTTTTATCTCAAATTTTGGCTTTGGTGGCTCGTAGTTTTTGCTAAATTTAGAGTAGGCATTTTCATAGTTTATTGCTTTTACATTTGGTTTTGGCGGCTGCTTTACATCGTCCTCTTCGACGCTTACTAAAATTTCATAAAGCGGCTTTTTGTTTATCGTTTTGGCTTGAATTTGCTTTGTGGTGACGAGTATGGCCTTCTCGCCGCACGCCTCTTGAGCCTTTTTCAAAGCCTCAATGGTGCTCTCGCCTGTAAAAGTATGAAATTTTGTAGCCATTTATATCCTTTAACCTCTCATAAGCCCTAGTGGCACGATCACGCTAAGCCTCTTGCTAGCCCCTGGGTGCGGGACGATAAGGCGCGGCGTCTTATAGACTTTTTTACTAAAATACAAAATATCCAGATCAAGCGTGCGTGGCGCATTTTTAAACGTCCTCACGCGCTTAAATTTACTCTCATAGTGCCCCAAAATTTTTAGCAAATTTCTAGGGCTCATAGATGTTTGTAAATTTATAACAGCGTTACTAAAATCATCCTGCACTTCGTAGCCAAACGCCGCATTTATAAGGATCGGCGAGACTTCAACCACGTGAAAACGCCTATCTTCACTAATCGCTCTTATAAATTTATCAAACCTCTTTGCGCTATCGCCGATGTTGCCACCCATGCCAACTAGCGCCTCATACTTAAACTCATCTCTTTTATGAAATAAACTAGGGCAAAAACGGCTTTTTACGATCTTTCTTGCTCCAGCTAGCCTCATAAGATATCGCACCCACCTTCTCTTGCGACCACGACGTCTTCGATGCGCACGCCAAATTCATTTTCTAGATAAATTCCAGGCTCCACGCTAAAGACCATGCCCTCTTTTATGAGCGTTTCACTCCTTGCTGATATGACTGGAAGCTCGTGTATATCGACACCCACGCCGTGTCCTGTCGAGTGAAAAAAGGCTTTTTCATATCCAGCCTTTGCTATCACACTTCTTGCTGCAAGGTCTATCTCGCACGCCCTAACGCCAGCTCTTGCGACCTTTATCGCAGCAGCCTGAGCCTCTTTTACGATCTCGTAAATTTCTTGCATCTTGGGGTTTTTAAATTTTTGCTCCTTTGAGAAGTTAAAATTTTCATCAAAGCAAGCAGTTCTGGTGCGATCAGAGCAGTAACGCTTAAATTTAACCCCAGCGTCAAGTAGCAGCAAATCGCCCCTTTTTAAAATTTTATCCCCAGGTAGCGCATGCGCCTTTGCGGCATTTTCGTTTATCGCTACGATCGGATCAAAGCTAAGACCTAGCTCATTTTTTTGCCTAAAGATGAGCGAGGCGTTAAAATGAAGCTCTTTTTCGCTCATCCCCTCACCATTTTCACGCACAAATTTAGCAAATTCATCGAAGCATTTCGCCCCAAATTCGCTAGCTCTTTTTAAAATTTCTACCTCATCTTCGCTCTTGCAAATTCTCTTTAGTCTAGAGAAATTTGCCTTTGGCTTGAAATTTATCTTAAAGCCCTTGCTAAGCTCGTTATACTCGCTTAGACTTAGCTCATCGGGGTTAAAAACGAGGCTACTTGGCTTCATCTTTCTTAAAAATGCTCTAACCTCGCTTATTAAATTTCTCTGCGCCAAAAGAACGACCACGCCTGCATTTACGCAGCTTTTTGCCTCGAAATAATACCTTGCGTCCGTGAAAAAGTATTTCACGCCGTCAAGACACAGCAAAAACTCATTGTCGCAGCTATAGCCGCACTCGTAAAATACGGCGTTTTCGTCCTTTAAGATGAAATTCATTGTGCTTTTTGATTTGCTCTTACTGCTTTGATTTGCTCAAAAATTTGAAGCATGCCTATCATCGCCAAATGATAGCCAACTGGTCCAAAGCCCACGATCTGACCTGCTGCAACTGGTGCGATGAGGCTTTTGTGGCGGAACTCTTCTCTTCTATAAACGTTGCTGATATGCACCTCGATAACTGGTAGCGCAACCGCACTTAGCGCGTCGCGGATAGCGATAGAGGTGTGAGTGTAAGCGGCTGGATTTATGATGATGCCGTCAGCATCACCCAAGCACTCTTGGATCTTATCGACTAGCTCGCCCTCAAGGTTGCTTTGAAAAAACTCGATCTCAACGTCATTTTGATCGGCAACGATCTTCATTTGAGAGTGGATGTCCTCCATCTTCATAACACCGTAAATTCCTGGCTCTCTAGCGCCAAGCATGTTGATATTTGGGCCTTGGATAACCATTATTTTTAGCTTCTTATCCATGTCACTCCTTTTTGATTAAATAGCCCAAATTATACATTTTCGTTCCTAAATTTTCGCTACAATAACAAAAATTTAAGGCTAGAAATGGAAATTTTAAAAGCAAAAAAGATCATCACTGGCGGAGAAAATCCAAAAATTTTAAGAAATTCTTGTGTTGTCATCGAGAACGATAAAATTTTAGAAATTACAAGCGAAAAAGAGGCGCAAAAAAAATTTAAAGATGCGAAAATTTGTGACTTTGGTGATAGCGTGATCGCCCCAGCTTTTATAAATTCACACGTTCATTTGGAGTTTAGCTCAAACGTTAGCACACTAAAATATGGCGACTTTATAAAGTGGCTTGGCTCTATCGTCGATAAAGGCGGCGAGCTAGCTAAAATGGACGCTAAAAAGGCGATGAATGAAGCCATAAATTCGCTGTTAAAAAGCGGAGTTTGTACCATTGGCGAGATATCTAGCTTTGGCTCTGAGCTTGAAATTTTAGCCGCTAGTCCGCTAAAAGTCGTGCTTTTTAGTGAAATTTTAGGCTCAAATGAGCAGATGAGTGAGCAAAATTTACAAAATTTCTTAGCCAAATTTGAAAAAACAAAAGGCTATAAAAGCCAAAATTTCACCCCGGCTATCTCGCTGCACTCGCCCTACTCTGTGCATCCAAAGCTCGCCAAAGCCGCCCTTGAGATAGCTAAAAAAGATGATCTTCTTGTAAGCACACACTTTTTAGAGAGCAATGCTGAAAAGCAGTGGCTAGAGCACGGCAGCGGTGGCTTTAAAAAGCATCTTTTAAGATTTAGCCAAGACCCAAAGCCGATGTATGATGCGGATGGCTATTTTGCGATGTTTCGTGAGATAAATACCCTCTTTACGCACTGCGTTTATGTGAGCGATTTTGCTAAATTTAGGCCTAATCACAGCGTGACACACTGCGCCGTATCAAACAGGCTACTTGGCAAAAAGGCGCTAAATTTAAAAGAAATTTTCAAAAACAATGTCAGTCTAAACATCGGCACAGACGGCCTTAGCTCAAATATCAGCCTAAATTTCTGGCATGAACTAAGAGCCGCCCTTTTTACCCACGCTAGCCTTGATCTAAACGAGCTTGCCACTAGGCTTTTTGTCGCTGCAACACACGGTGGCGCAAAGGCACTTAGGACAAATAACGGCGAGATAAAGGCAGGACGTGCGGCTGATATCGCAGTCTATAACGACCTAGAGTGCGATGATAACGAGCTAATTTTGCAGCTCATACTTCATACAAACGAGGCTAAAAAACTATATATCGGAGGCAAAATTTGCAAATTTTAAGGCTTATTTTTAGAGGGATTTTGGGAATTTTTAAATTTATCAATAACTACTTTAAGGCGCTCATATTTTTACTCATCTTATTTTTTATTTTCGCGCCAGATGGCAAGATGAAAGAGCCAAATTTAGCCCGCATAGACATCACCGGCACGATAATGGAAACAAGCGAAATTTTAGATGCGCTAGAAAAAGCAAGGAGTGATAGCAACATCAAAGGCGTGCTGCTCTACATCGACAGCCCAGGCGGTGCGCTAAGTCCTAGCGTGGAGCTAGCCATGGCGGTCAAGAGGCTAAAAGAGAGTAAAAAAGTGCTCGCATACGCTGCTGGCAACATGGCAAGCGGTAGCTACTACGCTGGCGTAAATGCTGATACTATCGTCGCAAACCCAGGCGCTTTCATAGGCTCCATTGGCGTCATCATGCAAGGGGCAAACATCGAAAATTTAGCCAAAAACTTAGGCGTGAGCGAGCAGGTGGTGAAGGCTGGCGAGTTTAAGGAGGCTGGCACCTTTATGAGAAGCTGGAGCAAGCAAGAGCGTGAAAGCTTGCAAGGGCTCGTAAATGACGCTTACATGCTCTTTGTAAGCGACGTGGCGGAGGCTAGAAATTTAGATATCAAGAAAAAAGACGAGTGGGCAAACGCAAGGGTCTTTTTGGCTCATAATGCCCTAAAAATGGGGCTAATAGACAGCCTTGGTAGCTACATAGACGCTCAAAATGAACTAGCAAAAATGAGCCTCGTAGATGAGCCCGTCTGGCAAGAAAAACCGCAGCTTGAAAAGATAATGGAGAAATTTACAAAGCAAGGCATAAACTCACTTTTTAACGCATTTTTCGAGACAAAGCTTAGATAAAAAACCAGCCAAGTTAAATTTAACTGGCTGGCAAAGCTTTTTATAGCTATCTTATCTGAAATTTCCCTCGTTACCCACTAAGATATCTCGCCCTGCTATTTTTATCAAAAAAGTAGTTTTATTTATCCTTTAAAGCACCTCAAATTTACCATAAATGCTATTTTTGATAATGACATTAAAAGTTTTCATCCAAAAGTCCAAATTTATCACCTAGTCGTGATAAGTAGAAAAAGTCGCTAGCAAAATCAAATTCCTTTTACATATCATTTTTCTTTTTATAGATCATGGTTATTTTGATTTATGCTATTTAAAAAGTGAGTAAAAATTAAGAGAAATTTAAAGCAAGATGGTGGAAGCGAGGGGGATCGAACCCCTGTCCAAAAACAAAATCCGTACAGCCTCTACACGCTTAGCAAAAGTGAAAAATTTCATCTAAAAAGGCTCACTTTCCAAAACCAAAATTTAGACTAAGACTAAAATTTCAGCTAGCAAGCAGTCACTTTGCTGGCCTACTCTAGCTAAATTACTCGCTTACATCCTAGCTAGAATGAGACAAAGCGAGGCTCAACTGAACTTACGCAGCTTTAGCGTAAGCAGGAGCGAAATTAACGTTGTTTGCGTTTAAATTTAATTTGAGCTTTTTACGCTTTGCTCAAAGCGACGTGCCACCGTACACACTCTGCTCCTGTCGAAGCCAAGTCGCTCCCATAAAAATGAAATGGTTTAGTTGGATTGTTTAGTCAAGCTTTGCAGGTACGTCAATGATCTTTGGCTCAAGGACGCTAAAATACTCTAGGTCTTTCTCGACGTCGCCTTTGTATTTATGAAACTGATCGCTAATAAGCAGCAACCAATCTATAAATTTATCATTTGCTGGACCTTTTAAGCTTCTAGCCTCTTGAGTGACCTCTTCAGCCAAAGTCGTTAGTTTCAAGATCGGGTCAAGATGCATAAAACCTGCTGCTGATTTGATATTGTGAAAGATCCTAGAAAGCTCTAAAATGCTCTCCTTATACTTGTCAGCTCTTCCTAAATTTATTATCAAAGGCTCTAGTAAATCGCACATCAAAGTGTAGTGGGAGAGAAACTCCTCAACTATATCATAAGAATAATCGACTTCAAGCCTTTTTAATATACCCATTTTCATGTCCTTAAGAAATTGGCGTAATTGTAGCAAAATTTTGATAAAATTGTTAGCATTATCACAAATTTTACCGGACTTAGCCATGAAAGATGAAAAAACCGCAAAGAAAAAACTAACCATCAATGATATAAAAAACAAAAAAGACATTGAACCTATCGTGATGATAACCGCCTATGATGCGCTATTTGCGAAGATTTTTGATGATTACGCTGATATTATCCTTGTTGGCGATAGCTTAAACATGAGCTTTAACATGCATGAGAGCACGCTAAGTGCCGATATGAGCACCATGCTTTATCACACAAAGGCCGTTTGCGCCGGGGCTAAAAAGACTTTTATCCTAGCTGATATGCCATTTGGCAGCTACACAAACGAAAAACAAGCGATCAAAAATGCGATGAAATTTTTTAAGCAGACAAATGCCGATGCGGTGAAACTTGAAGTTGGCATGCATCAGGTAAATTTAGTAAAACGCCTCTGCGAAGAGGGCATAAACGTGATGGCTCACATCGGACTAAAGCCGCAATTTTTTAAATTTGAGGGCGGATATAAGATAAAAGGCAGAAGCGAGCTTGAGGCAAAAAGGCTAGTTGATGAGGCTTTTGCGTTTGAGCAAGCTGGCGCGTTTGGCATACTGCTTGAAGGCACGCTTAGCAACGTGGCAAACGAGATAACAAGACAGGTTCGTGTGCCAGTTGTGGGCATAGGCTCTGGGGCGGACGTCGATGGACAAGTGCTCGTCTGGTCTGATATGTTGGGATTTTTCGAGGACTTTAAACCAAAATTTGTAAAGCGCTATCTTGACGGAGCCACTCTTGTGCGAAAAGGCGTGCAAAGCTACGCTAACGAAGTAAAAAACAAAATTTTCCCAAGCGAAGAGTTTTCGTATAAGGGTTAAATTTATAGTCCAAATTTAAAAGCACCCCATAAAACTCTGCAAAAAGCTCTAGCAGCACCAAAGCGCTAGAGCATACTTTTTAAATTTAAAAAAGCTCTTCTGATTCAAGATAGTTTTGCGAGATGTTTCGTTCTTTTTCGTCAGTATTTACGTGAAGGACGTAGTAGCCTATCTGCGTGTTGCTAGCATCAAGTAGCGGCACAACGCAAAAATAGTGCGTCTTATATACGTAAAATTCATACTTTTTAAGGTCGATATCACGCAAAATTCCAACTATATTTAAATTTGCACTACTTAAATTTTCGATGTAATAATCACTTAAAATTTGATCACTCGGCGCGCTTTTATGTGCTGGCATCTTATCTTTTGATAGGAGCACGAAAAGGTCTATGCCTTGCGTTTTATAAAAATTTCCAAGCGAGTCGTAGTTTAGCAAAACCTCGATGCTACCGATGTTTTTACCCTCATGCATCACATTTGAAACAGCCCTTATATGCACCCCCGCATACCACGCCTCGATGCCAACCATGGGCCTATCTTGACGTCTTGACTCTTGGACTAAAAACCTACCGCTAGCGATCATGTCACCATATCTGTTTAGATCCCAGCTTCTTACGTAGCTTTTTAGATCTTTGTCGTAAAGATGAAGTTTGATGTTGTTATACATCGACGCTGCGCCAAGGGTTTTGGTTAAATTTTCGATATTTTTTACGCATTCGTCGCGGTCTTGACCTAGCAAGCACATCTGTATAGACTCATTTTGAGCAAGCAAGATCGAGATCGCCATTGATGAAAATTTCGCGTCATCAATGCTTTTGTTTAGCTGCTTTACGTGGTAGTCAAAAAAGACACGCATGTTGTTTTGCTTTTTTTCGGCCATGTATGAGCTATAAAGAAAGTAAAAAAGCCCGCCTATCACGGCAAAAACGGCAAGTGCGATGTAGATGTTTAGATATTTTTTATATTTACTCAAAGCTAAGCCTTAGTTTTTTTTCTAAAAATTTAGCAAACTCATCAAATTTAGGCAGCTCAAGCTCGCTTTTTCTTTTGGGGCTAGCCCAAACGCTATCTGGAAAAAACGCGTCTTTTTCAAATCTCGCAATGACGTGAATATGCACGTGTGGCACGTAGTTTCCAAAGCTTGCGATGTTTATCTTAGTTGGTTTATAAAACTCAAGCATCGCCTTTTCAGCAACCAGCATCACCTCAAAAAGCCTAGCTCTACTCGCTTCGTCACAATCACTTAGCTCGCGGTAGGGCTTAGCTGTAAAAATTTTCACCCACGGAAGCTCGTTTTCTTCGCGCTCAACTCTTATAAATTTATCTTCATATATCATATCTTGCCCCTATTTTATACGAAATTTCTCTCTCGCAAAAGCGTATAAAGCTTGATCGTTGAGATAAAAAATGTCACGATCGCAGGGCCAAGTATGATGCCCCAGAAGCCAAATGTCGTGATGCCAGCCATCATCGCAAAAAAGATGAGTAGCTCGTTTATCTTCGTTGGTATCTTGACTAATTTTGAGTTTATAAATTTAATGACAAGCGGCTTTAGCAGCGTATCAGCGCCTAATGAGATCACGATAATAGTGTAAAGTGTGATCGTGATAGCCGCTGCTGTGTTGCCATTTGCAAACTCATAGATGCTAATAGGCACCCATGCCAAAAAGCCACCAATGACTGGGATGAGTGAAGCAAAGCTAAAAAATATACCAGTTAGCACGCCATCATAGCCGTAAAAGCTCGTTATGATGGCAAATAAAAAGCCTTGGATGATCATATTTGCGATAGTTGAGTAAAAAACCACGCCCATTACGTTACCCACCTCGCTTAGCAAAAACTCGGTGTCGTCTTTTTTAAGCGGAAGCGACTCTTTTAGGTAGCTTATAAGCTCGTTGCCGTAAAGGTTGCAAAAGAAAAAAAAGACTAGGATGATGATCATGTCAACACAAAATCTAAAGCTTAGCCTGCCAAGACTCGCGAGATTAGCAGCGATTTGTGAAAAGAGCATTTTTATATCAAGACCACTTATAAATTCCTTGATCTTTGGCTCTAAGAAATTTATCGACTCTGGTAGGCTAAAGTCGTAGTTTTTGATAAACTCGATCGTCTTTGTGACGTTGTTTATGTCAAATCCAGCTGCGTATTTCGCGATCTCGATGACGGCGTAAATAAGTGGCGCGATAAATAAGCAAAGAAGCACCGACGTGGTAAGCGCCGATGAAAGCGTCTTGCGGTTTTTAGTGAGCGATAAAAATGCGATCTGTACGTTAGAAACGGCCACCGCTAGCAGCGCTGCGATAAAAATATCAAGCAAATATGGTCTAAAAAGATAGACCACCAAAGCCAAAGCACAAAATACAAAAATTCCAAAAAATAGTCTATTGTTCATCTCGCTCCCTTAAAATGGGGTAATTATAGCAGATTTATCAAAGCTACTCATTTGCTTGATAAATTTGCGAAAACGCTTTGGCGCCAAATTTGCAAAGAGCAGGCTTTTGGCATTTTTAGCCTGCCACCGCTTAATAAATTTAGATAAATTTATGCCTTACGTAAATTTTCTAGCTCAAAAGCTCCTATAAATTTAGCCTTTTACGTGCACTGAAAATTTGCTCCGACGACCTCGCACTCATCACAAATTTGCATATAGATCGTGCCCTCGCCGTCTATCAAAGCACCAAAAGGAATTTGCGCTAGATATTTCATCGCTTTTCCGCATTTTGGGCAGCGCAAATACTCCGCGTCTTGCTGCCACTGCGGATATCCACCAAGTAAAATTTCACTATCTATCATAGCCGCATAGTGCATACAAACCTCGTTTGCTAGCTCAAATTTTTGCCCATCAAGCACCGCCACAGCGTCTCTTACATAGTCTTCGCTCTCGCCCTCGCCCACTACCTCTGTTTGCACGCTTGTGCCGTCATTTTGGCAAAAATACTGCACAAAGCCAACGCAGGTCGGACAAAATTTAAGCACCGCGTCATTTTTAAGCTCTAGCCCAAACTGCTTTAGGCTCTCTTTTTTGATAGTAAGCTCCACCATCTCACCGCTGCAAAATTTACATTTTTCATCGCTTAGTGCTTTAAATTTAACGCTTGCGTCTGCATTTTTGCTTGGTTCGCAAACAAAACACCTATCAAAAACAAGGCTTCTTCTCTTGCCGCTCTCATCAAAGCTCCAGCCTGCAACCTGAGCGTATCCATCGGTATCAACGTGAAGCTTTGCCTTCCAAGGCTTTGGCGCACCATAAAGCCTAAAAAATAGCTCCCTTACTACCTCATCGCCCTGCCATGCAAGTGCTGAAAGGATGTGATTTATTATTACGATATTTTCAGCGCCATTTAGACTATTTGTGAGCTCGTCTCTTACGTCACTTGGGGCGTTTTTGTAAATTTCAAATGGATAATACTCGCCCTGTTTGGTCACTTCTCTTATGATCTGCTCGTCGCAAATGCCATGTAGGTAGAAAATATAGACAAGGTCGCTGTAAATTTCACCGTATTTGCCTATCTCGTCTATATGCGCTAGGACATTTTTTAGCTTTTGTTTGATCTCATCTTCATTTAAATTTTCATAAAACTCCAGCTTCTCTTTTTGCTTGCACCAGTAGCAGATCCCGTCAAAGTAAATCGTCCTTTGCTTGCACTTAGGACAAAGATGTGGCTCGCTCATTTTTGCTCCAAATTTAAATTTCGCTACTCAAAAAGCCCTTTTTCGATGTCAATCTTGACGTTAAAGGTCTCAAAGCACTTCGCACTTGCGATCCTGCCCTTTGCGGTGCGCTCGATAAAGCCATTTGCAAGCAGATATGGCTCTATGACGTCCTCAACCGTGCCCTCGTCCTCACTAAGTGCCGCTGCGATCGTGCTAAGCCCCATAGGACGGCGCCTTGCTTGCATTAAAATCTCCAAATACCTAATATCCATCTCGTCAAACCCAAGCGAATTTACACCAAGTGCGTTAAGCCCCTCTTTTGCGCGCTCGTGGCTGATGATTTGCTCGTCATTTACCTCGGCAAAGTCGCGAATTCGCTTTAATAGTCTAAGAGCGATCCTTGGCGTGGCACGTGAGCGTTTGGCGATCTCAAGTGAGGCATTTTTATCGCACTCTTTGCCAAGCTTGGCAGAGGCTATCTGCACGATACGGCTTAGCTCGCTACTTGTGTAAAACTGCAGCCTAAAGTCCATCCCAAAGCGATCTCTTAAAGGCGCTGAGATCATACCAGCACGTGTCGTTGCGCCAATAAGCGTAAATTTTGGCAGGTCTATCTTGATAGTCTGGGCAGCTGGCCCTGAGCCAATTATAATATCAAGTCTAAAGTCCTCCATCGCAGGGTAAAGCACCTCCTCGATAGCTGGACTTAAGCGGTGGATCTCGTCGATAAAAAGCACGTCGCCCTCTTGTAAATTTGTAAGGATCGCCGCAAGGTCGCCACTCTTTTCTATCATCGGCGCTGCGGTCATTTTGATACTTACGCCCATTTCATTTGCGATGATGTGAGCAAGGGTGGTTTTACCAAGTCCTGGAGGGCCGTAAAATAGCACGTGATCTAGGCACTCGTTTCGCTTTTTGGCTGCTTTTATAAAGACGTCTAAATTTTGCTTGATCTTTTCTTGGCCGATGTAGTCTTCAAATTTTGTCGGTCTAAGCGAGACTTCAAAGTCATTTTCAAAGCTTACTTTTTCGATTTCAACGATTCTATCCAAAGTTTTTCCTTCTAAATTTAAGGCTTCATTTTACGCTTTTATGCTTAATCTAAGCTCGTTTAAATTTATAGTAAAAGGTGCTGCCTTCATTATAAACGCTATCGACGCCATATAAAATGTCATGTTTTTGGCAAATTTCACTGACGATATTTAGCCCAAGTCCAAAGCCGCCTTGGATTTCATCCTCTCTGACGTAGCGCTTCCAGATCCTTTTTACGTCCTTTATCCCCTTGCCAAAGTCCTGCACACTAAGATTGATGCGATCTGCTTCAAGCTCTAAATTTACTATTATCTCGCTCTCTTTTGGGCTGTATTTTATGGCATTTGTGATGGTGTTATCGATGATGCGCTGAGCCTCGACCTTGCTTAGCATAGTAAATGCCTCGCTTGCTAAATTTGTCTTTACTACGATGTGCTTGACATCAGCCACGCTTGAGAGAAATTTCACTCGCTCTTTAACGTATTCGCTTAAATTTAGCCTCTCAAGTGGGAATTTGATGTAGCCTCGCTTTATGAAGTACTCGACATCTTCGTAGGTTATTTGCATCTGTTTTAGGGCATTTTTGATGCGGGTTATATACTTGTTTTCAAGTCCAAGCATCTCAAGGTTCATGCCAGCTACGCCAAGTGGGGTCTTTAGCTCGTGCATGGCGTCGTTAAAGAAGTTATTCATATACTTTTGAAACTCTTTATAAGGCTTAACGCTACTTAGATATAAAAAATAGACGATAAAAAGCACCGCCACAAGGATGACAAGCAGCATAAGAGCTGTTAAAAGGATGTTCTTTTTGTTATCAAGCTCCTTTTCTACGACGATGTAGTAAGGGGTCTTATCTTTTATAAAAAAGCTCTTATAAAAAAGATACCCGCCCTCTTCTAGAGTTACAAATTTAAAGCTACTTGGCTCTTTGCTAAGAGTTGAGATGACTGGTTTAAAATTTACGTCATAAATCGCAAATTTATACTTTAATGAGCTAGCTATATTCTCGTTTTTTAGAAATGCATTTTTAATGATGGTTTCATGCTTCATAGCGCCAAAGAGAGCTTTTGAGCTGCTATTTTTCTGACTTAAATTTAAGATCACAAAGCTTTGAAAGCAAAAGAGCGACATTATGACAAATGTCGCTATGATCTGGATCTTAAAGCTCTTGTGCATCTATCTTGTAGCCTATGCGCCTCTTTGAGATGATAAAGTTATTATTTGTCTTGTTTCTTATCTTTAAAACGTGCATTCTTATATCAGCGCCCTCGATCTCTTTGTCGTTCCAGACAAGATCTCTAAGCTCCTCCATGCTGACGTAAGAATTTAGATGTGAGACCAAACACTCGACCAAAGCGACCTCTTTTGCGCTAAGATCAACCATCTTGCCATCTTTAAGTAGCACACGTTTATTTAGATTGAAGCTAAACTCGTCATTTATCTTTACTATGTTTTTATCGTCAGTGCCATAGTACTTTCTCATAAGCTCAGCAACTCTAAATTTAAGCTCAGCTAGCTCAAATGGCTTTTTTAGATACTCGTTACAGCCAAGCTCGTAGCCAATCGCCATATCATCTATATCAACTAAAGATGTCGTTATCATGATAGGAGCGTTTGGATTTAGACTTCTTATATACTTGATGACCTCGTGACCATTTACTCCAGGCACTTTTATGTCAAGTATAAAAAGGTGATAGAAATTTTTCTCTATCAAGTCGCAAGCCTCTTGACCGTCGCTCACCGCTGTAACTTCATAACCAAGCGTCTGCAAAAACTCACAGACGCTCTCTTGAAACCCTAGATCATCTTCTAAAAGCAAAATCTTCAAAATGCTCTCCTAAAAAACAAACTTTAATAAGATTTTTATCTATTGTAATACTTAATAGGTAAATTTCAAATTAAAATTCTTTTTTAAGTATTAAATAAAAATTTGTCCTGCATAGACTATGTAATATCTTAGCAAAAAGACACCACAAATGACTAAAATAGCGTTTAGCACGGCAAATTCGCGTTTGAAATCATGCACCTTTAAAACGCTTAAGTCTAAAATGATAGGCACAGCCATACCAAGACCTATGACGCCGATATAAAACATCAGCCCAAGAGAATTTGCGCTAAGTGCGTTTGCTACGCTCTGCGCACCACTTGCACTTGCACCTTTTACAACCATGAAAAGTGCGACTATTAGCAAAAACTCGGCTACGATCGCTAAAAAGTCAAATTTTAATAAAAAGTGTGCAGTTTGGTTTTGCTCTCTCTTTTCATCTTTTAGCACGCCAAGAAGCAGTGTAAATGCACCAGCACAGCTTAAGCCAGAAACTAAGAATAATAGTGGCAAAACTGGCGTGTTCCAAAGTGCGATCTTGTGAGCTGCACTTAGCAAAAAGCCAGTATATGCACCAACGCCGATGCCTAAGATGAAAAGCAAAACTCCAAGCAAACCTGAAAGCTTGCTAGCTAAATTTGCAAGCGCGTCAAAAAGTGAAATTTTAAGCAACGCGATCTCGTTTTTAAACGCACCAAGCGCGTATATAACGCTAAGAGGCGTATAAACTAGAAGCAGCGCAACGCCTATTGACATAACTGAGTCAAAGTTGTAAAGCAAGAGTATCCAGTAAAAGCTAAGCGGCTTACCAAGATCAAGTACCAAAAGAGCAAGTCCAAGGACGATCGCCACTGGAGCGATAAGAGCGGCTGCTTTAAAGTAGTAGTTATCCTTGCCAAATTTATTTGAGATGAGCACAGCAACGATGCTAGCACCTGCACTAAGTCCTGCTAAAAATAGATAAAAAGCTATCGGCCAGCCCCAGTAAATTTCAGAGTATTGAGCTAGGCTTCCTGACATGTTATTCATGGTGTGCTCCTTTTGTATTTGCGATCATCGCAAGTGAAGGTTTTGTGTTTAACTCCGCTTTTGGCAAGTAGTATTTGCTCTCTTTTAGTTTCTTTGAAATTTTAGAGTTTTCATCATTTACGTCGCCAAAAGTTAGGGCATTTGTAGGGCAGACGCTAACACATGCTGGCTCTTTGCCCTCTTCTAGCCTACTCTCATAGCAAAATGTGCATTTGCCTATCTCGCCATCTGGCAAGACGTAGCGAGCGTCGTATGGACAGGCTAGGATGCAGTACTTACAGCTAACGCAAATTCTGTGATCAAGCAGCGTCACGCCATCAGCTGTTTTAAAGCTAGCTCCAGTTGGGCAAACCTCAACACAAGGTGCATCTTCACACATAACGCAGCTTTGACGTAAAAAGTCAGTTTTTAAATTTGGAAATGTCCCACTCATCTTCGCATGTACTTGCAAGCGGTAAAGTCCCCTTGGCACGTTATTTGCACTTCTGCAAGCTACCGAGCAGCCTTGACAGCCGATGCATAAATTTTCATCATGTATCATCATATATTTTTTCATTTTCTATCCTTACGCTTTACTTATGCTAACGCCAACATTTGTAACCATAGTCGCAGCCACCGGACCCTCAGCTGGATCAAGAAGCACGCTTGTGTTAAGCCCTACGTGATCTATGCTCTTAAGGCCTGGCGTGATGTGTCCAAAGCCGTGATAGATAAAGAGCGTATCTTCTCTAATGCCCTCAGTCACCATAAGCTTGCCCTTTTGCTCGCCAAATTTATTTTTGACCAAAACCATGTCGCCGTCACGTAAATTTTGCTTTTTAGCGGTGTTTGGATTGATCCAGATAGGGCTATCGCTCATAAGGTCATTTAAAAATGGCACTGTCTGAGTGTGGCCGTTGGTATGAATAGGCGTTTTGCCACAAGTTAAGCAAAGCTCGTGTCCGTCAAATGTGTCCATATCTTTGTCATTTAGCGCGCCATATCCTGCAAACTGCGCCTCGACATCAGGCAAAAATAGCTCTATCTTGCCGCTTTTTGTTTTAAGCTTAGCCATATCGTCCATTAGCCCATTTTCACCTACAAATTTAGATGCGACTGGATATTTAGCGACAAATTTATCGATCATACCTTTTTCTCTAAATAAGATCCCTGGCTCATCCCACGTGATAAAGCCATCTTTTTCTAGTGCGGCAAGTAAATTTACATCTCCGCCAGCTTGTTGCATCCTAAACTCGCGCATGTCGTTCCAAGTGTAAAGCTCATCTATCTTCATGCGGCGTGCTAGCTCTCTAAAGATAAACGCCCCATCTTTTGTGTCACCAACTGGATCAACGACTTTATTTCTTATCATATAAGCTGGTTTTAGACCCGACTTGTCCTCTATGCCCTCGTCACGCTCTAGGTAGCTGCTCTCAGGCAATATGACATCAGCGAAGGTTGCCATATCGTTTAGATAGACATCGCTCACTACGATGAGCTCAAGCTTCTTCATAGCTTCGATACTCTTCATCGTCTCAGCTACGTTTATGAGGTGGTTAAAGCGGATGTTAAACCAACCTTTTATGGCGTAAGGCTTCTCGTTTAATATAGCGTTATCTATATCCATCAAAACGCCATGTTTTCTGTTTACAAATTTATGCGCTCCAGCCTCGCCAGCGAAGTCTAGTCTGGTGACCTTTGGCACTTTAAATTTCTCATCTGGGTTTTTAAGAACTGGGAATTTATCCTCGCCAACTAGTTTGTTAAAGGTCTTTGCGTTTTTGCCACCAAAAAGACCGCCCTTAACCTCCCAGTTGCCCATCATCGCATTTGCCACCATGATGGCTTTTGTCCTCATGTATTCAGCTTTTGTGGTAGTTGTCTTATGCCCAAAATCAAAAATAACTCTTGGAGCAGCTTTGTAAATTTCATCAGCGATGCGTCTAACATCGCTTGCTTTTATGCCAGTAATTGCCTCTTGCCACTCAGGTGTTTTGCCCTCGACACTCTTTACGATCTCATCAAAGCCAGTTGTAAATTTCTCAATAAATTCTTTATCATAAGTGCCATTTTGTATCCAAGTGTTGATGAGTGCTAGAACAAATGCTAGGTCAGTGCCAGGTTTGACTGGTAGCCACTCATCAGCTTTTGCAGCTACAACGCTAAATCTTGGCTCAAGCACAAGTAGCTTTGTATCCTTGCTAGCTGCAAATTTAGCAAGCTTTTTAGCATCAGCTATGACGATGCCCTCAAAGAGGTTGTGACCAAAATTTACAACGTATTTTGCATTTGCAAAGTCCCTTTTTAGCTTAGCGATGCCATACATCTGCTCGCAGACCATTTGATAGGTGATCGGACAGCATGAAAAGTGTGAAAAGCAGTTTGGCGAGCCATAAGCTGAGGCAAAATTTACCATTAGCTTGTGTGTTTGCGAGCTTTTACAGGTAAATACAAAGCTTTCAGGACCATACTTTTGCTTGATATCAAGCATCTTTGAAGCAACATAGTCAAGCGCCTCGTCCCAGCTAATCTCGCGCCATTTATTTTCGCCTCTCTCGCCAGCTCTGATTAATGGCTTTTTGATCCTATTTTCATCATAGAGCTGGCTAAGTCCTGAGCCGCCTCTTGCACAAAGAGAGGTTGCCGTGCCGCCAGCTTTTGGATTGCCACTTAAAAAGCGAACTTTACCATCAACGACTTTTGCTTCGATAGGACACCTTGAAGAGCACATCTCACAAAAGCTATGAACGTGCTTTTCGCCTCCATTTGCAGCACCTTGCAAAGCACCACCTGATAGAGATGATGCAGCTGCGCTAACTCCTGCACTGAATTTTAAAAATTCTCTTCTATTTAAGCTCATCTTTCTCCCTTTAAAAGAAATTTTACTTTTTGTTATTTTATTATTTAAAGTTGAAAGTAAAATTAAATTTTATTTAATAATTTTTTTTAGTTTTTATTTTTTATGATATGTGAGATTAAATATCAAAATAGAGCAAATTTTAAAAATGATAAATTAAGATGGATTAAATTTTAGCGCGATTTTTGCGTGATTTATAAAAATGAAAAAATTAAATTTAAAAAGAGATGTTATTTAAGAATTTGATATAAAAAATTGAAAATTTAGAGAAGAATAAAAAGCCGAGAGAGATCTCGGCTTAAGTTTTATATAAGAACTGGAGCTACTATAAATCCAAGGATAACTGATAATGCAACCATTATAGTTCCTGGGATGAAGAATGAGTGGTTAAATACAAATTTACCAACTCTTGTAGTTCCTGTATCGTCCATCGCTATCGCACCTAGTGTTGTAGGATATGTTGGCAATACAAATAGACCAGAAACTGCAGCAAATGAAGCTACAAGGATCCAAATTTGACCTGAATTTTCAGGGCTAGTCATACCAAGAGCAGCAGCAACAGCAGGCATCATAACCTTTGTTGTAGCAGCTTGTGAGTATAGCAAGCAGCTTAAGAAATAAAGCGCAACAGCTAGGATAAATGGATACTGAGTAACGAAGTCTTTTGCAACCTCTTTGATAGCATCAAGGTGTCCATTAACAAATGTTGTACCAAGCCATGCGATACCAACAACGCAGATGCACGCATTCATACCGCTTTGGAAAGTGCTAGTTGATAGAAGTTTGCCTGTCTCAACTTTGCAAGCTACTGCTATCGTAAAGCCGATAGTTAGCATGAAGCTAATGATAGCTGCATCTCTTGAAAGGATAGGTTTTTCTACTAAATTTAAGCTCTTTGAAATGCATAGCGCATAACAAACAACTATCAAAACACCAATCGCAAAAATAGCAACTGATCTTTTTGCGTATGGTTTTGGCTCGTGATACTCGACATCCTTAACCTCTGCAACCAAACCTTTTGCAAGTCTATCTTGATAGATAGGATCTTTTGAAAGGTCAAGATCGTAAAATTTGTTGATAATAAACGCAGTGATAATCATCGCAACAAATGTAGTTGATATACAAATAAATAGCAACACTGGATAGCTAACACCTAGCTTCTCGCATAGACCACTCATAGCAACAAATGCAGCTGAGATAGGGCTTGCAGTGATCGCTACTTGAGAAGAGACAACCGAAAGCGCAAGTGGAGCTGAAGGTTTGATGTTTTGAGTTTTTGCAACTTCAACGATAACAGGGATCATAGAAAACGCAGTGTGTCCAGTACCTGCAAGGATAGTTAAAAAGTAAGTAACTATCGGAGCAAGAAAGTTGATCTGTTTTGGATTCTTGCGTAAAATTTTTGTTGCTACTTGAACTAAATAATCAAGTCCGCCCGCAACTTGCAAAGCTGTGATCGCTGAGATAACTGAAGCGATGATCAAGATAACATCCATAGGGATGTCTTTCATATCGACTTTCATACCGAGTAAAGCGAGTATCACAACGCCTAGACCACCTGCGTAGCCAACGCCCATACCACCTAGTTTGACACCAAGATAGATGCCGCCAAATAGGACTATAATCTGTAAGATCAGCATTATATCCATCGAAAACTCCTTTATTAAATTTTATTACTAAAATCACCACTTAAGCGTGTCAGAATTCTGGCACGCCTTTAATAATACTTTGCTTAAATTTTTACTTAACCATGCTCGGATTTAGCATATTTTTAGGCTCTAAAATCTTATCGATCTCTTCTTTGCTTAGATAGCCTCTCTCTAGGCAGATATCGCCAACTGCTTTACCTGTTTGAAGAGCCTCTTTTGCGATGCTTGCTGATTTTTCGTAACCGATATATGGGTTAAATGCTGTTACGATACCAACTGAGCCAAGAACTGATTTTAAGCAAGCCTCAGGGTTTGCTGTAAGTTTTTTGATAGCTTTTTCAGCTAGTGTTTTCATAGCATTTTCAAGGATGAATATAGAGTTAAATAGCGCATAAGCGATGCCTGGCTCAAATGCATTTAGCTCAAATTCGCCTCTTTCAGAGCAAAGCATGATAGTTACGTCGTTGCCGATAACCTCATAGCACGCTTCTCCTACAACCTCAGCGATAACTGGATTTACCTTACCTGGCATGATTGAGCTGCCTGGTTGCATTTGAGGTAAATTTATCTCACCAATTCCGCATCTTGGGCCTGAGTTCATTAGTCTTAAGTCATTTGCAATTTTTGAAAGTCTAACAGCTGCAGTTTTAAGCGCACCACTTACATGAACAAAGTCTGCAGTATCTTGTGTAGCTGCGATGAAGTCATCAGCCTTTTTAAAATCAACTCCAGTGATCTCTTTTAGTTTTTTAACAACTACATTTTTATACTCTGGGTGGCAGTTGATGCCTGTGCCTATCGCAGTTGCACCCATGTTTAGATGTGTCATTGACTCACGAGCAGCAGTGATCTTTTCGATGTCACTTTTGATGTAGCTTGCAAATGCGTTAAAAGTGTTGCCAAGTGTTGTAGGGACGGCATCTTCAAGCTCTGTTCTACCCATTTTGATGATATCTTTAAATTCTTTTGCTTTTTTCTCAAGCTCATCTTTTAGTAAATTCATAGCAGCAAGCAAGTCAGTAAGTTTTGCATAAGTTGCTACTTTAATAGAGCTTGGATAAGTATCATTTGTGCTTTGTCCAAGGTTTGTGTGATCGTTTGGATGGATGTATTGATACTCGCCTTTTTTGTGACCAAGGCTCTCAAGCGCGATGTTTGTGATAACCTCGTTTGAGTTCATATTTGTACTTGTTCCTGCTCCACCTTGAACCATATCAACGACAAATTGATCTAAAAACTCACCAGCTATTACTCTATCAGCAGCTTTTGCTAAAGCATCAGCTATCTTTGGATCTAAAACGCCAACCTCTTTATTTGCAAGCGCAGCAGCTTTTTTGATCTGTGCAAATGCCTTTACAAAGTATGGATACTCTTTTAATGTTCTACCGCTCATGTGGAAGTTCTCAGTAGCCCTAAATGTTTGGATGCCATAGTAAAAATTGTCAGAAATTTCCAACTCACCAATAAAATCATGTTCTCTTCTGGTTGCCATAACAGCTTCTCCTTAGTAAAAAATTGTTACCGAGTGAAATTATATAGGTATTTGAGGTTTTAAATATTAATGACTACTTATTTTTTTTAAGCTTTAAGTTTTTGACTTGATATGGCGCTCTTTGAAAGAAAATTATATTTCATATTTAAGCTAGTTTTTAGGAATTTGCTTGTCTAAATTGTTATATTACTAATAATATTACTTTTTTATTATATAAAAAGGGTCAAAATAGCTCAGATTTGTCCTACACTTTAAGTTTAAAAGCCATTTTTGAGAAAATTTAATATAAAATAAATATAAATTTACAAATTTTATAACAGGCAAGCTAAAATTTATAATAATATTTTGTTTAGCAGTAAGTAAGGCAAAAAATTAAAATTTTATTAAATTTGCTATCATCTTTTAAAAATCACACCTAAAAAAGCAACAACAAACAAGGCAATTAATTAAAAAATTTATCACTTGTCATTATTTATTTTAAATATAACTTAAACTAAGTTTTTATTAATATATAAAGACCTTTATTTTATACATTAATATATCTTGCAAAAAATAAGTCAAAAAACTAAAACTATCTTAATGTAAATGCTATAGGAAAGCGAAGATAGCGAGCTTCTTTTGGCTTTGGAAACTCAGAGCTCGCTTTTTTGACATTTTCTAAAGCACCATTATCAAGCGACTCAAAGCCTGAACTCTTAGTAACCTTTAGCTCGTCTATGCTGCCGTCTGTTTTAAGCAAAAATCTAACTTCAACAACGCCTTGATGCTTCATCCTTCTAGCGTTGTTTGGGTAGCTTTTATACTTTTTCACAGCTGCTATGACCTTGCTAAAGTCCTCATCGCTTTGCGCATTTGCTAAATTTAGCTCTTGGGCTACTTTCTGAGCTGGAGCTGAGGCGATTGATTTGTTATTTGCTGGTAAATTTGAATTTACAACAGGTGCTGGTGTCGTGGCAGGAGCTGGCGCAGTGATAGCAGGTTTTGGCTCCACTTTTGGCTCTGGTTTTGGCTCAGGGCGAGGCTCAGGCTTTGGCAGTGGCTTTGGCTCTACCTTTGGCTCAGGCTTGGGCTCTGGTTTTGGTGGCTGGGGCGGTGGCGGTGGAGCTGGAGGTGTTGGCTCTGGGATCATTACTTGTTCGCTTATCTGCGGAGCCGTAGTTTGCGGCACTGGAGTGAATGAATTTAGAGCTATTTTTATAGGTTTTTGCTCGCCTATCTTTATCTCACTAAAGTTATGTGAAAGCAAGAAATAAGCCGCTGCCACGTGCACTATTGCTGATACCGCTAGGCCACTATAGTTTGAAATTTTACTCAGAGATTGTTTGGATTGCAAAGTTTTCGTGACCTTTTTCTTTTAAGATATCAATTACTTTGACAAAGCTGTCAAATTTAGCGTTTTTGTCGCTTTTTAGCTCGATTAAGGTTTTTATATCCACAGCATTTAGCTTATCTTTTAGCTCATCTTCTGAAATTTCCACATCATCTATGAAAAATTTATTATCTTTATCGATAACGACACTCACTTTTTTCTCATCCTCTTTATCCTGCTGTGCGCTTTTGGCGCTTGGTAGATCGACTGCGATCTTGCCCTGAGCGATAAAGGTCGAGATGCTTAGCACGATGGCTAGCAAAACGAGCATGATATCGATAAATGGGACGATATTTAGCCCATCTTTTTTATTTAGACGCATTTTCGGCCTTGTATCTGTTTATCATGACATCGACTTTTCTAACAAAGCCGTTGTAGATCATGAGCGTCGGGATCGCCACAAGTAGGCCAAATGCAGTCGCTTTTAGCGCTAAAGATAGGCCGATCATAATACTTTTTGTATCGATGCCGCCAGCCATACCCATGTCATAAAATGTGATCATGATGCCAGCAACCGTGCCAAGAAGTCCGATATATGGGGCATTTGAATAGATGATGTAAAGCGTGGTTAAATTTTTTGTTAGCGCCTCATCGAGCTTTTCGATGTTTTTGTAGCCATTTATATCAACACGTGAGTAAAAAATGATACGCTCGATCGTATACCAAAGCACAAAAAAGCTCATGACGCCCAAAATACCGATGATTATATAGTCAATGTTGTGTTTTAAAAGTTCCATAATGCCTCTTATTTTTAAAATTTGAGTGTGATTATAACTATATTGATAATTAATGTCAAATATATTGTAAAAATGTAATCTAAAAATATTTTATAAGAAGAGAAATTTAAAGAGAACAGATCTGAAGATTAGCGCAAATCTGCGTTATTAATTATATTAATACGATAGATAAGCGCTAAATTTTATAATTTGATAATTGTTTTTAGTATAAATATATGGCTAAATTTCTAGCTCTTTTACTACACGTGCATTTAGTGCCATTTGCATGTGGTGTAAAAATACATTTTGGTAAAAATCCCCACTATGCCCTGCTGCGTCGTAGGTTTGCACCAAATTTGCTGGCACGATGATCTCTCTTTTTAAATTTTGCTCATTTGCGCTAAGTCTTAGGTGAGAGACAAGCTGATAGATGCACATATCGGTGCAGTCACCCATGATGACAAAGCTATCAAATTTACTTATAAATTTATTAAATTCCTGCGAATAAGCGATGCTAAGTGAGTTTTTGTAAAAAGTCTTCATCTCATCAAAAAAGTCTAAATTTCTTAGCTCATCAACTGCCTCTGCCTCATTTTGTCCCTTTAAAGCATGAGCTGGAAAGCTCGCAAACTCAGCTGAATTTGGCTCGTGGACATCTTGGATGAGGATGTAGTTTTTAAGATCAAATTTCTCTCTTGCTAGCTTAAAAGTATCTGCTATACCTTTTGAGAGCTCACCCACACGCTTGCTAGCTAGTGCACCCTCACAACAAAAGCCATTTATCATATCAACGCTTATAAAGACCACTTTTTCGCTGCCATTTTTAAAAATTTCGCTAAATTTAAGCGCTTTTAGGCCATTTTGCCACGCATTTAGCTCATTTAAAATTTCTCTCATTACTTCTCCTTTATAGGTAAATTTATACAAAATGTCTTTGGCTCAAGGGTTATCTCTATGCTGCCCTTGTGCGCCTCGATGATCTGCAAGCAAAGGTGCAGTCCCAGGCCATTGCCCTTTAGTTTGCTCGTCTTAAATGGCTCAAAGACGATATTTTCATTTTTTATAGAGACGCCGCTGTCATAGACTATAAATTTATGTTCATTTGGCGTCTTTTCGTAGCTTAGCTTCACCACACCTTCGTCGTTTTCGTCCTCTTCGATAGCATCGATCGCGTTAAATAAAATGTTTTGAAAGACCATCGCGATGAGGTCAAAGTCGCCCTCGTATGTGGCGTCAGGGAAATTTAGCTCAAAAGTTATATCTTTTGAATACTCGTAAAATTTAAGCGCCTCCTCGCACTCGCTTTTGATATCTAAAAAGTTAAATTCCTTTGGCGTGATGCTAAGCCCTTTTGTAAAAAGAAGTGTGGCTTTGATGATGCGCTCAACACGCCAGATCCCCTTTTGTATCTGCTCGACGATAGGCAAAATTTTTGGCTCAGCCCTTTTTAAAAGAGTGGAGTTTAGAAGCGAGATAGAGCCTATGGGGTTTCTTATCTCGTGAGCTAGGTGTGCTGCTACTTGACCCATCGAAGCTAGGCGCTCGGTGCGTTTTTCTTGCGTTATGTCAGTGGCTGAGATGATCTTTTTATCGTCTTTGACCACCTTTTTTACTAGATAAATTTGTGAGCCAAAATTTAGCTCGCCCTCATCTTTTGGGATGAAATTTAGCGCTTTGCCAAGCTTTTGCGCCTCTGAGTTTTGCAAGAAAATTTCATCATTTTCATCAAGCACCCAAATGGCATTTGGCAAAATTTCCACGATATCTTTTATAAAACCTTGCAAACTCATATAAGAGGCAGTCAAATTTTTATACTCACGCTCTATCAGATAGGTCTGCTCTATTAGGCTTTTTAGGCCATTTTGTATATCGATATCACTCACAGCAACTCCTCATAATCTTTTATCTCATAAAGCCTAAGTCGCTCATCTTTTAAGCCCAAAAGCTCGTTGCTAAAGCCACTTTTTGAAAAAAGCGCGATGATATCAGGCTTTATGCCAAGTCTTTCGCACTTGTGAAGGACTAAATTTAAGACATTTTTGCAAATTTTTCGCTCTTTATACTTTGCTTCGCCTACTATTATCTTGCCATTTATGCTAAAAAGCATGTCTAGCTCTATATTTTTGCTCCAAAATGAGCTTAGTAAAATGCCATCAAGCCCAAGCTTTTTGGCCATTAGCTCGCCACTTAAAAGCTCAAATCCAAGGCTCGCGTACTCGTCAAATTCTCTTCTTATAAGCTCTAAAATTTCTTCACTCCTGCCCTCTTTTAAAAGGCTTAAATTTGGCTCGATAAATCTAAACCAAAACCTTGAAAAATGGCTGTTGAAGTGAATTTTATCCTCTATCTTATAAGCTCGCTCGCTCTTTTTTAAAATTTGACGCTTGTTTTTTACTCGCGGCTTTTCTTGGCTCTTTTCAAGCACTAAAAAATCCTTGCTAAAAAGCTTTGCATAGACCCTATTTGTCATGCTTTGGGGCAAAATTTTATTTACGCTAAATTTCTTTCTGTCGCTTCTAGCAAGCTTAATGAGAGCCATTTTGATGGCCTCGTCGCTATCCTCGTCAAAGTAAAACCTAGCCATCAAATTTTTATAATCATCTAAAATTTCAGCCCTGATCGCCTCAAAAACATCGTAGTATGAGCCCTTTAATAAAAAGTCATCAAAAACAAGATGAAATTTTATAACTTCAGCAATACCAAGGTGCTTCATCCGCTCAAATGTCGATTTTATGGCTAAAATTTCGTATCCTTTGTGTGGCGGATTGTAGCATATTTTTAGAAAATTTTAATTATAATCACGCAAAAACTAAAAGGCTAAAGTTGGTAAATTTAGAGCACATTAGAAGAGATATTATTTTAAAAAAAGGGATACATTACTTCGACTACACAGCCTCAGGACTTGCGTATAAACCTATCGAGGACGAGGTCGCTGATATCTTAAAAACCTACGCCAACACCCACTCGCTAACATCCTCAAATGCCTATAAAACGCAGCTTTTGTATGATAGCGCTAGAAGCGAGCTAAAGCGATTTTTAGGGCTTGATGATAGCTTTTATCTCATAGCCACAGGATACGGTGCCACTGGTGCGATCAAGAAATTTCAAGAGCTTTTGGGGCTTTACGTGCCTCCAGCTACTAAAAGAAGGTATAACCTAAAGGTTGATGATAGCTCGCCGCTAGTCGTGCTTGGCCCTTATGAGCACCACTCAAATGAGATCAGCTTTAAAGAGGCGCTTTGCGAGGTTGAGCGCATAAGGCTTGCAAAAGACGGCAGCATCGACCTATCTCACTTGGAGCAAATTTTAAAGATAAACGCAGGGCGCGAGATCATCGCTAGCTTTAGCGCAGCCTCAAACGTCACAGGCGTCATAAGCGACTACAAGCAAATTTACACGCTTGTTAAGAAATTTGGCGGCATCGTGGCATTTGACGTGGCGAGCCTCAGTGCCTATGCAAATTTAGATTGCGACTACTTTGACGCGCTCTTTATCTCGCCGCACAAGCTTCTTGGCGGAGTTGGCAGTTGTGGGCTACTGGCAATCAAAAAAGTGCTAGCAAATGACGATGTGCCAAGCTTTGCAGGTGGTGGCACGGTAAGCTATGTGAGCAAAAACTATCATATATTTTTAAAGGATCAAGAGGCACTTGAAGAGGCTGGCACACCGCCTATTTTGGGGCTTATACGTGCAAATTTAGCCTACAGACTAAGAGAAGAGATAGGACTTGCTACCATCTATGAAAACGAGAGTGAGCTTAGCGAATACTTTTGTCAAAGACTAAGGGAGATCCCAGAGCTAGTTAGCTACTGCCCAGCAAATTTAAAGCGTCTTGCGATATTTTCATTTAATGTAAAAAACGTAGCTCCATATGAGCTTTCAAAAATTTTAAGCAAAGAGTATGGCATACAAACACGTGCTGGCTGCTCATGTGCAGGCTCATACGGACACGATCTTTTGGGGCTAAAAGAGGATCCAAATTTCACCCACAAGCCAGGCTGGGTGAGGGTTAGCCTGCACTATACGCATACTTTTGAGGATATTGATTATCTGGTGAGTGCGATCAAAAAAAGTATCGAGAAATACGCACTTTCGTGGCAGGTTAAAGACCCTTTTGACGTAAAAGAGATAAGTGGGTGTGTGGGTGAATAAAAAAAATGTTTTGATAGTTGCGGGAAGCGACAGCGTCGGCGGTGCAGGAGTGCAGGCGGATATAAAAAGTTGCGAGGCGTTTGGCTGCTTTAGCGCAAGCGTCATCACAGCCGTGACCGCGCAAAATACAAATGGCGTTAGCAGCGTGCTTGCGATGCCAGCAAATATGGTAAAAGCTCAGTTTGAGATGGTACTAGCCGAGCTTGATATAGGCGCTGTGAAGGTTGGTATGCTCTTTAACGAGGAGATAATAGCCGTTATAAGCGCGTTTTTAAAGGGGTTAAGAGCTAAAAATGTGCCAGTTGTGATAGACCCAGTTTGTGTGGCAAAGTCAGGGGCAAAACTTCTTGAAGATGGTGCGATCGAAGCGCTAAAAGAGCTTTTAAACCTCGCAACTATCGCCACGCCAAATGTAGATGAGGCTAGGATTTTGGGTATTAATTTTACAAATTTGCCTTGCGATATGGTGCTAAAGCGAACGAAGGTCGATGAAATTTGCGAGGATACGCTCTATCTAAAAAATGGGGGCGTGATGAAATTTAGCGAGGAGCTTTTTGAGCCAAAGGTGATGCACGGGGCTGGTTGTAGCTTCTCAAGCTCGCTAGCGGCCATTTTAGCGCAGCAAAGCGATCTAGTAAGCGCCATAAAAATGGCTAAAAAATTTGTGGCAAATGGGATAAAAAATGCTCATAAAAGTAAATTTGGCGCAAGGCTTATAGATCATAAAGCAGGGCTTGATGGCTGAAATTTATGCTATTAGCGATGATATTTTAATGCCTGAAAATTTGGCTTTAGAATACGTAAGAGAAATTTTGGAGTGCGGGGTTAAATTTTTTCAGTTTAGGTCAAAAAAAGCGGTCAAAAATGAGAAGCTCGCAAGTGAAATTTTAAATTTATGCGAGAAATTTGGCGCGAAATTCATCGTAAATGACGATGTCAAATTTGCTAAAAAGATAGGCGCAAAGGCTGTTCATCTAGGCAAAGACGATGAGGGCATAAAAGAGGCGTTTGAGATTTTAGGTAAAGACGCATATGTGGGCGTTAGTTGCTATAACGATATAAGCTTAGCCATAAATGCCGCTAAAAATGGTGCTAGCTACGTTGCTTTTGGCTCTGTTTTTACAAGCCCTACAAAGCCAAATGCCCCAAAATGTGGGCTTGAAGTAGTTAAAGAGGCAAAGCAAATTTTAAACCTACCTGTTTGCGTGATAGGTGGCATAAATGAGACAAATATCGGCTCGCTCTCTCATACCAAACCCGATCTCATCGCCGTCATATCAGCGATCTACAAAGATAGCAACATCAAAGAAAACATCAAAAATTTACAAAGAATAATTGAGCTAAATTTATAAATCTAAGCTGGTTTTAGCAAAAAATTGTTTTGAATCATGATAAATAAATTTACAAATTCAGTAAATTTTTTTGCATATTTTAAAATTTCACTCGCAAGAATTGACTGCTAATTTTTTTCATTTATAAAATTCAAATTTTCTAAACTATTTTAATAAATTATATTTATGTAATTTATTTTAATAAAATCATAATAATTTAAACTTTAGTTTGGTACTATTTTGTCAAATTTACAAAAAGGTAAAATGATGAAAAAGGCTCTATTTCTAGGATTTAGCGCACTTTTATTATTAGTGGGCTGCAAGGAAAGCAACATAGGCATTGTTAAAAACTACATTTTAAAAGGTAACAAATCAATAACAATAGGTTCGGCGATAGATAGCTTTAAAGGCTGTACAAGCACCCAGTGGCAAGACATCAGTAGTGACGATAAAAAAGTGGTTAAAGTAAGCTGCGTGGTAGGGAAAAATGTGCTTGAAGATGAGTTTGAAAGAAAAAATAGCGGATACATAAAAGCTCTAAATAATGCAAAAGCTGCTCAGCAAAAAAGAGTTGATAACAGCCTGGAGCTAGCACTTGATAGCGCAAATAGCATATTAAAAAGTGGTAAAAACATAGATAAAGAGACGATCTTGTCCACCGCAAACAAGCACTGCAAATTTGATCCGACAAAAGAAAGTGCTGGCTACCTAGCCTCTGTTAGCTGTGACCTTGAGTTTAAAAATGAGCTCGCTCAAAATTTAGATATCAAACAAAAATGGGTCTTTGACAACGTCGTAGCCCAAAGCAAATATGCCGCCTACTACTCACAAAAAGAGCCAGAAGCGATCTATTTTGGTCAAAATGCTAAAAAGGTAAATGAGAGAGTTATTGAGCTCACTTTTACGATAAATAGCGATAAAAGTGTGAGCATCTCAAAGGTTACGAAGATAGATGATGGCGATACTAAAGATATAAACCGCGGTTTGGTTGCGATGTTTTATGCAAGATAAATTTTGCTGCCAAAATAAATATCTTTAAGTTTAAAAGTATTACATTTTAAAAGCATGCTCTAGTTCATTCAAATAAGAGCAAATTCGCTATTTTGCAACCAAAACTCACTACTTCTTTTTGACTACTTTTTTAGTTGTATGAAGCTCTTTTTGATGCAGCACATATTGCCAAAATAAGATGCCTCTTAACCTGCAAGTATAGAGTATCTAGGCAGTGTCCTAAAATCATTTGCATCAAAGCTTTTGCCTACTAAACGGTCTTTACAATTTTGATTGATAGCTTCATAAGTAAAAATTTAATAAAATCCAAAAATATCAATAAAAAGAGTTTTTATGGATGAGTTTTTAAAACAGGCTTGGCGTGCAAATAAAATTTATACAAATGCTGCTGCTAGCGTGCCATTTTATCCAGATCTGCTAGCCCTTCTTTTGGTTTGCGACGAGAGAAATTTAGATCAGTTTATGGCGCTTGATGAGTTTAGAGCGGTGCTAAAAAGGCTTAAAGTTGAGCTTGATATATTTAGCATACAAAGTGCACAGCTTGCGACTCTTAAAGCACTAAATGAGGCTAAAATTTCAAGCGATGAGATATTAAAATACCTAGAAAAATTACGTGATGAAAAGATCATAGATGATGAGAAATTTGCCTTTTTAGAAAAGATCATAAGCAAAAACAAAGGCGCTAATGAGGCTAAAATTTCTCATACCAAGCCAAAAGATCACTTCCATAAAAACTTAGACTTTTTAAATGATATAAACGAAAAAGCAAGCTTGCTTGATAGCGATAAAACATTTTTAGAGGCACTTGCGGCAGCCAAAAAAAGATCAAACGAAACGCTTTTTAACATAGCAGCAAGTGGCGTCATAAATTCTGGCAAATCAACCCTTTTAAACGCCCTTTTAAACAAATCTGTCCTTGGCGCTTCAAACGTGCCAGAAACGATAAATTTAACCATTTTAAAATACTCCAAAGATAGCTTTGCAAGGGTAAATTTTTACAGCATTGATGAGCTTTTAGCACTTGGCATACCAAGCGAAAATTTACCAAGCAAAAGCGTAGATGTCGGCATAGATGAGATAAAAAACTACACCTCTTCAAGCTCAAAAACAGCAAATCTCGTAAAAAGCGTCGAGCTTTATGACGATTTGGAGCTTTTAAAGGACAACGTCTGTATCATAGACACGCCAGGTATCGATGATGCGGTGGTTTTAAGGGAGCAGATCACTACAAATTTTATGAGGGAGTGCGACCTTTTAGCCCACCTCATGAACGCCTCACAAAGCGCCACACAAAAAGACGCGCTCTTTTTAAAAAAATGCCTTGAAAACTCGCACATCGTAAGGCTTGCTGTGGTGCTAACTCACGCTGACGAGCTAAGCGCTAAAGAGCTAAACGAGACGCTAAACTACACTAAAAAAGCGATTGCTGAGCAGATAGATGGCGTGGAGATTGATTACTTTGCGCTTAGTGCAAAAAGCTACTTAGAAGGTGCTTCAAATAGCGGCGTAGAGGAGTTTAAGGACTATCTTTACGAGGTGCTTTTTGGCAAAAATTCTAAAAAATCAGCCCTTATCTTAAGCTCGTATCAAAAGGAGCTAAAAAATATCCTAAATAGCAAGCTTGAGGCCACTAAGGCTGAAATTTTGTCGCTCAAAGCTTATGAAGTGGAGCTTAAAAAGTTTCAAAATGAGCAGGCAAGCGTCAAAAACGCACTTAGTGAAAATTTCTCTAAACTTGAGAGCCTAACCAAAAACGAGCTTGCAAAGCTTGAAAGTAGCAACACCAAAAACATCTATAAAATGGGGCTTGAGACGCTTTTGCAAAACCTAAACGATAAGGTAAAAAGCGAGATAGCCTACTGCAAAAGCAAAAAACAAAGCTTAAATTTTGAGCGCTTAGAACAAATCGCAAAAACGACACTTCGAGACGGTGTGATGGCACTTATGAGAGAGGCTAGAAACGAAACTTTGGTGCAAACAAGATCATGCGAGCAAAATATCGCTTTAAATTTTGATGATTATGTGATGAGTAAAGATGAGGTTTTTAACATCAATGACTTTTTAGAACAAATGGGCGTAAAGCTTGAATTTAAGGAGCTTTTAGCTACATTTAGAGCTAAAATTTCAAGTGACGCAAGTGAAGCACTTTTAAGCTTAAAAGAGGGTTTGCTAAAAGATAAAAATATCTCTCAATTTTGTGAAATTTTAACTGACCACGAAAAAAACCGCCTTTTAAACCTCATAAAAACCTATGAAAGCGCTCAAAAAGCCACGCTTGATAAGAGGCTAAAAGAGCTAGATCGTGAGCTAGAAAAGCTTAGCTCGCAAAATCAAAACTCACTTTTAAAACTAAAAGAGCAAAACGCCTTGCAAGATGAAATTTGCTCGCTTTTAGGGGAGCTAGAAAATGTTTAATGAGTTCATAAATGCCTATAAGGCGAGATATTTTAAGGTTTTTACAAGCGACTTTAAGGGTGAGCTAGCAAGGCTGGTAAATGAGCTAAATGATCCAAGCCTGCACGCAAGTGATGAGATAAAAGAGAGCCTAAATTTACTAATCGACACTCTAAATGAGCCGCCTCTTATCGCTGTTATAGGGCAGTTTTCAAGCGGCAAATCAACATTTTTAAACGCTTTGCTTGGACAAAACATCTTGCCATCAGGTCTAACGCCTGTCACGGCAAAGGCTGTACGGCTAAAATTTGCAAAGATGCCGCTTCTTAGCGTGAAATTTACAAATGGCAGCGAGAGCTTGCTAGCTAGCAGCGAACTTGCAGAGCTAAACGCCATGAGCGAGCAGATAAAAAGCATGACACTTTATGCGCCAAGTGAAATTTTAAAAGAGGTAAATTTCATCGACACGCCAGGGCTAAACTCACTACGAGATGCCGATACAAAAGAGACCAAAAACACGCTAAAAAAGGTCTGTGGCGCGATCTGGCTAAGCCTCGCAAATAACGCTGCAAAGGCTAGCGAGCTTGAAAGCGTAGAAGAAATTTTAAAGACAAACGATCTAAAGGCTCTTTGCTTCATCAACCAAAAGGACAAGCTAAGTCTTGACGAGCTTGAAAGCTTGCTAAAGCACGCTAGGCAAACTTATGGCGAGCTTTTTGAAGATATCATCGCCATCTCGTCAAAGCAAGCACTCCTTGGCATCACAAATGAAAACAAGAGCGAGCTAGAAAGCTCAAATTTCGCTAAAGCACTAAGTGCGGTAAAAGAGGCGTTTTTAAGCGCGAGCTTTAAAGAAAATTTCATAAAAGCAAGGGCGAAAAAGATAGTAAATTTTTTAATTAGCGAGCAAGAAAATCGCCTAAAAGTTTATGGCGCAGCTGATGAAATTTTGGATAAATTTAATGCCACACTTGAAGAAAAGCTAGAGGAGATAAAAGAGGAGTTTAAGCCTAAAATCGCCCTGCGATACAGCGATATGAGCGAGGCTATCAAACTTGCAAGCGATGAAGTTTTTAAGCTGCTTAAGCCATTTTCTAGGACAAAATTTAACCCAGCAAAGACGCTTTTAAACAAAGAAATTTATAAGCGTGAAAATTTTGAAATGATAAACCTTGACACGGACGAGGTCTTTTCAAAGCTCATATATGAAGACGTCGTTTTTTCTAAATTTTTTAAACGCTACAAAAGGGATCTAAAAGAGCTTGAAAATGAGATCATATCGGCTTTTGATGAGCTTTATAAAAGCTTAGAAGATGAGCTTTTCGTTTACAAATCTCGCTACGAGAGCTTTAATCCATTTGATGAGTTTGCCTCAAACTACGAGACGAAATCGATAAACACCTACGCTGGCAGGACTTATGAGAATTTCTTAAGAGAGTATGAAAATGCCAAATTTAAGGCGACGCAAAAGATTTCGCTCTTTTTTGAAAAGCTTGACGTAAAGGTTGCGTCAAACTACGAAAATGCGCTTAAGCTTGCGGTTTATTTTCTAAAGCAAAAGATCGAAAACTCGCTAAATTCGCACCTGCAAATGGGCACGCCACTTTATATCCCAAGCGCAAAAGAGGTTTATGAGCGCATGCTAAATGCCTTTAGTTTATACGAATTTGACGATCTTATGTGCTCAAATAACTCGTTTTTAAATAAAACTTTGCTTGATATAAAGACCGAATTTAATGAAATTTACGCCCAAAAAATAGCGATGCTTGAACGCCTAAAAGCAAAGCCAAATGAGCAAATTTTAAAGCTAGAAAAATTGCAAGAGAGTTCGGTGATATTAAATTAACCGCGCTAAGTGACTGTCTATTAAATTTTAAAATTTCATAAACGAGTAATTTCGGCTCTAAAATTTGAGCTAAGCGTTTAGCGAAGCCAAATTTTAATAGCCAACTCTTTAGAGTGAATGAGATTTTAAAAATTTGTAAATTAAAATTTTTAGAAATTTAAAGTTTTATTTCTTTGTTAAGGGGCAAGAGACTTGAACTACACTCTGCTTGCAGTTGCGAGCTTGTGAAGCAAAGCCGTCCTCTTATCCCACTTTTTAAATCACCCAATCCCCTCGCACGTTAGAAGGGCATGCGATAGCACTATCGTGCCGCATGTATTTTTTATGCCAGGCAAACTCAGACAAATTTTATAATTTATGGGCGAGCATATCACGGTTCTAAATTTAGTGCTAAACGTAGTGCAGCCTAAATTTAGTAGTTTGCTAAGGTGAACGATTGAGATTTTAAAATTTGTAAATTTGCTTTATTAAATCAAGTGAATTTCAAGTAAATTTTAAAATTTCATGAACGAGTAATTTCGGCTCTAAAATTTGAGCTAAGCGGTTAGTGAAGCTAAATTTTAGTAGTCAATTCTTGCGAGTGAATGGAATTTTAAAATTTGAAAATACTAAATTTCTATTTTTAAGAATATAAACTTTAAATTTAAAAGATTTTGTTCAAAAGGGAGACAAGGGGACTTGAATTACGGTCTGCTTGCAGTTGAGCTTGCGAAGCAAAGCCGTCCCCTTATCTCCCTTTAGATCCCACGTCTGCTTGCAGTTACGAGGCGAAGCCCGAGTAAAATCCCCTCGCACGTTAGAGGTGCATGCGTCAGTGCTAAAGCACTGCATGCGCAGATATATCAACCAAATTTACTTATTCTATCTTACCTCTTGCCAAAACTGGTACTTTTTCGCAGACCTCATCGCCACTTACGAGATAGGCGTAGTCGTATAAATTTACCACCGGACAGATGTGGTTTGGATAGATGCGCACAAGATCGCCCACGCGCACACTTTTTGCAAATTTCTCGTTTAAGATGATCGCATGCTCGTCAAATAGGCTATCTATCCACACTTCATGCTCTGCAATGAGTCCCATGCCAGGCGTCGTGCAAAAGCCCTCGCTGCGCCTCTCTTTGGTTAGCGCCTTTGCCCCAGCATCAAGGATCGTGCGGGTCGCAGTCGGCCTTGAGATCACGACGCTAAGCACGCTAGCAGCGTTCATATCAAAGCTACCATAAGCATTCGCCTGCGACGCATCCATAAATATATATGTGCCAGGGCGAAGCTCTGTAACGCCTTTTGGTATCTCAAAGTCGTTTATCAGTGATGGCGTCGAGCCTATGCTAACGGTGAAATTTTCATACCCAAACTCACGCGCGATATCAGCAAATTTTAGCGTTCTCTTGGTTGCTACTTTAAAAATTTGCTCGCACTCGCGCTTATCTTTTGCCTTATATGAGTGGCCATCATGCGAGAAAACACCGCAAAATTCTGCATTTTTACACTCTTTAAAAGCGCTCATCAAAGCTCTAAAATCGCCCTCTTCTATGACGCCTGAGCGGTTTTCGCCAACTTCTATCTCAACAAGTAGCCTAGCTATCTCACCAGCCTCGCCAAAGACCTCGTCAATAAACCTTAAAATGCCCACGCTATCGACGCCAAAGCTCACTTTTGCGCCATATTTTAAAAGCGCTATAATGCGAGCAAATTTCTGCCTTGTGACGATCTCATTTGCGATGAAAATGTCGCTTAGCCCCTCTTTTGCCATCACTTCAGCCTCGCCTACTTTTGCCACCGTGATGCCCTTTGCACCGCACTCTACTTGCAGTTTTGCAAAGTATGGCATCTTGTGCGTTTTGGCATGTGGTCTTAAGCTTACGTTAAATTTATCAGCGTATTTTTGCATTTTGTCTAAGTTTTTTAGCACTATCTCCCTGTCTATGAGCAGTGCTGGAGTGTCTATTTCGACTATTTTCATGAGCTATCCTTTCTTTTTTCTTAGATTTTAACTCTAATTATTAAAAAAGGATAGCTTTTAGCACTTTAAATTTTCAAAGTGTTACTTTTAGGCCTTTCTTGCACCGATCTTTGGTGCGTCAAACGCCCTGACACGTTTTGGAGTGCCCTTAAATTTCTCGACCTCGACAAGGCTCGTGTGAGCGGTGTTGCTCTGGCTCATCTTGCTTGATGGCACGTCTTTTGTGAGCACGTTTAAGTTTCCGTGCAAGCAAAGGCTCTTTTCGCCTGGCACATCTGGGTCGTACCAAGCGCCCTCGCTCACGATGACGACGTTTTGCGGCACGTCCTCGGTCACAAAGGCACCGCACAAAATTTCGCCCCTGTCGTTGTAAATTTTCACCACGTCGCCCATTTTTATCCCTCTAGCCTCGGCTGTTTTTGGGTTTATGAGCACTGGCTCGCGCTCTGCGATCTCGTTAAAATGGCGAAGCACAGAGTTATTTAGCTGCGAGTGAAGTCTAAATTTAGAGTGCGCGCCGCTGATGGCGATAGGGTATTTTTTATTTTTTGCGCCCAGCCACTCAAAGGGCTCAAGCCACGTCGCATGCGGTGGGCAGTCATCATAGCCAAAGCCAGCGACCGTTTCAGAGTAAATTTCTATCTTGCCAGATGGCGTTTTTAGCGGATTTGCCACTGGGTCGTCGCGAAATTTCTTATAGTTTGTAAAGTAGCGTTTTTTCTCATCGACTTTGTCAAATCTAAAATATCCCTTATCCCAAAACTCATCAAAGCTTGGCATGCTCTCATACCCAAGCCCAGCAGCCTTTTTAACGGCATCTTCGTAAATTTCTTTGACCCATTCTAGCTCGCTTTTGCCCTCGCTAAATGCCTCTTCTCTGCCCCACTCTTTTGCAATGAGCCTTGCGATCTCGAAGTCGCTCTTGCTCTCGCCAAATGGCTTAACAAGCGGCTTAATGGCGAATAGATACTCACTAGTTGAGTTTGCCATCTCGATGTCCGTTCGCTCGCACTCAAGCGCAGCTGGCAGGACGATGTCGCTAAATTTAGCCGTGCTCGTCCAAAATGGCTCGCAAGTGATGATCGCACTAACTTTTTGCATAGCTTTTATCGCCCTGTTGGTCTCTGGATGTCTTGTAAATGTCGAGCCGTTGGCGTTAAACATCACTCTGATCTTTGGTAGCTTGTAGCTCTTGCCATTTCTAGTTATCTCCTTGCCAGGGCTTAAAAGCGCGTCTATGAGCCTTGAGTTTGGCAGCTCATATCCCTTAGTCTTTGGCACAAGGCCGCTATCAATGAATTTTTGTGGTACCTTCGTCTCAAAAGCCGCTAGTTTAGGCGCTATATAGCTTTCATCAGCGTTTTTATGCATGCCGTCATTTGTGACAAAGCCACAACCCTCTTTACCGATGTGTCCAAGCATCGCATTTAGCGTCACAAGCGCCCAATACGCCATCTCGCCGTGATCTTGCCTTTGGATGGCGTAGCCACTAACTATGACTGAGTCGTTTTTGGCTAGATCCTCGCTAAATTTCGCCAGCTCTTGCTCGCTGACGCCACAAATTTTGCTTGCCCAAGCTAGGTTTTTATTAACCCCGTCTTTTGTGCCAAGCATATACTCTTTAAATTTATCAAAGCCAACGGTGTATTTTTCTATAAATTCTTTGCTATAAAGCCCCTTTTCAAAAAGGTAGTTGCACATACCTATCATCATCGCCGTATCGGTGCAAGGCACGACTTCAAGGTACTTTGCGCCAAAATATCTTGCGCTTTCGTTGTGATAAACATCGACGCTATAAATTTTCATCTCGCCGCTTTCGCCTTTTTTTCTGATCTCATCGTAGTATTTATATGAGTTGTGAAGCGGCACGCCAATGGCGATCTTGTTTGAAACGACTGGGTTTGTGCCCCAAAATACGATTGTTTTGGCATTTTTTAAGATAGCCTCCCACTTTGTTGGTGCGAGCGTTGGGTCGATCGAGCCTGTGATGTGCGGCATGATGACGGTTGCTGCGCCGTATGAGTAGCCACCAAGCTCATTTACATATCCGCCAAGCACGTTAAGTAGCCTCTTTGCTGTCTTTTGGCTGTGACCAACTTTACCAAGGCTACCCCACTGATAAACCTGTCCGTAGATAGCTTCAGCGCCGTATTTATCAAAATTTTCTTTTAAAATTTTCGCACTTAGTTTTATCGCCTCGTCCCAGCTAACGCGCACAAACTCCTCTTTGCCACGAAGCTCTGGCTTTGGGTTGTTTGGGTCAGCCAAAAAGCTCTTTCTAACAAATGGATATTTTACACGGCTTTCATTTTGGATATGATCAAGAAGTGCGTTATTTAGCTCATTTGGGCACGCATCACCCTCAAATGGCTCAGTCTCTACAACGCGCCCTGCGATAGTTCTTACGTAAAATGGGCCAAATTTGTTTGCACTTAGCCCGCTTTGCTTGTCAAAGAGCGCTTGAGCTGCTCCGTCAAGCTCCTTTGCTTGAAGGCTTGCTGCGCTTAAGGCACCAAGCTTTAAAAAGTCTCGTCTTTTCATTTTTTCTCCGATATTTGGTTAAATTTGTTTGGTTTTATGAGTTATAAATTTAGTATTTTGTATCATCTTGTCATGAAAAGGCCTTGTAATGTAATACGCAAACTTGCGTCTAAATTGCGTTATTTTAGCCAAAAAATATTAAAGGATAGACAAATGGTAGGATTTTATGTAAATGTAAAGTTAAAAGCTGGATGTGAGGCGAAATTTGAAGAAATTTTAAAAGAGATCGTACCAGCTTCAAGAAAAGACAAAGGCTGCATAAGCTACGAGTGTGGCGTGGTTGCGGGCTCTAAAAGCGAATACTGCTTTATGGAGAGCTGGGAAAATTTAGAGAGCCAAAAAGAGCATATGAAGAGCGCTCACATGGTGAAAAATGCGGCTGCGCTGGAGGCTTGCAAAGAGAGCCAAGAGGTGAAAATAATAAATTTTGTGGACGCAAAGGAATAATATTTGCTTAAAAAGGGGCAAAATTTAAAAAAATGAGCGAAGAAAAGATGCTTGAGATGATAAACGCGACTGCCGATATTATGTTTATGGCTATACTTAGAGGACGTGTGAGCCTTGAAGCTTGCAAAAAGGATAAGGAGTTCATCGACGCTTTAAGAGAAGAGCTACTTAGCAAAAACCCAAACAAGCTCAAAGTCGCGCAAGACTCGCACCAGATGATCGCCATTTTTGAAAAATACCGCAATAAAAAATAATCCCACTTAAAATTTAAATCCATTTGCCGATATAGTGTTAAAGGATTTGACATGATAAACGCACTAAATGGATTTAATCAAAGCTTTAACTATCAAGACGCTTTTAGTAAGCAGCCAACGACTATCGCAAATTTAGGCAAAGTAAAAATTTCTCCCAATGCCCTAGACATCAAGCATCTATCGCTCTCTGGCTACTCGTCAAATTATAAAATTTCTATCTGGGGCAAGATAAACGGGCTTGATAGCTCTATGGGTAAAGATGAAGTTGCTAGCCTTAAAAATTTCGTTGATAGCACGAAGCTTTGGAGGTTAAATTCCATCCTTACTAGCGAGAAAAACGGATTTAGTGTAGATGAGTTTAACAAAACCTATCACATATCCGCTAATGCCACCAAAGCTCTTGGCGCTCTAATCAATCACGACATTGGCGTACTTCATCTAAGTCGTGAGGCTAGAAATTTGCTAGACTCTGATCTAAGTATCGACGATTTTAAAGACAAATGGCTGGAATTTACCGCCGAAAGGATACTTGGCGAGCATGCAAATGTGAAAATTTCTTTCAAAGACGGGGCTTTGCAATACGAGCAAACATCGGCTAAGAAGCGCATAGAAATCCTAGGTCAAGCGATGCCACAGCGTGTAAGCTACGCTGATAAAAACAGCAAAGATGAGTTTTTGAAATTTCTAAAAACAAGCTATGAAAAGGGTGAAAATATCGCTGATGTGCTGCAAAATATCGCCCTTACGCCAGTTAGAGAAGATGGCGATGAAGATATAGAAGAGGAGAAATTTAAGCCTATGCAAGTTACCAAAAAGAGCGTGACTTACACGGACAAGGATATAAAACGCGAATTTTTTGAGGAATTTATCAGGCGCGAGGTCGAAAATGGAGCGAGCTTTGATGATCTGGTGCAAAAGCTAAACAAGCTAAAGCCAAAGGATATACTGGCTTAGCTTTATGGTTTAGAGTTAAATTCAGAGGCTAGCTTAGCTCTCTAAATTTCTACTCAGGTTTAAATTTCTGGAGGCTAGCTTAGCTCCAAAATTTCTACTCAGGTTTAAATTTAAAAAGCCAGCCTAGCCCCAAAAAATTTCTACTTTGGATTATTTATACTTATCACCATATTTTTCTCATCAAGATATAGCCTAGCGGCCTCTTTGATGTCGTCATTTGTGAGCGCTTTGACCGCATCTATATACTCATCAGCCGTGTAAAGTGGCGTGTTAAAAATTTTATTTGAGATGATGAGATTTTGCCAAAACTCAGGCTTTTCGTAATCTTTTTTTATAGAAATTTCACTCTGCGCCTTAAAATCCTCCAAATGTTTTGGCAAGAGCGCGCCATCACGCTTGATGCTAGCTATTATCTCTTTTATCTCGGCGATGATCTTGTCCGTGTTTGCAGGGTCACAAGTAAAGCCGATCACCGCCTTTGAGTGCTCATACGGATAGCGAGCGAGCTTAGCGTTTAAGCTAAAGCCGTATGTTTGGCCTTTATCTTCTCTGATCTTTTCTCGAAGCGCCGTTTTTAAGACTGAGCTTAGTGCCCTTAGCTTGACCACCTCTTTGAAGCTATATTTTGTATCTAAATTTACGATATCCACGCTCACATCGCTTCTTTTTGTGCTTTGATACTCCCTTTTAAATGTGTGCTCTCCCTTGATACTTCGCACGCCGTCATCCTTAAAATTTTCAGCCTCGCCAAGCTTTGGCAAGGTAGCGATATATTTTTTAACAAGTGGCAAAAGCCTCTGCTCGTCGGTGTCGCCGATGATTACGAAGGTGTATGAGGCTGCGTTTGTAAATTTATCTTTGATGATCTCTTTTAGCTCATTTAGCTTTAGCGCGTCGATCTGAGCCATCTCAATGGGCGCTACACGCTTGTTGTTTTCGTAAAAAAACTTGCTAAATTCGGTGCTAAATTTATATTCAGGTAAATTTTGCTCTTTAGCTAGCTCATCTTTTGCTCTTTGTTTTATCCTCTCAAGCACGTTTGCATCGGCTCTTGGCGAGCTAAACTCTAAATTTATAACAGCTAGCAGCGAGCCAAGATCGCCACTGCTTGAAGAGCCGTAAATGCCCTGTGTAAGCGCCTCTATGCTCTTTTCGTAGCTTACTATCTTGTCGTTTAGCACCTTTGAAAGCTCGTAGTTGTTAAATTTGCCAACGCCACTTTCATTTGTGAGCGCAACCGCAAAGCCGCCAAGCTTAGGATCAGCAAGATCTGAAGTGCCACCCTTGCTAATGGCCGCAAACAAGATGCTATCTTTTTTGGTGGTTAGCGGCTTAAAGATGACTTGCGAGCCATTTGGCAGCTTATAAGTATAGATGCCATGCTTTTGGTCAAATTCGCTAGAGACTATATCTTTTGGCTCTAAATTTTCATTGCCAAGGCTCTTATTTAGGCTCTGGCTAGCTAAATTTGTATCATAAGGTTTTGCTTCATCTTTTAGCTTCAAAAAGGCACCTTTGCTAAGCTTAAAACCATCTTTACTAAAGACCCTCACGCGCTCATCAGGTATGGCTAAAATTTGCTTAAATCTAGCATTAACATCCTCTAGCGTGATCTCGTTTAAGAGCTTTAGACTAAGGTTTTTGCTATCTTCATCGCTTAGCACAAAGCCGCCATTTTCGATCATATTTAAAATTTCACCTGCATAAACGCTTGATTTTTTAGTTTTTGAGCGTTTAAATTTAGCCTCTACGTTTGCCACAAACGCCTTTTTCACATCGGCAAAATCGCCTTTATTAAAGCCAAATTTCTCAATGCCCTTTAAAACGCTTAACATATCTTTAAGGCTAGCGTTAAAATCATCTCCGATCACATTTGCCTCAAAACTATAAATTTTTTGCTTTGCTTGAAGCGTTTGCGCCATAAAATCAACACTTAAATTTGATGAATTATTTGCATTTTTTTGCTCATAAAGCATATTTATAAGGCTAGCTATTAGCGCATCTTTTAAATTTCGCTTCACGTCAGCCTCGTCTGAGACTGGCTTAAATTTATCAAAAAAGCTAAGCCTTACAAACTGAGCTGCCGTCTCGTTTGCGTCGTAGTTAAAGACATTTAGCCCATCTTTAAAAGCGATGCTTTTATCTGGATGAACGTATGAGTTGCTATTTTTTGCTGCGCTAAAGCTTTTTTCTATCAGAGCTTTTATCTCGTTTTTATCAAAGTCGCCAACTGCCACAAAGCTCATAAATCTTGGCTGATAGAGCCTCTCGTAAAACTCTTGCATGTGCTTAGCATCTACGCTTTTTATCACGTTCATATCGCCTATAGGCACTCTTTTTTGATAGATGCTACCTGTAAAGATATCCTTGCTCTGGGCAAGATAGAGCCTATATGCTGGCGTATTTCGCTGGCGCTCCTCCTCCATTATGACGCCTCGCTCCTTATCAAGCTCGCCTGCGTCGATCTTTACGCCATCGATCCAGTTTGAAAAGACCTTGAAAACGTCCTTTAAATTTTTCTCATTTACATTTATGCTTAGCGTGTAGCTCGTCTGATCATAGCTTGTTTGCGCGTTTAGATCAGCGCCAAATTTAACCCCAAGGCTCTCAAGCTGTTTAATGAGCTCATTTTTGCTAAAGTCACGGCTGCCATTAAACGCCATGTGCTCCAAAAAGTGCGCAAGCCCCTGCTCGCCGTCTCTCTCATCAGTCGAGCCTGAGTTTACGACTAGGTAAAAGATGGCTGTATTTTGCGGGAGTTTATTCTCTTTTATATAGTATTTAAGCCCGTTTTTTAGCTCGCCGCTTAGCATATCTTTGTCATTTTGCAAGGCAAAGAGACTAAGCGCTAGGCACAAAAGTAGCAGAATTTTTCTCATAATCCGTCCTTTAAATTTCTATGTAAAAGCGGATTTTAGTATAAATTTTAAAATGCAAAATAAAGCTAGCCTGCTAAATTTGCAGGCTAGTTGGGAGGTGTTATTTTAGTTCGTATTTTTTAAGCAGTGCGTCGTAGCTGCCGTCTTTTTTCATCTCATCTAAAATTTGATTTATCTTAGCGATAAGCTCGCTCTCTTTGTTTTTGTCAAAAGCTATTGAAAAGCCCTCGCTACCATCAACCTCTTTGAAAAATGCCTCTATTTCAGGGTTTTTCTTGATAAAGCCATAGCCGATCGAGCTATCAAGGATGACTGCGTCAAATTTGCCAACTTTTAGCCCCATTATAAGTGGCACAGTATCTTCTGAAGGCACTACTTTTGCGCCATTTATCGCATTTGCAGCTAGCTCTTGGATGGTGCCTTGTTGCACGCCTACTTTTTTGCCAGCTAGCTCCTCTTTAGCTTTTAAAGCGTCGTTGCCTTTTTTCTTTAGGTAGATGTTTTCAGTTAGATAGTATGGCTTTGTAAAGTCAATCGACTTTAGTCTATCAGGAGTCGCACTCATCGCACTTATGATGCCATTTATCTTGCCAGCTTTAAGCGCTGGGATGAGGCCATCAAAGCTCATATTTATGATCTTGTATGAAAAGCCAGCACGCTTTGAAATTTCATCTATCAGATCGATGTCAAAGCCTGTTATTTTGTTGTTTTCATCGATGTATTCAAATGGCGGGTAGTTTGCCGCTGTACCAAATTTTAGCTCGTTTGCACAAAGAGCAACAAAAGCTGTCAGTAAAAGAGCAAAGATCTTTTTCATGTCTATCCTTTAAGGTGATTTAAAGCCCTAATTATCGGCATTTATCTATTAAAATTTGTTTAAATTTAGCGCAATGACAGAAATTTACACAAGCTTGTAAAGCGTATAGGCAAGTGCGCTAAAAGAAGTCAGGCAAATTTTAAAAATTTATGAGCGTGTATATCTAAAATTTATTAGAGCTTTTGAAACGCATGCGGCACGATAGTGCTATCGCATGCACCTTGAACGTGCGAGGGGATTGGGGGGATTAAAAAAAAAGGGGGG
>NZ_PISC01000010.1:0-61910 GCF_003049065.1 Campylobacter concisus | reverse complement strand
ATTCTCTAGGTCAAACAGACTATCTATCATTTAAACCATGGCTAGACATTAGCTATAAAGCAAGCTCAAATAAACTATCTCCTTGGACTAAATCAGAAAAAGCCTACTATGAAAGCTTAAAAGATAAAAGAGATAGATATATCTATCTAGTAAAAAGAAGTAATCTAAAATGCACCATGATAGATATACCAGAAGATGCAATAGGTAGAGTAGATAGTGATGGCAAACTAACTAAACCTGAATATGCCGAAATTTATGATGAAGTAAATGCCCATCAGGGAACATTAAAGTCAATGCTCTTTTCGGCAGAGTGGGGAATTTGCGCTGGAATACTTGGAGATCCTATGGGGTTTTCACATGGAAATGAAGCAGGATTTAAAGCAAGGGATTATCAAAGAATTTTTCTAGCAGCCCAGTTAGGAGTAGTAAAAGCTTTAAAATTTTTAGGTGATCTTTTTGAATATACTACTTATGATATAGGTCTAAATACAAATTTACAAATGGCTGAAGAATTTAGAAAACTAGCTAAAAATCCCCCACTAGATGAATATGGAATGATGCCTTATCTTGATGAGATAGTAGGAAGCTACTTCGTGATGGATTTTAATAGGGGTGGGATAGTTATTAACCCTACAGGTTCAATGCATAGAGTTTTAAGAGAACTCGTAGAAGACGAAGGTAAGCTACTAGACCCTAGAGATTTAGATGCAAATGAGACTACAAGGGAAGAATTCATGTCGTATGTTAAAAAAGAATTACCAGAATATGCGGAGATTTTTTACGAAAAAGGCTATCCTGCTAATTACGAAGATAGGGATATAGACCTCTACATCGACTCCACCCTCCTAGAAGCCAAAATAATGTCCCTAACCCCACCAGAGGGATATCCAAATGCACCATACTACAACACACCAGAAGAGCTAACAAGACTATATGAGGCTGGTAAATTAGATAAAAAGCTAAACCCTTTAACACCAGTAATGTATAGAGATAGCTTCCCAGAAGATCTTAGGCAAAAGATATTAAGCTATGCCAAAGAGCATAATATAAAGGATTGATTAACGCTCATTAAAGTTTTATTTAAGAACATTGATTTTAAAATAAGTTTCTTCTAAAATAAATTTAGATAGAATTACATAAAAATAATATTATTAACGTGAGGTAAAGGAAACCATGAAGAAAACGTTTAAATTTCTTTGTTCTTTAATTTTTATGCTATTTATCGCAGGATGTGCAAAAGATCTTATCATAAGCAACACCCCAAATTCAAACTTAAACTACCACGGTGACAACGTGCCAGTGACTATCATCGCTTACAAGCTGAAAGATGTGGCAAAATTTCAGCAAGCTAGCATAGTTGATCTGGCTGAGAAAAATGGCGATATACTTGGTCAAGATAAGATAGACTCGATAAAAACGCAAATTCAGCCAAACACAAACAGATACGCTTTTACAAATGTCGATCCAGACGAAGTGCCATACGTAGGCATTTTGGTGCTTTATGCTGATCAAAGCAAGACAAATATCAAAGCTTACAAATCAACAAAAGAAGCAAAAGAGAAAAACATAGTTTTTGAGATAACTAAAAATGGCGTAAATACCATAGACGCTAGTAGCTCTAAGATCCAAGCAAGCAAATAAAATGTCTGATAAACTAAAAGTTGTCTGGTACAACGGGATGAACGTTGATAAGGTTCATTTTGAGCAGCAAGAGAGGTATTTTGAGAGAAATTTAAACCTAAAAACCGTCTCGTCTTTTTCAAATTTATATGGAGTTTTGGAGCTTGAGATCTCAAGCGAGCTTTTGCTTCAAGGCAAGATAGGGCTCAATAAAATTTCTTGCATCTCACAAGATGGTACGATATTTAACGCTCCAGGTCAAGACGACCTACCAGAGCCTCTTGAGATAAGCCCTAGCGAGCTAAATTCTGCTGTCATAGTGCTAAAGCTACCAGTTAGCTCAGGGCTTGTTGATGTTAGCTTGCAAAACAACCTGCCAAATCTAAAATTTACAGCTAAACAAGCGCTCATTAGCTCAAGAGTGCATGATGAAGCTAGCAACGATATCTTGAACGAGCTAGATGACAAAGACGACTTTGAGCTTTCGTCTGCTTTTACGCAGGATAAAGAAAATTTGATCCTAGCAAGCCAAAGATCGGCTCTAGGAGTGCTTGGCTCAAAGACGCCTTATGAGCTTAGTGTGCCTATTTGCAGGATAAAAAACATTGACCTAAACAAGCAAATAACGCTTGATGAGAAATTTATCCCAACCTGCATCGATATCAGTAAAAATTCTTTCATCACTAGCTTTATAGATGAGTTTAGCTTTGCTACAAAGCAGCACCAAGAGAGCTATACTGGGCTTTTAGGCGGTATAGATCAGGCGAAAAATAGGCTTGATATTTCAACGTATTTGACGCTAAATATGCTGAAAAAATGGCACTTGATATTCTCATATCTTTTCAAAAGAGACAAAATTCATCCAGAGTATCTATATGAAAAGCTAGTTGATTTTCAAGCTGATCTGCTAGCCCTAAGTCACGACGATAGTTTTAGCGAATTTATAGCTTATGATCACAACAACTTAAGTCAAACTTTCGTACCGTTAATAAACAATCTTAGGCTTTTGTTCTCGCATATCCTGTCGCCAAAATACGTCATGGCACAGATCGTCAAAAACAATCACGGCTTTTTTGACTGCGTCTTTGATAATCCAAGCATCATAGAAAACTCAGAAATTTACTTTGCTATCCATAGCGATACAAAAAATGAGTACCTGCTTAAAAATTTCAAAGAGCAGTGCAAAATCCACACCCAATCAAACATCAAAAGTATCGTATCATCACAGCTTCGCGGCATAAATGTAGAGCAAATTTCAGCTATACCTAGCACACTGCCAAAGCTAAATGACTATATCTACTACAAGATCGATAAAAAAGATGAAATTTTCAAAAGCTTCGCAAATCAAAGCGTTATTAGCGTCTATATAACAGCAAATTTATCAAACGCTGACATTAAGATGTGGGCTTTATTATAAGGATAAAAAATGAGTGAAAATCAAAATGACATTTCAGTTTTAAGTCAGACAAAGCTTCTAGGACTTGGCGCAAATCCTGCCCTAGATCATGTGCTACCACTGCTTCTTTTGGCAAACAGAGTATCAAAACTACAAAATTTTTCACAAAGTGAGATGCAAAATTTACGTGAAAAGCTGATAAATGATATATTAAGCACCACTTCAAAGATCTCAAATTTGGGCATTTATGAAGAGGATGACATCATTAGACTTAGATATTGCCTTTGCGTTTTCATCGATGAGAGCTTGCTTAAAAATGAAATTTTTATGAATAGTTTTTGGGCGAATAACACTCTAACAACGAGATTTTTCAACGAAAATTTAGGTGGCAACAAATTCTTTGGCATAATGGATAAATGGTTTGAAAATGTTGGCAAAAACAAGGACTTTTTAGAGTTTATCTACGCTTGTTTGGTGCTTGGCTACAAGGGTAAATACGAAGCGCAGGAAGATTGCAACGAGAAAATTTCATACCTTTGTGAAAATATAGCCTCAGCCGTTTCGCCACTTATCAAAGCTGATGAAAATGTATTTGAAAAGAGCTATTTAAAAACTAAAAAGAGAAGCTTTTTTGAGATATTTTCACTAAGACATTTGAAATTTTATTTTATCCTTATAGCGCTTGCAGCTATCGCGGCTGCGTTTTTATATAGCACCTACTCGATGGATCAAAACAACGTTAAAAACGACAGCGTTCTAAACAATAAAATAGAAAATTTTATGGACAAAAAGTAAGTGCAAGATAAGTTTTTCAACAAATTTAGCGAAAACTTTTCAGAAAACGAACTCTACATCAGCCTTATAGACGAGATGTCGAAGTATAAGACTTTGACTCACGATACGATAAAATGGGACTTTGTTTATAGCTCGTCCTTAAAGGCATTAAGCGAATTTAGCCTCGATGTAAAGCTTTTAAATTTCTTAGCGATCTCTGCTGTAAATTTAAACGACAAAGATGCTTTTAGAAGTTTAATCAGTGCTTTTTCATTTTTTCTAACTACCCTAAAACAAGAGCCAAGTTTATTAGCTAAAAATGAAAAGCAAGTGCCTGCTAAAAAAAAGATATTTGCCCAAACGATAGAGCTTTTTACGCAAGCTCATAGGGAGGGTATAAATTTAGACGAAGCGGATGCAAGAGCTTTTAATGAGCTTGTACCTGAGCTCTCACGCGAGCTTAGCACGCACTTTGACACGCTTTATATAGAAGAAAAAAGCGAGCAAACTCAAAGAGTAGAGGAGCCAAAGCAGCAACCGCAAAAGACCGAGCCAAGCTACACGCAAAGTGTCTCTTTTGGCAGTAGCGACATTAGCACATTTAGCGATAGAGAGTTTAGAGAGTATTTTGTAAATTTATCCATCTCGCTTTTAAAAAATGACATAAAAAATTTGACCGCTTACTCGCTTATTTTTGAGGCGATGTGGGGCAGGATCAAGGCTTTGCCAGTTAGCAGCGAGCAAGTGACGCAGATACGTTATCCTGATGAAAATTTGATCTTACTTTTTAAAAATATGAAAGAAGCAAACCTTGGTAATTTAGAGAAATTTATAAGAAATTTAGCTCTTAATCCATTTTGGATAGATGGCGTTAGGATATTTTGTGAGTTTTTAAGATCATCTGGACTAAGCGAGCAAGGCGAACTAGTTTCTAGTATGACTTTAAATTTTATAGAAAAATTACCAGATATGAAAAAGCTCAAATTTCAAAGTGAAGAGGCATTTTTCAGTGAGGAGAGTGTTAAATTTTTTAGTAAAAAAGAGAGTGTAAATTTTATCTCTAGTAACAAAATGAAAAAGGATATGAGCTTTGAAGAGCTGATAAAAGCCCTTGATAGAAGCAAATATACAACAAATTCGCAAAGTGAGCTTAGCTTTTTGTTAGAGCTTTCCAAAATTTTTACAAGCCAAGGCATGGACAACAATGCGAAAGTTGTATATTCGCAAATAGTTAAATTTATAGAAAACACCGAGCTTAAGGATTATTTATCAGATATTTATATAAAGGCAAAAACATTTTTGTGATAAAATATGTTTTTTTAAAACTTCTTTAATTTTATTTAATTATAATTCTTAAATCATTTACTCAAAAAAAGGATGTTATTATGGCAGAGAATTCAATCCCACCAAAAGAACGTATAAACATTGTTTATAGAACCAAAACAAACAACCAAGAAGCAGATGTCGAGCTTCCATTAAAGCTGATGGTAGTTTCAAATTTAACTGGTGAAAACCAAACTCCACTTGAAGATCGCGAAGTTGTCTCTATAAATAAGATAAATTTCGATCAAGTTATGAAAAGTTTAGACATTCATACTGAATTTTCAGTGAAAAATAGACTAAATTCTGGTAGCGAAGATCTAAATATCGATCTAAATTTTGAAAGCATTCAGGACTTCAATCCAGACAATATCATCAACCAAGTACCTGAGCTAAAAAAGCTATTGCAGCTTAGAAAAGCTTTAGTTGCGTTAAAAGGACCTATGGGCAATATGCCTGATTTTAGAAAAGCGGTTTTAGAGGCTATTAAGGATGAAGATAGTAGAAAACAGCTTCTTTTAGAGCTTAAAGACGAAAAAGATAAGGAATAAAAATGTCTGAAACTAAAGTAAAAACTCCTATCATTGAAAGCATAATGCAAAGGAGCAAATATACAAAAGATGATGAAAGTTATAGCGTAGTAAAACAAGGAGTTGCTGAGTTTATCTCAAATATCATCACAACAAACAACGCTGAAGAGAAGATAAATAAGCTTGCACTTGATGAGATGATAGCTCATATAGACACGCTTTTATCAGCTCAGATGGATGAAATTTTACACAACAAATCTTTCCAAGAGCTAGAGTCTACTTGGCGTGGCATTAGATTTTTGGTTGAGAGAACAAATTTCAACGAAAACGTAAAGATCGACCTTTTAGACGCAACAAAAGAAGAAATTTTAGATGACTTTGAAAACAATCTAGATATAACTCAAAGCACACTTTATAAGCAAATTTACTCAGCTGAATATGGTCAATTCGGTGGTGAGCCAGTTGGTGCGATAGTTGCTGACTATGAGCTAGATAAGTCAAACCAAGATATGACTTTCTTAAACAAAATGTCTTCAATTGCAGCGATGAGCCACTCTCCGCTTCTAACTTCGCTATCTTCTAAATTCTTTGGACTTGATAACTTTGGCGAGCTTGAAAACATAAAAGATCTAAAGAGCCTACTTGAAGGTCCTCAATACACAAGATGGAGAACTTTTAGAGAGAACGAAGATGCAAAATATACAGGTTGTATGGTAAATAGATTTCTTACTAGATCTCCATATATCCCAGAAGATAACCCTATAAAAAGCTTTAACTACCGCGAAAGCGTCGATAAGCACGATGATATGCTTTGGGGCAACGGCGCTTATGCATTTGCTACAAGACTTACAGAGAGTTTTGCGGACTATAGATGGTGCGGAAACATCATCGGACCAAAAGGTGGCGGCGCTGTAAAAGACCTACCAACTTACACTTATGAAAACTACGGAAGCGTTCAGACAAAAATTCCAACCGAAGTTTTGATCACAGATAGAAGAGAATTTGAGCTTGCAGAAAATGGCTTTATCACGCTTACATTAAGACGTGATAGCAACAACGCAGCATTTTTCTCTGCAAACTCTGTGCTAAAACCTAAAGTTTTCCCAAATACTCCAGAAGGTAAAGCTGCTGAGACAAATTTCAGACTTGGCACACAGCTTCCATATGTATTTTTGATCTCTCGTTTGGCTCACTATCTAAAAGTACTTCAAAGAGAAGAGATCGGTACTTGGAAAGAGCGCAGTGACGTTGAGCGTGGCTTAAATGAGTGGCTAAGACAGTACATCTCAGATCAGGAAAATCCACCAGCTGATGTAAGAAGTAGAAGACCATTTAGAAGTGCAAAAGTTATCGTTAGCGATATAGCTGGCGAGCCAGGCTGGTATAAGATAGAGCTTCTAGCTAGACCTCACTTTAAATTTATGGGGGCAAATTTCGAGCTTTCTTTGGTTGGTAAGCTGGATAAAGAGTAAATTTAAGCATGTCGCTGATAGATAAAATTTTATATGAATTTAGTGATGAGTCAAAATTTCGTCCATATTTTAAAGATCTAGACAGCGACATCAAAGATCATATTGATACTATCTTAAACTCAAGACTTGGAAACTACGGCCGTTTAAATGATAGTATCATCGATCTTTGGTCGGTTGGGGTCGAGATAAACGAGCTTGGCCATAGACTTGGTATGGCGATATATGAGCTAATCACCTCAAACGAAAATAGAATAGAGATAACTTCTATCGGCTATGATGACTCGCTAAAGCCTTGGCGCATCATCTTTAACATAAACTATAAGCATAAAAACGACAATTTCAAAGAGTATTTGCTAAAGGTTATTTTTAAAAACAATAGATATTGTGAGATTTTATAATGGATTATAATGAAAATAATTTAGCTTATTTTCAAAAAGAGATGGCGTATCTTGATGAAACAAGAGCACTTTTTATAAAGAATTTCCCAAAAGTCGCGCCATTTTTAGATACTAAGAGCAAAGATCCTGATGTTGAGAGTATCATAGAAAATATGGCTATTTTGACATCAAGGATTAGACAAGAGCTAGATGAAAATATACCTTTAATAGCTGAGTCTTTGATAAATATCTTAATGCCAAGCTATACAAATCCTTTTCCCTCAGTTTGCATGCAAGAATTTGCTCTAAGAGATGACTTTTCAGAAAAAAAGGAATTTATACCAAAGGGCAGTATCATAGAGTCAAAGCCAATAAACGGCGTGGCTTGTAAATTCCAGACGATATATGACGTAAATTTGCTTCCTTTAAAGATATCAAAAGCTTTCATGTCAAACAACAAAAGCGACTATCTTTTAAATTTAAACATATCTATCACCAAGGATGAACTTAGTACCAAAGAGCTTGATACCAGCTTTTTAAATTTATACCTTGGTGATAACATATACTTCTCTTCAACTCTTTTGATGTGGCTAAAAAACTACTTAAAATTTATAGTCATAAGCTTTGAAGATAGCGATGAGGAGATAAAACTTGGAGCTGATAAGCTTAGCTTGGATGAATTTGATGAAGCTTTGATAAAGAGCGATGAGTTTGGTTTTGAGGCATTTGAGCTTATAAAAGAGCTTTCATATTTTTCATCTAAACTAAATTTTATCCGTATAAATGGACTTGGTTTTTTAAAAAGATTTGACGCAAAAAGCTTTAACATCAAATTTGTCTTTTCAAAAGATATGCCAAATGGCTATGTGCCAAGGCTAGAGTATTTCTCTCTTTTTGCCACGCCAGCGATAAATTTGTTTGCCAAAGGTGCCGAGCCTATACAAAATAACAACAAACGCAGCGAGTATAGAATTTTCATAGACCGCTCAAACATAAACGCTTACGAGATAGTCTCTATCACAAAGGTCGTCGCCCACAGCAGCAATAATGAAAAAAGGATACTTAAAAACTACAAAAGCTTTGAGAGGTTTGAGTTTTTAAATAGCCAAAGATCAAAGGATTATTACTTTGTAAGTAACAAAATAGATATGAAGCTAAACTCTTACAAAGAAATTTCATTTTTTAAAAATGACGCTAAAGAGCAGACCGTGAGCATCGAGACGCTTTGCTGTAACGGCGATCTACCAACAAACCTAAAACTAGGCGAGATAAACAAAATCCAAAATCACCAAGGTGTAACAACTAAAAATTTAACCATCCCAACTAGCGTAAAACGTGTAAATGTAGATGGAAATTTACTCTGGAGGCTGGTTAGCATCTTGTCATTTAGCTATCAAAGCATACTAAACAAGGGCTCTTTTTTGGCACTGCTTAATGCCTTTATGCTGCCTGATGATGAGTTTTTGAAGAAATTTTCTAGCTCGCTTCATGAGATAAAGACAAAACAGATACATAGGGTCGATGGCGGCTTTGCAAAAAGAGGAGTGCTATGTATATTTTATATAGATGAGAGCGAGTTTGAAAGTCTTGGAAATGTCTATGTTTTAGGTATAAATTTGGCTAAGTTTTTATCAAAATTTGCTTCTATTAACTCATTTTGCGAGCTTAAGATCAAGTGCGTAAAGAGTAAAATTTTATTTGATTATGGGTTTTTAAGCGGCACGAAAGAGCTTGTATGAGCGAAGAGATAAGCCAAGCTTCCTTTTTTAAGCTGATAAAAAACATCCTAAAAAATAGGGATAGGGGCGAGATATTTTTAAAAAATAGCTCGAGTTTTGCCTACCCGATCAAAGAGCTCGAGAGCTTAGATGAGCAGGAGCTTACAAAGATAATTGTAAATTTTATGGGTCTTTTAGGAAGCGGCTCGCACCTAACAAGCTACATTTTAGAGAAAATTTCAAAGACTAATGACAATAGCTATGAACTATTTTTTGATTTTTTTGACAACTACTTGCTTTGGCTATTTTTTGACAGCATTAGTCTAAAAAACTACGCAAGATCTTTTGAAGATGAGCTTGATGATAAAATTTCAAAGATCTTACTTGATATGCTTAATATAAAAGAAAAGCAGCTGGCAAAGAAATTTCTGCCATTTTCGCCACTTGCAGTTAGTCAAAGAAGGCCAAAAAAAGAGGTTGAATTTGCGCTTCAGAGCCACTTTGGGCTAAAAGATAAGCTTTTTATACTTGAAAATTTACCAAATCAAATTTTCATAGCACCATCAAATTTAAACTCTTTAGGCCATAAAAATAGGACGCTTGGTAAAAATTTCATCCTTGGCAAAAAGCTTTTTGAAAAACAAACCAAGATCGCAGTCTTTATAAACGGCATAGAGTACGAAGAGGCTGTGAATTTCTTCCCCAAAAAAGATAAATTTAAAGAGCTTCAAGAGACTCTTTCTTATTTTACTAATGATGAATTTGTTTCTGATTTATATTTAAAGATAAATTACTCTCACAAGATGCAGTTTAAGCTCGGGTCAAAATATACAAGTAGTCAAATTGGCTTTGGTTCAAGGCTTAAAAATGATAAAAAAATGTCAAATTTTATAAAATTTAGACTTTGTTCATAAAATTTAACTCCAAAATCAAAAAAATCTGATATAATTACATAAAAGAAATATATTTATTTGTAAAAGGATTTGCAGCTATGGCATTTATCGACTACTTACGCAGATTTTTCACATTTTTTAGGTTTAAACACAGTGTTGTTTTAGTAACTTCTATCGCTCTTAGTGTTTTGTTTTGGCTATATGCCCCGCTTGTAGCATTTAACGATATATATAGCTTTGCTAGCGTTAGTTCACGAGTTAGCGTGCTAGTTGCTTTTTGGGCAGTTATATTGTTTTTTGTCTTGCTCAGACCGCTGATGAACTATTTTGCATCACGCAAAGATGAGAAAAACGACAAACTAAAAGAGATCAAAAAAGAGTCAATGGATAGTTTTGGCAAGGCAAAGAGAAATTTCTTACTTTCGCTAAAAGACGCCAAAACGACTTGGAAGAAAGATATAAATTTCAAAAAATTGCCATTAATAATGATAATAGGCAACGAGGGCGCTGGCAAAAGTGCTTTTATAAACTATTCAAATATCGAATTTCCTCTATCTGACAGCCTAGATACTTATAAAAAGATACACCAAAGTACGACAAATTTTAACCTTTATGTATCAAAATTTGGAGCACTATTAGATACTGAGGGCATTCACTTTGCACAAGAGAGTCTCTATCAGCCAACTGCAACAGAGGAGCTTCCTGAAGATGATGTAGAGAAAAACAGAGACTATCTACTTAAAAAAGGCGTTTGGAACGAGTTTTTACACTTTTTAAAGAGAAATGACTTTAACTCAAGACTAAGCGGCGCCGTGCTTATCATCGATACTAAAAAATTCCTAGAAGGCACTCAAGAGTATTTTGACGAGCTTATAAGATATATGGTAAAGAGGATAAATGACTGTGAGAAGCATCTTGGCATTAAATTTCCTATTTACGTAGTCTTTAGCAAGCTTGATCTTATAGATGGCATGGGTGATTATTTCAAATTATTTAATGAAGACGTGGCAAATAAAGCTCTTGGTATAAATTTAGACTCAAATTTCACCGCTCAAACGCTTGAGACAGAGCTTAAGGGATTAAGCGACTCACTATTTAAACACCTAATGAGCAAAAACTCGATCTCGCACATGCTAGAAGATAAAAAACGCTCATATTTGTTCTTAAAACAGCTTGAAAATTTCTTCGTGCTTGTAAAAGACTTTGTCACAAAGCTAAGCTCTCAAAATGCTCTTAAAAACACATCTGTTATAAATGGAGTTTATTTTGTAAGTGCATATCAAGAAAATATCCCTATAAACTACCTTACAAATACAATTTGTGATAAATATAGCATCAAAAAACCACTTCTTAGAGCGGTAAATAATTACAGCAAACAAAGCTACTTTGTAAAATCATTTTTAAAAGAGATCGCTTTTAAAGCAAATGTAACTAAATTTGGCGCTCAAAATAGATTTATTAAATTTATAAATTTCGCCCTAGTGGCTGCACTTTGTGTGGGAGTTTATTTTGGCTCTAGTTATATTTTAAATATCAAAAATACAAAAGAGCAAATTGCGGCTAACAACGTAGATAAAATCTCTAACTATCTTGATAGCAAAAAGTATAAAGACCTTACCGCTACACAAAAGATCGAGCTTTTAAATCTGCTAAAACAAAGTCTAAACGACTATCCAAGGATCTTTAGCGGTGATACTAAATTTGAGTACATCACCCTTGATACCTCTTATAAGGGTTTTGCGCCTGTTAAAGCGCTTTATTACGATCTTAGCGCTGACTTTTTCAAAAATACAGTTTTAACTGAGATGGAAAATATCCTAAAAACAGAGAGTGACCCAGATAAGCTTATAAAAGCCTTTTATATGTATGATTCACTTTTTGATAAAAACTATACAAACGTAGATCTATTTAAAATTTGGATAGCTGCAAACTGGGATAAATTTGAAAAATATGGTGTTGCTAAAAATGAGTTTTTAGCGCACATCGAAGCCATTTTAAATGCTAAAAATTTAAGCATTTCAGCAGATCAGAGTGCTCAAAGTGCTGCAAATACTAAACTAACACCTGTTCAAAGAGCAAAAAGGCTCTACTCGATACTTGAGTTTATATCATTTAAAGATGAAAAATCATTCTACGACATCAAAAAAGAGGTTGAAAATTTAAACCAAGTAGTTCAAGAAAAAGAGGCGTTTAATCCATTTAATAAAATTTATACAAAAGAAAATTTAAGAGACTTCTTGGCAAAACTTAGCTCAAACATCGATGAGACTGCAGGCATAGAGTCATGGCTGATGGATACCAACTCATCTTTAAAAGATATCAGCTCAAATGAGAAAAAAGAGCTAAGTATCGCAGTTGTAGAGCTTTACTTGCAAAACTATGCTGATAAATGGAACCAAATTTTAAGAGCGATCGAGCCAAATGAATTTGCTACTAAAAAAGAGGTCATAGACGAGCTTGAAATTTTGTCAAAAAGAGAAAACCCTCTAAATTCTCTTATAAAACTAACCAATCAAAATACAAATTTAAATGATGAAAATTTACTAAAATACATCTACTCTCTAGGCTTTGCTTCAAGCGAGATAAAACGTGTATTTACAGATTTTAGCACTAAATTTACAAACTATCATGCGCTAAATTCTGACGGATCGCTAGATCTTATTAGCAATGACGTCACAAATGTATATAAAAAAGTTAGTGACTATAACTTTGAGATGCTTCAAAGCAGTGACGATAAGATCGTTTATGCGATAAATGGCATAAAAAATGAGAATGATCCATTTATCGTGCTAAACAATGACGCTAAAAAGCTTCCAGATGAGCTAAATGAGTACTATCAAAAGCTATCAAAACTTGCTTGGAAACAGGTAGAAAACGGAGCTTCATCGCTTTTAGCAACAGCTTATAAAGATGATGTTCTTGATGACTTTGAAAGTCTTATAAAGCCTTATTATCCATTTAATGAAAACTCATCAAAAGCTGTTAGTATCGAAGAATTTAAGAGATTTTTTGGCAAAGACGGAACTTGGAATAGCTTTTATGATAAATATCTAAAACAAATTTTAAGTAAAACAGGCAGTGGTTATAAGGTAAGACCAAAATATGCAAAAGAGCTAAGATTTAATAAAAGTTTCCTTGAAAATATCGCTTATATCGATAGAATTTCAAATTTGATGCTTGACTCAAATGATGAGCTAAAACTAAACTATAACTTAAAAGCGGTTGATCTATCGGCAAATTTCAGCCACATAAATATAGGCTACGGAAATAACTCTTTGGCGTATGATCACACGATCCCATCAAATTTACTTGTCTCAAGTAAAAGCTTTGATATCTCAACACAGTTTAAATTTAATGCGGTTTCAAATGCGGGTAGCGACAAAAAAGAGATCAGCTTTGATGGTGAGTGGGGCTGGTACAAGCTCTTAAAGGCTTCAAATTTCAGTAGCATTGGCGTTAGTACGCTTAACTTTGATGGTAAAAAAGAGTCATATTTTGGCTTTGAAGTTACACCAAATGGCGGAGAACTTTTAGAGCTTATGAATATCATACCAACGATTGATTTACCAAGAAAGATGCTTTATTAAGGAAAAGATATGCAAGAAATAGCAGCGGTTATACAAAATTTTGATAAAGCTTCAAGCTTTTTGGCGCAGTATGTCATTTTTGATGAAAACGGCGGAGACATAGGCTCGCTAGATACGGTTAAATTTCCGTGCAGCGATACAAGTGGCTCTATAGCTTCAAAGCACGCTCATATAGGCTTTGAAGAGGGTGTTTTTACCATTTGCGGATACGAAGGATGCGAGATATTTTATAGCGATTCTTATTCGAAGTTGCCTGATGATTATGAAAGCGTGATAAATCCAGGAGATATTTTTAGGATAGGCGAGCTTAAATTTATATTTATAGATCCTTCTAGGATAGACGAATATGTCGGCAAAGCTCACAAGATCATAGAAAATGCCAAAAATTTTGATGAGCTTGATAATAAAGAATTTGAGCCAGTTGGGAAAATATCAAATGTTGATTTTAAAGAAGAGCCAAAGATAAATTCTCTCATAGATGAAGAAAAAGATATCACTTTAAACGAAAATGTTAATGATGTGCCTTTAAATTTAAATGAGAGCGCTCAAAATTTCGATGAAGAAGATATAAATAGTCAAAGGATGCTAACAGCAAAGAGTATGGATGAGCTTTTGATGAATTTAGTTGAGAGCATAAAAGTGCAGCCAAACATGAGCCCTATAAGCGAGCAGAGCAGGACGTTAAATACAAAAGATATGGAAACTATTATAAAAACGCTGCCTCTAAGCGACAACACGACGCTTGTTAATGCTGTTTTGCTTAAACTAATATGTAAGGAGCTATATAGTCAAATGTACGATATAGTCGAGAATAATTCATTTTTCAAATATCTCTCTGGTGCTGTAACAAAAAGCACCAGAGAAGATAAAGAGGCGTTTAATTATTTATTACATAAAGCACTTGAAAGCTATATGTTAAAAAAGTAATGTTTTTAATGAAATAGAAAGTTAATAAAAGTTAAAATAACCAAATTTTTTAATAGGAGTAAATATGTCACAACCAGTGTATATTAAGGTGAAAGGTTCTACTCAAGGACTTATCTCAAGTGGTGCTTCAACAGAAGCTAGTATCGGTAATCGCTATCAGTCAGGTCACGAAGATGAGATCATGGCACAAGAGGTTTCTCACATCGTAACTGTTCCAGTAGATCCACAAAGTGGCCAACCATCAGGACAAAGAGTACATAAGCCATTTAGCTTTACAACATCTTTAAACAAAGCTGTTCCACTTCTTTACAACGCATTAACTCAAGGCGAGAGACTTCCAGAGGTTGAGATCCACTGGTATAGAACATCAACTAGCGGCGGTGCTGAGCACTTCTTTACTACAAAACTAGAAGATGCAACTATAACAGATATCACTCTAGTAAGCCCAAATGCTCAAGACAAGCTAAACAGCGACAAAACTGAGCTTTTCAAAGTTTCAATGAACTATAGAAAGATAGTTTGGGAGCACGTAGCTGCAGGTACAAGCGGAAGCGATGACTGGAGAGAAGCTACTAAAAAAGCTTAAAAAATAACCTAGGGATCCTCCCTAGGGATATCAATCTTCTCGTTGGAAGGACACAAATGAGCCCTTTTTATCATTATCTTTTAAAACACCATGATATGTGAAATGCGATATGAAACACTTAGCTATGATCATATTTCTCATAACATCTTTATATTCACACGAAGCAAATTGCACGGATATGTTTGGACTCATTTATAATAAAAATTTAAGTGACGCTGAAACGGCTAAGTATATAAAATACTACATAGATGATCTCGGATGTGATGCTAATGCTGGTATAAATTTACCAAATTTAACGATGAAAGCTAGCTTATTAGAATTTGCTTATAGTGCAAATAAACCAATAAGCATTGACAAACTTTTAGAAAAAGGCGCGGTACCTAATGCGTGGTTGGCTGGCTCAATAGGATTAGACTTTTTGCTTTTTTTTGAAGAAAATGGTGTTAAGTTAGAAGGGCAGTCACCAAGCCCTGAGCTACTAGAATTTATAAAAACTCAAAAATATAAAGAATTTAAAGAAGAGAAATTTAAGCTAATCAAAAAACTACTAGAACATGGACAAGATCCAAAAGGCTATATCCTTTTACAGAAAGTATTAACGCTTGTAAATGATGAAAAAGATTTAGAGAATTTATTAAAAGATGGAGCTAAAAAGGAATTAGCACAATGAAACATCTAACTATAATCATATTTCTCATAACATCTTTATATTCACAATATTCACATACAATAAATTGTGCTGATATGTTTAACATAATAGCTGATAAAAATATAAGCGACAATGATACAAGAAAATATATTGAGGAATATATTAAAAAATATAGATGTACGACAGATATAACTTTAAAAAATAAAAAGCTTTCTAATAGAACATATGATTTACTCGAATTTGCACATGATTATAAAAAAAATGAGACTTTCGATCTGCTTTTGGATAATGGTGCTAAGCCAAATATGCAATTAGCTACATCTATAGGATTTGACTTTGCATTTTTCTTTAGGGAAAATGGTGTCGGTATAGACAACAAAAAAGCAAGCCCTGAGCTGCTAGAATTTATAAAAACTCAAAAATATAAAGAATTTAAAGAAGAGAAATTTAAACTAATCAAAAAACTATTAGATCATGGACAAGATCCAAAAGACTACGAATATTTAAAATATATTTTGACACTCATAAATGATGACAAAGATTTAGAGAATTTATTAAATAATGGAAATAAAAAGGAATTAGCGCAATGAGGCAATTAGCAATAATCATATTTCTCATAACATCTTTATATTCACACGAAGCAAATTGCTTAAATATGTTTGCTGTGGTATTTGACAAAAATACAACCGATGAAAATACTGCTAAAGACATAGAATATTACATAGATAAGATTGGTTGTGATGCTAACATTACTTTAGAAAATGATAAATTGCATTATGAACCAAATCTACTTGACAGTACTTATGCAATGAATAAGCCTAAAACACTTGATTTACTTTTACAAAAAGGTACCTTCCCTAGTAAGTGGCTAACAAGAGACATCGCAACAGAATTCCTAGTCTTTTTTAGAGAAAATAGCGATGGCATAAAAGACAAAAAAGCAAGCCCTGAGCTACTAGAATTTATAAAAACTCAAAAATATAAAGAATTTAAAGAAGAAAAATTTAAATTAATCAAAAAGCTTTTAGAACATGGTCAAGATCCTTATCATTATGGCTATTTGAGGGTTATATTAAAGATAGTAGGTGATGAAAAAGATTTAGATAACCTATTAAATAATGGAACAAAAAAGGAATTAGCACAATGAGGCAATTAGCAATAATCATACTTCTCATAACATCTTTATATTCGCATGAAGTAAACTGCTTAAATATGTTTGCTGTGGTATTTGACAAAAATACAACCGATGAAAATACCGCTAAAGTCATAGAATATTACATAGATAAGATTGGTTGTGATGCTAACATGACTATTGAAATTCCAGACCTTTCAATAAGACCAAATTTATTAGAGTATGCTTATGATGCAAATAAAACAAAAACTTTTGATACTCTTTTGGAAAAAGGTACAGCGGCTAATGCTAGTTTAGCAACATCCATAGGTATGAGCTTTGCATTTTTCTTTAGAGAAAATGGTGTCGGCATAGACAATAAAAAGGCAAGCCCCGAGCTACTTGAATTTATAAAAACTCAAAAATATAAAGAATTTAAAGAAGAAAAGTTTAAATTAATCAAACAACTATTAGACCATGGGCAAGATCCAAAAGACTATAAAGTTTTAAAGATTATTCTGAAAATTATAAATGATGAAAAAGACTTAGAAAAATTATTGAATGGTGGAAATAAATAATGGATTTCTTTAATATTAATAAAAAAAAATTAGATACAGCAAACGATAATTTGGAAATAAAAAATTATGAAAAACAAGATACATTTACAAAATTTAACGAAGTAATTGACAATACTGGTAAGGTATTTGGCGCTTTGGGTTGCAAAACATGTGAGCTTTCTACTGAAGTAGCGAAAACTGGAATAGATGATCAAAAAGAAAAATTTTATAATGAATACAAAGAAGCAAAAAGAGGCGGAATAGAAGAAAGTGTAAAAACTATGCGTAACCTCACAGACGCTGATATTGAAATGTTTGAAAAAAGATTACAAGAAGAAGAAAACGAAAAAAGATTGAAAGAGCAACAAATGGACAAAAATATAACATCACCAACATCATCACTAACTAAGCCAGTCATGCTAGCATCTGGCAACTCGGTGGCAACAGACGGCTTTGTAGATTATGGCATATCTAACGATGCCTTTTCTACTCTTCAGATAGCAAACGATAAATTTATAGTCACAAGGGCTGATATAAATGAGAGTTTAGAAGATATATTTAGCATAGAGTGCTTTGCCTATATAAATTTAGTCAAAAACCCGCTTTATGAAAATTTAGAGAGCATTTATAACGATAACGCTCAAACTGGCATATATAGATACCTTGATAAGGGTATGAAGCTAAGCATAAAAAGACCATCTTCTACAAACAAGAGTATCATCCCAAGCAATAATGGTAGTGACTATATCTACTTTAGCGGCATAGTAAGCGATGTCGAGTATCTAGGCGTTGATGACGATAGTAGCACAAATATAGACAAAAAATACTTTTTCAAATTTAAACTCACATCTTCGCTATATAGACTAAGTATAAATAGAGCAAATAGAATTTACACAGATCAAAGCGTGCTTGAAGTAGTAAAAGAAATTTTGTCTTTTAACAAGCAAAGGCTAACTAAAGAGCTAGACTTCTCAAACATCAAAAATAGCTACAATAAAAAAGAATTTATAGCGCAGTACAACGAAAGTGACCTAGCCTTTATAACAAGACTTTGCCATGATAGTGGTATATATTTTTACGAAGATAATGAGAAAATTTACTTTCATGATACCTTTATCCTAGCTTACAGCAACCAAGCTGAAGGCCTAGCACAAAGCGAACCTAGCAAAGGTAAAGAGGCTAGAAAAGTAAGCTTTAATGTAAATTTAAATAACAACCTTGCAAGCGAACACATAAATAAAATCACAAAGAGCGAAACTCTAAAAGCAAACAGCTTCACCCACTCATTTCAAAACACAGCCTATCCAAACGTGCTAGAGAGCAAAAACGAAAAGATATTTGACGAGCAAGTAAATATCTATGATAAGCATATAAATTTAGATGAGTATTCATTTAGTGATACGAGGTTGCTTGAGGTCAGCACCTATCTTAAAAAGCTAAGAAGCGATATGCTTTTGAAAGAATTTGTCGCTAGCTCAAATGTCTTTGCTCTAAATTTAAACGATAATATCTCAGTAGCAATAGATCAAAGTAGTGGTGAGTATGAGTTTAAAATAATAGCTATAAAACACACTTATGTAGACGAAAGCGTTTTAGAAAATACTCTAAATTTAGGTGACAATGTCCCTTTAAAAGATAAGAAATTTATAAGCTCATATACAAATGAACTAAGCATCATCCCAAGCAGCGTAAAATTTGTACCAAGCTATAAACAAAAGCCAAAAGCGCCTGACATCACTCTAGGCCTTGTCGTAGGACAAGATGGGTTAAATAGCCAAACAAACACCATCCATACGGATAGTTACGGCAGAGTAAAGGTAAGACTAAATGCCTTTAGCACACAAGAGCAGATAGATAAAGACGACACCATAAACGCAAGCTATCATAAAAGTGCCTATCTAAGAGTGATCACACCTATCGCAAGCAACAGTTCTGGCTTCTTTGCGATACCTAGGGTCGGTGACGAGGTGATCATATCATTTTTGCAAAACGACATAGACAACCCAGTGGTAAGTGGCAGCCTCTATAATGCCTCAAATATGCCACTAGTAAATGTAGATAACAACTACCATCAAACATCGCTTAGCTCAAAAACGATCGGTGCAAACGAGACTGGCATAAACGAGATCACTTTGTCAAACTTAAAAAACAAAGAGCAAATTTATGTAAAAGCTGAGAAAGACTACGACGAGCTAGTAAATAACGACTTTTCTCAAACGATACTAAACGACAAAAGCTCTCAAGTGCATGGTAGCTACACTGAAAGGGTTAAAAAAGCGCACATCCAAATGATAGATCTTGCCAAAAACGTAAATGTCGGAGGTGAATATCTAACGACGGTTGGACTTTCGAAAGATACGGTAGTAGGCGTCTCAAATACACTAAATGTAGCTGTTGATGATACAACTAGAGTTGGTCAAGATAGACATGAGTTTGTCGGCAATGACAAATTTGTCGAGATAAAATCAAACCTCAACACAACTATACACAACGACGAAACTAAAGAGATAAAAGGTACCAAAGAGCAAAACATAGATGGTAGCTACAAGCTAAATTCTCAAAAGGGTATAAATGAGTTTAGTAACGAGCACATCGTGCTTCAGGCAAACAACTACATCGACATAAATGCTAAGTCAAATTTCACAACAAAAACAGCCGCACAGCACACCGAGATGGCAGACTCAAAGTTTAGCGAGATCGAGACGACATACGAGGTCAATGCTAAAAATGAGATCATCCACCAAGTAGACAGCACCAAAGTAACCATAAATGGCACAAGTGTCGTGATAGAAGTTGGTGGCATAAAAGCGATATTTGACAGCATGGGACTAAGAGTCATCGGCGGAGATATAAAGGCTTTATAAAATATAAAAAGCAAAGAGGTCTTAGAATAGTATAAGGTAGCTAGGCAAGCAAGGATAAAATTGAGAGATTATGATAAAAGACCTCTAGTTATAAAGGACAATAGCTTGCTCTTTGTGCTTATTTTTGTTCTGCCAGTGCTTATTGTAGATTTTATTTATTTGTTGCTTGGCGCCAATCGCTTTTTGTCGGCTATCATAGCATTTGGTATTGTAGCTTATATATTGCCGTATTTTAAAAATAAAAATTATATCGCCATAAACTCTGATAGTGTGAAATTTTTGGAAAACGGCAATATTATAAGAGAGATAAAATTAAACGAAGATTTCGAAATTTATAAAAGTTTTGAAAATCTAAGTAAGGAGTTAAAAGGAGCTAGGAGGTATTTGACAATGCCAGCAAGAATAGCTCTTTATCCTTTGACAATAATGTCAAATTTTATTTTTTGGCTTTTATTTAAAAGAAAAGTAAATTATAAATTTTATGAGTATATTATTTTAAAACAAAAAAGCGTGATAATTAGTATTAGTCCAAATACCAATTACAAAAGAACACTGATAAGAAAATTTTTTAAAGATAATTTTAATAGCGATATAGAAAAAGCAGAAAAATTGCTTATATTTGACTGGGAGTAAAGATGAGAGATTATGATAAAAGACCAATAGTTATAAAGGACTATAATTCTATATTTATGTTTATAGAGTTTTTACCCACTACTATAATATGCTTTATTGCAAGTTTTTTTCATAGCAATAAAATTATACTTATATTTTTAGTTTCACAAGCCTTTTACTTTTATATCAGACCTTACCTCTTTTATGGTCGCAAACGCATCATAAAAATGTCTAACGAAAAAATAGAATTTCTTCAAAACAATGAACCAATAGAAACCATAAATTTAAATGAAAAATTTGAAATTTACAAGACATATGACGACTATTATCATAAATCTCAAAATTTAAGCGATTTTCAAAAGAAAGTAAAATGGATAAGCATATTATTGCTATGGATTGGTCATTATCCATTTTTTTTATTAAGTAAGATTTTATTTTATCTTTTTAAAACCAAAGGTACTTATTATAAATTTTATGACTGTGTTCTCGTTTTACAAAATGATAAAGTGCTAAATATACTAGCTACTTCAAGATATGAAAGGGCGTTGGTTAAAAAATACTTTCTGGATAAATTCAAAATAGACATAGATAGACTAGATATATATAAAAATTCACGCCATAGTTTAGAAAAAATAGAAATAGGTAAATAATATGAACGATAGTAAATTTTTAGATAATTTAGATCAAGCAAAAAATGTCTGGACGCTAATGCACGACGTAGCTTCTCAATCACAAATAATATCATCTAATAAATATGCAAAAATTGCACTAATGATACAATCTAACGCTGGAGGAGTCATAGTCGATACTGCCAGGGGTGATACATGGGATGAACAAGTTGTTGGAATAGTTGGAGATTTTATCGGTAGTGCGATTATTACTTCTTTTACTGTAAGTTTTAGTTTTCAAATAAATTCAGCACTAGTCTTATCTGGTAATCACCTTGGCTCTCATTTAAAAAATGCTCTAAAATCAATGAAGCTATATGATAAAAATAACTCTTATACTTATACTTATAAAAAAGATTTTCAGGCTATGGTCGGAGGGCAGTTGCAAAAGGTGCCTTATGCAAAAGTACCTATAAATAGAAATGGTGAAATGGTAACCACCCCAACTCATCAGCCGCTATATTATGCAAGCAATGAAGCAGAGTATAACCATTATGAAACGCTAAAAAATAGCGTAAAAGAAAAAGAAATTTCTGAGCTAAGCTTTAAAGAGATATGCGACTTTTTTGCAGTTTTAAATACGCCTATGTCTTCTGAGTACAATAAAGCTTTGAAATACAATAATGACAAACAAGAACTTATAGAAGATAAGCAAACTCTTTATGAAATTTTTAGTGCCTACGCTAACGAAAATGGCATAGATGCTGAAACTTCGCTATCTTCTTTTTCAGAAAAACTCCACTCTTTTATAAAAGAAGCCATTAGTACTATTTTCTCTCTTAAAAACATATACGTAGTTAGCATAAGCTCTGACGGAACTAACAACATCTCAAAGATAAACAAAGCATTAAAAAAGCGAGAAGAAAATTCTGAGTTTAAAGCGGGCAATAAAGAAGAAATTTTACTGATATGCCCCTATCATTCAGCGCAGATCATAGCTCCATATCAGCCTAAAAATACAAAACTTACTATCATCTTGGCAGATAAGACATACCTAGACTGCGTAAATTTAAATCCACAAGGAAGTAAAGATGAAAGTAAGCTTATACTAACTAACTATAAATTTAACCCATACGAAGCAAACAGCAAAGAAGAAGATATAAAATTTGTAGATTCAGCGACAAGCGGAGATATCACGCTTTATAAAGATGGCAACAATAAATTTATCTCACAAGATAAAAAATACTCTTATGATGGCTCCAAAGTAACTTTAAATTTCTTTAATAATCTAAACTTTAACCTGCTAAATTTTGCCAAAGAAAATGGCTTAAGCCTAAGAAGTGATAAATCCTCAGCCATGTTTGATGTAAAATTAAAACTAGCAGACAAAGAAGAGAGCAAACCAACTACAAATAGTGGGAATTGTAATCTCATAGTAAAAAATCTAATAATCACTGATGAAAATTTAAATAGCAGTGATATCAAAGAAATTTATTTGCATAACTGCGAAGACAAAAGAGTATATCGCTCTTGCTCTCTTGAGAAAAATGATAATGATGAAGCAGATAAAAACTCATACACGGCTAAATTTAATATAAATCTCATCCTTGATAAAGACCAAAGTGTCTTTAAAAGAACAACTAAATTTATATTAGCCTACCGTGATCTAAGTAAAGACTACTCAACTAGCGATATCCATAGCATGAGTGATAATAGCGTCATCTCTCTTGAAACAAAGAAAAAAGCAGAAGGCAGTATCACATATGATCTAAAAACTTCACTTATTGAGGTGGCAAATAATATAACTGGCGTAGTTGTAGATGTGCAAAACATAGATCAAACAACCATACAGGACACTATAAATTTAAAAGCTGTCTATAAGCCAAATAAGGGTGATGATAATTATAAAGAGGTGAATTGGTCTTATAAAATTATCAAGCAAGGCGAGTATAACAAAGAAGTAAAGGCAAATTTTGTAGCAAATGATATAAAGCTGGAGGGAGAGAAATTTAAAGGAAAAGAGATAAGCTTCACTCCACAAACTGATATAAAAGATCAAAAGCTACTGGATAAGCTAAAAGAAGGCGATAGTACATTAGTGTTTTTTGCATATATAAAATCACCAAGATATACAACGAGATATGGAAAAACTCATGGAAGGGTTGATGTAAATCACTAAAAATCATTATATTTAGAATTTGACGGAGAATTTTTGTCGATACATATAATTTATAATGAATTAAAACAAGTTCATTCCTTTAAGGCGGTTTCAGGTGCGCCAATAAAAAGTGGTTCAAATTATTACTTTGACTACAGTAAAAAAAGACAACTTTTGGTAAACGAGGGGCCAGTTCCTGAAGGTTTGTATTATATAACGCCTTTGTCTAGCAATAAAGATGATGCAATTCAATATTGGGAAAAGTTAGATAATGCTCAACATTTTAAAGAAAGTATTGCGATGGGTTCTTGGCCTGGTGGCAAGAAATCTTGGGGTAATGTTAGAATTTCGACGATACTTCCTAAAAGTATAGCTTTATAAAATATAAGCAAAAAAATATAAAATGTAATAGTGATTTAAAGTTAAAATTTTGCACAGAAGAAACAGATTATGACCAAGATTTTTAAATATGCATTTTTCTTTTTATTTTTGCTTCTATCTTGCTCTATGGTATTTGCATCATCCTTACCATTTTCTACTCTTTTGCAACATGAAATCATAGGCAGATATTTTATTTTTGGGGTACTTGGCCTAGTTTTTATTTTTCTAGATAAATTTTATAATAATCTCTTTATCAAATACCTTGTCGTGTCCTATTTCCTTGATACCATAATATCTTGTATTTTAATATCACTAGAATTTTTTGGTTTAAAATTTCCTACAACTCTTAAGCAAGATTATACTTTGCTCCCAATAGAAATATTTTTTATATCTTTGTTCTTTATCGCCATTGCAATAATCGGCATTTACTCCTTTTTTAAAGGATATGAAAGATCTTTTAAAATTTGCTTTACAATATGCCTACTAGCGTATCTTTACCGCTTTATCTTGATGCAAATGGCTTTTTTATGATCGATAAAGCTAGTTTGTAAAAATTATAGAAAGTGCTCAAATGAAAATATTTTATATAGTAGTTTTACTAAGTAGATTTTTATTTGCTTCTGAAATTTTAGAAGCTTTTGGTGATCTAGATGGTGATAGTGTGGATGAAAGAGTAGTGGTTTGGCAAGATAGTGACTTGCATAGAGTTTTGCAAATTTTCAAAAGAGATAGTGAAAATAAATGGATCAAATGGCAAGAATTTGGTAATGTAATAATGAAGTCTGATGAAGGTGGTGCCATGGGAGATCCTTTTGAAGGTTTGGAGATAAAAAATAGAGTGATCACAATAAATCATAGTGGCGGTGGCGGTAGATTTGAGTGGAGCTGTGCCTATAAATACAGACTAGAGTTAAAAGATAAAATTTGGAAATTAATAGGCGTTACCGTAGATATGCTAGATAAAAATGTAAGAGATCAAAACTTGGACTATAACCTTCTAACAAAGAAAGCCATGTACAAGGTAGAGTGCTTAACAAAAGAGGCAAACAAATGCAAAAACATAAAAAATTTTATGTTTGATGTAAAAAATAATAACCAAACAAAAATGAATGAAATAAAACTAGGAGAAAACCAACTTATCGTGCCAAAATATGATGAGAAAATATACTATTAAGATAATATAAAAAGAAATATTTAGGCAATTAGAAAGGATAAAATCAGGCAAGTAGTTGTAAATTTATAAGAGTATTTTGGAGGAATTTATGAAAAAAATACTTTTTGCAGTAAGTGTAGTATCTATGTTTTGCTGGGCAAATGAGATTGTAGTTGATTGTGATGAGGGCTATGAAGAAAAAATTTGTAATGGCGATTATAGCTGCGTTGCGTCAAAGTGTATATATAAAAATACAGATTTGCTTGGGGCTTACAAGCACTATTTAAAACAATACTTTCAAGACGACACAAAAGAGATATATAAGAGCGCTTCCAAAGAGATGAAAATGCCAAATTTAAATAAAACCACAAGGCTTGAATATAAATTTAAAAGTAGACCAGAAGATAGTGAAAACACATGCTATTTCAACCTAACAAGAGCTGGTAAAAACTATCTCAAACTAGAATACAATGACTGCTCTAACGAATCTCTCTTCAATGTTGATTTTAAAAAAGTTAATAATGGAATAGAAGTAATTTTGGATGGCGATAGCGGTGCATAAAAGTGGTGAGCTTACTAGGATTTAGAGAAAGAATATAATCTTGATGGTAGCCGATATAAGGTTGGTATAATTTTATATCCTATTTTTTAATATTAACTTATGTGAATTGTCTATATTATGCCAGTTAGGGTTAAAAAATTACGATGATATAGTAAGCAATAAATATTGGCCGAATAAAGTATTAAAATTTTAAATCCAAAACCACAATCAAATTTACATAAAACTTTACCTTTACAATATTTTGTAATGTCACACATTTTTGCTAAAATCGCCCCTTTTAATTTACCTAAAAGGGAGAAAATGAAGAGATATTTAGCCGAGTTTTTTGGCACATTTTGGTTAGTTTTTGGAGGTTGCGGTAGCGCGATATTTGCAGCAGCTTTTCCAGAGCTTGGTATTGGATTTGTAGGTGTTGCGTTTGCTTTTGGTCTTACAGTTCTCACGATGGCTTACGCAGTTGGTCACATCAGTGGCGGACACTTCAACCCTGCTGTCTCAGTTGGCTTGCTAGTTGGCGGAAGATTTGATAAAAAAGATCTAGTGCCTTACGTCATTGCACAAGTTATCGGAGCGATCGCAGCTGCTGCTGTGCTATATCTTATCGCTTCAGGCAAGACTGGATTTGACGCTACTGCAAGCGGTTTTGCTAGCAACGGATACGGCGAGCACTCACCAAATGGCTACAGTCTAGTCTCAGCGCTTGTTGCAGAGATAGTTCTAACTGCGTTTTTCCTTATCATCATCCTAGGTGCGACCGATGAGCGTGCTCCAAAGGGCTTTGCACCGATCGCTATTGGCCTTGGTTTGACACTTATCCACCTTATCTCGATACCTATCACAAACACATCGGTTAATCCAGCTCGCTCAACTGGCGTTGCGATATTTCAAGGCACTTGGGCACTAGAGCAGCTTTGGCTTTTCTGGGTTGCACCTATCGTTGGAGCGATCATTGGAGCTATCATTTATAGGATTTTAGGCTGCACATGCGGCTGCAAAAGCGCAAAATAATCAAATTTTATACTTCAAGGGGCGATCTTCGCCCTTTCTACTCTTTCAAATTTAAATAAGTAAAAAAGAAATTTATAATGTATTTTGAGGGTCATCTAAGAAATTTAATTCTTAGATGAAAAGAGGTTTTAGGCCTTTTTTGTCATAGCCCTAATAGGTATAACAAATATCGCTGCGATAAGGTAAAAAACGATACCAAAGACAGCTGCCATCATAAATATCTCGCCGATATCATAAAAGCTTGACTCAAGCCTAATGGTATCCACGTAATTTATCGCAAACCATAATGCTACGCCAAGAGCGATAGCAAAAACAAAAAATCCCCAAGAAAATAAGAAATTTAAAATCTTAGTCATCAACTTTTCTCCTTTTTGAATTTATTTATCTACTTTAAATCCGCCGCCAAGTGCTTTATAAACTTCAACCGCGCTATCTACCTCATCAAGCTTAGCTGAGATATCTTGAAGCTTTGCTTGAAGCAAATTCCTCTGTGCATCAAGAAGCTCTAAGTGACCAATATAGCCAGCGTTATACTGATCTTTAGCAAGCGAATAAATTTTTTGCTGCGATTGTAGCAAATTTTTTACCTGATCCAAAGAGAGCTTTGCGTTTTGCCTTGATATAAGGGCATCTCTAACCTCACCAAGGGCTGATCTAACAGTCGCTTCGTAAGTGATAGCTGCGATTTGCTCGTTTGTCTCAGCAACACGGACATTATTTTTTGTCCTGCCGTAGTCAAATATTTTTTGTGCTAAAGAGCCACCTATATTCCAAGTATTGGCATTTCCTACAAATATATTTTCAAAATCAATACTTGTAAAGCCCAAAAGTCCAGTAAGTGAGATTGTAGGAAAATAATCAGCCTTTGCTACGCCAACAAGAGCATTTGTAGCTTTTAGATCTGCTAGAGCTTTTGCCACGTCGCTTCTTCTAAGCAAAACATCTGAGCTGATGCCAGCGTTTATCTCAGGTGAGCTTGGTAAATTTTGCGCACTAGCAACAGCTCCTTTTAAAATTTCATCATTACTCTTGCCAGTTAGGATGGCAAGTGAAGTAAGCGCTTGCGACTTTGAGTTTAGCACTGAAGTTAGGCTAGTTTTTGCCCTTTCAACTTCAGCCTTACTTTGCAGATAGGTCATCTCGTTTATACTACCAAGATCAAGCTGCGTTTTGCGAAGTGCTAGTGTATCTTCGTAGGTTTTTAGAGTCTCTTTTAGCACCGCTTCTTGCATGTTTAGCGATACTAGAGCAAAGTAGCTTTTTGCCACACTTGAGCTAAGGCTTAGTCTGGCACTATCGTAGTCAAATTTGCTCGCATTTAAATTTTCATTAGCTGCAAGCACGCTATTTCGCACTCTACCCCAGAGATCTATCTCGTAGTTTAGTCCTAAATTTATGCTCGAGCTTCTATAACGTGTTTGAGGCTGCCCAGTGTAAGTTTCGCCACTGGTCTTTGCCTTGGTATAACTTACATTTAAATTTACCCCTGGCAGCAAGTCAGCCTCAGCAACGCCAAGACTTGCCTTTGCTTTTTGTAAATTTAAATATGCAATGCGTAAATTTGTATTTTTCTCAAGTGCGCTTTCAACTAGAGAATTTAAATTTTCATCGTGAAATTCCTTCCACCAAAGATCTCTTATATCGCTTGTCTCGAAAGTATATGTTGAGGTGAAATTTGTATCCACATTTGGCATATCTGGGCGAAACGAGCAACCAGCCAAAAACGCCGCTGTTATAAGTATAAACGCCTTATTTCTCATCTTTTTTTGCTCCCTTTTTCCAGTATTTTTCATTTAAATTTTCAAGCAAATAGTAAAACATAGGCACGAAAAATATCGCTATCGTAGTAGAAGCGATCATGCCGCCAACCACGCCAGTTCCTAGTGAGTGGCGAGATGCAGCGCCTGCACCTGTGCTTATAACCATTGGGAAAACGCCTAAGGTAAATGCGATAGATGTCATAACGATAGGTCTAAAGCGAAGTTTGGCCGCATTTACAGCTGAGTCAAATATACTTTTTCCGCTCTCGCGCTCTTGCATAGCAAATTCTACGATCAAGATGGCGTTTTTGGCCGCCAGACCGATGAGTAGCAAAAGACCGATTTCAAAGTAGATGTCGTTTGTTAGCCCTCTTATCCAAACAGCCAGCAATGAGCCAAATACTGCAAATGGCACAGCTGTGATAACCGCAAGTGGGATGAGCCATCTTTCGTACTGAGCAGCAAGGATCAAAAAGACAAAGACCATACCAAAGATAAAGGCAACCGTGCCTGTTCCTTGAGAATTTACCTCTTGATACGCAGTTCCTGCCCAGCTTATGGCGTAGTCGTCGCTACTTAGCGTGTCATTTACGACCTCTTGGATCGCTCTTATCGCATCACCCGATGTGTAGCCAGGTTTTGGATCGCCCATGATCTTAGCCGCTGGAAAGAGGTTAAATCTATCAACGATATCAGGTCCGATCGATCTTGTAAGCGTCGCTACTGAATTTAATGGCACCATGCCACCATCATTTGAGCGAACAAAAATTTTCCTTAGATCCTCAGGGTTGTTTCTAAAGTTATCACTTGCCCTTGCATATACGCGGTAAGATTTGCCTGCAAGGTTGAAGTCGTTTATGTAGTAAGAGCCAAAAGTAGCCGCTATCGTGCTGAAAATTTCACTCTCGCTTACGCCAAATAGCCTTGCTTTCTCTTTATCAACAGTTATCTTAAACTGGCGGTAGTTCGTCTCAAGCGTCGTTCTTACACCAGTTAGCTCAGGTCTTGCATTTGCTGCTGCAGTTACCTTTCTAGCGTCCGCTTCTATCTCGTTGTAGCTTTTGCCACTTTTGTTTTGTAGATACATTTCAAAGCCACCAGTCATTGATAGACCCATGATAGGTGGCACGTTTACGACGAAGGTCATCGAGTTTTTAGAGCCCCAAAGCATGCCATTAAACTGACCTACCAAAGCATCTGCGCCGTCTGTTGCACCTTTTCTTTCATTCCAGTCTTTTAGCTTGACAAAGCTAATGGCTGAGTTTTCTCTAAGTGAGCTAGCGAGCATATCATAACCTGCAAAGCCCATAGTAAATTCGACATTTGGGTTGCTCAAAATGGCATTACTAATAGATTTTACCTCTTCTTTAGTCTTTAGCATATTTGTTGAAGGTGGAAGCGAGGTGATAACCATCAAAGCGCCCTTATCCTCTGAAGGCACAAGCCCTTTTGGCACCTTTTGAAAAAGGCCATACGTCGCAAATCCCATTATGCCAATGACTATAAAGCTAATGATGACGTGTTTTAAAATTTTTGCCACGCCTGCTGTAAAGAGCCTAGTGCTAAAGTCAAAGAAGTCATTAAATTTCTGAACTATCCAAAATGGCTTGTTCTCTTGTTTTTTAAGCATAACCGCACAAAGTGCTGGCGTAAGAGTAAGAGCGACAAAGCCTGAGATACAAACGGCGACAACAAGTGTTAGCGCAAACTGCTTTTGTATAACGCCAACAAAGCCCTCCATAAATGAAACTGGCACGAAAACCGCGCAAAGCACGAGCACGATAGAGATGACTGGGGTTTGTACCTCCTCCATCGCCTTAAATGTCGCGTCTTTTACGCTTATCTCTTTATCTTCGTGCAAAATTCTCTCGACGTTTTCTATAACGATGATCGCGTCATCTACGACGATACCGATGGCTAGGATCAGGGCAAAAAGTGTTATCAAATTTATACTAAAGCCCATCACATAAAGCCCGCCAAATGTGCCTATGATAGAGACTGGCACAGCAAGCATAGGTATGATTGTAGCTCTAAAGCTCTTTAAGAAGAAGTACATTACGACAAGAACTAGCACCATTGCCTCGATAAAAGTTTTTATGACTTCGTCTATTGAGACGGTGATAAATTCAGTTGGATTATAAGCTATCGTGTGCTCTAAGCCAACTGGGTAGGTTTTCTTTAGCTCTTCAAGCTTTGCTTTGACCGCTTCAGCAGTTGCAAGTGCGTTTGCGTCGTTTTGCAAAAATAGCAAAAGTGGCACTGCTGGCTTGCCATTTAGCATAGCTTCAGATGCGTAGCTAGCAGCTCCAAGCTCGACTGTAGCGACCTCTTTTAGCTTGACGACTGTGCCGTCATCACTTTTTATCAAAATTTCACTAAACTGCTTTGGATCTTTAAAACGTCCTTCAGAAACTACTGAATAAACATAAGGATTTTCACCTTTTGATGGCTGCTCGCCGATCTTGCCAGCAGCGTATTGTGAGTTTTGAATTTTTACTTGTGAGATGACATCGCTTGGAGTTAGTTTAAACTGAGCGAGTTTGTCTGGCTTTAGCCAAATTCTCATCGAGTACTCTTTGTTGCCAATTAGCACCGTATCGCCGATGCCATTTACCCTTTTGATCTCGTCTGCGATATTTAAATTTACATAGTTATATAGCTCAACTTGGTTCATATTTGGACTTGTAAAGCCAACTACTTGAAGGATCGAGCCACTTCTTTCGCGAACTGTTACGCCCATGCTTTGCACCTCTTGAGGCAATCTTGAAAGGGCAGCTTGCACGCGGTTATTTACATCGATCGTTGCTTGTTTTGCTGACGAGCCGATCTTAAAATATACGCTTATATTCATAGTACCTGCAGAGCTTGAGGTGCTTTGCATATAAAGCATATTTTCAACGCCATTTATCTGATCTTCAATGGCACTTGCGACTGAGTCAGCGATCGTCTGTGCATCAGCACCGCTATATGTCGCACTTACAGAGACAGTAGGCGGAGTAAGACTTGGATACTCCTCTATCGGAAGCCCCTTGATACCCATAAAACCTGCTATAACTATGATGATAGATATAACAGTTGCAAATATCGGGCGGTTTATGAAAAATCTTGAAAACATCTATCTGCCTTTACTTGCTACTTGTAGCGTTTGCATCTTTGCCGTTTATAAATTCTGCACTTAGGTCTTTGTCAGTTTCAACTGGTGCGCCAACTCCGATTTTAAGGAAGTTACTAACTATTATCTTATCGCCCTCTTCAAGACCCTCAGTCACTACGACCATATCTTTTGTTTGATATCCTGTTTTTACATTTTTTTGGCCTACTTTGCCATCTTTTACGACTAAAACATAAGTGTTTGTAGCACTTTGTTGAAGGGCAACTTGTGGGATGTTAAAGGCATTTTTTTGAACAAATCCACTCATCTTTATATGACCAAACGCACCTGGTAAAATTTTACCCTCGCTGTTATCAAAGCTAGCCTTTGCCAAAACGCTGCCAGTTGCGGTATTTACGACGTTATCTATAAAAGTCACTTTGCCAGTGAAATCTTCATTGTTTAAATTTAAGACAGCCTCGCTATTTAGTTGCTGCCAAGCGCCACTATCTAAATTTGTTTTTCTGCTTAGATTATCCACGTCTGCGATGTAAAAGTCAGCTTCGATTGGATTTATCTTAGTTAGTCTTACAAGCTGAGTTTGGCTCGCTACTACAAGTGAGCCAACATCTACTTTGTTATCGCCCACTACGCCGTCAAATGGAGCCACTATGCTTGTGTAGCCTAGATCTATTTTTGCATTTTTTAAATTTGCTTTTGCGCTTACTAAATTTGCATTTGCGATATCGTAAGCTGCAACGGCTGCGTCGTAGTCTTTTTGAGAGACTGCATTTTTCTTATAAAGGGCAGAAATTCTTTTAAACTCTGTCTCGGCATTTTTTAAATTTGCATTTGCAACGCCAACAGCTGCATCAAGTGAGTCGTAGCTAGCTTGATATTTCTCTGGATCTATGAGAAATAGCTTCTCCCCAGCCTTTACCTTATCGCCAGGCTTAAAAAACTGCTTTATGATCGTGCCGCCAACCTTTGGATAGATGATGACATCTTGGTTGCTAGTAACTGTGGCTGTGTAGTCAAAGCTAATAGGCACATCCGTCTTTTTAGCCACAAATATATCAACATGAGATGTCGGCATCTGGCGGCCTGCAGCAGCCTTTTTGTCGCCACTTTCAAAGCAGCCAGAAAGCAAAAAAACGGCAGCTGAAAGCACAAGAAAACTTTTAAATTTCAACATAAAAACCTCTCTTAATTTTAAATTTTAATCCCAAATTTAGTTTTGTAATTTTCATTACAAATTATAAAAGTCACTGACTATAACTAAATATAAATTAAAAGTCAATTCTACTTTTTAATGATGCCATTTAAAAATAGCTCCACGCACAAAGCAACGTGCTCTTCGCGTTCTTTTTTGCTTAGTTTTGGCTCCTCGTCTAATATGAGAGCGTTGTAGTAATGTGACCCCTTTACATTTTCTATAAAGCATTTTGCAGCAAATTTGGCTGGAAATTTTGGATTTAGCTGTGATTTTATCTCATCTCTTTCAAAGAAATTTATAAGCACAAGGTCGATCTTATTTAAAATTTGATCTAAAAATACCCTGCCAAGCCTACCGCCATTTTTAGAGCCCTCGCTCATCATTATCCTGCCAAGTGAGATATTTTTCTTGGTGCAGACGATAGAAAAAATAATGGTTGCAAATTTGGTTAAAAACTCCTCCAAGCTATGAGAAATTTTAAGATCTATCTTCTCATCAATCTCTTTTATAAGAGCGTCTATCTCTTGCTCGATGATCGCTTGAAAAAGCCCCTCTTTGCTCTCAAAAAATGTGTAAATGCTAGCAAGCGAGCCGCCACTTATCGCCACGATATCGCTAAGGCTTGTCTTTTCGTAGCCATTTTTTAAAAATAGCTCAAGCGCTGTTTTTACGATGAGCTCGTATCTTTTTTTGCCTTTTTCTGATATCGCCATTTAAATTCCTGCTAAATTTTCGCCATTTTATCATCTTTTAGGATAGATAAAGGTGCTGGCTCTTTGCACACTAATAGTTGGCTCGTCAGTGGCGTAAGCTTTTATATTTATATGTTTTAAAAGATCTTTTTCGCTTGTGTTTTCATTTTTTGATTTTAGCGTGACGATGACCTTTTGTTTTGCGCCAGCTTTTAGCGTAAAAGGCTTATTTGGACGAGAAATTTCTATGCTTTTATCATCTATCTCAAAGTAAAATTTATGATCCTTGCTTTGGGTATTTTGCACTAAAAAAACGTAAGAATTTTCAACCTCGTTTTGGTCTAAAACCTTGTAAAGCTCGCTAGTTCTATTTATATTTAAAAGCATGCTCTCTTTTTTACTACTCATCAGCGCCGCAGCTACCAAAACTACGCACAAAATAATAAGATAAGCAACTGTTCTAAACCTAAAAATTTTCACCTTTTTATTTTCATTTTGAGAATTTATACTTCTCCACTCTATAAGCGAGCTTTCGTTAAAATGCCCCATCACTTTAGCGCACGCGTCGCTACACTCAAGGCAGTTTATACACTCAAGTTGCATGCCCTTTCTTATATCTATATGCGTCGGACATATCCTCACGCACGCCTCACAACCAGTGCAAAGCGCGCCTTCTTCTTTTGGCTTTTTAAATTTCTCTTTGCCATCATATATGACGCCGCCTCGTTTTTGATTGTAAATAACTTGTATCGTGTCGCTATCAAACATAACTGACTGCACCCTCGCATACGGGCAGACATAGACGCAGAAATTTTCTTTTAAAATGACCACGTCATAGACTAGCCAAGCAGCGATGCTAAGCCAAAATGCTAGTAAAATTTTATGTTCGCTTGGCTCGCTTATATAGGCTAAAAACTCAAATGGCGGCACAAAATACCACATGAAATTTGCGGCTATAATAAGGGCTAAAACGCACCAAATTCCAACTGCTAATGCACGCTTAAAAATTTGACCTTGTGGCTCGTTTTGTTTGTTTTGGATATTTTTTCTGATCTTTAAAATTTTAGTCTGCAAAAGGTCACGAAAGAGCGTTCTAAAAATGGTCTGCGGACAGCTCCAGCCGCACCAGATGCGCCCTGCAAGCGTCGTTAAGAAAAATATGCTTAAAAACAAAGTGATAAACAAAAATGGCAGCAAATATAGCTCTTGCATATCAAATTTTGTAAAAAATAGATCAACTCTGCTCTTATCAAAACTCAGCAAAAATAGTTGCGCGTCATTTATCCTTATAAATGGCAAAATAAATACAAATAACGTGATACAGGCAAAAAAAATGTAACGCCTCTTGGCGTAGGTAAGATGAACATCCTTTGACATGGTAAGCCTTTTTTGAAATTTTAAGATTATAAATTTTGGGTTATTAAAAAAGTATTAAATATTTTAAATTTGTCTAAAAGCTTAAATTTATGAAAGTTAAACTATACTCACGGCTTATTTTAATCTGAAAGGTGGTGAGGACGTTGCCTGGTATTAAGGTACATCCTAACGAGTCATTTGACGAGGGTTACAGAAAGTTTAAAAAACAAACTGATCGTAATTTAGTCGTTACTGAAGCAAGAGCTAGACGCTTCTTTGAGCCTAAAACAGAGATCCGCAAGAAACAAAAAATTGCAGCTCGCAAGAAAATGCTTAAACGTCTTTATATGCTTAGACGCTACGAGTCAAGACTCTAAAACCAAGACAAAGAGGGCTTTGCTCTCTTTGTTTAACTCTTCTTTTAGCCTTATTTTTTTATAATCAAAGCAATTTTTTTATTTTATTTTAAACGGAAATCCGATGCAAAAGCTAGCTGTAAATGAAGCTGCAGAAATTTTAGGCATAACAAAAGAAGCAGTCTATAATAGAATTCGCCGAGGCTCGTTAAAAACGGTCATTGAAAATGGCACTAAATTTGTCATCCTTGACGAGGAGCCAAGTAGTGAAAAACCCGCAAAAACCGCCTCAAAAAGCACAAAAACTAAATCCCAAAACGACGAGTTTGTAAGCTATTTGCTAAATGAGCTAAATGAGCTAAAGAGCTTAAATTTAAATTTGCAAGCCGATAAAGATAGGCTTTTTAAAGAAAAAGAGCAGATGCTCATCGAGCGCAAAAATGAAATTTTGCAAATTTACAAGGACAGAGACGAGAAGCTCATGCAGTTTCTAAATGCTATGCAAAGGCCGCTTTTAGCACCTAAAAACGAAAGTGCCGCAAGCGAAGTGGCGATAGATGCGCAGATAGAGGACGAGTCAAAATGGATAAATTTAAGCGAATATCTAAAGGAGTTAAATTTAAAGCCAAAAGCGACAAAAAAGATCAGTGAAAAGATAATAAAAGCGATACATCACTCCAAATTTATCAAATTTAAACGCGGTGTGATACTTGTTAGAAGACATAAAAATTTAAAAGAGTTGATAGGAGAGATATGAAACACATTAAAAAGATAGCAACTTATGCTGCGGTTGGAGGATTTGGTGCCATTATCATGGCTGGACTTGCTGGTTGTGGAAGCGACGATGGCGGCAATGAAAACGCACTAAACGAAGTTGCTCAAAAAAATGGAGCCTTTGTCATCATTGAGGAGAGCGCACCTGGTGTTTATAAAATTTTAGAAGAGTACCCAAGCACTGAAACTAGAATCGTGCTAAAAGATATGAACGGCACTGAGCGTGTGCTAAGCAAAGACGAGATCGATAAGCTTCTAGCGCAAGCAAACGCAAAGATCGACAATAACACTTCAAATTTGACAAGAACTAGCGACGCACAGCTAAGTAGTGGTGGGCTAAGCCTTGGCGAGACGATCCTTGCCTCAGCAGCTGGCGCGATACTTGGTAGCTGGATAGGCAGTAAGCTCTTTGGCAACCAAAATTTCCAAGCAAATCGCCAAAGCACATATAAAAATCCAAGTGCCTACACAAGAAGTGTGGATAGCTTCAACAAGCAAAAAGCGGCAAATTCTGCTGCAAGAAGCAGCGGTGGTAAGAGTGGATTTTTCGGTGGTGGCTCAAAGTCAAGCTCTAGCTCATCAAGCTTTGGAGGATAAAAATGATAAATTTAAAAAAAATCACCCCATTAAACAACGAATTTATGGAGAAAATCGGCTTTGCATGGCACACAGATAACGACAACAGCTCGTATATCGCAGATGAGATCGTGCAAGTAAGCGAAAAAGAGGCAAATGCCTACTATGAGGCTGCAAATGAGCTATATGATATGTATGTAAATGCCGCTCAGCACGTGATCGACAACAACCTTTTTCACGAGATAGGCATACCATTTAATCTTGTTGATATCATAAAAAATAGCTGGGAAAATGACGTTCATTGGCACCTTTACGGCAGATTTGACCTAGCTGGTGGGCTTGATGGCAAGCCTATAAAGCTCATTGAATTTAACGCCGACACGCCAACGGCAGTTTTTGAGACGGCGATCATTCAGTGGGCGATGCTAAAGCTAAATCACATGGACGAAGCAGCCCAGTTTAACGACCTTTACGAGTCGCTAAAGCAAAATTTCAAACGCCTCATCACGCTTGGCGACGAGGATGCGGACTTTGACGAGCTTTACGAGGGCTGGGGGATACTTTTTAGCAGCATCGCAGGCAGTATCGAGGACGAGCAGACCGTAAAACTTCTGCAATACATCGCAAAAGAGGCTGGTTTTGTAACAGACTTTGCCTACGTTGATGAGGTCGTTTTTGACGATAATGAGGGCATTTTTAAAGGTGAAGAAAATTTCGAGTACTGGTTTAAGCTTGTCCCTTGGGAGAGCATAGCGATCGATGAGGGCGAGCTGGCTCTCATACTCTCAAACATCGTCAAAAATCAAAAAGCTATCATCATAAATCCAGCCTACACGCTGCTTTTCCAAAGCAAAGGGATTTTAAAAATCCTTTGGGATCTATATCCTAATCATCCGCTCTTGCTTGAGACCTCAAATGAGCCGCTAAAAGGCAAAAAATATGTGAAAAAGCCGGTATTTGGCAGAGAAGGTGCAAACGTCTCTATATACGATGAAAACGGCACACAAATAGCAAGCAAAGATGGCGAATACGACTCAAACAAAGCCATCTATCAAGAATTTTACGAGTTTAACCAAGATGAGAGGGGCGAGAGCTACCAAGCAGGCGTATTTTACGCTTATGAAGCGTGCGCGCTTGGATATAGAAAGGGCGGCAAAATTTTAGATAACTACTCTAAATTTGTAGGACATTTTATTAAGGATTAAAGATGAAGATCGTTTGTTTAGATGCGGCAACGCTTGGAGAAAACGTAGATCTTAGTGTTTTTAAGAAATTTGGCGAGTTTATCAGCTACCAAAAAACAAAAAGCGAAGAGGTCGTGCCTCGTCTAAAGGGCGTTGATATCGTCATCACAAACAAGGTTATCATCGACAAAGCCGTGATGGATGCGTTAAATTTAAAGCTTATCTGTATAAGCGCAACTGGCATGAACAATGTCGATCTAGAGCACGCAAAAGCTAAAAATATAGCTGTTAAAAACGTCGCTGGCTACTCAACCGCAAGCGTCGTGCAGCACACGTTTGCGATGCTTTTTGAGCTAACAAATCGCATCAAATTTTATGATGAATACGTAAAAAGTGGCGAGTGGGTGAAAAGCGAAATTTTCACCTATCTTGGCGCAGACATCAGCGAGATCGCTGGCAAAGAATTTGGCATCATCGGACTTGGTGAGATAGGTCGTGGCGTGGCGGTAGTGGCACGTGCATTTGGCGCAAATGTGAGCTATTACTCTACAAGCGGAGCAAATACAAATAGCGAATTTAAGCAAAAAAGCTTAGAGGAGCTACTAAGAAGTAGCGACATCATCAGCATCCATGCACCACTAAATGAAAAGACTAGAAATTTACTTGGCGCAAACGAGATAAATTTACTAAAAGATGATGCGATAGTGCTAAATTTAGGACGTGGCGGCATAGTGGATGAAGCTGCGATGGCAAGAGCGATAGATGAGAGAAATTTACGCTTTGGCACCGACGTTTTAGAAAGCGAGCCAATGAGCGAAAATAGCCCATTTTTAAATGTAAAAAAGAAGTCAAATTTACTCATCACACCGCACGTGGCATGGGGTAGCTTGGAGGCTAGAAAACGGCTAATCTCACTCATAGTTAAAAATATAGAAGAATTTATAAAAGGATAGAAAATGGCAAGCGAACATAGCTTTGATATAAGTGCCGAGGTCGATATGATGGAGGTTAAAAACGCTCTTGAAACGGCCAAAAAAGAGATCGCAGCGAGGTATGACTTTAAGGGACTTGCGGCCGAAGTTGAGCTAAATGAAAAAGAGAAATTTATAACGCTTTTAAGCTCAAGTGACAACAAGATCGACGCGCTAAAAGATATAGTTATCTCAAAACTAATCAAGCGCAACATCCCACCAGTGGCGATCACAGAGATAAAAAGAGAGCCAGCGAGTGGTGGAAATTTGAAGGCGACACTAAAGCTAAACGACACGCTTGATGGCGAAAACTCAAAAAAGATCACCAAAGCAATCAAAGACTCAAAGATCAAGGTGAGCGCGCAGATCAGGGGCGAAGAGATCAGGGTGACAAGCAAAAGCATAGATGATCTGCAGGAGTGTATAAAGCTGGTTAGGGGGTTGAATTTAGAGCTTCCGATAAGCTTTAAAAACCTAAAATAATGACTTCTCGTGAGTGCCTTTAAATGAGCTAGAAAAATTCTCACTCCGCAGGCTATATGCCTAGCGCACGCTTGATTTTTCGTCGCAACATTTAAATCCATCTCACGATATTTTTGTTTAAATTTGGCAAGTTGGCAGGCTAAATTTTTGAAATCGCCTCGCCTAATTTTGCGAAATAATTGTGCGAATTTTGTATTTAAAATTTCGCAGGATTTTGGGCTAAATTTGTGAAATTTAGCTGGTTCGTGGGTGAAATTTCGCCTTATCGTTTTATTTAAATTTGATCTATCTAAATTCTAAAGAGGAGTAAAAATGGGCTTTTTTGAGAAAATACTTGGTAAGCAAATAGACCTTGGCGAGCAGATGCCGATCTATTTTGTAAGTAGCGACGAAGACTACATGCAGCGCGCATTTGAGCAAGCCAGAGAGAGCTTTAAGTATTTTTGGCGTGAGCTTTACTGGGAGCGCCGCAGGATCGCGCCTATGCTTGATTATGCGATGGTAAAAATTTGCTTTTTAGACGTCATAAACGGCGAAGAGGTGGGCGAGCACATGTGGGTAAATGACGTTGAATTTGACGGAGAGACGATATATGGCACGCTCGTAAATGAGCCAGATAGCGTGCAAAACGTCAAAGTTGGCGATCAGATAAGCGCAAAATTTACCGATATGAGCGACTGGCTTTTTGCCATTGGCGGACGTGCTTATGGCGGATTTAGCGTGCAGGCGATGCGCTCACGCATGCAAAAAGATGAGCTAGCCGAGCATGATGTGGCTTGGGGGCTTGATTTTGGTGATTTTAAAGACATTTTGGTAGTTTTCGAGCAAAAAGAGCACCCAGAAAATTTGATAGAACATCCGATGAGCAAAAATATGCGCGGTCAGGTGGAGCAGTATATAAAAGCGCATCCAAGTATGGTCGCAGACACCGACGAGCTTGGTTTTACGCAGCTTCACCACGAGGCACTTGCTGGGAATTTAACGATCGTAAATCTCTTGCTAGAAAATGGTGCTAGCAAAAACGCCCGCACAAAAAGTGGCAAAACCGCAGCTGAATTTGCTAAGCAAATAGGCTGGAGCGAAATCGCAAAGGTGCTTAAATAGCATTTCGTGTAAATTTTTAGGATTTAAATTTGAGTTATCAAGACATTTTAGATGAAAAAGATGAGAGCGTTAAAAACGCTAAGAAATTTGTAAATTTTATAAAGGCAAATTTTTCAAACTACGAGATAAGAAGCAGCAAACAAGCGCGTTTGATCGCTCTTTTAAACGAAGAAAACGATCTTTTTGACAGGCTAAATAGGACAAATTACGCTGAAATTTCAAAGGCGTTAAAGGAGCTAAAAGAGCGAATTTGCTTCGTGATCTTAGACATAAAAGATGAGATCACAAAGGATTTTAGCGAGCAAAACTATGAAATTTATAAAGGCGCAGCAAATAGCGATGAGGAGGGCCTTGAAAAGATAAAAAATGAGCTGCTTTTTAATTCGTATTTTGAGAGCCGTCTTGGCGAGCACTCGGCAAATTTAAAGGCAAATTTCATAAAAGAGTGTGCTACAAATTTCTTTAAGCACTCAAATTTCATCGTCCCAGTCGTTAGCATGCTTTGCTACTTTTTGTATTTTGGCTTTGTGATCGGCTATTTTCCGAGTTTAGATAGCTCAGAGATGATATTTACAGGCATCTTGCTATTTTGCGCGACCGCGATCGTGACAGCTTTTGAGATCGCTATCTTGGTCTTTGTCTCCTACCTTTACCAAAATGACGATAAAAAATATAAATTTAAAAAGCCAAAATTCCTATTTTTTTATAGCTCAAATTTCATCTATTTTTTAACGCTCATCTCATTTGCCATTTTAGCCTTTGCAGCATTCAAGCTAAACTACAGCAAAAGCGCCATTTTATCGCTACTTTTGCTCTCTTATGCTGGGGTAAATTTGGCAGTTTTCTTTAAAGATAGATCAAATTTCATCATCTATCTTTTGTCATTTCTCATGCTTTTGCTCTTTATCATTTCAGTTGTTGTCTTAAAAGATGGCGGATTTTTGGCACTTTGGATACTCTTTTGCTCGTTTATGCTCTCTTTTATGCTGGGCGTTGCGAGCATCAAAGAGACAAAGGACTTTTCATTTGTTTTTTATGCTGCACTTTCGCTTATGATCGTTTCAAACTCGCTTTTGTTTATCAAATACACAGCAAAAACCTTTAATATAGGCGATGTGGATTATAAATTTTTGCTTGTAGATAAAAGTGCGTTAAAGGCGCTACCTAGCTCACTTTGTGAGACAAAAGGCAAAGAGCAAACGCCTTGCGAGATAGATGAAAAGGCGGTTAAAATTTATGATGTGAAGTCACTTTGCAATATCGGTAAATTTTACTACTTGCAGACAAAAGACGGAGTGAAATTTGAGCTTGACTCAAGCAAGGTCATCTCAAGAGTAAAAGAGTAAGTAGGCTAAAGCTTAAATTTATAGAGCAAAAGCGAGCTAGATATGTAAAAATCGCAGGTTTGTAAAAATAGAAAATTTAAAAAATGATTGCATTTTTTACTCAAAATTTACGTTAATGCAAGGCTAAATTTATTAAAATTTGGCTATCCTAATGGACTAAATTAAAACTAACTTATTTAAGGCGATTAATTATGATTTTTAAAAATATCATTGAGAGTTTTGCTGTAAATTACGCTCATAATTCTATACAAAAATCGCTATATAACGAATTTAACATAGACATTTTAAACACGACTTACACCAAAACTCCAAAAAAAGACAAAAAGTATATGCTCTACGCTCACGTGCCGTTTTGTCACACATTTTGCCCGTATTGCTCGTTTCACAAGTACCACTACGAGCAGGAGCTTGCAAAAATTTACTTTGAAAATTTACGCGAGGAGATGAGGCAGATAAAAGAGGCTGGCTTTGACTTTAGCTCGCTTTATGTGGGTGGTGGCACGACGCTTATAAACGAGCCAGAGCTTGAAAAGACGCTAAAACTCGCAAAAGATCTCTTTAGCATAGAGGACATCTCAGCAGAGAGCGACCCTAATCACATCTCACCAGAGAGTTTAAGCCGTTTTGATGGGCTCATCAACCGCTTAAGCGTAGGCGTGCAAAGCTTTGATGATGAGACTCTAAAAAGAGTTGGCAGATACGAGAAATTTGGCTCAGCCGAGGAGACGAAAAGAAAGCTCGAGCAGGCTATCGGCAAGATACCAGTCATCAGCCTTGATCTCATCTTTAACCTACCAAATCAGACAAAAGAGCAGCTAATAAACGACATAAACACTGCAAAATCAATATCACCACAGCAAATAACCTTCTATCCGCTCATGAAATCAGAGCTAACAAGAGAGAACATCGCTCGAGCACTTGGCGTCTCAAACGTCGATAATGAGCGCGAATTTTACGAGATCATCGTAAGTGAATTTGCTAAAGGCGGATATAGGCAAAGCAACGCTTGGGCGTTTTCAAATGAAAAAAGCGCAGACCTTCGCGACGAATATGTAGGCTCAAATTTAGAGTACGTGGGCGTTGGTAGTGGCGCGTTTAGCTTCTTAAATGGCGAGCTTGTGATAAATGCCTTTAACCTACTTGACTACGGCAGAAAGGTCAAAGAAAGACAAAGCCCAGTCATCGCAAAATGCGCATTTAGCAAAAAAGAGAGACTAAAATATACATTTTTAACAAGGCTTTTTGACGGCGCCGTGGATATCAAAACCTACAACGAGCAAAACAATGCAAACATCAACAAAGACCTATTTGTCGAGCTTAGCTTGCTAAAACTTGTAAATGCGATCTACGAAGAAAATGGCGTTATTAAGCCAACATTTTTTGGCAAGTATATCTGCGTCGTGCTAATGCGCGACTTCTACGCTGGCATGGACAAGGTGCGCGCGATATTTAAGGATGACGCAAAGATCAAACGCAGTAAGGTGCTTCACATAATGAGTGAAAATACCGAGCAAAAATTTGATCAAAACATCATCCAGCCACGTGCTGCCATGTAATGCTTGTAAATTTAATAAAAAGCAATCTTTTTTCAATAATCAAAATAGTGATCCTGACGCTTGCCTTTAGTGGGCTTGGCGTCTGGACGCTCTCTTTTATAAATAACGAACTTGTAAATTTAAAAGAATTTAACGCCCTCGTGGCGGTTAAATTTATAGTTGTTTTGCTCCTCTTTTTTGCAAGCGCCATTACTGCAAACATCTCACTTACAAATTTTGGGCATAAATTTATTTATGAGCTTAGGTATCAAAGCGTAAAGCAAATTTTAGACACGCCAAATAGCGTGATAAACGAGATCGGCAAGGCAAAGATCATAGCTAGTCTAAACAACGACATAAAGACGATCACATTTGCCTTTATGAGCGCTACTGGCTTCATACAAAGCCTAGTTTTCATCATCTGCGCGAGCATCTATCTTTGCGTGATCGCGCCAAAAGTTTTTATATTTCTAGCCATTTGGATCGGTGCTACGCTTTTTATAAACACTCTTTTGATGAAAAAGATCCACTTTTACTTTAAAGACTCAAGGACGCAAGATGACGCGCTGCAAAGGCACTATGACGACATCGTTGAGGGGCATAGAGAGCTTAGCCTAAACAGAGCAAGAGCGCAAATTTGCTTTGATGAGCTAAATTTGACAGGCGATAAAAAGCGCCAAAGCATGGTAAAAGCTGACGTATTTCATGCACTAAGTGATAATTTCACAAACGTAATGCTGCTTGGCTCAGTCGGTCTTTGCGTATTTTTGTGTGTGGCATTTGGCTGGGCGAGCCTGCAAACAGCACTAAGTATCAGCCTAACGATACTATTTTTAAGAGGCTCATTTATGAGCATGGTTGGCTCCATACCAGCCGCACTTAGCGCAAAGGTGAGTTTAGAGAAGATCGTGAGTTTAAATTTAAATGATTTTAAAGAAGGCTTTAAATTTGATGATAGCCTAAGCGATGAGTGGCAAAGTATCAGGCTAAAGGATATAAATTTCAACTACGCTCACGGCAAATTTAGCCTAAATGATGTAAATTTAGAGATCAAACGCGGTGAGATAACATTTATCATCGGTAAAAATGGCAGCGGCAAAAGCACGCTTATAAACATTCTTTGCGGACTTATCCGCCCAAGCAGCGGTGAAATTTACCTTGATAGCACAAAGATATATGAGGCAAATTTACAAAGCTATCAAGCCAAAATAAGCGCTATTTTTGCTGATTTTTATCTATTTTCGCAAACGCTCTCTCGTGATGGCTTTGCTAGACAAAGCGATATAGACGATCTTTTAGCCATGCTTGAGATAGATAAAAAGGTAAGTGTCATTGATAATAAGCTTAGCACCACGCAGCTCTCAACCGGCCAGCGAAAGCGCCTAAGCCTGCTAATAGCCATATTAGAGCGCCGCTCTATCCTTATCCTCGATGAGTGGGCGGCCGATCAAGACCCATTATTTAAGCGTAAATTTTATAAAGAAATTTTGCCGTTTTTGCAAAGCAAAGGTATAAGCATCATCGCTGTAAGCCACGATGATAGCTACTTTGATGTGGCAACTAGGATCATTTTAGTAAAAGATGGTTTTGTGCGTGAGCTTGATGAGGCGGAGCGCATCAGTGCCGCAAAAGACGCCGTAGAAAAGATAAAATAAGAGTATTTTTTACACAAAAAGAGATTTGAGTGCGCTACTCTTGAGCTATTTCAAGATCAAATAAATTTAAATTTAGTAGAATTTTGAAAAATTAAAAAAGGCGAAGTATGTCACACTCAGAGCTTGACAGCACCTATCTTGGCGCTTTTATCATACTTTTGTTAGCTACTTGTTCGTTTAGTCTGATAACATTTTTATCTTCAAAAATAAGCAAAAAGCTAGCCAACCGCAACACTGAGCGTTTAAAAGTTGGCTTTTACGAGTGCGGACCGACAACCGTAAAACAGCCAAATAAGATAAATATCCACTACTTCTTTTATGGAATTTTATTTATTTTATTTGACGTTGAGGTCATTTTTATGTATCCGTGGGCGGTGGATTTTAGGCTGCTTGGGCTATTTGGGCTCATCGAGATGTTGCTTTTTGTAGTGATCTTACTCATCGGCTTTGCCTACGCTTGGCAAAAAGGAGTCTTTAAATGGCAAAGCATCAGATAAACTACGCTGCAAATGGCGGTCTGCCAGTAGTTTTAACAACCGTTGATAAGCTCGTGCAGTGGGGCAGAAGCAACTCGCTTTGGGCGCTTAGCTATGGGCTTGCATGCTGTGCGATCGAGATGATGGCAAGTGGGGCGAGCAGATATGACTTTGATAGATTTGGCACCATTTTTAGGGCTAGTCCAAGGCACTCAGAGGTGATGATCATAGCTGGCACGCTAACTAAAAAGCACGCTGAATTTACAAGGCGCCTTTACGACCAGATGCCTGAGCCAAAGTGGGTCATATCGATGGGTAGCTGCGCAAACACTGGGGGTATGTTTAACACCTACTCAACCGTTCAAGGCGTAGACCGCATAATCCCCGTCGATATCTACATCCCAGGCTGTGCCCCGCGCCCAGAAACGCTTCAATACGCACTTATGATGCTTCAAAAAAAGATAAGAAAACAAAGTGCATTTAGAGCGCAAAAGCCAAGAAAGCTAGATATATGAGAGAGTATAAGCCAAAAAACGACCTGCAAAAAAAGCAGTACTACAGCGAGAAATTTTATATCGCCAAGCAGACGCCAAAAGAAGTGGCAAGTGGCTCTAAATTTGACGAAGAGCTAGCTGTTTTAGAGCAAAGCGGAGTGCAAATTTTATCTAGCTACGTGGAGTTTGACCAACTTGTTCTCTACGTAAATTCAAGTGAAAATTTTAAAGCGCTTGAAACATTAAAGAAATTCGGATATGAACAGCTTTGCGAGCTTGCGGCGGTTGATTATATAGCTCAAAAAGGTGGATACGAGGTCTTTTATCAGCTTTTAAGTGTTAGCAAAAATAGGCGCACGCGAGTAAAGTGCTTTGTTAAAAAGGACGAAATGCTAAAAAGCGTTTGCGAGCTTTATAAAAGCGCAAACTGGGCGGAGCGTGAGATGTATGATCTAAGCGGCGTCTTAATCAAAGATCATCCAAATTTAAAGCGCCTCATCATGCCCGATGACTGGCACTCGCACCCGCTTTTAAAGAGCTACCCGCTAGTTGGCGACGAGGCTGCTAAATGGTACGAGGTGGATAAAATTTTTGGGAGTGAGTTTAGAGAGCAGATCGGCGAAGAGAACCGCGACCCAGCCTTTGTCGACGAGAAAGATACCTTTGGATTTTCACGCGTGTTTGACGAAAATGAAGAGTATGAGTATCAAGAAGAAGGCGGCGTGAGATTTGTCAAAAAGGCTAAATTTAACCAAAGCCAGATAGTAAAGGAAAGACCTTGAGCCAGGCACCAAACCGCTTAAAACCATTTTTTGAAAATTTAGAATTTGAGCAAAATGACGGCAAGATGATACTAAATTTTGGCCCACAACACCCAAGCGCACATGGCCAGCTAAAACTCGTGCTAGAGCTTGACGGCGAAAAGGTCGTGCGTGCGATGCCAGAGGTTGGCTTTATGCACCGAGGTGTTGAGAAGATGGCTGAAAATATGACCTATCAGGAGTTTATCCCAGTGACTGACAGGGTGGATTACATCGCATCGAGTGCGAATAACTACGCATTTTGCGCGGCTGTGGAGAAGCTTTGCGCTATAGAAGTGCCTCGCCGTGCGCAGATCATTAGAGTGATGCTTTTAGAGCTAAATCGCATCAGCTCGCACCTTTTATTTTTAGCTACGCACGCCCTTGATGTGGGGGCAATGAGTGTCTTTTTATACGCATTTAGAGAGCGTGAATACGTCCTTGATCTCATAGAAAAATACTGCGGCGCAAGACTAACTCACAGCTCGATAAGGATCGGTGGTGTGCCGCTTGATCTACCTGATGGCTGGTGCGAGGAGCTGCTTAAATTTTGCGAGAAATTTCCAAGCGACATCACGCTTTATGAAGATCTGCTAAGTGAAAATAGAATTTGGCAAGCAAGGCTTGTTGATGTGGGCGTAGTTAGCAAGGAGCTAGCCCTTAGTAGCGGCTGCTCTGGCGTCATGCTAAGAGCAAGTGGGGTCGCACGTGATATCAGAAAAGAGGAGCCATATCTCATCTACGACGAGCTAGAATTTGACGTGCCTTATGCCACCAAGGGCGACTGCTACGCGAGATACCTGCTTTATATGAAAGAGATGCGTGAGTGCGTGAAAATTTTAAAGCAGTGCGTTAGCAAGTATCAGACCAGCAGCCCTGCCATCATCGCCGACGCGCCAGAGTATGTGAGCGCTTCAAAAGAGCAGATAATGAGCCAAAACTACTCACTTATGCAGCATTTTGTGCTGATAACTCAGGGGCTAAAGCCACCAAAGGGCGAAATTTACTTTGCTAGTGAGTCGCCAAAGGGCGAGCTTGGAATTTATATAAACTCAGACGGTAGCGCAAGCCCGTACCGCCTAAAAATTCGTACTCCAAGCTTTTGGCACTGCGCTATTTATGAAGACATGCTAGTTGGGCAGTATGTGGCAGACGTGGCTGCAATAATTGGCAGCACAAATATCATCTTAGGCGAGGTTGATAGATGAGAAGGGTCGATCTTAGGCATCTAAAGGGCGAGTTTTTGAGCACTCTTGGGCAGCAGATAAAGGCTAGTGAGCCAGGCGAAGTGGTGATATTTTTGTTTGAGATAGGAGATTACAGCGGCGTGGAGAAAGCTGTAAATTTGGCTTATAACCTAAACTGCGAGGTGATGAACTCGCTTAAATTTAACCAAGTTGATTGGGCATTAACGATAAAAAAGGGCAAGATATGAAATTTAATGATCTAATAGCAGGCAAGAGCCTAAGTATCGCAAATTTACTAAGTTTGAGCGACAAAAATTTAGCAAAAAAGATAAAAGAGCACGAGTTTAAATACATCTCATGCTTTGAAGATAACGAGCTTGGCGGCGAAAATTTGATCCGCTGCGAGATAGGATCGATAAGCTATGTCTTAGCGCTTCTTTGTAAGTATGCAAATTTGGTGCAAAATGAGTTTTTTGACGAGCTTGATGATGGGCTGATAAGTGGCGAGTGCAACGTGGGCGAGGAGGAGTTTGAGGAGCTTGGCGAGTGGATAAAGGACGTTAAAAACGTGATCATTGACGACTCTTTTTTTACTCATCCAGACAAAGATGCGATCTTTTGGCTACTTGAAATTTTAGGTAAAAATGTCGTCTTAGCAGGCGGCGAGAGAGATGAATTTACAGGCTATGGCGAGGTAGACGAGCTAAGAGAGCTTGACAATTTTGACGGAGCCGTCGTCTATCTAAACAAAAACGCAAGCGACGAGATCGTGGGCGGCGTGCAGTTTGGCATCGTGGCAAAGGCAAAGGATGGCGAAACATTAAATTTAAAGGCAAAAGATTTTAGTGTGAGCGCTAAATTTAGGCTTGATCCAGCGCTAAAAGGCACGGTTGCCCTGCTTGGCACAAAAGAGTTTGATGGATACGCATTTAAACAAGTAGTAGTTAGCAAATGAAAATCACCATAAACGATCAAATTTTAGAGGTAAACGAGGGCGAGAGCATCCTAAACATCGCAAGGGCAAATGGCATCTACATCCCTGCGCTTTGCTACCTTAGCGGCTGTTCGCCAACGCTTGCTTGCAGGCTTTGCATGGTCGAAGCAAACGGCAAAGTGATCTATAGCTGCAACGCCAAAGCCAAAGAGGATATGCAAATTTACACAAATACGCCAGAGATCGCTGCTGAGCGAAATGCGATCATGCAGACATACTGCGTCAATCACCCCCTTCAATGCGGCGTTTGCGACAAAAGTGGCGAGTGTGAATTGCAAAATTTGACAACACATCTAAATGTAAAAGAGCAAAGTTTTGCCATAGAGGACACGCACAAACCGCACAAAAAATGGGGGCTAATAAACTACGACCCAGCCCTTTGCGTGGTCTGCGAGAGGTGCGTGACGGTTTGCAAAGATAAGATCGGCGAGAGCGCGCTAAAAACGGTGCCAAGGGGCGTTGAAGTGCCAAAAGAGCTAAAAGAGAGCATGCCAAAAGATGCCTACGCCGTCTTTAGCAAGATGCAAAAGAGCTTAATTGCCCCAAGTGCGGGCGAAAATTTGGACTGCTCATTTTGTGGCGAGTGTATCAGCGTCTGCCCTGTTGGCGCGCTTGTTAGCTCAAATTTTCAGTATAGCTCAAATATCTGGGAGCTAAGCCACGTCCCAGCGGCAAATCCGCACCAAAGCGACTGCGAACTCATTTTTTATGACGTAAAAGAAAAAAGCACTAGCGATAGAAGCAAGCAAATTTACCGCGTTAGCAATGACTTTCACTTTGGCGAGATCAGCGGTGTGGCAAGGTTTGGTTACGACTTTCACAACGAAAACGCGCGTAAAAATGAGACGAAATTTAACGAGCTGGTCTTAAATTTTAAAAACGGCAACATAAAAAATATAAAATTTAATAGCTTCATAACAAACGAAGAAGCGCTTATTTTGGAGCGCTTGAGAGAGAAATTTGATCTAAATTTATTAAACGATGAGGCTTTTAAATTTCAAAATTTCTTAAATATTTTTAGCAAATTTAGCGGTCTTAGCTCATATAATGCAGACTATGAGAGCCTAAAAAATAGCGACTTTGTGATCACGGCTGGCAGCTTCTTGCGCCATGAGAGCCCAGTAACTAGCTATAAGCTAAATAACGCCCTTAAGATGAATAAAGCTGCTGGAATTTACTTTCATCACATCGCTGATGAGGTGGTGAAGAAATTTTCAAAGAATTTCGCCTGTGTGAGCTATGAGGCTGGAGAATTGGAGCAAATTTTACTCTTTGTGCTTAAAAACTGGGGTGAGAATTTACCAGCAGCACTTCAGGCTAGACTTGAAAAATTTGAAGAGAGCTTTGACTTAGAAGTAGCAGCTCTTAGCGAAGACAAGGCTAAATTTACGCTCATTTTAGGTAGCGACTTTTACGCTCATGAAAATGCAAATTTACTTGCAGCCCTTGCTGGAGTGATCGCAAGAGCTACGCCGTTTCGTGTGATGCTCATACCACCTCGCACAAACTCGCTTGGCGTGGCTAAAATTTGTACGCTTTCACACGAGAAAAAGCCTGGCAAGACGCTAGGATACAACGAAATGGGCGAGTTTAAATTTAGCATTTTTGAGGGCGATCTTGACGCTGGCGCGCTAAATCAGCAAGAGGGCACATTTACAAGCATAAATAACGAAGTAGTGCCGACAAATGCGGCTTTGGCTCATAACGGCTACTTCTTAAACGACATCGCAAATGCGCTTGGGCTAGCGGCTAAAAATACGATCGATTACACACCAAAGCTACCAAAAGAGAAGGGTTACAGGGGCGTTAAATTTGATGATTTAGAAAATTTTTACGCAAATGATGGCACAAGCCACAGAGGCTACAAGCTTGAAATTTCAAATTTCACGCCAAAAGACGATGTAGAGCTACTTTTTAAAGAAAAAAATGAGCTAAATTTAAAAGAGGATGAAGCGCTAATAAGCCTTGCAAATCCTATAAATTTGCCATCGTTTTTTGCAAACTATGCTAGCCAAACTGCTAAACGCGCGAAACTTTATGCAAGTAGCGAGTTTATGGCTAAATTTGAAATTTCACAAAATGAAGCGGTCATTTTAGAAAAAAATGGGCAAAAGCTTGCCATTTGCGTGGAGCTTGATAGCGAGCTAGGAGGCGTGGCGGCCTATCTTGGCGACTACGATGATAAGCTTGATGTAAGCGCCATTTTTGAGAGCAAGAGTTTTGCTAGCGTAAAAATAATAAAGGCAGAGAATGAGTGAAATGCTATTTTTCGTGATAACAACTATTGTTAAAGCAGTCGTCATCTTGGCCGTCATGGCTAGCCTCGCAGGGCTTGCAACCTACGCTGAGAGAAAGGTGCTAGCCTACATGCAGCGCCGCGTGGGACCTGATATGGTGGGGCCTGCTGGCGTGCTTCAGATCGTGGCTGACATGATAAAGCTCTTTACAAAAGAGGACATCGTGCCTGTAAATGCAAATAAATTTATCTTTCTAATAGCCCCTCTCATCTCTGCTATCGCGGCATTTGCAGCGCTTGCGCCTGTGCCATTTTTACCTGAGTTTGAGGTTTTTGGGCATACGATTAGACCGATACTTGCAGATATAAATGTGGGCGTTTTGTATATCGCTGGCGTGGCAGCAGTTTGCGTCTTTTCACCACTTGCAGCAGGTCTTGCAAGCTACAATAAATTTGCACTAATCAGCGCCGCTCGCGCAGTCGTATCGCTTCTTAGCTTCGAAGTGGTCGCTGGCATGGCACTTTTAAGCGTTGTCATGGTGACTAGCTCGCTCTCGTTAGTTGATATAAACAACTACCAAAAAGGCATCTTTAACTGGCTCATCTTCAAGCAGCCCCTTGCCTTCGTGCTTTTCGTGATGGCAAGCTTTGTGGAGTGCAACAGAACGCCATTTTGCCTAACAGAAAACGAGACCGAGATCGTAGCAGGCTACGGCACTGAGTATAGCGGCATGAGGTGGGCGATGTTTTTTATCGGCGAATACACAAATATGATCGCAGCAAGTATCATCATCACGCTTTTGTTTTTGGGCGGTTTTAATGAGTTTTTATTTATCCCAGGTGCTTTGATGATCATCTTAAAATCAAGCCTAGTCTTTTTCTTTTTCCTTTGGACGAGGGCGTCGTGGCCGCATCTAAGGGTCGATCAGCTTAGCATGCTTTGCTGGAAAATTTTACTTCCGCTTGGTATCTTAAATGTCGTAATCACCGGCTTTGCACTACTTATCTAAGGCGTAAAATGAGCGAGAAAAGATATATTTTGATAGACGAAAAGATAGAGCCAAAAGGGGCATTTGATAAATTTAAGCACTTCATCGCCGCTACTTTTAAGCTTGATCTTTTGGTGGGGCTAAAGATCACGCTAAAGCAGATGCTATTTAGCAAGTCGCACACCCTAAAATACCCTATGCAAAAGATGCAGCTAAACGCCAGATATAGGGGAATTCATAGACTTTTAAAATTTGTTGAAAGCGAAAATGAGCGCTGCATAGGCTGTGGATTATGTGAGAAAATTTGCGTTAGCAACTGCATCTCGATGAAGACCTCGCTTGGCGAGGATGGCCGCAAAAAGGTTGCAAGCTACACGATAAATTTAAGTAGGTGCGTCTATTGCGGATTTTGCGCTGATGTCTGTCCTGAGATTGCCATAGTTTGCGGGCAAGAGTACGAGGTCGCAAGTGAAAACAAAATCCTCTTTGGCACAAAGGCTGAGTTTTTAACAGATGATAAATTTTTAAAAGATCAAGCTGAGTTTGAGGGCTATGGCGCACTACCTAAAAATGCTGATAGCCTGGTAAAAAAGACGCCAAATGCGCTTACAAATGAAGATAAGGCAGAAGTGATGGATGTAAATTTAAAAGGGTCAAGCGATGTATGAGAGCTTTGCATTTTATCTTTTTAGCGCCCTTATATTAGTTAGTTTTTCTTTTAGTGTGCTTTGCAAAAACGCCATAAATGCGGTCTCTGCGCTAGCTGCTGGCATGGTTTTTATATCAGCTATATTTTTCTTGCTTGGGGCTGAGTTTTTAGGCGTGGTGCAAATCGTCGTCTATACAGGCGCCGTGGTCGTTTTATACGCGTTTGCGATGATGTTTTTTGACACCAGTAAGGAGTGCGAGCCAAAAAGCGGCAAAAAAGCAAAGATCATCGTCTATCTTCTAAGCAGCTTCATAGCGCTTCTTTTGATATTTATCTTTTTAGCGCCGATCTATAGCGCTAAGCAAGAGGTGGTAAATTCTACTCTCGCTAGTCTTGGCAACATCGAAGCGGTTGGAATTTTACTCTTTAGCAAGTATCTGCTAGCCTTTGAGATGTGCGCTATCATGCTACTTGTGGCGATGGTGGCTGGCATCATCTTGATACACAAAGACCTAGACGCACAAAGCAAATTTGAGGAGATGCTATGATAGGCCTTACTCACTACCTCATCCTAGCAAGTCTAGTCTTTGTCATAGGGCTTGTTGGCATAATGAGAAGAAGAAATTTGATAATGCTATTTTTCTCAAGCGAAATTTTACTAAACTCAGCAAACATCGCACTTGCAGCCATCTCAAAATACTACTTTGACCTAACTGGGCAGATCATCGCATTTTTCATAGTAGCCATAGCAGCTAGCGAGGTCGCCGTGGGGCTAGGTCTTCTCGTGCTTTGGTATAAAAAGACTGGCAGCATCAGTTTAGATTCGATGACAAATATGAAAGGCTAAGAGATGATTTTATTTTGTATTTCGCTATTTTTTCCGCTTCTTAGCTTCATCATAGCTGGTATCTTTTCGCATAGCAGCAAGAATTTATTTATCGGTCTTTTTTGCTCGCTTCTCATGATCGTTAGCGCCACAGCTTCACTCATGCTAACGGCTAGTCTTAGCGTAGATGAACCACTAAATTTAACCCTAAAAGAGTTTATAAACTTAGGCTCGCTTGATCTTAGCTTTAGCTTCTACCTTGACGCCATCAGCCTTGTGATGCTTAGCACCGTGGGCGTGGTCGCTAGTATCGTGCATATCTACTCCATTGGCTACATGAGAGATGACGCGAGTTTCAACCGCTTTTTTAGTTACCTTGGGCTCTTTGTCTTTTGCATGAACGTCCTTGTAACAAGTGATAACTTCATAGGGCTCTTTATCGGCTGGGAGGGCGTTGGGCTTTGCTCTTGGCTGCTTATTGGCTTTTGGTATAAAAGGTCTAGCGCAAATGTCGCTGCAAACGAGGCTTTCGTGATGAACAGAGTGGCTGATCTAGCGATGCTTGTTGGCATTTTTTATATATTTTATAGCTTTGGCTCGCTTAAATTTAGCGAGGTTTTTAACGCTAGAAGCGACCTTTCTGGGCTAAATTTAGGCATCATCGCCACACTTCTTTTCATAGGCGCCATGGGCAAAAGCGCGCAGTTTCCATTTCACACATGGCTTGCAAACGCCATGGAGGGACCAACGCCGGTTTCTGCGCTCATCCACGCTGCGACCATGGTAACAGCTGGCGTCTATCTAGTCATACGCGCAAATTTCATCTTTGCAAATGTGCCTGAAGTCTCGCACTTTATCGCCTGCCTTGGCGCATTTGTAGCGATATTTGCCGCTAGCATCGCGCTAGTGCATAATGACCTTAAAAAGATAGTCGCCTACTCGACGCTTTCGCAGCTTGGATATATGTTTGTAGCAGCTGGTCTTGGGGCGTATAAGATCGCACTTTTTCACCTTGTCACGCACGCATTTTTCAAGTCACTTCTCTTTTTGTGCGCTGGAAACGTCATGCACGCGATGAATGACGAGCTAAATATCAAAAAAATGGGCGGGCTTTATAAATTTATGAAGCCAACCGCACTTCTTTCTATCATCGCAAGCTGCGCACTGGCTGGTTTTTATCCATTTGCTGGCTTTTTTTCAAAAGATAAAATTTTAGAAGTCGCCTTTAGTGAAGATCAAATTTTGTGGGTCATCTTGCTCTTTGGCGCGGTGCTTACGGCATTTTATAGCTTTAGGCTTGTCATGCTTGTCTTTTTTGCAAGGCCAAAGAGCGATGAGCACGCACATGAAGCCAAAAACTACATGCTTGTTGGCATGAGCGTGCTTGGCGTTCTCTCAGTTATCAGCGGTTTTTTCTGGAGTAACTTTAGCGAGTTTTTAAGTAATAGCCTTGGGGATTTTAAGCTAAATTTATCTCACAGCAGTGAAATTTTCTTACTCGTTTTAACGCTTGGCTTAGTGCTTGCAAGCGCTGGCTTTGCTGTGTTTGCTTATAAAAAAGAAATTTTTAAAGAGAGCATTTGCGAAAGTAAAATTTACAAAATTTTGCAAAATGCCTACTTTATACCAAAATTTTATGAGAAATTTTTTATAAATGGCTACGCTTTTATCTCTAAAATTTGCAAGAAATTTGATGAGATGATAGTTGATCGAAGTGTTGATTTCGTCGCACTTTTGGTTACTAAATTTGCATATCTTGCAAACAAAATGCAAAGCGGAGATTTAAGCGTCATGCTTAGATTTATGGTCGCAGGATTTGCCTTGCTTTTAAGCTTTATATTTTTATTAAACGGAGCCAAATAATGCTAAGTGTCATAATATTTTTCCCAGCAATAAGCGCAATACTTGGCTTTTTGATAGAAAATAAAAGCATCAAATTTTATGGAGCAAGCATCGCGTTAATCGAGCTTTTGCTTGCCATTTTTATCTGCGTCAATGTCGATTTTCAGGGTTATGACTTTGTTTTAACGCATCAAGTCTCGCTCATACCAAGCCTAAATATCAGCTATTTTGTCGGCATCGACACCATTTCGCTTGTGCTTATAGTCCTTAGCGCATTTATGAGCTTCATCTCTATCGCAGCCCTTAGCGATGATGGAAATTTAAAGCACCTTGTTATTAGCGTGCTATTTTTAGAGAGCACGATGATGGGCGTCTTTAGCGCGCTTGATATGATCTTGTTTTATAGCTTTTGGGAGCTTAGCCTCATACCGCTACTTTACATCATCGGCGCATTTGGTAGTAAAAATAGAATTTACGCGGCGATTAAATTTTTCATCTATACATTTTTAGGCTCTGTCTTTATGCTAGTAGCGATCATTTTTATCGGCTATCTGTGCTATCAAAAAAGCGGCGTCTTTAGCTTTAATCTGCTTGATTGGTACAAGCTTGGCATCGGAGAAAATGCTCAAATTTGGCTATTTTTAGCATTTTTCTTCGCTTTTGGCGTGAAAACTCCGCTATTTCCATTTCACACATGGCTGCCTTACGCGCACGGACAGGCTCCGACTATCGGCTCAGTGCTGCTTGCTAGCGTGCTTTTAAAGATGGGTACTTACGGCTTTGTGAGATTTTCACTCCCACTTTTTCCAGATGCAAGCTTTCTTTTAAGCGGCTTTGTCTGCGTCATAGCTATCATCATGATCATCTACGCAGCCCTCGTTGCCTACGCACAAAGCGATATGAAGCAAGTGATCGCTTATAGTTCGATCTCACACATGGGCGTCATCATGCTTGGCATCTTTTCACTAAATTTAATAGGCCTTGGCGGCTCAATATTTTTAATGATAAGCCACGGCATCGTTAGTGGCGCGCTATTTTTGTTAGTTGGCGTCATCTACGAAAGAGCTCACACCAAAGAAATTTGCGAATTTGGCGGTCTTGCCAAGGTGATGCCAAAGTATGCGCTTATATTTTTTATAGCAACGCTTGCAAGTATCGGCCTGCCACTAACGATTGGCTTTGTGGGCGAGTTTTTGAGCCTACTTGGCGTATTTAAGCTAAACAAGCTCTTTGCGCTACTTGGTGGCTTTAGCATCATCGTGGGCGCTGTTTATATGCTAGTACTTTATAAGAGGGTCTTTTTTGGCGAGTGCAAGGAGAAAAATTTAAGTCTAAAAGATCTAAATTTTAAAGAGTTAGCTGCTCTTGTGCCACTTTGCTTGCTCATAATCATTCTTGGCATCGCACCAAATTTGATACTAAAACCGCTTGAGCCAAGCGTGCAAAATATCATAAGCAAAATGCAAACTAGAGCTGTAAATAGCGGCACAAAAGATAAAATTTCATCTTTAAACGGCGGGAGCAAACTATGAACGAAATAGCCTTTTTAGACCTAAACGAGATCTCTTTGCAATCACTCTCGCCGATGCTTAGCATGATGGTTTTTGCACTTTTTATCCTCATAGTTGGAGCGATAAAAAAGGATCTTTCGAGGAATTTCTACTGCGTATTTTGCATCATCGCTATATTTGTAAATTTAGGCATTACACTCGATTTTAACGGGCTTAGCCTAAGCTTTTGGGATATGCTCTTAGTTGATGGAATTTCTATCATCTCGCAGATCATTATCCTAATCGCCTCAGCTCTTTTCATCCCGCTGGCGCTTAGCACAAAAGAGTATTTTGAGTATAAAATTTACGAGTATTACGCGCTATTTTTGTTTATGATCACTGGATTTTTGTTTATGGTGAGCTCAAACAACCTACTTATCATCTTTTTAGGCCTTGAGATCAGCTCGCTTTGCCTCTACACCCTAATCGCCCTTCACAACAAGGCAAAAAGCGTCGAGGCTGCTATCAAATACTTCGCGATGGGCTCGCTCTCAGCTGGCTTTTTTGCGATGGCGATAGCGATGTTTTATCTAGCAACAAACTCAATAGACATCGCTCGTATAGGCGTTGTCATAAAAGATCTTAGCCTAAATCAAAATTTAATAATCCTTCTTGGCTGCGTTTTCATCGCTTCAGCTATTGGCTTTAAGCTCTCGCTCATACCATTTCACACATGGATACCAGACGTTTATGAGGGCTCAAATGCCCCACTAGCTGGCTATATGTCGATCGTGCCAAAGGTGGCGGGATTTATCGTCGCGTTAAGAATTTTTGCGATGCTTGAGGGCTCTGGAATTTCATGGATAAAAGATATGCTCTACATCATCGCCGTGCTTACGATGAGCCTTGCAAACATCATGGCGCTAGTGCAAAAAGACGTCAAAAGGATGCTCGCTTTTAGCTCCATAGCTCACGCTGGTGTTGTGCTTTGCGCACTTGTGGCAAATTCTCACGAGGCAAATGTCGCCTTGTTTTTCTACTGGATCATGTTTTTGTTTGCAAATTTGGGCGCATTTTCTATGCTCTGGGTTGCAAGGTGCGACGACGTCGTCTGCTGGGACAAGCGCTTTAAACATCCGTATGAGAAATTTTCAGGGCTTATTAAAATTTTGCCAAGTTACGCTGTGATAATGGGAATTTTCATGATCGCCCTTGCTGGCATACCGCCTTTTAGCGTATTTTGGGGCAAGATGGTGCTTATCTCATCGCTCATAAAGTCTGACTACGTCGTGCTTAGCCTCATCATCATGATAAACTCAGCGATTGCTATTTATTACTACCTAAAGCTCATCGTCTTTATGTTTTTAAAAGAGCCTATCGTAAAAGATAAAAATATCTACATCTCAAACGTCTCGATGGCGCTAAAAGTGATCGTTGGAGTTGCCGTTGCTGGCACGGTCTTTGCCTTTTTATTTTCTGGAGCGATTTTGGAATTTATCGAGCATTTTGTCTTTGCTTCAGGATTTTAGAAAATTTAACTATAATGGCGGCATGAAAAAGCTCTTAACCATCTTATTTTTACCGCTTTATCTATCCGCCTTTAGCCTTAGCCTAAACAGCGGCGCAAACGCAAATAAGCCTTATAGCGTCCTTCAGCTAAGCGACGAGAAAGAATTTGAATGTGTGGAGCAAATTTTAGCCTACGACACGAAGCGCTACGTTTGTATGCTCGATGATGGGATCTTGCCAAAGATCGAAGATACGACATTGCCTTTAATGGACATAAAATATAAAAAGCAAGACGGCAAGCTCTTTATCGTCATCATGCCAAAAGCACCCTCAAAACTTCTAAATGTTCAAACTGAGCTTTATAGCAGCCCAAGCGTGCAAGATACGCCAAAGACGACCATTTCAAAGCACTTTAGCATCATCATCGACACTTCGCTAAGTGAAAACAGCAAAAGAGTATCTGGGCTAAATTTTTCGCCTGATTTTAGAGATATGCTAAGTCCAAGCATCGGAGCACTCGATCTTAACAAAGCGCCTATCGCTGGGCTTGATAGCAATGATATAGACATCTACATAAATATAAAAAGAGCTTACGAAAAGGGCGCTTATGAAAGCGTGGTAAAAGATACGCAAACAGCGATGAAAAGGCATCCAGCCAGTCTTTTCTCAAGTGAGTTTTTACTTTTTAGACTAAGAGCGCTTGATAAAATTTTTGAGACAAAGAGCGAGTTTGAGGGGCTTGAGCCAAAAGATATCGTAAGCGAGGGCAGAGCCTGGATAAGGAAATTTCCATCTGATGAGAACTACTCAGAGGTGCTATATCTCATCGCCAGAGCCTACCTCAAAGATAGCATCGCAAGTGATGCAAAATATATGCTTGACATACTAAGTGAAGAGCACGCAGAGTCTAAATTTACAAAGCTTGCCACGCTTGATTATGCTGACTACCTATATAAAATAGGCAGGCAAAAAGAGGCGCTAAGCGACTATGAAAAGGTGCTCTACTCGACAAATGACATCGACCTTGCAAGCAGGGCTGCGCTAAGTCTAGCAGACGCAAATATCGATAAAGAGAAATTTGATGAGGCGAAGAAATTTGTGCTAAAGATCGCAAATGCAAATGAAAAATTTTTTATGAACGATCCGACAAAATCGATGAATTTAGCCTATACATTTGCCAGCAAAGATATGCCAGATGTGGCTGCTAAAATTTATGAAATTTTGGTAAATAATAGCGACAGGACAAAGGATTTTTACGAGGCAGCATTAAAAAATTTAGCGTTAAATTTAGCCAAAACCAAAGATGAAAAAAGGGCGTATGAGTATCTAAACAGATACGAAAAAGAGTTTAAATATGGCGATTATATCGATGAGGTCGCCAAGGCAAAGGATGGGTTATTTTTTGAAGAGGACGACAAAAATGCCACCGCACTTCACGCAAGATATAAAGATCTCATCGAAAAATATGCCGGCACAAATATCAGCCAAAAGGCATTAATTAGCGAGCTCGAGCTTGATCTAAAAGAGCGTAAATTTGCCGATGCGCTAGCTTATAACAACCTCGCAAAAGATGAAAATTTAAGCAAGGCGATGGAGCTTGTAAATGAGGCTGCGCTTGAGCTAACAAAAGAGTTTTTCATAAAAGATGACTGCACGGCGGTTGTAAATTTACTCGAAAACTACGATGTGAGCAAGGTATCTTTGCCGCAGTTTAAGCTATTTAACTGTTACTTTAGAACGGCACGTTACAACGATGCGCTAGAGCTTGCCAAGGCGCATGTAAAGGATGAAAATTTAGAAGATAGAGTCGAGTGGCTGGTAAATTTGAGCAAAATTTTATATAAAAATAAAGACTACGAGCATGCGATCACTGCGGCAAATGACGCGCTCTCGCTTGGTTCAGCGGTCGAGTACTCGGATCCTACGCCATCGCTTTTTGATAGATTTTACTCGCTGCTTGCGCTAAAGCGCTTTACTGAGGCGGTCTCAACGATCAGCGCGATCGAGCAGCTAAGAGGGCAGGACTTTAAGATCATCGAGGCATACGCAGCTATATGTGACTACGCGATGAAGAGCAACGACTATGCTATCGCTGCAACCTACGCTAAAAAGGCGCTTGAGCTGCAAACTAGAGCCAAGATAAATACCTTCTCACCAAAGCTAAATTTTGACTACTCAGAGGCTTCGTTAAAGACAGATAACCTCGATGAGGCGCTTGATGAGGCGAAATTTATACTAAATATGAAGCTTGAGCCAGAGGACCGCTTGCATGCGCTAAATTTGGCAAGTGAAATTTACATCAGGCAAAAGCAGTATAAGCTAGCTAAACCCTATCTAAACGAATGCGTTGGCTCAAATTTCATAAGTGCTTACAAAGATGCCTGCAAAGCCAAACTTGAGATGATAAAGTAAAATTTAGTGCTAAGTTTAAATGATCTTGAAAGAGAGTATCTAGAGCTTAAAAAAGAGAATTTCCCAGATAGCAAAAGGATCAAATTTATAGCAAATTTAGGCGCAAGTGATGAGATAGCGTATCACTATGAGCTCATTTGCAAAGAGTGGCAAGAGGGCAGGCAGCTAAATTTAGAAAGCAGTTTTGATAGGCATGGAGGCGCTGGGCTGGAGTTTTTGTTTGAGCGCTTAGCCAAAAAGAGCGATCAAAAACTAAAAATAGAAACCATCTGTCTTATAGCGCAAATCCTCACTAAATCTAAGCATAGAGATTTTTACACCGCGTTTTGTGACCGCCTTATTCCTCAAATAACCTCTTTTTTAGGGACAAATGATGCACTTCGCCGCAAGCTTATAATAGCGCTTGGCTGGGTTGGTACGTTAGAACAAATAGATATTTTAATAGGCGAGATGCTTGGTAGAGCAAGGACAGCCTTTGCAGGGCTTGGGCGGCAGCTAGCCTTATGCAGATGTCATTTCACAGGGCCAGCCAAGCAATCTTGCGAGATAAAACAAAAGCCTCATTTTTGCAAGGTATCTCTAGCGAAAAAGAGCTATACGCTTGCGCAGTTATGATAGAAGCGGCTCAAATTTTGTTTGGTAAAAAGTGGATATCATCTAGCACAGTCCAAAAATCAAGAGGCTGAAAAGATAGAAAAAGCAAGAAAAATGGCGGTAAGGTTTTTAGGTAGGGATTAAATTTGCCACTAAGCGGATTAGATGCTCAAAGGAGTTTTGCTTGTTGAGTTGCAAAATAAAAATGGTTTAAATTTATAAGAAATTTTGGCTTTAAATTGACAAAATTTAAAAATAAAATTTTATATTTTTTGCTTAGAAATAGCGGACAAAATAGCTTTAATTTGATTTAAAATTTAATTTTTTCTTGACATATAATAATGTTTTTTGTATAATCTCAATTCTTTTTTAAATAACTATGTCTTGCTAGCTCAGTCGGTAGAGCATCTCACTTTTAATGAGGGGGCCGTTGGTTCGAATCCAACGCAG